>CAZJZD010000053.1:0-26813 GCA_964550405.1 uncultured Hydrogenophaga sp. | reverse complement strand
CGCGGCCCTGTTCGCCCGCACGGGCGGCTTCCACCGCCGCGTTCAGCGCCAGGATATTGGTCTGGAACGCAATGCCGTCGATGGTGCCGATGATGTCGCTGATCTTCTGGCTGCTGTGGTGGATGTCCTGCATGGTCGAGACCACCTGCTGCACCACCTGGCCGCCGCGCACCGCGACCTCGCTGGCGCTGGCCGCGAGCTGATTGGCCTGGCGCGCCGCGTCGGCGCTGTTGCGCACCGTGCTGGTGAGCTGTTCCATGGAAGCGGCAGTCTCCTCCAGGTTGCTCGCCGCCTGCTCGGTGCGGGCGCTCAGGTCCTGGTTGCCGCTGGCAATCTCCGCCGACGCCACCCCGATGCTGTCGCTGGCCTGGCGCACCTGGGTGACGGTCCCCAGCAGCGATTGCTTCATGTCGGCCAGCGCCTTCTGCAACGCGCCCAGTTCATCGCTGCGATCCACCCGCAGGGTCTGGGTCAGGTCGCCCTCGGCCACCGCCCGCGCGGCCTGCACCGCACTGGCCACCGGCACCAGCACCGAGCGGGTGATGCGCCAGGCGACCGCCAGGCCCACCAGCAGCGCCACGGCGGCGATGCCACCGATCAGGAAGCGCTGGCGCGCAGCGGTGTCTTCGGCCTGCTGCATGGCCACCCCCACCAGACTGTGTTCGTAGCGCTGCAGCTCCTGCATGGTGCCGATGTAGCGCTGTGCCGCCGGCAGCAGTTTTTCATTGAGCTGCGCCTCGGCGCCCGGTTCGGCGCCCTTGAGCGCCTCGAAATAGGCCTTGCGAATGGCGATGTATTCCTTGCGCCGCTCGGCGATATCCGCCAGCAGGGCCTTGCCTTCGTCCGAGGACACCACCTCCTCCAGGGACTTCTGCAGCACGTTGATGCGCTCCGTGGTCTCGGCGATCAGGGGCTTGAAGTAGGCATCCACCTGCGGATTGGCCCCGGACTTGGCGAGCGCCAGCACGCGGTTGATGTTCAGCTGCGTGCTGGCCACCCACTCGTCGGCCATGGCGGCGCGCCCCTTCATGTCGACCAGCTCATGCTGGCTCCGGGTCGCCGCGTTCATGGCACTGAGCGCCACGCCAGCGAGCACGACCAGCAGCAGCAGCACCATGCCGAATCCCAGTCCCAGGCGCTGGCCGATCTTGAGGTTGTTGAAGTTCATGCGGGGTCTCCGTCGTCGCTCAAAGAGGGCGAGTCAATGTCACTGCAGGTTCTGCGAGGCGCTGTCCATCAGCCCCATGTCGGCGCTGCTCATGAGCGCGGCGATGTCCATCAGGATCAGCATGCGCTCACCCACGCTGGCGATGCCCGTGATGAAACTCGTGTCCACCGTCGTGTTCATCTCCGGCGCCGGCTTGATCAGCTCATGGCTCAGCTCCAGCACGTCCGAGACCGAGTCCACCACCGCACCCACCACGCGACCGTGCACGTTCAGCACGATCACCACCGTGAAGCCGTTGTATTCGACCTTCTCGCAATTGAGCTTGATGCGCAGGTCCACCACCGGCACGATCACCCCGCGCAGGTTCACCACGCCCTTGATGAAGTGCGGCGCGTTGGCAATGCGCGTGGGCTCTTCGTAGCTGCGGATCTCCTGCACCCGCAGGATGTCGATGCCGTACTCCTCCGCCCCCAGGCGGAAGGTCAGGAATTCGGCGTGCGCGCCCTGCTGAGCGCCCACGTTGCGGGTCTTGTCGGCGACAGCGCCTGTGCGGGCTGGGATGTCCATGGTCGGGTCCTCGTGGAAAAACGGCTTCGGTCCATGGAATATCGGCCTCGGAGCGGGGCGCTAAAGGCGGAAAAAGCGCCGTCGGGTACCGGCAAACCCGGCACTCGTCGTGCCGGTGAACCCAAAGGTTCTCAGTCCCGGACCGTGGCGACCCAAAAAAGGGCGCCTCCCGGACGCCCTGTTGCCGTACCGGGGATCGCCCCGGTCACTGCAGGTTCTGAGAGGCGCTGTCCATCAGCCCCATGTCGGCGCTGCTCATCAGCGCGGCGATGTCCATCAGGATCAGCATGCGCTCACCCACGCTGGCGATGCCCGTGATGAAACTCGTGTCCACCGTCGTGTTCATCTCCGGCGCCGGCTTGATCAGCTCATGGCTCAGCTCCAGCACGTCCGAGACCGAGTCCACCACCGCACCCACCACGCGACCGTGCACGTTCAGCACGATCACCACCGTGAAGCCGTTGTATTCGACCTTCTCGCAATTGAGCTTGATGCGCAGGTCCACCACCGGCACGATCACCCCGCGCAGGTTCACCACGCCCTTGATGAAGTGCGGCGCGTTGGCAATGCGCGTGGGCTCTTCGTAGCTGCGGATCTCCTGCACCCGCAGGATGTCGATGCCGTACTCCTCCGCCCCCAGGCGGAAGGTCAGAAACTCGGCGTGCGCGCCCTGCTGGACGCCCACGCTGCGGCCGCTCTCGGCCTGGGTCCGGGTGGTCAGTTCCATGTCGTGATCCTTGCTGCGGGGCTCAGAAGCTTTCCCAGTCGTCGTTCGCGTCGCCGGCCGGAACGGGCTTGGCGGCGGGCGCGGACACCGGGCCGGCCGCTGCGGCCGGTTTGGCGCGGGGCGGGTCGCGACGGACCGCGGGCGCGACGGCCGCTGGCTTGCGCGCCACCGGTGCCGCCAGTGCGGGCGGCGCGGCCACGGACGCCAGGGTCTGCGACACCGCGGACACCGGCGAGAAGCCGCTGCTGCGACCACCATCGGTGCGGAACACGCTCACCGCCTGCAGCAGCTGGTCGGCCTGTGTGCGCAGGCTGGCCGCAGCCGATGCACTCTCTTCCACCAGCGCCGCGTTCTGCTGCGTGGTCTGGTCCATGTTGCTCACCGCTTCGCTGACCTGGTTCACGCCCGCGTTCTGCTCCTGGCTGGCGCTGCTGATCTCGCCCACGATGTCGGTCACGCGCTGGATCGACTGCACCACTTCCTGCATGGTGCTGCCGGCCTGATCGACCAGGGTCGTGCCCTGCTCCACACGCTCCACGCTGGCGCTGATCAGCTGCTTGATTTCCTTGGCCGCTTCGGCGCTGCGCTGCGCCAGCGTGCGCACCTCGCCGGCCACCACCGCAAAGCCGCGGCCCTGTTCGCCGGCACGGGCGGCTTCCACCGCCGCGTTCAGCGCCAGGATGTTGGTCTGGAACGCAATGCCGTCGATGGTGCCGATGATGTCGCTGATCTTCTGGCTGCTGTGCTGGATCTCGCGCATGGTCGCCACCACCTGGCTGACCACCTCGCCACCCTGCACCGCCACGGCGCTGGCGCTGGCCGCCAGCTGGCTGGCGGCGCGCGCGTTGTCGGCGTTCTGGCTGGCCGTCGAGCCCATCTCTTCCATGCTGGCGCTGGTTTCTTCCAGTGCGCTGGCCTGCTGCTCGGTGCGGCTGGACAGGTCCTGGTTGCCCTGCGCGATCTGCGCGCTGGCCGTGGCCACACCCTCGGCGTTCTGGCGCACGGTGGTCACCACCCGGCTCAGGGACGCCTGCATCTCGCGCATGGCGGACAGCAGGGGCGAGAATTCGTCGCGGGCCGTGTCGGCCTCGGTCGTCGTCAGGTCACCGTCGCGCACCTTCTCGGCCATGCCCTGGGCCAGGGCCACGCGGCGGCGCAGCTGGCCGGCCACCCAGGCCGAGAAGCCCACGAGCAGCGCAGCGATCACGGCTGCCGAGACCGCCACCAGGCTGGACGCGGTCAGCACCTGCTCCTCGACCCGACCAATGTCGTTCTCCAGACCGGCCGACTGGATCTCGGCGCCTGAATGCAGCACCTTGAGCAAAGCGTTGCGCTTGGGAATGGTGGTGTCCACGAGGTAGGCGAAGGCTTCGTCCTTCTTGCCTTCCCGGATCAGCGCGACGTTGGCTTCACCGGCGCGCCAGAAGTCGGCCAACAGCGGGGGGATCTGACCGAAGTGCGCCTTGCCTTCCGGCGAGAACAGGCGCTTCTCGAAGTCGCCCAGCACCTCGTCCATGTGCTTGCGTTTCTCGCCGATGTAGTTCAGCGTGTCCTGCAGCTCCTGCGGGTTGCGCGCCAGGATGGCGTGGCGCAGCTGGAGCGAAGTCTGGGTGACGTTGAGTTCCAGCTCGGCCATGGCATTGAGCTGGGGCACACGGTTTTTGGCCGTGAAATCGGCCATGTCGGCCGCTTGGTGCAGGCTGCTCCAGGCGAAGACCGCCAGCGCCGCGAGACCGAGGGTGATCAGCGCACTGACGGCGTACAGCCGCTTGGCGATGCCGAATCCGGTGGATGTCTGGTTCATGGGGATACCGTTGTAATGATCGGGCGCTCGTGGACCGACCCCGGCAGGACGCCCACTCCCGGGTATCGCCAGCCATTCCCGCATCCCTCCAAGGGATGCCATTGCACGGCTGTCATCCACACTATCGGCGCACAGGCAGGTGACTGAAGTGCGAAAAAAGGGTGCATTTCGGCCCCGAATCGCCGGTTTGGTCACTCCGGTGGCGAGTGGGCGACCCTGACTCCGGGTGCGCGGCAGACGGCGCCCCGGCGCCGAAACCTCAGAACAGGCGGCCGACGTTGAACAGGGTCAGCAGGCCCAGCACCGCGAAAATGAGGGCCGAGATGGCGTGCACCAGCGTCATCGAGACCTTCTGGGCGATCTTCTCGCCCAACCAGACCGCCGGGGCATTGGCGATCATCATGCCCAGCGTGGTGCCGGCCACCACGGCCACCACCGCGTCGTAACGCGCGGCCAGGGCCACGGTGGCGATCTGCGTCTTGTCGCCCATTTCCGCCAGGAAGAAGGCCACCACCGTGGTGCCGAACACGCCCAGGCGCAGGCCCTTGGCGTCGGTCTCGTCTTCATCGATCTTGTCGGGGATCAGCATCCACACCGCCATGGCCAGGAAGGAGGCGCCGATGATCCAGCGCAGCCACTGCGGGCCGATGGCGTCGGCCACCCACTGGCCGACGGCTCCCGCCAGCGCATGGTTGGCCAGGGTGGCGACCAGGATGCCGGCGACGATGGGCCAGGGACGGCGGAATTTGGCGGCCAGCAGCATCGCCAGCAGCTGCGTCTTGTCGCCCATTTCACCGAGCGCGACGATGCCGGTGGAGACCAGGAATGCTTCCAAGATGTTGTCCTCAGGGCCAGACCAATGACATGACCACGACGCATCCCCGGCCCGACCGGAGGCGTTGTGGTCACAGGTCTTGCCAGGCTGGGTGTGGACCCAGGCTGCCCGCGCCATGGTCGTGAGGACCAAGTGTGTTGACGCGGGCCCCTGCAGGCTGCAGGGCGGCTACTCCCCCATGACGGGTGAGCGGCGATTCTAGTTCACCGTTTCAGTTGTTGAATTTGAAGACGGCCGTGCTGGCCAGCAAGTTGGGCAGCGTGCGCACTTCCTGCCCCTCGTGCAGACCGAAGCTGTCGGTGATGCTCAGCCCGCAGCTGCGCGCCAGCACCTCGAAGTCGGCGTAGGTGCCGACGCGGATGTTGGGCGTGTCGTACCACTGGTAGGGCAGGCGCTTGGTCACCGGCATGCGGCCCTGCAGCACGGCCAGGCGGTTGGGCCAGTGGGCGAAGTTGGGGAAAGCCACCACGCCGCTGCGGCCCACGCGCGCGGTCTCGCGCAACATGGTCTCGGCGTTGCGCAGGTGTTGCAGGGTGTCGATCTGCAGCACCACGTCGAAGGCGTCGTCGCCGAACATGTTCAGTCCGTCTTCCAGGTTCAGCTGCAGCACGTTGACGCCGCGCTTGAGGCAGGCGTGCACCTTGGCGTCGTCGATCTCCACGCCGTAACCGGTGCACTGGCGCGCGTCGCGCAGGTGGGCCAGCAGGGCGCCGTCGCCGCAGCCCAGGTCGAGCACGCGCGAGCCCGGCGGCACCAGGCGGGCGATGCTGTGCAGGATGGTCGGGTCAGCCATGGGCCACCTCCGTCTTCACGCCTTGGGACACCGTCTGTTCAAAGTAGCTGCGCACCGCCGCGTGGTAGCGCGGATCGTCCAGCAGGAAGGCGTCGTGGCCGTGCGGCGCGTCGATCTCGGCGTAGCTCACGTCGCGCCGGTTTTCCAGCAGGGCCTTGACGATCTCGCGGCTGCGCGCGGGCGAGAAGCGCCAGTCGGTGGTGAAGCTCACCAGCAGGAACCTGGCCTTCGCACGGGCGAGGGCGGCGCTGAGGTTGCCGTCGAACTCGCGCGCCGGGTCGAAGTAGTCGAGCGCACGCGTGATCAGCAGGTAGGTGTTGGCGTCGAAGTACTCGCTGAACTTGTCGCCCTGGTATCTCAAATAGCTCTCGATCTGGAATTCGACGTCCTGCGTCGAGTAGCGATACGCCAGTTCGGCGGCGGCCGTCGGGTCTTCGCCATCGGCGGCCCTCAAAGTCCGGCCGAACTTCTCGTTCATCACGTCGTCGCTCAGGTACGTGATGTGGCCGATCATGCGGGCGATGCGCAGGCCGCGGCGCGGCAGCGTGCCTTCGCGCAGGTAGTGGCCACCGCAGAAGTCCGGGTCGGTCACGATGGCGCGGCGCGCCACCTCGTTGAAGGCGATGTTCTCGGCCGTGAGGTTGGGCGCGCTGGCCACCACCACGGCGTGGCGCACACGGTCGGGGTACTGCAAGGTCCAGCTCAGGGTCTGCATGCCGCCCAGGCTGCCGCCCATCACGGCCGCCAGCTGTTGAATGCCCAGCGCGTCCAGCAAGCGGGCCTGTGCGTCGACCCAGTCTTCCACCGTGATCACCGGGAAGTCCGCACCCCAGGGCTGGCCGGTGGCGGGGTTGGTGTGGGTCGGGCCGGTGCTGCCGAAGCAGGACCCGATGTTGTTGACCCCGATGACGAACCAGCGGTTCGTGTCCACCGCCTTGCCGGGGCCGATCATGTTGTGCCACCAGCCTTCGCTGCGGGCGATGGGCTGACCGTGTTCGTCGGCGTGGAACCCGGCCACGTGGTGGCTGGCGTTGAGGGCGTGGCAGATCAGCACCGCGTTGGAGCGGTCGGCGTTGAGCGTGCCGTAGGTCTCGACGCTGAGTTCGTAGGCCGGCAGCACGGCGCCGCTCCTGAGCGGCAGCGGCGTGTCGAACCGGAAGGTCTGGGGTGTGACGATCACTGTGGTCTCCTGCAAGGCAGGTCCGAAAAGAGAAAAGCCCGGAACACCAAGAGGCAGACCGGGCATCTCCCCTTTAGCGGCATTTTTAGAGCGCCCGCAATCCGGAACAAATCGGCGCTGGCGGCAGTATATCGGCTGCCGCAGGCCCCGGGCACGCGGCTCGCCAACGGCTGCCGCATGACATTCGGCACATTCCAGCGCCCAGGCGGCCGTCGTCGCCTGCTGCACGGCCAGGACAATAAAACCATGACGCCGACCCAGACATCCGCCCCCCGCAGAAACACCAGACAAGGGATGCGGGGTGTTCCCACGGGCCGCCTGCTGACCCTGATGACATGGGCCGCCTGCTCGCTGGGCGCACAGGCCCAGACCTGCGCCATGCCCGGTCGCGATGCCACCACCGGCACCAGCGGCACCGTCAACACCTACTACCGCCCGGCGACCGGCAGCTACAGCGGCGGCGGCAGCATCCCGCTGGGCAGCCCGGCCGGCGCCGCCACGCCCGTGGCCCCCGGGGACCTGGTGGTGGTGATGCAGATGCAGTGCGCCGACATCGACAGCAGCAGCACCGCCAACTACGGTGCCGGCGACGGCACCGGTCGCGGCTACACCGAACCCGGCGGCTGCCAGGCCGGCCGCTACGAATACGTGCGTGCGGGAGCGGCCACCAGCGCCACCTCGCTGGACCTCGGCGGCTCGCCACTGCTGGGCACCTACATCCAGAGCGCCGACAGCAGTACCAACCGGCGCAGCTTCCAGGTGATCCGCGTGCCGCAGCATTCGGCCCTGACCCTCAGCGGCACGATCGACGCGCCGCACTGGAACGGCACCACCGGGGGTGTGGTGGTGCTCGACGTGGCGGGTGCGCTGAACTGGAACGGCCAGACCATCGATGTGAGCGGACGCGGGTTCCGGGGCGCTGCGGCCACCTACTGGGACTCCGGTACCCAGTCCGACACCGACACACCGCCGGACTGGGTGGCCACGACCGCCAGCGGGCAACACGCCGGCAAGGGTGAGGGCATCGCGGGCACGCCGCGCTGGGTGCTCAACCAACAGACCGGCCTGCGCCAGGACAACGGCGCCGCCTGGGGCGGCTACGCCAATGGTGACCTCGGGCGCGGCGCGCCCGGCAACGCCGGCGGTGGCGGCAACAACCGCAACGGCACCCGTGACAACGGCGGCGGCGGCGGCGGCGGCAACGGCGGCACAGGGGGCTTTGGCGGCTACGGCTGGAAGGCCGGCGGCTTCGGGGGCACCTTCACCGTGGCCGACTTCGACCTGCGTGGCATCGGCGGAGCGGCCTTCGCGTCGGCGACCCCCCAGCGCGTGGTCATGGGCGGCGGCGGCGGTGCCGGCGGCAGCAACAACGACGGTCTCGACCCCGTCAACTCCAGCGGCGGCGCCGGTGGCGGCATCGTCATCGTGCGCAGCGGCAGCATGACGGGCAACGGCACGGTGAACGCCAACGGCGCCAATGGGCGCACCCAGCCCGCCAACGACGGCACCGGCGGCGGTGGAGCCGGTGGTTCGGTCGTGCTGATGAGCGTGGGCGGTGGCCTGGGCGGGGTCGCGGTCAACGTGCGCGGCGGCATCGGCGGCGACTCCTTTCTGGCCGGCACCACGGCCCATGCCGGTGGTGGTGGCGGCGCCGGTGGCGTGGTCATCCGTTCCGGGGCGGCCACGGTGGACAACGCCGGGGCGGCCAACGGCATCACCAACACCGGCGAGGGGCCGGTCGGCGGTGCGGCACATGGCGCCACGCCGGGGACGGCCGGCAGCAACACCACCCCCGCCGACAGCAGCTTCAGCACCCGTCCCGGTGCGCAATGCCTGCCGCAGCTGAGCGTGGTCAAGAGCACGCTCACGCCCACGGTCACCACGGCCGGCGCCTCCTCGGTCAGCTACACCATCGTGGTCAGCAACAGCGGCGGTGCGGCCATCGGCGCCGATCTGGTGGACAACACCCTGCCCCCGGGCTGGACCTTCTCGCAGACCAGCGGCCTGGCGTTTGCGCCGGCGCTGTCGGGCAGCAACTGGGGCGGCTTCGTCGAAGGCGCCACACCAGGCCAGCCGGCACTGGCCGGCAGTCCGGGTACGGCCGCCGACCTGGGCACCAACGGACTGCCAGCAGAAGCCCCGGTCTGGGCCAACCTGACCATTCCCGGCCTCACCGCCGGCACACCCGGCGTGGTCACGCTCAGCTTTGTCGTCAGCGTGCCGGCCAGTGCCCCGGTGGGTTGCTTCCACAACCCCGCCGGCGTGAAGTACCTCGACCCGACGCGCAGCAGCGCCGGGCGCGAGATCGCACCGGCCACGCACAACAGTGCCAACCGCGCCGGCGCCCAGGTGGGCGGCACGGCCAACACCACCTACGAAACCGATCCCGGCAGCGGCACCACCGTGCCGGGCAGCCAGCACTCCGGCCTGGTGGCGGGGCCGGCCAGCGACGACGTCTGCCTGCAGGGCGACCTGTCGATCACGAAATCCGCCCCGGCCAGCGTGACCGCCGGCCAGACCCTGACCTACAGCCTGACGCCACGCAACAACGGCCGCGCCATCCGCGACCTGAGCTACAGGGCCGATCAGGCGACCGATGCCACCAATGCCAACCCCGGAACCCGCGTGCTGGCCGACGGCGTGCTGCGTGTCACCGACACCCTGCCCGCGGGCCTGACCGTCACCAGCGCCTTTGCCGCCAGCGGCTGGAGCTGCACCCAGACCGGACCCAACCTGAGCTGCGACCGCACCACGGCCCTGCCGCTGGCCGCCTCCGGTGATCTGGAAACCATCACCGGCACGGTGCGCGTGCGCAACAGCGCCTGCCCGGGGCCGCTGTCGAACACGGCGACCATCGGCAGCCTGCAGGCGCCCTATGCCGACAGCAGCCCCGCCAACGACAGCGGCACCGCCGGCACCACCCTGGTGTGCAGTGGCGAACTGACGGTGACCAAGACCAATGGCAGCCCGACGTTGGCGACCGGCGCCACCACCACCTACACCCTGACCTTCGCCAACCTCGGGCCCGCCAGCGCCGACGGCGCGGTGGTCAGCGACACGCCCGATGCCGGCCTGTCGTCCTGCAGCGTGGTCTCATGCAGCGCCAGCGGCGGCACACCCGCCGCCACCTGCCCGGCCAACCCGGCCGACCTGCTCGCGCCGGGCGGCGTGGCGTTGCCGGACTTCCCGGCGGGCGGCTCGGTGGTGCTGGGCGTGCAATGCACCGTGACGGCAACAGGGAGCTGAGCGCACGGTCAACCTGTTGTAAATGCGCACCAGGTTCCGGCGGGCCTTGCACTGCCCGCAAAAATGTCACAGCGTTTTCGGGCTTGGGCGCATAATGAGCCGGCGTTTGCCTGAACGGCGGACGTTGATCCAGTGATTGGTCGGTTTCGCGTGCTACAGGTTTTTGTGTGCTGACGGGGCTCCATCGCTACTTTTCTCTGTATTTCCAGGAGTCCCGAACATGGGCAACAAACTGTACGTCGGCAATCTGCCTTATTCCGTGCGCGACGAAGATCTTCAGCAATCCTTCTCCGCCTTCGGCTCTGTCAACAGCGCCAAGGTCATGATGGAGCGCGACACCGGCCGCTCCAAGGGTTTCGGCTTCGTCGAAATGGGCAGCGATGCCGAGGCGCAGGCCGCCATCGAAGGCATGAACGGTCAGCCCCTGGGCGGTCGTAGCCTGGTGGTCAATGAAGCCCGTCCGATGGAACCGCGTCCCCCGCGCACCGGCGGCTTCGGCGGCCCCCGCGGTGGTGGCGGCGGCTTCGGTGGTGGCGGCAACGACGGCGGCTTCCGCAGCCCCTACGGCGCTGGCCGTGGTGGCCGTGAAGGCGGCGGCGGTCGCGGCGGCTACTGATCCCCGACGGCATTCCCCGAATGCGAGCCCCGTGGCGCAAGCCACGGGGCTTTTTTCATGCCCCGTCGCGGCGGATCAGGTCTTGCCTTGGCCCTGCCGGTGCTTGCGGGCCCGTCCGACCAGCAGGCGGTCGAACAAGGGATTGGGCAGCACGCGCAGCAGCTTGGCCACCACCCCCATCTGCCAGGGAATGACGCGGTAGCTGGTGCCGGCGGTGATGGCCGCAAAGGCCTGATCGGCAAACGCCTGCGCGCTCATGAGGAAGGGCATGCGGTAGCGGTTCTCGCGCGTCAGCGGCGTGTCCACATACCCCGGTAGCAGCGTCACGACCTGCACACCACTGCCCCGCAGCTCCCCGCGCAGGCTCTCGCAATAGGCCACCACCGCCGCCTTGCTGGCGCAGTAGGCACCGTGTCCGGGCAGGCCACGGATGGCGGCCACGCTGCCGATGCCCACCAGCGCCCCGCTGCCGCGCGCGCGCATGCCGGCCACAAAAGGGTGGAAGGTGGCCGCCAGACCGGTGTTGTTGGTGGCGAAGGTGCGCGCCATGACGTCGATGTCCTCTCGCTCGGCGGTGTCCATGCCCACGCTGATGCCGGCGTTGGCGATCACCACATCGGGCAGGCCCTGGGCGGTGATGCAGGCCTGGCCGGCGGCGACGATGCTGCCGGTGTCGGCCACGTCGGCGGCGTACACGCGGCAGCGATCGGGCCCGTAGCCCTGCGCATCGGCCCAGGCCTGCAGCTCGGCGCTGCGGCGGGCCACCAGGGCCAGCCGGTAGCCGGCACGCGCAAAACGTTCGGCCAGCGCCTGGCCGATGCCGCTGGAGGCCCCGGTGATGAAAACGAGCGGCGCGCTGGCGGTCGGCATGATCAGCGCGGGACCAGGGTGGCGCGCACACGGCCCTGCAGGGTGGCCACGCGCAGGTCGCCCCCCTGGTAGTCGAGTGCATCGGCGGAGAGCCGGTCGTTGCCGCGCACCAGCAGGACCGGCCGGTCCGACAGGATGCGCTCGGTGTCGGTGAACACCTGGATGAATTCGCCCCGGAACTCCAGCCGCGGCGCTCCGTTGGCCTGGGCCGCAGCTTCCCGGATCACCACCGCATCACCAGCGAGCGTGAACTCGGTCTGGGCACCGTTGCTGACGATGCGCTGCGCCGTGGCGATGGTCACCTGCCCCCCAGGTCCGATGGAGCGGATGCGCGCCTGGTCGATCTCGGTCGTGTCGGTGTCCGGGTGGTGCCTTGCCTCGCTGCCGAACACTTCGGAGCGCAGCGCCCCATTGGCGTCGAAAACCTTGACCGAGAAGCGCCGCATCAGGTAGTCAGGCTCATGGGTGGGCGGACGCTCGGGTTGGGGTTCCAGCGGTGCCGGCGTCAGGCGCAGCAGCCAGTAAGAGGCCAGCGCGAGCAGGCCCATGAGCAGCAGGGGCAGATAGATCGACAGGCGGTCCCACCAGCTGCGCCGGGGTCGTGGCGGGGGACCACCCGGCGCCACCGGCGGGTCCAGCGGCAGGGCCACGGCGTTCATTGCGCCGCCGCCTCCAGTTCACGCCCATAGAAGCCACTGGCCACCAGCAGCAGGTCACACAGCTCGCGTGCCGCACCCGCACCGGCCACGGCGGCCGTGATGTGATGGGCCACCGCACGCACCTCGGCGTGTGCCCCCGGGGGGCAACAGGCGAAGGCCACGCGGCGCAGCACCGCCAGGTCAGGCCAGTCGTCGCCCATGGCCGCGGCCTGGGACCAGTCCAGCCCCAGGCCGGCCAGGATCTCGGCCGCCGCGGGCGCCTTGTCTTCGGTGCCGTAACGGACCTGCTGCACGCCCAGGGCCTGCAGGCGGGTGCGCAGGGCCGGCGAATCGCGGCCGGTCACCACCGCCGGGGTGATGCCCGCGCGTTGCAGCAGCTTGATGCCGTGACCGTCGAGCGAATGGAAGCGCTTGAGCGTTTCGCCGGCTTCGCTGATGTAGAGCCCGCCGTCGGTGAGCACGCCATCGATGTCGAAGAACACCACGCGCACCGGCTGCGCGCGCAGCAGCAGTTCGGGCTCGAAGTTCAGCACCGGGCGCAGGGGGGGCAATGGTGGCAATTCAGGAACGGACATGAAGCAATCGTACCGGCGCGGGGGGTCAAATCACCTTGGCGCGCATCAGGTCGTTCGAATTCAAGGCACCGACCAGCCGCCCGGCCTCGTCCACCACCAGCAGGCTGGTGATGCGGTGGGCTTCCATGAGACCGGCCGCGCTGACCGCGAGTTCATCGGCCTGCACGGTGCGCGGGTTGGCGTGCATCACCTCGCGCGCCAGCAGGCTGCGCAGGTCCGGGCCGTTGCCGGACTTCTCGATCAGGCGGCGCAGGTCGCCGTCGGTGAACACGCCCAGCAGACGTCCTTCGCCATCGACCACGGCGCTCATGCCCAGGCCCTTGGCGCTCATCTCGCGCATCAGGCTCATCAGGTCGTCGTCGGGGGCTGCGCGTGGCAGCTCATCGCCGCTGCGCATCACGTCGCGCACATGGGTCAGCAGCTTGCGGCCCAGCGAGCCGCCCGGGTGCGAGCGCGCGAAGTCGTCGGGCTTGAACCCGCGGGCGTCGAGCAGCGCCACGGCCAGCGCGTCGCCCAGGGCCAGCTGGGCGGTGGTGCTGGCGGTGGGCGCCAGGTTGTGCGGGCAGGCTTCCTTGTCCACCGCGGCGTCGAGCACGACGTCGGCGTGGCGGCCCAGGGTGGAATCGGCGCGGCCGGTGATGGCCACCAGCGGCACCTCCATGCGCTTGATCAGCGGCAGGATGGCGGTGAGTTCGTCGCTTTCGCCGCTGTTGCTGATGGCCAGCACGGCGTCGCCGGCGGTGATCATGCCCAGGTCGCCGTGGCTGGCCTCGGCCGGGTGCACGAACATGGCCGGGGTGCCGGTGGAGGCCAGGGTGGCGCTGATCTTGCGCCCGATGTGGCCGCTCTTGCCCATGCCCATCACCACCACGCGGCCCTTGCAGGCCAGCAGCAGCAGCACGGCCTGGGCGAAGGACGCGCCCAGCCGGTCGCCCACCGCCATCACGGCACGGGCTTCAATGTCCAGGGTCTCGCGCGCCAGCGCCAGCGCGCGCTGCGGGGTGAAAGCGGGGGGCAGGCTCATGCGCGGATTATCGCTGTCACCCCTGCGCCAACACGCCGGATCGGGCGTTTACCATCGACGGGATGAACGCGCTCGACCTGACCCTGCTGTACCTCGCCGCTGCGGTGCTGGGGGTGGTGGGCTGCCGCCTGCTCAAGCTGCCGCCCATGCTGGGTTACCTGACGGTGGGCGTGGTCATCGGCCCCAACGCATTGGCGCTGGCGCAGAACTCGCAAGGCCTGCGCTACATCGCCGAATTCGGCGTGGTGTTCCTGATGTTCGTCATCGGGCTGGAGTTCAGCCTGCCCAAGCTGCGCGCCATGAAGCGCCACGTGTTCGGCCTCGGCCTGTCGCAGGTGACGCTGACGGTGCTGATCACCACCGCCGCCTCGCTGGCGCTGGGCCTGCTGCTGCCGACCTGGTGGAAGATGGAATGGCAGATGGCGCTGGCCCTGGGCGGTGTGATGGCCATGAGCAGCACGGCCATCGTCATCAAGCTGGTGGCCGAGCGGCTGGAGCTGGAGTCGGAACACGGTCAGCGGGTGGTGGGCATCCTGCTGTTCCAGGACCTGGCCGTGGTGCCGCTGTTGGTGCTGATTCCGGCCCTGGGGTCGCCGCCCGACGAACTCCTCAAGGCGCTGGGCATCGCGCTGTTCAAGGCCGTGGTGCTGCTGGGCATCCTGCTGACCGGCGGCCAGCGCGTGATGCGCTGGTGGCTCACCCTGGTGGCGCGGCGCAAGAGCGAAGAGCTGTTCATGCTAAACCTGCTGCTCATCACGCTCGGCCTGGCCTGGCTGACCGAACACGCCGGGCTGTCGCTGGCCCTGGGGGCCTTCGTGGCCGGCATGCTGATTTCGGAAACCGAATACAAGCACCAGGTGGAGACCGACATCCGCCCCTTCCACGACGTGCTGCTGGGCCTGTTCTTCATCACCATCGGCATGCTGCTGGACTGGCGTCTGGTGCTCGAACGCTGGCCGCTGGTGCTGCTGCTGTTCACCCTGTCGCTGGGTTTCAAGATCGCCATGATCACCAGCCTGACCCGCCTGTTCGGCGCGCCCATGGGCACCGCACTGCGCACCGGCCTGTA
This sequence comes from uncultured Hydrogenophaga sp., assembly GCA_964550405.1. GTDB lineage: Bacteria > Pseudomonadota > Gammaproteobacteria > Burkholderiales > Burkholderiaceae_C > Hydrogenophaga. Next base: position 11,680 of record CAZJZD010000053.1, on the reverse strand, counting down.
CCTGTGCCAGGCGGGTGAGTTCGGCCTGGTGCTGCTGTCGCTGGCCGGGCAGCACGATCTGGTGCCACCGGCGCTGTTCAACCCCATCCTGGCCAGCATGGTGATCTCCATGCTCGCCACGCCTTTCATCATCCAGAGCGCCAACGACATCGTCAGCCGCGTGGTCGGCAGCGACTGGCTGATGCAGTCGGTGCAGATGACCAGCATCGCGCGCAAGGCCATCAGCGCCGACAAGCACGTGATCATCTGCGGCTACGGCCGCTGCGGCCAGAACCTGGCGCGCCTGCTGGAAGCCGAAGGTATTCCCTACATGGCGCTGGACCTCGACCCCGACCGCGTGCGTCAGGCCGCAGCAGCGGGCCATTCGGTGGTGTTCGGTGACGCCGCCCGCCTGCAGGCCCTGATGGCCGCCGGCCTGCACCGTGCCAGCGCGGTGGTCGTCACCTATATCGAGACCGCCAGCGCCCTGAAGGTGCTGCACCACACGCAGGAACACGCCCCCCAAGTGCCGGTGGTGGTGCGCACCATCGACGATGTGGACCTGGAGAAACTGCGCAGCGCCGGCGCCACCGAGGTGGTGCCCGAGGCCATTGAAGCCAGCCTGATGCTGGCCAGCCACGCGCTGGCCCTGGTGGGCGTGCCCATGCGGCGCGTGATCCGCGTCGTGCAGGACCAGCGCGATGAGCGCTACAACCTGCTCAAGGGCTACTTCCACGGCGCCGACGACGACACGGTGGAAGAAGCCGAGAACGAACGCCTGACCACGGTCACCATCCCCGCCGGCGGCCGCAAGGTCGGTCGCGACCTGGGCAGCCTCGCACTGGAAGCCATGGGCGTACGCGTGGCCAGCCTGCGTCGGGCCAACGGGCGGGGCGTGAGCTTCAGCGACGACACCGTGCTCGAAGGCGGTGACACGCTGGTGCTCAGCGGCAAGGCGCCGGCGCTGGCGCTGGCCGAAGAAAAGCTGCTCTCAGGCAAAGCCTGACACCGGCCAGCGCGGGGCCCGCTTTCCCGGCCTGTCAGCAGGGGTTACGAAACGCAACCGTTCACCGGATGAACGATGCGTTCTCTAATGCGAACGTCCGGTTCACCGGCCCAGCTCTTCCACCCCTGTCCCAGGAGATTTCCCATGATGGATCGACGCGCCTTCCTTGGCGCCGGCATGGCCGGCGCCGCGGCCCTGAGCTTTTCTTCCGTGTGGTCGCAGCAGGCCGCACCCAATTTCGGACCGCCGTCGCTGCCGGCCAACGGCGTCAAGCGCATGAAGCTGGGATCGATGGAGGTGATCGCCCTCAACGACGGTGCCCTGCGCCGTCCGCTGGGCGAGGAGTTCGTGCGCAACGTGCCGCTGGAGCAGGTCAAGTCGCTGCTGGCGTCGCAGAACCTGCCCACCGACTACGTGGACATCCCGTTCACCCCCTTCCTGGTGGTCAGCCCGGCCGGCCGCTTCCTGCTGGACACCGGCTTCGCCGACAACGGCCCGCCGACCACCGGCAAGCTCGCTGCCCAGCTGGCGGCCGCCGGCTTCAAGCCCGAGGACATCGACCACGTGGTCATCAGCCACTACCACGGCGACCACATCAACGGACTGCGCAAGAAGGACGGTTCGCTGACGTTCCCCAAAGCCAAGGTGCATGTGCCGGCGCCGGAGCACGCCTTCTGGTTCGACGACGCCAAGATGAACGCCGCGCCGCCGGCCGCGCGCGGCGGCTTCGACAACGCGCGCAAGGTGATCGGCAGCCTGCCGGCCGACATCCTGGTGAAGTACGAACCCGGTCAGGAGCTGGCACCCGGCATCAAGGCCGAAGCCGCGTTCGGCCACACGCCCGGCATGAGCATGGTGTCGGTCCAGTCCGAAGGCCAGCGGTTCATGTACGTGGCCGACCTGACCAACGTGCCCTCCCTGTTCGCCCGCAGCCCCGACTGGGCGGTGCAGTTCGACATGGACGCCGAGATGGCCCGACAGACCCGCCGCCGCGTGTTCGACAGCCTCGTCAAGGACAAGGTCATGGCCGGCGGCTACCACTTCCCCTTCCCCGCCTTCGGCACCATCGAGAACGCAGGCAACGGCTACCAGTTCAAGCCGGTCGCCTGAGAAAGATGTCACCTCCAGAGAGGCCGCGGAACCGGCTTCGCCGGGCCGCAGGCACCGCCCCCTTGAGGGGGTGACGCCACAGGCGGCGCGGGGGTGCTTCCCTGCTCCCGCGGGGGTGTCTTCATAATCTGCCCATGGACACCTCCGCCTACCTCAAGCACCACATCCGCACCGTGCCCGACTGGCCGGCACCGGGTGTGCAGTTCCGCGACATCACGCCGCTGCTGCAGGACCCCAAGGTCTTCCGCGTGCTGATCGACACCTTCGTGCACCGCTACATGGACCCGGCCTTGCGGCCCACGGTCATCGCCGGGCTGGACGCGCGCGGCTTCATCATCGGTTCGGTGCTGGCCTATGAGCTGGGCCTGGGTTTCGTGCCCATCCGCAAGAAGGGCAAGCTGCCCTTCACCACGGTGGAAGAAACCTACGAGCTGGAATACGGCAGCGCCACGGTGGAGCTGCACACCGACGCCGTCAAGCCCGGTGACCGGGTGGTGCTGATCGACGATCTGATCGCCACCGGCGGCACCATGATGGCCGGCCGGCGTCTGCTGGAAAAGCTCGGCGCCGAGGTCATGGAAGGCGCCGCGATCGTGGACCTGCCGGAGCTCGGCGGTTCACAGAAGCTGCGCGACTCGGGCCTGGCCCTGTTCACCCTGGTGGATTTCGCCGGCCACTGATCAGAGCTTGCCGTACTGGGTCTCGCTCAGCGCGTCAAAACCGCTGTGCGCCTCGGGCACCGGGTGCTGGGCAAACACGTCGGCTTCCGCCGCCGTACCCTGCAAGGGCAGCTGGGCCGACTCGATGGCATGGCGGAAGGCTGCAATCTCGTCATGGGCCACCGGCTGCATGCGACGGTCCCGGTGATCGCGCGGCGGCGGCGGAATGGCGGTGTCGCTGGGGTACAGCGGCATGGGCGCCGAGGCCCGGGCCTCCACCTGCGCCTGCGCCGCCACGGCGGCCTTGAGCGCGATGCCGTGCTGGTCGTGCACCGCCTTGCGGCGCCAGTACACCGCACCCACCTTCATGTCGTGGCGCGAATGCGCACTGGCCTGGATCCAGCGCTCGATCTCCAGCAGGTAAGCGTCGGGCATCACATCGGCTGGCAAGGCCAGATCCACCAGTGTCAGGAAGCTGTCGCCGTTGGCGTCCAGCGTGATGACCTTGAAGTCGTAGCTGGACGACAGCACGCCGGCCCGGATCATGGATTCGCGCACCACCGAGAACAGCTGTTCGCGGCGCAGGATGCGGCGCCCGCGCCGGGGCGAGATCAGGGGCAGCGTGGTCTGCCCGAAAGACTTGCGGGGACGTGGGTTCTGGCCTTTGCGCGAAGCAGCGGATTTTTTGGGTGAGAACCAATTGAGCAGCATCATGGTGAAACCTCGGTTGCGCCACCGGCGCCTGTGAGAACTATCGGCGGACCGGGCCGGGAATTGAACGCCGGCACGCCGACCGGCCGCTGCCACCAGCCGGGCGGGCAGCGCAGCCCCCTCAGGTGACCGCCACCCGCTTGGGCTTGTTGTACATGCGCCGCGCCAGCACCGCCGACATGGCCACCGTCAGCTCCAACGCCAGATCGGGGAAACGGGTGGACAGTTCACGGAAACGCAGCGGCGTCAGACACCAGAGCCGGCAGGCACTCCCGGCGTTGACCGTGGCGCTGCGCGGCAGATGGCTGAAGAAAGCCCCCTCGCCCAGCAGCGATCCCGCGCTCACCATGGCGATGCGAATGCGGTCCTTGTCGTCTTCGTAGTGCACCGTCAGGCTGCCGCTCTCGACGAAGTACACCGTGCGGTCCTTGACCCCTTGCTCGATCAGCACCTGACCCTGCTGCAGGCTCACGGGCTGCAGGTAGTCGGCCAGGTTGCGCCACTGCGGTTCCTGCAGGTTCAGGGGCACGGCGTCCAGCGCGCTGCTGAGCTTCATGGCCTGGGCGAGGTCCATGATGTCGTAACGGGCAGCCGCAGACGAAGTCGCGTTCATTTGCCGACCATAACTGCCCCGCGTGCACCGGCGCAAGGCGCGAGTTACAAACGCTTACGCCTGCACTCCGGACGGCGCCGGCCGACGGCCGGGCGGTGCGCCCGCCTCACTTGCCGATGCAAAAACGCGAAAAGATCTCACCCAACAGGTCGTCGGCGCTGAACTCGCCGGTGATCGCCCCCAGCGCCTGCTGGGCCAGCCGCAGCTCCTCGGCCAGCAGGTCCAGGTGCTCCGCCTGCGACCCGAGGTGTTCATCGGCCAGCGTCAGGTGTTCATCCACGCGTCGCAGCGCCTGCAGGTGCCGCTCGCGCGCCATGAACAGACCATCGCCCGCGTGCTGCCAGCCGGCGAGATCGAGCAGGCGCTGGCGCAGCGTTTCCAGTCCGTCCCCCTGCTTGGCCGAGATGACCAGTTCGCCGGCCGCCTCGGCACGCGCCTTCAGGGGCTGTGCGCCGGCACTGCATTGGTCGCGCTTGTTCCACACCGGCAGCAGCGTGATGCCCGCCGGCAGTTCGGCGGCAATCGCCGCGTCGGCCGCCTGGTAGTCGGCCTGGTCGGCACGGCTGAGGTCGTGCAGGAACAGCACGGCGTCGGCCTGTTCGATCTGGCCCCAGGCACGTTCGATGCCAATCTGCTCGACCTCGTCCACGTCGGCGCCCTGGCGCAGGCCGGCGGTGTCGATCACGTGCAGCGGCACACCCTCGATCTGGATGGTCTGCTGCACCAGGTCGCGCGTGGTGCCGGCAATGGGCGTGACGATCGCCAGCTCGGCTCCGGCCAGCGCGTTGAGCAACGAGCTCTTGCCGGCGTTGGGCTGGCCGGCGATGACCACCTTCAGACCGTCGCGCAGCAGCGCGCCCTGGCGCGCCTCGGCGAGCACCGCATCCAGCCCGGCGCGCAGGCGTGCGAGCTGGCCGGTGGCATCGGCCTTCTGCAGGAAGTCGATCTCCTCTTCGGGAAAGTCCAGCGTCGCCTCGACCAGCATGCGCAGGTTCACCAGGGCGTCGCGCAGCGCATGGATGCGTTCGGAGAACACGCCCGCGAGCGAGCGGCTGGCGCTGCGTGCCGCAGCCTCGGTGCTGGCGTCGATCAGGTCGGCCACCGCCTCGGCCTGGGCCAGGTCCAGCTTGTCGTTCAGAAAGGCGCGTTCGGTGAACTCGCCCGCACGCGCGGGGCGCAAGCCGCGCAGCAGCGGCTGGCCGTCGGCACCTGTGGACTGCGCCACCTGAAGGCAACGCGCCAGCAGCAGCTGCAGCACCACCGGCCCGCCGTGGCCCTGCAGTTCCAAAACATCCTCGCCGGTATAGGAATGCGGGCCGGGAAACCACAGCGCCAGCCCGTGGTCGATGGGCTGGCCCGCCGCATCCGGAAACGGCAGATAGGTCGCCTCACGCGCTTTCGGCAGGCGCCCCAGCAGGGCCGTCACGAACGCCGCCAGCCCCTGGCCCGACACCCGCACGATGCCCACCGCCCCACGACCGGGCGCGGTGGCGATGGCGGCGATGGGGTCACGAGACGCAGCGAGCATGGACAAAAGGATAGGCGGAAAAAAGAAAGGGCCCGCTAACGCAGACCCAGTGGACCAAAGTGCCTTGTTCCAGAGACACCGAGGAACCGGCTTCGCCAGGCCTCAGGTGTCGTCCCCTGGGGGAAGCCGCGCAGCGGCGCAGGGGGGAGCGTTTCGTTCAGCTCTTGAACAGCGTGATGGGGTTCGTGATCTTCAGCGGCACGCCCATCTTGTGGTTGATGAAGGCCTGCTGCGCGATGGTCAGCACGTTGTTCGTGATCCAGTACAGCACCAGGCCGGACGGGAAGAAGAAGAACATGACCGAGAACATCAGCGGCATGAGCCACATCATCTTGGCCTGCAGCGGGTCCGGCGGCATCGGGTTCAAAGCGGTCTGCACGATGGTGGTCAGCGTCATGACCACGGGCAAGACAAAGAACGGATCCTTGGTGGACAGATCGGTGATCCAGCCGACCCAGGGCGCGTTGCGCATCTCGACCGACGACAGCAGCACCCAGTACAGCGCGATGAACACCGGGATCTGGATCAGGATCGGGAAGCAGCCACCCAGCGGGTTGACCTTCTCTTCCCGGTAGATCTTCATCATCTCCTGCTGCATCTGCTGCGGGTTGCTCTTGAGACGCTCGCGCATCTCCATGATGCGCGGGTTGATCGCCTTCATCTTGGCCATGGAGCGGTAGGCGCTGGCGTTGAGCCAGTAGAACGCGGCCTTGATCAGCACCACCAGCAGCACGATGGCCCAGCCCCAGTTGCCCACGAAGCCGTGGATCTTCTCCAGCAGCCAGTACAGCGGCTTGGCGAGGATGGTCAGCCAGCCGTAGTCCTTGACCAGCTCCAGCCCCGGGGCCACGGTCTCCAGCACGGTTTCCTGCTGAGGCCCGACGAACAGGCGTGCATCGACGGCCTGGCTCTGACCCGGTGCAACGGTCGGCAGGGTGGCGATGCTGCCCACCGCGTACAGGTTGTTGTCCACTTTGCGCGCGAAGTTGTCACGCGCCGTGCCGTCGGCCAGCAACCAGGCCGAGGCGAAGTAGTGCTGCACCATGGCCACGTAGCCGTCGCTGCTGCTCTTGACGAAGTCGGCCTTGTTGTCGTCGATCTGCTTGAACTCGACCTTCTGGTACTTCTGCTCGTTCGTGTAGACCGCCGGGCCGGTGAAGGTGGAATAGAACGGCGTTTCGCTGGAAGTTGCCGCACCGTCACGCACCAGCTGGACGTACAGCTGGGGTGTCACGGCGGCTTCGCCGGTGTTGATCACCTCGTGGCGCACACCGATGACGTAGCTGCCGCGCTGGAGCGTGTAGGTCTTGACCAGCTTGACGCCACCGACCACGTCCGATTCGAACTTCACCTGCAGCTCGTCCTGACCCTCGGCCAGGCTGGTGGGCCCGTCCAACCGGCGCATGGGCGTCTTGTGCGTGGGGAAACTGCCACCGATCAGGCCGGTCTGCGCGACATAGGTGTGCTCGGGCGTCTGGGTGAGCAGCTGGATGGGAGGCGTGCCCAGAGCGCCGCTGGCGTGCTGCAGCAGGGTGGCGCCGATCAGCGCGCCGCCTTCGGTGTTGAAGGTCAGCTGGAAGCGGTCGGTGCTCACCTCGACCCGCTGGGCGGCCGGCGCGGGCTGCTCGGCGCCGGCCGGGGCAGCACCCGGGACCGTCGCGGCGCCGGACGCCGCGGCAGCGGGCACCGACGCGTCGGCCGCCGGGGCCGGCTGGGTGTCCGCCTTGGCCGCCACGGGCGAGGGGAAGAAAGTCGGCGCGTTGCCGTTGTGGATCTGCCATTTGTCCCACAGCAGGATCATCGAGAAACCAAACACCACCCAGAGGATGGAGCGACGGATGTCGTTCATGACAGTTCTTGCTTTTCAGGAGGGGATGAAGGGACCAGGCGCGTGAACAGGCGGGGCGCGGTGGCGGGCACAGGATCGCAGCCGCCTTCGCACCACGGGCCGCAGCGGCCGATGCGGCGCAGCATCAGGTAGGTACCGGCGAGCGCGCCGTGACGCTCCAGTGCACCGATGGCGTAGACCGAACAGGTGGGCTCGAAGCGACAGCTGTTGCCCAGCCAGGGACTCAGCAGCAGGCGGTAGCCCTTGACCAGACCGATCAGGGCGCGACGCGACCATTCAGACCACATGGGCAGCCTCCGGTGCGGGCGCCTTGACCATCACCTTGCCCAGCAGCTGCTGGAGTTCGGCGCGCACGGCCTGCTTGAGCGGGTCGGACGTGGCGCTGATGAACACCTTGCGGCTGAACTCGCTGCGCAGGCGCACCACCCAGGCGGCCTGCGGCAGATCACCCGGCAGGGCGCGGGCGACTTCGTAGATCTGACGGCGGATGGTGTTGCGCGTGACCGCACGGCGCGCCCAGCGTTTGGGCAGCATCACACCCAGCCAGACGTCGGCTGTGGCAAACAGGGGGCGGCCTTCGTGCGCGCCATCGAGGGCGCCACGGTGCAAGGCGAAGTGGGCGGTCTTGGCCACGGGAGGGCCCGCCAGGACAGCCTGGAACTGGGCGCGGTTGCGAAGGCGCTGCATCAGCCAATCCAGCATGGACTGGGAGGCGAGGGCATCCGACCGGCCAGCACAGGCCAGCGAATCACCGTCCTCAGACGGCCAGACGCTTGCGGCCCTTGGCGCGACGGGCGTTGATGACGGCGCGGCCACCGCGGGTCTTCATGCGCACGAGGAAACCGTGCGTGCGGGCGCGCTTGATCTTCGAAGGCTGGTAGGTGCGTTTCATTGCCATGGCAGTGCTGCCCGGGCAAGGCCTGGGCTTTTCAAGTTGGAGGGGAACCCGGGATTATCGCGTCAAAACCTGAAGCTGGGCAAGCACTTGGACCGCAAACCCGGTTTTGTGCGTACACTTCGCGCCCCGCCAGCGCTGTCCAGCGGGGTTTCCACGCCTTGTGGATAAGTCCGGCCGAACACTACAATGCCGGTCCTGCCCTCCGTCATTTGTCCACAACACTTCTCCCGTCTCCCCCAGCATGATCGAGGGCTCTCCCGACGACCTGACACCGCCTGCGGCCGCCGAACTCTGGACGGCTTGCGTGGACCGGCTCGCCCAGGACATTCCCGAACAGCAGTTCAACACCTGGATCCGTCCGCTGGCCGCGACCGTTGCACCCGACGGCTCCAAGGTCACGCTGCAGGTGGCCAACCGGTTCAAGATGGACTGGATCCGCGCCCAGTACGCGGCCCGCATCACCGCCCTGCTGGAAAGCCTGAACGGTTCGCCCGTTTTTCTTGAGTTAGCGCTCGCTCCGCGTGAAAGCGTGGTGCGATCTACACCAACCGCCCGCACCGTGCAGGAACAGGTGGCCGACGAGTTGCCCGACATCGCCCCGGCCGAGGCCGCGGTGGTGGCCGGACCCAAGACCCGGCTGAACCCTGCACTGACCTTTGCGACCCTGGTGGAAGGCTCGGCCAACCGCATGGCGCGCGCCGCCGCCATGCACGTGGCCGGCAGCCTGGGCCAGCTCTACAACCCGCTGTTCATCTACGGCGGCGTCGGCTTGGGCAAGACCCACCTGGTGCACGCCATCGGCAACCAGCTGCTGGCCGACAAGCCGCAGGCCAAGATTTTGTACATCCACGCCGAGCAGTTCGTCTCGGATGTGGTCAAGTCCTACCAGCGCAAGACCTTCGACGAGTTCAAGGAGCGTTACCACTCGCTCGATCTGCTGCTGATCGACGATGTGCAGTTCTTCGCCAACAAGGAACGCACGCAGGAAGAGTTCTTCAACGCCTTCGAGGCGTTACTGGCCCGCAAGAGCCACATCGTGCTGACCAGCGACACCTACCCCAAGGGCCTGGCCGACATCCACGAGCGCCTGGTTTCGCGCTTCGATTCCGGCCTGACGGTGGCCATCGAGCCGCCCGAACTGGAAATGCGGGTGGCGATCCTGATCAACAAGGCGGCGGTGGAAAACGCCGTCATGCCCGAGGAAGTGGCCTTCTTCGTGGCCAAGAACGTGCGCTCCAACGTGCGCGAGCTCGAAGGCGCGCTGCGCAAGATCCTGGCCTACAGCCGCTTCAACCAGAAGGACATTTCCATCCAGCTGGCGCGCGAGGCGCTGAAAGACCTGCTGTCGATCCAGAACCGGCAGATCAGCGTGGAAAACATCCAGAAGACCGTGGCCGACTACTACAAGATCAAGGTCGCGGACATGTACAGCAAGAAACGCCCGGCCAGCATCGCCCGCCCGCGCCAGATTGCCATGTTCATCGCCAAGGAACTGACCCAGAAGAGCCTGCCCGAGATCGGCGAGCTGTTCGGCGGCCGCGACCACACCACCGTGCTGCACGCGGTGCGCAAGATCGCGGCCGAGCGCCAGACCAACACCGAACTGAACCAGCAGCTGCATGTGCTGGAGCAAACGTTAAAAGGATGACCCCCCTGCGCCGCTTCGCGTCTTCCCCCCTCTCCTGCGGGAGGGGGGACGCAGCCAGTGGCCTGGCAAAGCCAGTTCCACGGCTGCCCACGAAAAACGAGCTGTAAACAGGTGAAAATAGAGAAGTTTTGGTTACCAGCGACCACCCGAGACGAAAGACCCTGACATGATCGTTTTGAAATCCACCCAGGACAAAGTGTTGGCTGCGCTGCAGTCGGTGTCGGGCATCGTCGAGCGGCGCCACACGCTGCCCATCCTGGCCAACGTATTGCTGCGCAAGACCGGCGGCCAGGTGCAGCTGACCACCAGCGACCTCGAAATCCAGATCCGCACCACGGCCGAGCTCGGCGGTGACGACGGCAGCTTCGCCACCACCATCGGCGCGCGCAAGCTGATCGACATCCTGCGCACCATGCCGGCCGACCAGGCCGTGAGCCTGGAGCACACCGGCGGCAAGACCATCCTCAAGGGTGGCAAGAGCCGCTTCACGCTGCAGAGCCTGCCGGCCGAAGACTTCCCGCTGGTGCAGGAATCGGCCAGCTTCGGCCCGGTGTTCAGCGTGCCGCAGAAGACGCTCAAGAGCCTGCTCGGCCAGGTTTCGTTCGCGATGGCGGTGCACGACATCCGCTACTACCTCAATGGCATCCTGTTCGTGGCCGAAGGCAAGAAGCTCAGCCTGGTCGCCACCGACGGCCACCGCCTGGCGTTTGCCAGTTCGGAACTGGACGTGGAAGTGCCCAAACAGGAAGTCATCCTGCCTCGCAAGACCGTGCTGGAACTGCAGCGCCTGCTGTCCGACAAGGAAGGCGCGATCGAGATGCAGTTCGCATCCAACCAGGCCAAGTTCAGCTTTGACGGCATGGAGTTCGTGACCAAGCTGGTCGAGGGCAAGTTCCCCGACTACAACCGCGTCATCCCCAAGAACCACAAGAACATCGTCACGCTCGGCCGCGCGCCGCTGCTGTCCAGCCTGCAGCGCACCGCCATCATGACGAGCGAGAAGTTCAAGGGCGTGCGCCTGAACATCGAACCCGGCACCCTGCGCGTCGCTTCCAGCAACGCCGAACAGGAAGAAGCCGTGGACGAGCTCGACATCGACTACGGCGGTGACGCCATCGAGATCGGCTTCAACGTCACCTACCTGATCGATGCCCTGCAGAACATGACGCAGGAAATGGTGCGCATCGAACTGGCCGACGGCAACAGTTCCGCGCTGGTCACCAACCCCGACGACAACGCATTCAAATACGTGGTGATGCCGATGCGGATCTGATCCGCAGCACCCCGCAGTCCCCTTGCAGACCAACCCGCTGACCAGCGGGTTTGGCGTTTCTAGAAGTCAGAGAAATCCACCATGTCCGAAGCCAACAAGCCCGCCGATTCCGGAAAAGACGCCGTCCACACCGGTGAAGCGGGCGCCGACAGCTCCAATTTCCAGCCCAAGATCGACGCCCACCAGGCCGGCGCGAGCGAGGGTTATGGCGAAGGCGCGATCCAGATCCTGGAAGGCCTGGAGGCCGTGCGCAAGCGCCCGGGCATGTACATCGGTGACACGTCCGACGGCACCGGCCTGCACCACCTGGTGTTCGAGGTGGTGGACAACTCCATCGACGAAGCCCTGGCTGGCCACTGCGACGACATCGTCGTCACCATCCACACCGACAACTCGATCAGCGTGA
>CAZJZD010000052.1:0-27282 GCA_964550405.1 uncultured Hydrogenophaga sp. | reverse complement strand
TCGCCCATGATCACGTCGAAGGCGCTGATGCGGTCGGAGGCCACCATCAGGATGCGGTCGTCGCCCACGGCGTAGTTGTCGCGCACCTTGCCGCGCGCGAGCAGCGGCAGGGACTTGAGGGCGGAGGTGTGCAGGGCGGTGCTCATGATCGGTCGCAGGAAAAGTGACAGACAAGAAAAAAGCCCGGTGACCGAACAGTCAACGGGCTTTGAACCATTCCGGCGGATTATCGCAGGTCGGTTCCAGCAGGTTCAGACCACCTTTTGCGCCAGCTCGCCGCTGGCGTACCTGGCGGCCATCACGCTGAGTGTCTCGCCCTTGATCTTGGCGCCCTGGCCTTCGCAGCCGAACTCCAGGTAGCGCTGCTTGCACACCGCCTTGGCGGCTTCGCGGGCGGGCTTGAGCCATTCGCGGGCGTCGAACTTCTCGGGGTTCTCGGCCATGAACTTGCGCACCGCGCCGGTCATCGCCATGCGGATGTCGGTGTCGATGTTGATCTTGCGCACGCCGTGCTTGATGGCTTCCTGGATCTCGGCCACCGGCACGCCGTAGGTTTCCTTCATGGCGCCGCCGTACTGGTTGATGATGGCGCGCAGCTCTTGCGGCACCGACGAGGAGCCGTGCATCACCAGGTGGGTGTTGGGGATGCGGGCATGGATTTCCTTGACGCGGGAAATCGCCAGGATGTCACCGGTGGGCGGACGGCTGAACTTGTAGGCGCCGTGGCTGGTGCCGATGGCAATCGCCAGCGCGTCCAGCTGGGTGGCCTTGACGAACTGGGCGGCTTCTTCGGGGTCGGTCAGCATCTGGGAATGGTCCAGCTTGCCTTCGGCGCCGATGCCGTCTTCCTCGCCGGCGTCACCGGTTTCCAGGTTGCCCAGGCAGCCGAGTTCGCCTTCCACCGTCACACCGGTCTTGTGGGCCAGTTCCACCACCTTGCGGGTGACGTCGACGTTGTAGTCGAAGCTGGCCGGGGTCTTGCCGTCTTCCATCAGCGAGCCGTCCATCATGACCGAGCCGAAGCCCAGGCCGATGGCGCCTTCGCAGACCTTGAGGCTGGTGCCGTGGTCCTGGTGCATCACCATCGGGATGTGCGGGTACATCTCGGCGGCGGCCTGGATCAGGTGCTTGATGAAGGCTTCGCCAGCGTACTTGCGGGCGCCGGCCGAGGCCTGCAGGATGACCGGTGCACCGACTTCGTCAGCGGCGGCCATGACGGCCTGCACCTGCTCCAGGTTGTTGACGTTGAACGCCGGGATGCCGTAGCCGTTGGCGGCGGCGTGGTCGAGCAGTTCGCGCATGGAAACGAGCGCCATGGAATTCCCCTAGTCAGAGTTGGTAACCGGTTGGTAACTCGGGATTTTACGGCCCGCCGCCTTGCGCGCCCATGACAGACCCGGAGCTCCCGGCCGGCGCCGCCACCAACGGGTTAGCATCGCCGCGCGCCCTGTGGTGTGGCCGACCGATTGCCCGAACATGAACGAACTCGACATCCAGCTGTTCCACTGGCTCAATGCGCGCCCCGACGCCGCGCCCTGGCTGCTCGATGCCGCCCGCGTCATCACCCGGCACCTGTCGTCCGCCGCCCTGCTGGCCCTGCTGCCCATGGCCTTTGTCAACCGGCGCACCCGCTGGCAGGTGTTGGGCGTGCTGTTGACCTTCGCGCTGGCCTGGCTGGTCGCACGGGGCATGCGCGAAGGGATCCCGAGCGTGCGGCCGTTCGCCATGGGGCTGGGTTTCCAGGGACTGCCGCATTCGGACAACGCGGGCTTTCCCAGCATGCACGCCACCATGGCCAGCGCCTGGGCGGCGGGTCTGTGCTTTTTCGCCGCCGGTCGCAACCGGCCGCTCTGGCTGGCGGCGACCGTGCCGGTGGCCCTGTCCATCGCCTGGAGCCGGGTCTACCTGGGCCTGCACTTCCCGTTCGACATGGGCGCTGGCCTGCTGCTGGGTCTGCTCTGCGGCGCGCTCGCCTACGCCCTGCTGGAGCGCAGTGCGCTGGGCCGGCCTCTGCGGGTGCGCTGGCATCCGGCCCCGCGTCCCGAAGACGGGGCGGGCCTCACGAAGCCCGGCAGATCTTGAGCGTGTTGGTGCCGCCGGGCGTGCCCATGGGCTCGCCCACGGTGATGGCGTAGACATCGCCGGTCTTCATCACGCCCCGCGCCTTGAGGTCGGCCTCGGCCTCGGCCAGCGCGGTGTCGCGGTCGGCGCTGGTGCCCACCAGCAGCGGGCGCACGTTGCGGTAAAGCGTCATCTTGCGTTGCGTCGCCAGCTTGGCGGTGACGGCGAAGATGGGCATGCGCACGCTGTGCCGGCTCATCCACAGCGCGGTGGAACCCGACTCGGTCAGCGCCACGATGGCCTTGGCCTTGAGGTGGTGCGCGGTGAACAGCGCACCCATGGCGATGGCGTGGTCGATGCGGGTGAAGGTCTCGCCCACGAAGTCGTCTTCCAGCGGGTCGTGGTCGGTCTTCTCGGCCTCTTCGCAGATGGCGGCCATCTGCTGCACCGTCTCCAGCGGGTACTTGCCGGCGGCGGTCTCGGCGCTGAGCATCACCGCGTCGGTGCCGTCGAGCACGGCGTTGGCCACGTCGCTCACCTCGGCGCGCGTGGGCACCGGGTTGACGATCATGGACTCCATCATCTGCGTGGCGGTGATGACCACCTTGTCCATCTGGCGGGCCAGCTTGATCATGCGCTTCTGCAGGCCGGGCACGGCCGCGTTGCCCACTTCCACCGCCAGGTCACCACGCGCGACCATGATGCCGTCGGACACCTTGAGGATGTTCTCCAGCTCGGGGATGGCTTCGGCACGCTCGATCTTGGCGATCAGGCCCGGCTTGTGGTGGAAAGGCGCAGCGGCCATGTTGCACAGCTGGCGCGCCAGCTCCATGTCGGTCGCATTCTTGGGGAAGCTCACCGCCACGTAGTCGGCCTTCAGGCTCATGGCGGTCTTGATGTCTTCCATGTCCTTGGCGGTCAGCGCGGGCGCGGTCAGGCCACCACCCTGCTTGTTGATGCCCTTGTTGTTGGACAGCTCGCCGCCGAGCTTGACGGTGGTGTGCACCGCATCACCCGACACCTTGTCCACGGTCAGCACGATCAGGCCGTCGTTGAGCAGCAGCACGTCGCCGGCCTTCACGTCGCGCGGCAGTTCCTTGTAGTCCAGGCCGACGCCGGCGATGTCACCGGGTTCGGTGCGGGAGGCATCCAGCACGAAGGGCTGGCCCGGTTCCAGCATGACCTTGCCCTCGGCGAACTTGCCGACGCGGATCTTGGGGCCCTGCAGGTCGGCCATGATGCCCACCTCACGCCCGGCGCGCTGGGCCGCATCACGAACCAGGTTGGCGCGGTCGATGTGGTCCTGCGCCTTGCCGTGCGAGAAATTCAGGCGCACGACGTTGACGCCGGCACGGAACATGGCTTCGAGCAGGGCGGGGTCGCTGGACGCGGGGCCGAGGGTGGCAACAATCTTGGTGGCGCGCTGGGGCATGGAGAGTCTCCGACAGGATGGGAAATCTGGTTTTGTAATTTGGTTTCGCATTATGGTGGAAACCTGTTACCACAGGGTTACGGGTGAACACCCCCGATGCCCACAGGCTTTGGCGGCCATGACACGATCGGCGCTCGCTCCACCGCCTTTCACGCCATGCCACTCCTCAACGTCCTCGGCACCGAACTGCAGGCCTGTTCCTTCGACCCGCTCACCGGCTACTTTCGCGACGGTTGCTGCCAGACCGACGCCCACGACCTCGGCAGCCACGTGGTGTGCGCCCGGGTCACCGACGCGTTCCTGCGCTTCTCGCTGGCACGCGGCAACGACCTGGTCACGCCCCGGCCCGAACACCGCTTCGCCGGACTGAAACCCGGTGACCGCTGGTGCCTGTGCGCGCTGCGCTGGAAGGAAGCGCTCGAAGCCGGTGTGGCCCCGCCGGTGCACCTGGAAGCGACCCACGCCCGCGCGCTGGATTTTGTGACGCTCGAGCAGTTGCAGGCGCACGCACTGCCGGCCACGCGCAGCGCCTGAGCCGTGCACCCTCACCAGGGAATGGCCTGACCCTGGTGGTCCACGAAATGCGCGCGCCCGGTGGCGGGCAGGCTGTCGAGCACGGCCAGCAGGCGCTGCGCCGACTCGGCCGGCTCCATGGCGGCATCGCCCACAAACGGCCGGCTCAGCGCCGAACGCACCGTGCCCGGCTGCAGCGCCGCCACCACCAGGTCGGGCCGGCGGCGCGAGAGCTCGATGGCACCGGTCTGCAGCAGCTGGTTCAGCGCCGCCTTGGCCGCGCGGTAGCCATACCAGCCGCCCTTGCGGTTGTCCTCGATGCTGCCCACCCGCGCCGAGAGCTTGGCCCACACCACGCGCTCGCCGCTGGCCAGCAAGGGCGCAAAGTGTTTGAGCAGCAAGGCCGGCCCCACCGCGTTGACGTGCAGGGCGCGCAACAGGGCGTCGGCATTGAGCTCGTCCAGGCGTTTTTCGGGACCGCGACCGTCGAGGGTGAGCGCGCCGGTCGCGTCCACCACCAGGTGGAACGGCCCCTGCGGCATCAACCGGCCCGCCGCTTGGGCGATGCTGGCTTCGCTGCCCAGCTCCAGCGCCGGGTCACCCTGGCGCGAGAGGCCGATCACGCGGGCACAGCGGGGATCGCGCTGCAGCGCGTCCACAAAGGCGGCCCCCAGCGCACCGCTGGCGCCCAGCACCAGGGCTGTATAGGCATCGCGCAGACGGTGCACGGCCACGTTCAGCGCGCCGCCTCGCTGGGCGCGCGGCTGAGGTCGTTGTTCTGCGTCACCAGCACCTGCAGCAGGCGCATGAACTCGCTGCGCTGGCGCTCCGTGAGCGGCGCCAGGATCTGCTCCTGCGCGCGCAGCATGGCCGGAATCGTGTCGGCCAGCCCCTGCATGCCCTCCGGGGTGAGGAAGAGCTGGCGCGCGCGCCGGTCTTCGGGCGACTGGCGGCGCTCCATCCAGCCGCGTGCTTCCAGCCGGTCCACCACGCCTCCGGTGGTGGACGCGTCCAGCGCGATGGTGCGGGCCAGCGTGCGCTGGTCGATGCCGGGCTGGTTGCCCACCACCTGCAGGGCCGCGTACTGCACCGGCGTCACCCCCGATGCACCGGTCTCCTGCAGAAAGATGCCGACCGATATCTGGTGCAGACGACGGATCACATGGCCTGGGTGGTCGTCAATGCGGATAGGGGCGTGGGCGTCCATGGCGAGGGAAAACACGGTGGCGGCGGCGTTGACCCATGTTAACCGCACACCTACGATGAGCATGCTCAGCACATGCGGGCATCCACTGGAGACAAGCCCATGAGCCAAGCCCTCGGCCGCCTGGAAGACCTGCCGCAGGCTTACCGCGATGACCTGAGCGCGCTGAACCTGGTGCCGCTGTGGCCCAGCCTGCGCGCGGTGCTGCCACCGGGTGTGCCCACACGCGCCACCCTGGCCATCCACTGGCCTTACGCCACGCTGCGGCCGTTGCTGCTGCAGGCCGGCGAACTCACCCCGATCGAGAAGGCCGAGCGCCGCGTGCTGGTGCTGGCCAACCCGGGCCACGGGCTGGAGAACATGAAGGCCAGTCCCGCCATCTACCTGGGCATGCAGTTGCTGCTGCCGGGCGAATGGGCGCCCAGCCACCGCCACACGCCCAACGCGGTGCGCATGATCGTGGAGGGCGAAGGCGCGTACACCACGGTGGACGGCGAGCAGTGCCCGATGCAGCGCGGCGACCTGATCCTCACCCCCACTGGCCTGTGGCACGAGCATGGCCACGACGGCACCGATCCCGTCGTGTGGCTGGATGTGCTGGACCTGCCACTGGTGCACTACCTGGAGGCCAGCTACCACGTCAACGGCGCGCGCCAGACCGTCAGACCCGGTCACGGTGACCGCGCCTGGACCCGGGCCGGCGTGGTGCCCACACCGGTCTTTGCCCGCAGCGACCGGCGCTACCCGATGCTGCGTTACCCCTGGGTGGACACGCGCGCGGCGCTGATCGCCATGGCCGCCAACCAGCCGCAACTCGACTGCGTGCAGGTGACCTATGTGAACCCGGAAACCGGCGACGACGCGGAAAACATCCTCGGCTTCTACGCGCTGATGCTGCGGCCGGGCCAGACGCTCACGCTGCCCGCGCGTTCACCGGCGCAGGTGTTCCACCTGATCGAAGGCGGCGTTCAGATCTCCACCTGCGGCAAGACCTTCGGCCTGGTCGAGGCCGACACCTGCTGTGCGCCCGGCTACGAAGCCGTCACGCTGCAGAACCGCTCAACCGACCGGCCAGCCTTCGTCTTCATCGCCGACGAATCGCCGCTGCACCGCAAGCTGGGCGTCTACGAAACCCGGTGACGTGCAAGAAGCGCCGGAAGCCTGTGCCAGCGGACGGATCAGCGGCAGGTCCTGCCGCACGATGTGGTCCACCAGCCAGTGACTGAGAAAGCCGAGCACCGACGACAGGTCCAGCGCTCCCTGCCCGTGGCGGCGCTCCAGCCGTTCCAGCCAATGCACAAACCCGGCGTGCTGGCGCTGGTGCGCGGCATGGTCGGCGGCCTGCGGCAGGTGCTGGCGGATCCAGTCTTCCTCATGCTGGAAGTGGTAGCTGGCGTAGGCCCGCAACTGCTGCACCAGGCTCCCCAGGTCAACCGCCACACCCCGGTCGCTGACCTCGCGGGTGCGCAGCAGCAGGTCGAACAGCACCTTGTGCTGCAGGTCGATGGTGGCGACGCCGGTTTCCAGGCGCGCGTCCCATGCCCGGGGTAGCGGGCCGTCGGGCCCGGTGCTCTCGCTCATGCCGATGTCCAGTGAAAAGGTTGCGCCGGCGCGTGAACGGGGCTTACCCGCGCGTGCGCCTTTTCTGCATATCGGCGCTCATGGCCTGAAGTGAAGCATCTTCCAGCACGCCTTGTGCCGCAGGATAGACCAGTTCCTCTTCCAGCCGGATGTGTTCGCCGTAGCGCCCCTGGAAATCCGCCAGGGTCTGCAGTGCGGCAGCGTCCCAGCCGGCCCAGGCCTCGCGCGATCCGGCCTGCGCCACGCCCTGCAGCAGCGCACGCGCCGGCGGCCAGGCGCGTTCCATGGCCTGGTGGTCGGCCTGCAGGCGCCGCACCACCGCGCACACCGCTGCGTCGCCCTGCGCGAGCAGGGGCGGGAACACGTGCAACTCCTCATCCTCGTGGTGCAGCGGCGCGGCCAGATCGAAGTAGCGCATCACGTCGCGCGCGGCCTCGGCGGCCTGCGCATCCCAGCCCTGGTCGGCCAGGTGCTGCCGCAGGCGGTCGAGCAGGCGCAGCATGCGGTGCACACGCTCGTGGCAGGCGGTGAGCAGTTCGAACGGCGCCTCGAAGCCCGCGTCGGGCGAGGCGTGGCCCGGCACGGCCGGGCGGATGGAAGAGACGGGAATTTTCATGATCAACCCGGGCGGCCGTCGGCGCGTGGCCGACCGAACCAGTTCAGCAGCCGCCCGCCCCAGACCACCATGATGCCCGCCCAGAGCAGGGCCGACGCCGGCAGCCAGCCGCCGCCGGCCTGTGGCAGGGTGCCGGCGATGCGCAGCAGCACGGCCACCTGAAGCCCCCAGAACAGGGTCCACACCGCGGCATCGGCCACCAGGGCCCGGCCGCCGTGGCCGCAGGCCACACGCGTGACCATGGCCAGCAGGATGGAGCCGAGGAAACCCATGGTCAGCGCGTGCAGGGCGCCCAGGCCCAGCGTGGGAGCGCCGCCGGCGGCCAGCAGCCACTGCGCCGCCCCGGAGAGCAGCAGCGACAGGCCGAACCAGACAAAGCCCAGGTGCAGCATGGCCAGCAGGCGGACCTTCAGGCTCTGCACCAGACCCCAGACCCAGGCCAGCCAGACCAGCACGCCGCCCAGGCCCAGCTCCAGCACGCCGCGCAGCAGCCGCCAGGCCGTGCCTTCGCCCCAGCCCGCCACGCCCAGCCAGACCGCGACGATCTCCAATGCCACGGCGGCCAGCATCAGCCACAGCACCCAGAACGGGCGCCAGGCCTCGATCATGGGCAGTGCGCTGGAGGTGAAGAACGGCAGCATGCGGTGCGCCACGGCCACATAGGTGGCGACGATGAAACCCCACAGCGCCGTGTGCACCAGGGCCATCGCGAGCAGCGCAGCGTCCCACAGCAGCGCGACACCCAGACTGGCGGTGCACAGCGCGCCCAGCGCGCCGCCGACCGCCACCACCGTGGCGTGCACCCGGTCGGGCACGCGGCTGGCCCGCCACAGGCGCCAGAAGCGCAGGTTCTGCGTGGCCAGCCCCGCAGCGGCCACCAGCGCCCCCGTCGCGGCCACGCCGCTGTGCAGGTGGGCACCGGCCAGCCACAGCAGCCAGCCCAGCCCCTGCAGCGCCAGCGCGGGCGTGATCGCCGCCGCATCGGGCGCGTCCACGCCCAGCCACTTGGGGCCGGCGGTGAACAGGAAGCCGGCGAAGAACAGCGGCATGAAGCCCAGCACCATCACCGCCGCATGGGTCAGCGTGGGCGAGACCGCATAGCCCAGGCCCAGCGCACCGGTCATGCGGTCGATTTGCACCGCGGCCCACCAGGCACCCGAGGCGATCAGCAGCAGCACGCCCGCGAAGAAGGCCAGACGGTGCGGCGCCCGCCAGAGATGCGACCAGCGCCAGGCCACCGGCTGGGGGGAGGCGGAACGCGGGGGTGACATGATTTAAACAGTCATATTGAATGCATGTTTATAGCCGCAAAAAACCGCCCGCGGGGCAAGCCCCTGGGGCGGTCGGGGTGGCGTCAGCCGCAGCTGCCGAGGTGGCCGCAGGAGGTGCAGTAGTCGCAGCCGTCCTTGCGGATCATGGCGTGCGCGCCACATTCGGGGCACTTCTTGCCGGCCATCACGCCCGAGGGCGCGGCCATGCCCGGCAGTTCAGGCGCGGCCGGCAGGTGCGGCGTGCTCACGGCCGCGGTGTCGCTGGCCTGGTTGCGGCGGGCGATGATGTTCTGCAGCGCGAAGGCGATGGCCGCCACCTCCGAGTCGTGCCACATGGGCACGCGGGTGCCGTCGGCCTTTTCGTAGGTGCCCAGACGCACCGGGCCGCGGTCCCAGGCCACCTTGCGCATGTCGGACAGCGCACGGCCAAGGAAGCCACCGCGCGCAGCCAGCGACAGCATGCGCATGGTGGAGGTGATCCACTGCTGCGACTCGCCGCTCTGGCCCACGGGCATGAAGAACTCGATGGCGCGTTCGACCGTGCCCACGCCGTCGGCGGCGGGCACCGGCAGGAAGGACACCACGATGTACAGCGTCTTGTGGCCTTCCTGCGTCCAGTACTCGATCTTGTCGGCCACAGCCGACAGCGCGCCCTTGGGACGGCTTTCGATCACGGTGCGCATCGGGTCCACCGGTGCGGCCACCACGGGCGCCGGTGCGGCGTCGGCCTTGGGCGCGGGCGTGCCGGTGTCGAGCACCGAGCCCAGGATGTTGTTGGGCCGGTAGGTGGCCATGCCCTTGAGGCTGGCGCGCCAAGCCTGCAGGTACAGGTTCTTGAAGTCGTCGAACGGGTAGTCGGCCGCGACGTTCACGGTCTTGGAGATGGCGGTGTCCACGAAGGGCTGCACCGACTGCATCATCGCGATGTGCTCGCCGGCCGTCATGGCCAGCGCGTTGACGAAGTAGTCGGGCAGCTGGTCCACGTCACCGCCGAGTTCGCGGTACAGGCGCCAGGCGTGGTCTTCCACCGCGTATTCGCTGGTGGAGCCGTCGGCCTCGCGCTTCTTGCGGCGGTACATCCACGAGAAGGGCGGCTCGATGCCGTTGGAGGCGTTGTCGGCAAAGGCCAGGCTGACGGTGCCGGTGGGCGCGATGGACAGCAGGTGGCTGTTGCGGATGCCGTGCTCGCGGATGGCCTTCTTGATGTCGGCCGGCAGGCGGCTGGCGAAGGTGCCGGGCGCCAGGTAGCCGTCGGCGTCGAACTTGGGGAAACGGCCTTTCTCCTTGGCCAGTTCGATGGAGGCGAGATAGGCCGCATTGCGCATGCGCTCGGCGATCTTCGCGGCGGCCACGCGGCCTTCTTCACGGTCGTAGCGCACGCACAGCATGGCCAGGGTGTTGCCCATGCCGGTGAAGCCCACGCCGATGCGACGCTTGGCGGCGGATTCGGCGCGCTGCTGCTCCAGCGGCCAGAAGGTCACGTCCAGCACGTTGTCCAGCGCGCGCACCTGGGTGGTGACGGCGGCCTCGAAGGCTTCGTAGTCGAAGCTGGGCGTGCCACCGAAGCCGAAGGGATTGCGCACGAAGCGCGTGAGGATGATGGGACCGAGGTCGCAGCAGCCGTAGGGCGGCAGCGGCTGTTCACCACAGGGGTTGGTGGCGGAAATGGTCTCGCAGTAGTGCAGGTTGTTGTCGGTGCCGATCTTGTCGAGGAACAGGATGCCCGGCTCGGCGAAGTCGTAGGCCGACTTCATGATGGTGTCCCACAGCTCGCGGGCGGCCACGGTCTGGTAGACCCACTGGCCGTCGCTGCGCTGGTAGGCGCCCTTGTCCATCAGCTTCTTGCCGGGGCGGGCCTTGTGCACCAGCTCCCAGGGCTGGTCGTTCGCCACCGCTTCCATGAAGGCATCGCTCACGCCCACCGACACGTTGAAATTGTTCCAGCGACCCGGGGTGCGCTTGGCGGTGATGAACTCCAGCACATCCGGGTGGTCGATGCGCAGCACGCCCATCTGGGCACCACGGCGCGCGCCCGCGCTTTCCACGGTGGAGCAGCTCTGGTCGAACACGTTGATGTAGCTGCAGGGGCCGGACGCCATGGAGTGCGTGCCCTTGACCTCGGCGCCCTTGGGCCGGATGCGGGAGAAGTCGTAACCCACGCCACCGCCGCGGCGCATGGTTTCGGCGGCTTCGCGCAGGGCTTCGTAGATGCCGGGGTAACCGTCGGCGTCCACGCCCTGGATGCAGTCGCCCACCGGCTGCACGAAGCAGTTGATCAGCGTGGCCTGGATATCGGTGCCCGCCGCGCTCATGATGCGGCCCGCACCGATGGCGCCAGCGTGCAGGTTGTCCAGGAACTTCTGTTCCCACTCGGCCCGGACTTCGGCCTTTTCAACGGAAGCGAGCGCTCGCGCCACGCGGCGGTACAGGTCTTCAAAACCGGTCTCGCCGGGCTTGAGGTATTTCTCGGCCAGCACGTCCTGGCTGATGGGTTGGGTGGCGGTCAGGTCTTGGGGGCGCATGGCGTTGTCGCGTTTCATGGGCGGGGTGTTCCGGAGGGCTGTGACAGAGGAGAAACGGGTAGAGGCGCTCAGGTCCAAAGCACGCACACCCGCCATGCGGGTTGTCGTTCTGGGGGGGTGTGGGTGGGGGATGCGGGAGCGGGAGAAGGCCTGCATTTTGCGCCAAAGTCGGCCGGGAGCGGCCCCAGGAAACCCCTCTTTTTTTTGTGTTTTGTGGACCTCTCACCAGACGAAACGGCAAAGGCTATCGGCGCACGGATCGCCATACTTTGCGGTGCGTCAATGACGGGTTTTTTTGTGGCAGGCGGGCGCCAGGCGGTTGCCCGCCCGACCCGCCGGCCGGCCCACTGGCTTGCGCCAGATCAAGCCAGGAGCCGCTTGACGCGGGTCAAGCGTGGGCCGGAATCGCGCGGCTATGGTCGCGCCTTCGTCCGCCTCACCCCGTCCTTTTTGCCATGGATCTTGTCTGTCCCGCCGGCAGCCTGCCCGCCCTCAAGGCCGCCATCGACCACGGCGCCCGCTGCGTCTACCTCGGTCTGCGCGACGCAACCAACGCGCGCAACTTCGCCGGACTGAACTTTGACGACGCCGGCATCGCCAGCGGCATCGCCTACGCACATGCCCGCGGCCGCCAGGTGTTCATGGCCATCAACACCTACCCGCAGGCCGGCCAGCCGCAGCGCTGGCAGCAAGCGCTGGACAAGGCGGTCACGCTGGGCGTGGACGCGGTGATCCTGGCCGACCCGGGCCTGATGCAGTACGCGGTTCAGCGCCACCCCAACCTGCGGCTGCACTTGTCGGTGCAGGGCTCGGCCACCAACCACGAGGCCATCAACTTCTACCACCGGCAGTTCGGCATCTCCCGCGCCGTGCTGCCGCGTGTGCTCTCGCTCGAACAGGTGCGGCTGCTGGTGCAGAAGACGCCGGTGGAGATCGAGGTGTTCGGCTTCGGCAGCCTGTGCGTGATGGTCGAGGGCCGCTGCGCGCTCTCGTCCTACGTGACCGGCGAATCGCCCAACACGCACGGCGTGTGCTCGCCCGCCAAGGCGGTGCGCTGGCAGGAAACCCCCAAAGGCCTGGAATCGCGCCTGAACGGCGTGCTGATCGACCGCTACGCCGACGGTGAAAGCGCCGGCTACCCGACGCTGTGCAAGGGCCGCTTCGACGTCGAAGACGACCACAGCTACTACGCCATCGAGGAACCCACCAGCCTCAACACCTTGTCGCTGCTGCCGCAGCTGGCGCAGATGGGTGTGCGCGCGATCAAGATCGAAGGGCGCCAGCGCAGCCCGGCCTATGTGGCGCAGGTCACCAAGGTCTGGCGCGAGGCCATCGACCAGTGCGTAGCCCAGCCCCAGCACTACACACCCAAGGGCCAGTGGATGGCCGCGCTGGACCAGGTGGCCGAAGGCCAGCAACACACGCTGGGCGCCTACCACCGCCCCTGGAAGTGATGGCTCCCCCCTGCGCCGCTGCGCGGCTTCCCCCCAAGGGGACCACACCAGCAGCCCGGCCAAGCCGGTTCTGCGGTGTGTGCTGGATGGGGCACGCGCTCCGGTCATGAATCAGGTGTCTTTATGAAACTTTCTCTCGGTCCCTTGCAGTACTACTGGCCACGCAACACGGTGTTCGATTTCTACGAGGCCATGGCCACGACCGCGGTGGACATCGTCTACCTCGGCGAGGTCACCTGCTCGCGCCGGCACGAGCTGCGGCTCTCGGACTGGCTGGACGTGGCGCGGCTGCTGCGCGAGGCGGACAAGACGCCGGTGCTCTCGACGATGGTGCTGCTGGAGTCGGGGTCGGACGTGGGCGCGATGCAGAAGATCGCCGCGAACGAGGACTTCCTCGTCGAGGCCAACGACATGGGCGCGGTGGGCGCGCTCGCAGGGCACAGGCCCTTTGTGGCCGGGCCGCACCTGAACCTTTACAACGCGCCCGCGCTGCACTGGATGGCCGGGCAGGGCGCCACGCGCTGGGTCGCGCCTCTGGAAATGAAGCGCGACGACCTCGCCCTGCTGCAGCGCGAGCGCCCGGCCGGCCTGCAGACCGAGGTGTTCGTGCACGGCCGGCTGCCGCTGGCGTTTTCGGCCCGCTGCTTCACCGCGCGCCACCGCAACCTGCCCAAGGACGACTGCCGCTTCAGCTGCCTCGACCACCCCGACGGCCTGATGCTGCAGACGCGCGAACAGGCCGACTTCCTGGTGCTCAACGGCATCCAGACCCAGTCGGCCCGCGTGCACAGCCTGATCGACGCCTGGCACGACCTCGCCGCGCTCGGCGTGGACGTGGCCCGCATCAGCCCGCAGGCGCAGCACACGGCCGAAATCGTGGCGCTGTACGACGCGTTGCGCCGGGGCGCGCTGGCACCCGAGGCCGCGCGCAACGCCCTGCGGCCGCTGTTGCCCGCTGCGGGCGACGGCCAGCCCGACTGCAACGGCTACTGGCACGGCCGCCCCGGCCTTGAACGCGTCGAAGCCGCCACCGGAGTCACCACATGAACACCCTCAACGCCGCGGCGGGCGAGCGCCGTTTCACCGTGCCGCCCTCCCTGGCGCGCCTGCTCACGCAGCTGCCGCCCTACCCGGGCTCGCTGCTGCTGGTCACCGGTCTGAACCGGGTGCTGGCACGCCAGCTGTCCGCCGACGTGGGCGCGCACCTGAACGGCCGGCGCATCTGCATCCACGTGCGCGACGCCGGCCTGCGCTTTGACTTCCGCTGGCAGGACGGCCAGTTCCGCGCCTGCCCACCGCAGCAGGCCGCCGACCTGACGCTCAGCGCGCACGCGCACGACTTCCTGCGCCTGGCGCAGCGGCTGGACGACCCCGACACCCTGTTCTTCAACCGGCGCCTGTCCATGGAAGGCGACACCGAGCTCGGTCTGGTGGTGAAGAACGCGCTCGATGCACTGGAGCTGCCGGTGTTCGAGCCCGCGCAGTGGACGCCGTCGGCCGTGTTCGCGCGGCTGCGGGCCCTGCGACCCGGTGCCCCGGCGCGCCGCCATGGCTGAGCACGAACCCCGGCGCCTGCTGGTGGCCATCACCGGCGCCAGCGGCGCGGTCTACGGCCTGCGCCTGCTGCAGGCCTTGCAGCGCGTGTCCGGCGTGGAAACGCACGCGGTGGTGTCCGACGCCGGCTGGTTGACCCTGCGCCACGAACTGCACGCCGGCCCGCAGACACTGCGCCCGCTGGTGCACACCCTGCACGACGCCGCCGACATCGGCGCCGGCCCGGCCAGTGGCTCCTTCCGCTGCAGCGCCATGGTGGTCGCGCCCTGCTCCATGCGCACGCTCGCGGCCATCGCGCACGGCCTCTCGGACAACCTGGTCACGCGCGCCGCCGACGTGATGCTCAAGGAACGTCGCCGCCTGGTGCTGATGGCGCGCGAAACGCCGCTGCACCTGGGCCACCTGCGCAACATGACCGCCGTCACCGAGATGGGCGCCATCGTCTGCCCCCCGGTGCCCGCCTTCTACCTGCGGCCGCAGAGCGTGGACGACATCGTCAACGCCAGCGTGGCGCGCGTGCTGGACCTGCTGGACGTGCCGCACACCTTGAGCGAGCGCTGGGCGGGGCTGGCGACCGAGCCGGCATGACCTACCGCGACCTGCGCGACTTCATCGCGCAACTCGAAACCGCGGGCGAACTGCGCCGTGTGCACGAACCGGTCTCGCCGCACCTGGAGATGACCGCGCTGTGCGACCGCGTGCTGCGCGCGGGCGGCCCGGCCCTGCTGTTCGAAAACCCCACCGGCCACACCACGCCGGTGCTGGCCAACCTGTTCGGCACCACCGCGCGCGTGGCGCGCGCCATGGGCGTGGCCGATGTGGGCGAGCTGCGCCGCTTCGGCGAGCTGCTGGCGCGGCTGAAGGAGCCCGAGGCGCCGCGCGGCCTGCGCGAGATGGCTGGCATGGGCGACCTGGTGAAGTCGCTCTGGCACATGAGCCCGCGCGAGCTGCGGCACGCGCCCTGTCAGGCCGAGGTCATCGAGGGCGAGGATGTGGACCTCGCGCAGCTGCCGATCCAGCACTGCTGGCCGGGCGACGTGGCGCCGCTGATCACCTGGGGCCTGGTCATCACCCAGGGGCCGCACAAGCCGCGGCAGAACCTGGGCATCTACCGCCAGCAGGTGCTCTCGCGCAATCAGCTGATCATGCGCTGGCTCGCCCACCGCGGCGGCGCGCAGGACTTCCGCGAACACGGCCGCCTGTTGCCCGGCCAGCCCTACCCGGTGGCGGTCGCCATCGGCGCCGATCCGGCCACCCTCCTGGGCGCGGTCACGCCGGTGCCCGACAGCCTGAGCGAGTACCAGTTCGCCGGCCTGCTGCGCGGCGCGCGCACCGAGGTGGCACCCGCCATCGGCGTGCCGCTGCGCGTGCCGGCGACCGCCGAAATCGTGCTCGAAGGCCACATCCACCCCGACCCGGACCACCCCAGCGGGTACCAGCACGCGCTCGAAGGGCCGTACGGCGACCACACCGGCTACTACAACGAACGCGCCGAGTTCCCGGTGTTCACGGTCGAACGCATCACGCGCCGGCGCGATGCGATCTACCACTCCACCTACACCGGCAAACCGCCTGACGAACCGGCCGTGCTGGGCGTGGCGATGAACGAGCTCTTCATCCCGCTGCTGCAGCGCCAGCTCCCCGAGATCGTGGACTTTTACCTGCCGCCCGAAGCCTGCAGTTACCGCATGGCGGTGGTGAGCATCCGCAAGGCCTACGCCGGCCACGCACGGCGCGTGATGATGGGCGTCTGGAGCCACCTGCGCCAGTTCATGTACACCAAGTTCATCGTGGTGGTCGACGAGGACATCGCCGTGCGCGACTGGCAGGACGTGGTCTGGGCCCTGAGCACGCGCATGGACCCGGCGCGCGACACGCTCATCATCGAGCACACCCCCATCGACTACCTCGACTTCGCCTCGCCGGTCAGCGGCCTGGGCAGCAAGATGGGACTGGACGCCACGAACAAATGGCCCGGCGAAACCACGCGCGAATGGGGCCGCACCATGGCCATGGACCCTGACGTGAAGGCCCGCATGGACGCGCTGGCCGGGCAGATCGGGCTCTGAGCCACACGCTGTCGCGCGGGTGCTGACAGGCCGGCCGCCACCGCCCAGAATCGTCCGCATGGACTTCGAACACAGCCCCCGTGCACAGGCGCTGTTGCGCCAGCTGGATACCTTCCTGCAGACCTATGTGCTGCCGCACAACGCGGCCTGGCACCAGGCGGTGCAGGACGGCCAGTACCCGCCGCCTTTCATCGAAGACCTCAAGACACTGGCCAGGGAAGAAGGCCTGTGGAACCTGTTCCTGCCCGGGCTGCGCGAAGACGAGCCGGGCACGCGTTTGAGCAACCTCGACTACGCGCCGCTGGCCGAGGCCATGGGCAAGCTCAGTTGGGCGGCCGAGGTCTTCAACTGCAGCGCGCCCGACACCGGCAACATGGAGCTGCTGCACCGCTTCGCCACACCGGCGCAACGCGAGCGCTGGCTGTTGCCGCTGCTGCGGGGCGAAATCCGATCAGCCTTCGCCATGTCCGAGCCCGACGTCGCCTCGTCGGACCCGACCAATCTGCAGACCACCGTGCGGCGCGAGGGCGACGAACTCGTGCTCAGCGGCCGCAAGTGGTTCATCACCGGCGTGGCGCACCCGGCCTGCCGCGTGATGATCGTGATGGCGCGCAACGCCGACGGGGAGGATGACGACGCGCACCACCAGCACAGCATGGTGCTGCTGCCCATGGACACGCCGGGTCTGGAGGTGGTGCGCAACATCCCCGTGGTGCACCACCACGCGCCCGAGGGGCACTGCGAGATCGTGCTGCGCGGCGCGCGTGTGCCGGCCGACCACCTGCTGGGCGACTGGGGCCACGGCTTTGCGATGGCGCAGGCGCGGCTGGGGCCGGGTCGCGTGCACCACTGCATGCGCACCATCGGCCAGTGTGAACTGGCGCTGGCCCTGGCCACCGAACGCGCGCTGGAGCGGCGCAGTTTCGGCCAATACCTGGCCGACTACGCCAACGTGCAGGAATGGATCGCGCTCTCGCGCATCGAGATCGACCAGGCGCGCCTGCTGGTGCTGCGCTGCGCCTGGCTGCTGGACCACCCGGAACAGGCCGAGCCAGCTGCCGTGCGCGCCCAGGTCGCGGCCATCAAGGTGGTGGCCGCTGGGCTACAAACCCGCGTGGTGGACCGCGCCATGCAGGTGTTCGGCGCCATGGGCCTGTCGCCCGACACGCCACTGGCGCAGTTCTGGACCTGGGGCCGCGCCCTGCACCTGCTCGACGGTCCGGACGAGGTGCACCTGCGCAGCGTGGCGCGGCACGAGTTCGCGCTCGCGCGTGAACGAATGGGTGCATCGTCGGCCTACTTCACGACGCCGGAGCAGATGCGCAGGCCGCCGCATCTGAACTGAACCGCCGGTTGCTACCATCTTCTTTTTTACCGGGGATCTGCGATGAAGCTTGGGTGGATGGGGGCGGTCTGTGCGCTGGCCCTGACAGCGTGTGGCGGCGGCGGTGGCGACAGCGGCGGGGGTTCGGACAATGGAACCGTGGGCCAGACGCCCTTTCAGGCGCTGGTGGCGATGGCAGAAAGCGACCCGCTGGAGACCGACTGCACGCCCCTGCCGGCGTACAGCGAGCAGGACACCGGCGAGGCGCGCGTTTCCGCATCGCGGCAGGTGCTCGAGATCTTCGGCTGGAACACGCTCTTCGGCTCGGCCAACTGCAGCGGCGAGGCCCTGCTGGAAGGCCGGCTGCGCTCGGGCAGCCAGGAAGTCCCCCAGCTGCGCATCACCTTTGACAGCTCGGTGCCAGGTGCGCAGGTGCAACGGCTCAACGGCACGCGGCTGAGCACCACGGTGGACCGCGTGAGCTTCAGCGTCAACCCCAGCGGGGGCCTCTACCAGTTTGCCTTCCTGGGGACGACCGGCACGCAGGAAACCACCGGCACCCGGACGACGGCGAACT
Source organism: uncultured Hydrogenophaga sp. (assembly GCA_964550405.1). GTDB lineage: Bacteria > Pseudomonadota > Gammaproteobacteria > Burkholderiales > Burkholderiaceae_C > Hydrogenophaga. The sequence goes on along the minus strand of CAZJZD010000052.1, from coordinate 9,104 downwards.
TCACCGTCAACGGCAACGCCACCAGCTACAGCCTGCAAGCCGAGACACCGACCACCCTTTCCGGCGGCCTCGCACGGGTGAACGACGAGTTCATTGTCTTGCTGCCCACAGGACTCTCGTCGTTCGCCGAAGTTGACGTGTTGCAGCTCCCGAACCAGTGACAACGCCCTGATCAGGCTGCCATCGCGGCGGCCGCGATGTCCAGCGAGCGCAGCCGCAGCGCCGGGTCGAACACGTCGCTGACCAGCATGAACTCGTCGGCCTGTGTGGCGTCGGCCAGCTGCTGCAGGCCGGCGCGCACGGTGTCCGGTCCGCCGACCACGGCGCAGGCCAGGAAGTCGGCAATGCCGGCACGGGCCTGCGGGTCCAGCCCTTCGAGGAACCCCGCCACCGGCGGCGGCAACTGGCCGCGCCGGCCGGTCAGGATGCCCAGCACGCGCTGGTGGGTGCTGCTGGCCAGGAACGCGGCTTCGTCGTCCGTCGGCGCCGCGATCAGCGGCACGCCGACGATGGCGTAGGGCTTGTCCAGCACTTTGGACGGCTTGAAGTTCTGGCGGTACAGGTGCAGCGCCTGCATCAGGTAACGCGGTGCAAAGTGCGATGCAAAGGCGTACGGCAGGCCACGCTCGGCCGCCAGCTGGGCCGAGAACAGGCTGGAGCCGAGCAGACAGATCGGCACCTTCGTGCCCGCACCGGGCATCGCGATCAGGCGCTGGCCGGGTTGCGGATCGTCCAGCAGGCGCTGCAACTCGGCCACGTCGCGCGGGAAGTCCTGCTCGGTCTCCGGCCGGTCGCGGCGCAGCGCGCGCATGGTCAGCGGATCGGTGCCGGGCGCGCGGCCCAGGCCCAGGTCGATGCGCCCCGGGTACAGCTCGGCGAGGGTGCCGAAGGCCTCGGCCACCACCAGCGGCGCGTGGTTGGGCAGCATCACGCCGCCCGAACCGACGCGGATGGTCTGCGTGCCCCCCGCGATGTGGCCCACCAGCACGGCCGTGGCCGAGCTCGCGATGCCGCTCATGTTGTGGTGCTCGGCCAGCCAGTAGCGGGTGAAGCCCAGGCGTTCGGCATGCTGCGCGGTGCGCAAGGCAATGGTCAGGGCGTCGGCCACCGTACCGCCTTCGCGCACGGCCACCAGGTCGAGCAGGGACAGGCGTAGAGAAGACAAGGGTTTGCTCAGCGTCATGCGGGTGATTGTCGGCCGCACGCGGGCGGGGTAGTCTCGACGCATCGATTAACCCCTTGGCGAACGCCCCATGACCACCCTTTTCGACCCCGTCACCGCTGGCGACCTGCACCTGGCCAACCGCATCGTCATGGCACCGCTGACGCGCAACCGCGCGCCCGACGCCATCCCCACGCCGCTGATGGCCGAGTACTACGCCCAGCGCGCCAGCGCAGGCCTGCTCATCACCGAAGCCACCGCCATCAGCCACGAAGCGCAGGGCTACGCCGATGTGCCCGGGCTGTACGGCACCGAGCAGCTCGATGGCTGGAAACGCGTGACCCAGGCCGTGCACGACGCGGGCGGCAAGATCGTCACCCAGCTCTGGCACGTGGGCCGCGTTTCGCATGTGGAACTGCAACCACACTTCCAGAAGCCGGTCGCGCCCTCGGCCATCCGCGCCCACACCAAGACGGTGCTGATCAAGGGCGGTGTGCCCACGTTCGTGGACACCTCCGAACCACGCGCGCTGGATGCGGCCGAAATCCCCGGCATCGTGCAGGCCTACCGCCACGCGGCCATGAACGCCATCAGCGCTGGTTTCGACGGGGTGGAAATCCACGCCGCGAACGGCTACCTGATCGACCAGTTCCTCAAGACCGGCGCCAACCACCGCAAGGACGACTACGGCGGCAGCATCGCCAACCGCGCGCGCCTGCTGCGGGAGGTGGTGGCGGCGGTGACCGACGCCATCGGTGGTGGCCGCACCGGCATCCGGCTCTCACCCGTGACGCCGGCCAACGACATCGTGGACGCCGATCCGCAGCCGCTGTTCGAACACGTGGCCCATGCGCTGGGCCGGTACGGTCTGGCCTATGTGCACGTGATCGAAGGCGCCACCGGCGGCCCGCGCGAACTGCCCGACCGGCCCTTCGACTACGCCGCGTTCAAGACCGCCTACCGCCAGGCCGGCGGCCGGGGCGCCTGGATGGTCAACAACGGCTACGACCTGCCGCTGGCGCAGCAGGCGGTGGCCGACGGCGCCGACCTGGTGGCCTTTGGCAAGGCCTACATCGCCAACCCGGACCTGGTGGCTCGCCTGCGCCGTGGCGGCCCGTTCAACCCGCCGGACAAGATGACGTTCTACGGCGGCGGCGCGAAGGGCTACACCGACTACCCGTTTCTTGAAGCCTGAGCGTCGTGAGGCCACCTATGATCGCCGCACCATGCCCACGCCCGAACTGGTTGCCGCGATCTACCCCTGGCTCAGGCCGCTGCACATCGCCCTGGTGACGTTCAGCGTCGCCCTGTTCGCCGCGCGCGGGGCGGGGGTGCTGGCCGGGCAGGCCTGGCCCATGGCGGGCTGGGCACGTGGCCTGGCCCCCGTCATCGATTCGCTGCTGCTGCTGGCCGGTGGCACGCTGTGGTGGCTGCTGCAGCTCAACCCGACACAGAACCACTGGCTGCTCGCCAAGCTGGTGCTGCTGGTCGTCTACATCGTGCTGGGCACGCTGGCGCTCAAGCGGGCCCCGACGCGCGCGGGCAAAGCCCTGTGTTTCATGGCCGCGCTGGCGGTGGTGGGGTTCATGGCCAGCATCGCCGTGGCCCACCACCCGCTGGGCCTGCTGGCCACATGAACAGCAGGCCGCACCATTCACGCATCGTGCGGGCCCTGCTCTGGCTGGCCGGTTCGGTGTCGCTGGTGCTGGGCCTGATCGGTGTGGTGGTTCCCGGCCTGCCGACCACACCCTTCATCCTGCTGGCCGCGGCCTGCTACGCCAAGGCCTCGCCGCGCCTGCACGCATGGTTGCTGAACCACCGGCTCACCGGCCCCCTGCTGCGCGACTGGGAAAAGCACCGCAGCCTCACGCGGCGCACCAAGACCATTGCGGTGGTCTCGATGCTGGTGATGGTGAGTTTCTCGATCTGGAGCTTCCGCCACCGCTGGATCGCACAGGCGGTGCTGGTGGCGCTGGGTGTGATCGGCGCGTGGGTGGTGCTGCGCATCCCGACACGCAAGTCCTGAGTCGGGTCAGCCCGCGGTCTTGCGCGCGCGCCGGCGGCGCTGGCCGGTCTGCATGGCGGCGCAAAGGTCGTAGAACTCCTGCGCCGCCGGTGTGAGCACCGTCGAGCGGCGCTTGATCAGGCCCACCATGCGTTTGACCACCGGGTCCACCAGCGGCACGCTGGCCAGCAGCGGGTGGTCCTTGGCCGGCATGGCCATCGACGGCACGACCGCCACGCCCAGCCCTGCCTCCACCAGACCGATCATGGTCGTGCCGTGCCGCGTTTCGTACAGGCTGTGCGGCTGCTCGGCCATGCCGGCCAGCGCCTGGTCCAACAGCAGGCGGTTGCCCGACACCTTGTCGGCGGCGATGTAGTCGTACTGTGCGAGTTCGGCCCAACGCACCTGGCGCTTCTTCGCCAGCGGGTGGTCGCGCCGGCAGGCCGCCACGAAGTGCTCCTCCACCAGCGGCTTGAACTCCACGTCGCCCTCTTGCGAGCCGACGAAGTTCAGGCCGAAGTCGGCCTCGCCGCGCGCCACCGCCAGCAGCACCGTGTTGGCGCTCTCGTCGATGATCTTCACGCGCACCCGCGGGTAGCGCTCGTGGTAGCGCGCGATCACGCTGGAGAGAAAGTAATTCACCGCCGAAGGCACGGCCGCGATGGTGACCTCGCCCATGCGCGTGGCCGCCACGCCGCGGATGCCCAGCAGCGTGGTGTCCAGCGCGTCGAGGATCTGGCGCAGCTGCCGGTCGAAGTCGCGCCCGACCACCGTCAGGCTGACGCGTCGCGTGCTGCGTTCGAGCAGCCGCACCCCCAGCGCCTGCTCCAGTTTTTCGATGCGGCGGCTGAAGGCCGGTTGCGAGATGTGGACCGACTCGGCCGCCTTGCGGAAGTTGCCGAGTTCGGCCACCGCACGAAAGGCCATGAGATCGTTGAGGTCGAAGTGGGCTGACATGCTGGCGCCGGAAACAGATCGTTTGATTGATGCACATTGTGGATCAATCGATCCCAACTATGCAATTCACAGACAACTGCGGGCAACGGATGATTCGCCCACTTTTTCAACAACAGGAGACAAGTTCCATGAAATCCACCCTCACGGCGATCGCCCTCGCCCTGACCGCTGTTGCCTCTGCCGCGCAGGGTTTTCCCAGCAAGACCGTCACCATCGTCGTGCCCACCGCGGCCGGCGGCGGCAACGACCTGATGGCGCGCACCATCGCGCAGAAGCTCGGCGGCCTGCTGGGCCAGAGCGTGATCGTGGAGAACAAGGCCGGCGCCAACGGCGCCATCGCCAGCGAGTTCGTGGCCCGCGCCACGCCCGACGGTCACACGCTGATGCTGGGCTACATCGCCACCCACGCCATGAACCCCGCGCTGCAGAAGCTGCGCTACGACCCGGTGACCGATTTCGAGCCCGTGGCCCTGGTGGGCTACTCGGGCACGCTGATGGTGGCCAACGCCAACGTGGGCGTGAAAGACGTGAAGGACCTCGTGGCCCAGCTCAAGGCCAAGCCCGACCGCTACGTCTACGCCACCGCGGGCAACGGCACCGCGCCGCACTTCGCCGGCGAGCTGTTCAAGCTCAACGCCGGTGTGGAGATGATCGGCATCCCCTACAAGGGTTCGTCGCCGGCCATCAACGACACGCTGGGCGGCCAGACCCAGTTCATGTTCCCCAGCCTGTTCACGGCGCTGCCGCACGTCAAGAGCGGCAAGCTCAAGGCACTGGCCATCGCCGGCCCCAAGCGCTCGCCCCTGCTGCCCGACGTGCCGACCATGAAGGAAGCCGGTGTGGACGGCGTCGAGGTGCAGCAGTGGTACGCGATCTTCGCGCCCGCCAGAACGCCGAAGGACGTGGTCGCCAAGCTCAACAAATCCATCAACGAGGTGCTGAACGACAAGGACGTGATCAAGCGCATGGAAGACCACGGCGCCGACGTCGAAACCAGCACGCCCGAGCAGCTCGGCAGCCTGGTGAAGTCCGAGCTGGCCAAGTGGAAGAACGTGGTGGTCAAGGCCAAGGTCACAACCGATTGACCGCGTTCGGCCGGAACACCTCCTCCACGCACCCACCCGAGAACCCAAGCGGACATCCGAGATGAAAAAACAAACCTTGACCACCCTGGCAGCCCTTTCCATCGGCTGCGTTGCGCACGCCCAGTCCTCCGTTGAACTCTATGGCGTGGTCGACCTGTCGATTGCCAAGGTCGATGGCAAGCCCGTTGAACTGGCGGGCGCCTCCCCCCTCACGAGCGGCAGCAGCCGCTACGGCTTTCGTGGCACCGAAGACCTGGGCAATGGCCTCAAGGCGTCCTTCAACCTGGAAGCCCAGTTCGATCCCACCACCGGCACGGCGCAGGGCGCCCTGTTTTCAAGGGCGTCCAATGTGTCCCTGAGCGGCGGCTTTGGTTCTGTGAAGCTGGGTCGCACACTGACGCCCAGCTACGGCGGGTTCAGGGCCTGGGAGCTTTCCGGTGCCGCCAACTACAACGTGGTGAACAGCCAGTTCGGGTACGCGGGACTGAATGCGCGCAACAGTGGCGAGATCAGCTACAGCTCGCCCAATCTCGGCGGCTTCGCCTTCAGCATCGGACACGTGCTGAAAGCGAACAACGCCGGGGTCGCGAAGAACGATCTCAACATCACCTACAAGAACGGTGGTTTTGCCGCGGGCCTGTCTTACAACAAGCTGCACGGAAAAGACAGCAACCAGGCACTGGGCGTGAGCTACCAGTTCAGCGGTGTCCGCATCGCGGGCAGCCTGCAGGATGCCGTGAGCGCAGGCAAGGGCAAGGGCTTCACGCTGGGCGCATCCGGAACGGTGGGGCCTGTCGCACTGCTGGTCGATTGGGCGCGCGACACCGACGCGGACGATTCCGATGTGCTGCTGGAAGCGCGTTACCCGCTGTCCAAGCGCACCACGGTGTACGCCGCCCACAACCGCAACGGCAAAGGCAAGACGGCGACAGACGTCAACGCGACCCTGGTCGGCATCCGCCACAACTTCTGACCCTCATGCCCTTGTGGCGGCGGGTGCACAACCCGACCGTCGCAAGGCCTTTCCTGAAAGCCATCGGATCCCATGAGCCTCTCCATCCCATGCGTCCTCATGCGGGCCGGTACGTCTCGTGGCCCCTTCTTCCTGCGCGACTGGTTGCCCGAAGGTGACGAGGCGCGCGACCAGGCGCTGATCGGCGCCATCGGTGCCTCCGATCCGCTGCAGCTCGACGGCCTGGGCGGCGGCAGCACGCTCAACAGCAAAGTCGCCATCGTCTCGCGCTCGAGCGTGCCGGGCTGTGACCTGGACTACCTGTTCGCCCAGGTCGGTGTCGGCCACCGCTCGGTGGACACGCGGCCCAACTGCGGCAACATGCTCTCGGGCGTGGCACCGTTTGCCATCGAACAGGGGCTGATCCCCGCGCAGGACGGCACCACCACCGTCCGCATCCACAACGTCAACACGGGCTCGCAGATCGAGGCGACCGTCTGCACGCCCGGCGGCAAGGTGAGCTACGACGGCGACGCACGCATCGACGGCGTGGCCGGCACCGCCGCCCCCATCCTGCTGAACTTCCTCGATGCCTGGGGCGCGGTGACCGGCCAGGTGTTCCCCACCGGTCAGCGCATCGACACCATCGACGGGCTGGAGGTGACCTGCATCGACGCGGCCATGCCGCTGATGATGCTGCGCGCCGTCGACCTCGGCCTCACCGGCCGTGAACGGCCGGCCGAACTGGACGCCAACACCGCGCTGCTGGCGCGCATCGAGGCGCTGCGGCTGGAGGCCGGTCGGCGCATGGGTCTGGGCGATGTGTCGGGCAGCGTGATCCCCAAGCCGGTGCTGGTGAGTGCGGGCGACACGCTGGACAGCATCACCTCGCGCTACTTCACGCCACACAAGTGCCACGCCTCGCACGCGGTCACCGGCGCCATCGGCGTGGCCACGGCCTTTGCCCTGCCGGGCACGGTGGCCAGCGGCCTCGCGCGCCGCGCAGGGCGCCACGCGCTGGTGGTGCTGCACCCGGCGGGCCAGATCGACGTGGCGGTGGATCTCGAAGGCGAGGGCGACACCGTCGAGGTCAGGCGTGCGGCCCTGGTGCGCACCGCCCGCAAGATCATGCAGGGCATGCTGCACCTGCCGGGCTACGTGTTCCCGCCCGCCGTGTCAGTTCCCGCCGCGTCACCGGGTGCGGCGCCCAGCGCGGTGCGCAACTTCCCGCAGCGCGAGCTGCACATCATCGTGCCCACCAGCACCGGCGGTGGCAATGACACCATGGCGCGCACCCTCACCCGCAAACTCGGGCCGCTGCTGGGCCAGCCGGTGGTGGTGGACAACCGCGCGGGCGCCAACGGCAGCATCGCCGCCGAGTACGTGGCCGCCGCCGAACCCGACGGCCACACCCTGATGTTCGGCTACATCGCCACCCACGGCATCAACCCGGCGCTGCAGAAGCTGAGCTACGACCCGGTGGCCGACTTTGCCCCGGTGGGCCTGATCGGCTATTCACCCACGCTGCTGGTGGTGCCAGCGGCACTGCCGGTGGACGATGTGGCCTCGCTCGTGCGGCTGCTGCGCGACGCGCCGGCGCCCATGGCCTACGCCTCGGCCGGGGAGGGCACGGTGCCGCACCTGGCGGCCGAGCTGTTCCAGCTGCAGACCGGTACCCGGCTGACCCGCGCCGACTTCTCAGGCGCCGGGCCGGCGATCGCCGATGTGGCCAATGGCCTGGTGCAGCTGATGTTCCCGAGCCTGTTCACAGCCTTGCCCTACCTGCGCAGCAAGCGGCTGAAGGCCCTGGCGGTGGCGGGCACGGAGCGCCTGGCCGCCTGTCCCGAGGTGCCGACGCTGTCGGAAGCGGGCGTGCCGGGCGTGGCGATGACGCAGTGGTACGCGCTGTTCGCGCCGGCCAAGACGCCGCACAGCGTCACGCGGCAGCTCAACACCGCGCTCAACACGGTGCTGCGCGACCCGGAGGTGGCGGCCCGCATGCAGGCCGAAGGCGCGCAGGTGCAGACCTCGACGCCGGGCGAGCTGCACGACCTGCTGCTCGCCGAGGGCGAGCGCTGGCAGGACGTGGTGCGTCAGACCGGCCTGCGCCTGAACATGGCCGGTGACTGAGCCTCGACGGTGATCAGGCGGCGCGGCGCGCCAGCACCTCGAACGCGGGCAGCGTCTTGCCTTCGAGCACTTCGAGGAAGGCGCCACCGCCGGTGGAGATGTAGCCCACGTCCTTCTCGATGCCGTACTTGGCGATCGCGGCCAGCGTGTCGCCACCGCCTGCGATGCTGAAGGCACTGCTCTCGGCAATCGCCTGTGCGATCACCTTGGTGCCGTTCTCGAAGGCCGCGAACTCGAACACGCCGACCGGGCCGTTCCAGACGATGGTGCCGGCCTGCTTGAGCTTCTCGGCCAGCTTGGCCGCGGTCTTGGGACCGATGTCCAGGATCAGGTCGTCATCGGCCACGTCGGTGGCCGCTTTCACCGTCGCAGGGGCGTCGGCCGCGAAGGCCTTGGCACAGACCACGTCTTCAGGGATCGGCACCTCGGCGCCGCGCGCCTTCATGGCTTCGATCACGGCCTTGGCTTCACCGAGCAGATCGGGCTCGGCCAGGCTCTTGCCGATCTTCAGACCGGCGGCGAGCATGAAGGTGTTGGCGATGCCACCACCGACGATCAGTCCGTCGACGTTCTTCGCGAGGGACTGGAGGATGGTCAGCTTGGTCGAGACCTTGGAGCCCGCGACGATGGCCACCAACGGGCGCTTCGGGTTGGCCAGGGCTTTGGAGATGGCGTCCATCTCGGCGGCCAGCAGCGGGCCTGCCGTGGCAATCGGCGCGGTCTCGGCGATGCCATAGGTCGTGCCTTCGGCGCGGTGCGCGGTGCCGAAGGCGTCGTGCACGAAGATGTCGCAGAGCTTGCCCAGCTTGGCGG
>CAZJZD010000051.1:0-27582 GCA_964550405.1 uncultured Hydrogenophaga sp. | reverse complement strand
AGGAATATGGCGGCGAGGTGGGACCGGGCTGGCTGCTGGACAAGGGCCTGACCAAACCCGACCTGATGATCGCGGCCGGCTTCAGCTACCAGGTGGTGGTGGCGCACAACGGCTGCCTGCAGCTGGAGGTGACCGTGCACGGCGACATGTCGCACGCCGCCATCCCCGACAGCGGCACCGACGCGCTGCAGGGCGCCACGCACATCCTGAACGCGCTGTACGCGCTCAACGCCGACTACCTGAAGGTCCGCTCGAAGGTCGAGGGCATCACCCACCCCTACCTGAACGTGGGCCTGATCCAGGGCGGCACCAACACCAACGTGATCCCCGGCAAGGTGGTGCTCAAGCTCGACCGCCGCATGATCCCCGAGGAAGACCCGGCCGAGGTGGAAGCGTCCCTGCGCCAGACCATCGCCGAGGCGGCGGCGAGCTTCAACCCGCCGCGTGGCGGCAAGGCGATCCGCGTGGACGTCAAACGCATCCTGCTGGCGCGCGCGCTCAAGCCCCTGCCGGGCAACAAGCCGCTGGTCGAAGCCCTGCAGAAGCACGGCAGCGAGGTGTTCGGCGAGACCATTCCCGCCGTGGGCACGCCGCTCTACACCGATGTGCGCCTTTACGGCGAGCACGGCATCCCGGGCGTGATCTACGGCGCCGGCCCGCGCACGGTGCGCGAATCGAATGCGAAACGGGCCGACGAGAACCTGGTGCTCGACGACCTGCGCCGCGCCACCAAGGTGGTGGCGCGGACGCTGCTGGACCTGTTGCAGCCTCGATGAAACTTCCTCTCAGCCTGCGCAATCTGACCGTGACAGAATGACGGCCCTGCCCGCCCGACCAGCCTTCGCGTCGGGCGGACTGCTTTTGGAGACGCCACCATGACCCCCGCCGAACAAGCCCTGCGCGACGCCGCGCTCGAGTACCACCGCTCGCCCAACAAGGGCAAGATCACGGTCAACCCGACCAAGCCGCTGTCCAACCAGCGCGACCTGTCGCTGGCCTATTCGCCGGGCGTGGCCTTTCCCTGCCTGGCCATCGAGGCCGATCCGGCCATGGCGTCGGAGTACACCAGCCGCGGCAACCTGGTCGGTGTGGTCACCAACGGCACCGCTGTGCTGGGCCTGGGCGACATCGGCCCGCTGGCTTCCAAGCCGGTGATGGAGGGCAAGGGCTGCCTGTTCAAGAAGTTCGCCGGCATCGACGTGTTCGACATCGAGCTGGCCGAGCGCGACCCGGACAAGCTGGTCGACATCATCGCGGCGCTGGAACCCACGCTGGGCGGGGTGAACCTGGAAGACATCAAGGCGCCCGAGTGCTTCTACATCGAGCGCAAGCTGCGCGAGCGCATGAAGATCCCGGTCTTCCACGACGACCAGCACGGCACGGCCATCATCTCCAGCGCGGCGCTGATCAACGGCCTGGAACTGGTGAAGAAAGACATTGGCCAGGTCAAGGTCGCCGTCAGCGGCGCGGGTGCGGCGGCCATCGCCTGCCTGGACCTGATGGTCAACCTGGGCGTGAACATCGAGAACATCCTGGTCTGCGACTCCAAGGGCGTGATCCACACCGAGCGCGCGGACGCGCTGGCCGGCAAGCTCGACGAGTCCAAGCAGCGCTACTGCCGCACGACCGCCGCCCGGTCGCTGGCCGATGCCATGAACGGCGCCGACGTGTTCCTCGGCTGCTCGGCCGCCGGCGTGGTGGACGCCGACATGGTCAAGAGCATGGGAACGCAGCCCATCATCCTGGCGCTGGCCAACCCGGAACCCGAGATCCGCCCCGAGGTGGCCAAGGCCGCGCGACCGGACTGCATCATCGCCACCGGCCGCTCGGACTACCCGAACCAGGTCAACAACGTGCTGTGTTTCCCGTACATCTTCCGTGGCGCGCTGGACTGCGGCGCCACCAAGATCACGGAAGAGATGAAGATGGCCTGCGTGCGCCAGATCGCCGACCTGACCAAGGCCGAGACCAGCGACGAAGTGGCCGCGGCCTACGCCGGGCAGGAACTGGTGTTCGGGCCCGACTACATCATTCCCAAGGCCTTCGACACGCGCCTGATCCTCAAGATCGCGCCGGCCGTGGCCCAGGCCGCCGCCGATTCGGGCGTGGCCACGCGGCCCATCACCGACATGGACGCCTACCGCCAGTCGCTCTCGCGCTTCGTCACGCAGACCGGCATCCTGATGCGGCCCATCTTCAACGCCGCCAAGGCCATCCCCGCCAGCAAGAAGCGCGTGGCCTTTGCCGACGGTGAAGACGAGCGTGCGCTGCGCGCGGCGCAGATGGCGATCGACGAAGGCATCGCCACCCCGATCCTGATCGGCCGTCCGGCCGTGATCGAGGCGCGCATCGCCAAGGCCGGCCTGCGCATCCGCCTGGGTGTGGACGTGGAGAACGTCAACCCCGAGGGTGATCCGCGCTTCCGCCAGTACTGGGAGCACTACCACGGCCTGATGAAGCGCAACGGTGCCACGCCCGAGGTGGCCAAGGCCGCGGTGCGCCGTTCCAACACCATCATCGGTTCGCTGATGGTCTCGCTGGGCGACGCCGATGCACTGGTCTGTGGCCTGGTGGGCACCTACGCCACGCACCTGGAACGCATCGACAGCATCCTGGGCAAACAGGCGGGTGTGAGCAACTACGCCGCCGTGAATGCGCTGATGACCAACCAGGGCCCGCTGTTCATCGCCGACACCTACGTCAACGAAGACCCGAGCGCCGAACAGCTGGCCGAGATCGCCTGGATGGCCGCGCAGCAGGTGCAACGCTTCGGCCTGCCGCCCAAGGTGGCCTTCCTCTCGCATTCGAGCTTCGGTTCCAGCAAGCGGGCCTCGGCCAAAAAGATGCGCGCGGCGCGCGACCTGTTCGTGGCCCAGCACCCCGACATCGAGTGCGACGGCGAACTGCACGGCGATGCCGCGCTGCAGCCCGAGATCCGGGGCGCCTACATGGCCGACTCCACGCTCACCGGCTCTGCGAACCTGCTGGTCTGCCCGAACGTGGACGCGGCCAACATCCTCTACAACGTGCTCAAGACGCTGTCCAGCGGCGGCGTGACCGTGGGTCCGGTGCTGATGGGTGTCAAGGGCACGGCCCACATCCTGACCCCGGCGGCCACCGTGCGCCGCGTGCTCAACATGACGGCCCTGGCCGCAGCGGCCAACGCGCGCGGCTGAGCGGCTCGCCACAACCCATTCAGGGACGCTGCGGCGTCCCTTTTTTCTGGGCCATGCGGGTTTCTCCCATGCCTTCCGCATAACATCGTACACATAATTTGTATACAGTTTTGCATGCGATATGAAGGAGACAACATGACCACCAACGCGCATCCCGTGGATGAAATCCTCCCCACCGGCAAGCTGGCCGCGCTGGGCCTGCAACACGTGCTGGTGATGTACGCCGGCGCGGTGGCCGTACCGCTGATCGTCGGCCGCGCCCTCAAGCTCAGCCCCGAGCAGGTGGCGATGCTGATCTCGGCTGACCTGTTCTGCTGCGGCATCGTCACGCTGATCCAGTCGCTGGGCGCTACGCAGTGGTTCGGCATCAAGCTGCCGGTGATGATGGGCGTGACCTTCGCGTCCGTCGCGCCCATGGTGGCCATGGCCAACAGCAACCCCGGCACCGAAGGCGCGGGCCTGATCTTCGGCGCCATCATCGGCGCGGGGGTGATCTCCATCCTGATCGCGCCTCTGATCAGCCGCATGCTGCGCTTCTTCCCGCCGGTGGTCACGGGTTCGATCATCCTGGTGATCGGCATCAGCCTGATGCGCGTGGGCATCAACTGGATCTTCGGCAACCCGGTCGGCCCGACTGCACCAAGCATCGTCAACCCCGAGCATGCGCAGTGGCTGGCGCAGGTGACCGCGTCAGCCGGCGCCCCGGGCTCGGCCTTGCCTCCCGTGCCCAAGGACCTGGCCCTGGTGCCCAAGCTGCCGAACCCGAAGTACGCCGACCTGGGCGGCATCGGCATCGCGGCCCTGGTGCTGGTGTCCATCATGCTGATCGCGCGCTACGCCAAGGGCTTTCTGGCCAACATCTCGGTGCTGCTGGGCATCGTCATCGGCGGCGTGGTCGCCACGCTCATGGGCGTGATGAACTTCGAGAAGGTCGCCAAGGCCCACTGGTTCGATGTCGTGCTGCCTTTTGAAATCGCCACACCGGTGTTCAACCCCATCCTGATCCTGACCATGACCCTGGTGATGATCGTGGTGATGATCGAATCGACCGGCATGTTCCTCGCACTGGGCGAGATGACCGACCGCAAGGTGGACCGCAAGGCGCTGACCGCCGGGCTGCGCACCGACGGCCTGGGCACGCTGATCGGCGGCATCTTCAACACCTTCCCCTACACCAGCTTCTCGCAGAACGTGGGCCTGGTGGCGGTCACCGGCGTCAAGAGCCGATTCGTCTGCGTGGCCGGCGGCCTCATCCTGGTCGTGCTGGGTCTGCTGCCGAAGATGGCAGCGCTCGTCGAATCCCTGCCCACCGTGGTGCTGGGCGGCGCCGGCCTGGTGATGTTCGGCATGGTGGCCGCCACCGGCATCCGCATCCTGGCCGGTGTGGACTTCAAGACCAACCGCTTCAACGCCATGATCGTGGCCATCGCCATCGGGGTCGGCATGATTCCGCTGATCGCCCCCAACTTCAAGCAGTGGATGCCGCACAGCATCCACCCGCTGATCGAGTCGGGGATCCTGCTGGCCTCCATCGCCGCGGTGCTGCTGAACCTGTTCTTCAACGGCGGCAAGGCCGACGAGGCGGCGGTGATTCGGGCCGCGCAGCAAGCAGAAGCGCACTGACACTGGCCCCCTCACGACGCCGCTGCGCCGGTCGCATCACCCACAAGGGGCCGCAAGGCCCCTTTTTCGTGCACACGCACCAGCATCGCCTCCGTGCGCCACCCGATGCACCAATTCAGGGTTACTCAGGATGACGCTGCCGCCCGGGCCCGCGAAGATTCTGTATACACATTCTGTGTTCAGTCCGGCCTGAGCCCTTAAGCCTTGGCATCGAATTTGCTGAGCTTGCTGGCGCGCAGGCCTTTCGCATGCGCCCACCGCCCCCCAACGGAGATTCCATGAACAAGCGCCATTTCATCCAGACCGCGGCCGCCCTGGCCGCTGCCGCCGCCTTCGGCACCGCCCAGGCCCAGACCGCCATCAAGTTCCAGCTCGACTGGCGCTTCGAAGGCCCGGCCGCCCTGTTCCTGCAATCGGCCGCCAAGGGCTACTACAAGGCCGCCGGCCTGGATGTGACGATCGACGCCGGCAACGGCTCGGGTGGCACGGTCACGCGCGTGGCCTCGGGCACCTACGACATGGGCTTTGCCGACATGGCCGCCCTGATGGAGTTCCACGCCAACAACCCGGATGCACCGAACAAGCCGGTGGCCGTGATGATGGTCTACAACAACACGCCGGCCGCCGTGCTGGCGCTCAAGAAGAGCGGCATCACCAAGGTGGCGGACCTCAGCGGCAAGAAGCTCGGCGCACCGGTGTTCGATGCCGGCCGCAAGGCCTTCCCGATCTTCCAGAAAGCCAACAACGTCGGCAACGTCACCTGGACCGCCATGGACCCGCCGCTGCGCGAGACCATGCTGGTGCGCGGTGACATCGACGCCATCACCGGCTTCTCGTTCACCTCGCTGCTCAACCTCGAAGCGCGCGGCGCCAAACCCGCCGATGTGGTGGTGTTCCCCTATGCGGACCACGGCGTCAAGCTCTACGGCAACGCCATCATCGCCAGCCCCAAGCTGATCCAGGAGAACCCGGCCGCGATCAAGGCTTTCCTGTCGGCCTTTGCCAAGGGCGCCAAGGAAGTCATGGCCAACCCGGCCGCCGGCATCGAGACGGTGAAGGCGCGTGACGGCATCATCAACGTGGCGCTGGAAACGCGCCGTCTGCAGATGGCCATCGACGCGGTGGTCGCCAGCCCCGACGCGCGCAAGGAAGGTTTCGGGCAGGTCGTACCGGGACGACTGGCATTGATGGCCTCGCAGGTGTCCGACGCCTTCGGCACCAAGTCGCGCGTGAACCCGACCGCCGTCTGGAATCCGTCGCTGCTGCCGCCCGCGGCCGAGCTGAACATCCTGCCGCCGGCCAAGAAGTAATCCGGCTCACGCCAGCCCTTTGGCCTGGGCCAGCTGCCTGCGGGAGCTGGCCTTTTTTTCAGGACCACACCATGACCGAAGCGACCCCCAACGACAAAGCCTTCGTCGATTTCGACGGTGTCTGGCTGGCCTACAACGACGACCTGCTGGCCAAGAACATCTTTGCCGTCGAGGACATCAACCTCAAGGTACGCCGGGGCGAGTTCATCGCCATCGTCGGCCCCTCGGGTTGCGGCAAGTCCACCTTCATGAAGCTCACCACCGGGCTGAAGATGCCCAGCATGGGCAAGATCACGATCGACGGCCAGCCGGTCACCGGCCCGCTGAAGATCTCGGGCATGGCCTTCCAGGCGCCCAGCCTGCTGCCCTGGCGCACCACGCTGGACAATGTGCTGCTGCCGCTGGAGATCGTCGAACCGTACCGCAGCCAGTTCAAGGACCGGCGCAAGGAGTACGAGGAACGCGCGAAGAAGCTGCTGGCCAGCGTGGGCCTGGGCGGCATGGAGAAGAAGTTCCCGTGGGAGCTCTCGGGCGGCATGCAGCAGCGCGCCAGCATCTGCCGGGCGCTGATCCACGAACCCAAGATGCTGCTGCTGGACGAACCCTTCGGCGCGCTCGACGCGTTCACGCGCGAGGAACTCTGGTGCACGCTGCGCGACCTGTGGGAGGCGCAGAAATTCAACGTCATCCTGGTCACGCACGACCTGCGCGAGAGCGTCTTCCTGGCCGACACGGTGTACTGCATGAGCAAGAGCCCGGGCCGCTTTGTGGTGCAGCGCGAGATCCCGATCCCGCGCACGCGTGACCTGGAAGTGACCTACACGCCCGAGTTCACCGACATCGTCCATGAGCTGCGCGGCCACATCGGCGCGATGCGCAAGGCCGGCGCCACGATCAACCAGTGAGGTTCACCATGAAACAGAAACAACTCGAACGCTGGTCGCCGCTGCTGCTGATGCTGGCCATCGTGGTCGTCTGGGAAGTCATCACCAGCGGCTTCGGTGTCTCGGAGTTCATCTTCCCCAGCCCGTCGCGCATCTGGGAACAGACACTGGAATACAAGGAAGTCATCCTCGGTCACGCGTGGCGCACCTTCTGGGTGACCATGGTGGGCTTTGGCATCGCCATCGTGGTCGGCGTGCTGCTGGGCTTTCTGATCGGCAGTTCGCGCCTGGCCTATGCCGCGGTCTATCCGCTGATGACGGCCTTCAACGCCTTGCCCAAGGCGGCCTTCGTGCCCATCCTGGTGGTGTGGTTCGGCATCGGCGTCGGTCCGGCCATCCTCACGGCTTTCCTGATCAGCTTCTTCCCCATCATGGTCAACATCGCCACCGGCCTGGCCACGCTGGAGCCCGAGCTGGAGGACGTGCTGCGCGTGCTGGGCGCCAAACGCTGGGACGTGCTCATGAAGGTCGGTCTGCCGCGCTCCATGCCTTACTTCTACGGCTCCCTCAAGGTCGCCATCACGCTGGCTTTCGTGGGCACCACGGTGTCGGAGATGACCGCCGCCAACGAGGGCATCGGCTATCTGCTGATCTCGGCCGGCAGCTCCATGCAGATGGGCCTGGCGTTCTCCGGCCTGCTGGTGGTGGGCATCATGGCCATGCTGATGTACGAACTGTTCAGCTGGATCGAGAAGCACACCACCGGCTGGGCGCACCGCGGATCGCAGGGCTGATGACCGACGACCAGATCGCGCGCCACCTGCGTCGCGCCAACGAGGTGGCCCTGCGCGCCATGCGCATGGGCCGACATCCGTTCGGCGCGCTGCTGGTCGCACCCGATGGCGAGACGGTGCTGGCCGAGCAGGGCAACATCGACACCGTGCACCACGCCGAGGCCACGCTGGCGCGCACGGCCTCGCTCAACTACCCGGCCGACGTCCTGTGGGGCTGCACGCTGGTGACCACCTTCGAGCCCTGCGCCATGTGCGCCGGCACGGTGTACTGGGCCAACATCGGCCGCATCGTCTACGGCGCCAGCGAAGAAGCGCTGCTGGCCCTCACGGGCAACCACGCCGAGAACCCGACGCTGTCCCTGCCCTGCCGCGAACTGATCGCGCGCGGGCAGAAGGCCATCGAAGTGATCGGCCCCATCCCGGCACTGGAAGCCGAGATGGTCGCACCACACCGCGATTTCTGGTCGCGGCGCTGAAGCTCAATACTTGCGCTGGTAGTTGGCTTTCATGCGCTCGGCCAGGTAGTCGCCGGCGGTGATGGGCGGGTACTTGCCGCCGGGCGACGTGATCACCGCATCGGTGTTGGCCTGGCAGAAGAAGGCGATGCTGTAGCGCCCGCCCATGTATTCGCCGGGCAGCGGGTTGCGCACGCGGTGGAAGTTGGACAGCAGGCGGTCGTCGCTCCAGCGCATGAGCATGTCGCCGATGTTGCAGGTGATCAGCGCTTCATCGGGCGGCACCGTTGTCCATTCCTGCGCCTCGAATTCCTTGCCCGGGCAGACCTGCAGACCGCCCTGCCCCTCGCGCTGGTAGAGCAGGGTCAGGCAGTTGAAGTCGGTGTGGGCGCCGCCGCGCACGTAGTCGAGCTTGTCCTGCACGTCCGCCGGGATAGGGTAGTAGTGCAGCAGACGCAGCGTGCTCTGGTAGCTGGCCTGTGTCCTGTCGTGCAGGCGGGTGAAGAAGTCGCGCTCGAAGCCCAATCGGTCCGCGAAGCAGGACAGCACCCGCATGCCCACCGCCCAGCTCGCGTCTTCAAACGCCTGCATGGCAGCCTTGAAACCGGGCAGTTCGGCCTCGCTCGGGTACAGCCCCGCCATGCGCGGGCGGGTCATCTGGTAACTCTCCTTCTGATCGGGCACGCCGGTTGAAGGCCGCACCTGGGACAGGCTTTCCCAGCCGGCGTTGCGGGCGATCGGCCACTGTGCCTTGGTCTCGCGCGGCAGGGCGAAGAAGCGTTCGCTCAGGGCAAAGGCCTCGCGCACCTGCGCCAGCGGGATGCCGTGGTGGCTCAGCTGGAAGAAGCCCACCTCGGTGGCGGCGCTCCAGAGCTGTTCGGTGATCTCGGCCCGGCGCGCCTCGAAATCGCTCAGGTCGATGACGGGAACCGGGCGGGCGGTGGTTTCCGAACCGGCGGCGCCCATGCGGGCTTCCTTGCGCAGTTCGTCGAGGGCGTAGGGTGTGGCGGTGCTCATGCAGGACTCCTGAAAGTGTGTTGAACATTTCAAGAGCAATTTCCCACCGCTGCGATGCACCGGTTGAACGCTTCTACTCTCGCGACCGCCGCAAGCAAGTGACGCGCCAGCGTCCGGCCACGCGATCTGCACCAACTACGGGATTGACATCCGTCAAACCGCTGGCACAGCTCCTGCATGGATGCCCGGCAAGAGTAGAAGCGTTCAGCGACCGAGCCACCGGTCGCCCGGAAATTGCTCTGGGAATCCGCGTGCGGCCATCGGTCGCTGCGGGTATCGCACAGGCCTTTCATCCGGAGCACCACCATGCAACGCCGCCACTTCCTTGCCTCGTCCGCCGCTTCTGCCGTCGCTCTTGCCGCCCCTGGCGTGCGGGCACAGTCCGCCGGTAAGCTCACCCCCGTCAAGTTCACACTGGACTTCCGCGTCACCGGCCAGACCGCGCCCTTCTTTCTGGCGCAGCAGCGCGGCTACTACAAGGACGAAGGCCTGGATGTGAGCATCGACGTCGGCGCGGGTTCGGTTGCGTCCATCACCCGCATCGCCAGCGGCGTCTACCAGATGGGTCTGGGCGACATCAGTTCGCTGATGGAATTCCACGCCGGCAACCCGCCGCTGGTGCAGGCCGTCTACCAGTATTACAACCGGGCACCGTTCGTGATCATCGGCCGCAAGGACCGCGGCATCACGCAGGATTTCGCCAGCCTCAAGGGCAAACGCATTGCCGCGGCGGCGGTGGAATCCACACGCCGCGCCTGGCCCATGGTGGCACGCAAGCTGCGCCAGGGACCCGACCTGTTCCAGTGGGTGACGACCGATTTCAGTGCACGTGACAACGTCATGGTGCGTGGTGACGTGGACGGTGCCACCTATTTCCACGACTCGGCGGTCTCGCTGTTTACCCGCATGAGCCCGGAGCAGCTGAGCGTGCTGCGCTACACCGATGCGGGCGTCGACCTGTACGGCAACGCCATCCTGGCCAGCAGCGCCCTGATCACGCAGCAACCCCAGGTGGTGGCGGCCTTCCTGCGTGCCACGAACCGTGCCATCGTCGAGACCCTGGCCAGTCCGATGCCCGCCATCGCGGCCACCAAGGCGCGCGAATCCATCCTGGACGAGAAGGTCGAGCTCGAGCGCTGGAAGCTGACCGCGCAGTACGTGGCCGCAGCCGACACGCTCTCCCACGGCCTGGGCGATGTGCGCAAGCTCACCCTGGAGCAGCAGATGGACCAGGTGGTGGACGTATTCGGCCTCAAGACCCGACCCAGCGTGGAAGCGGTGTTCAACCGCAGCATGCTGCCCGCTGCCGCTGCGCGCCGGGTGGCGGCATGACACAGCCGTTGCCCGAAACACCGCTGAACGAAGCGGATGGCCGCTACCTGCGCCAGGCCATTGCCTGGTCGGGCGTGGCGCGCGAGCGGGGCAACCGGCCGTTCGGCGCCGTCGTCGTAGCCGACGACGGCCGCGTGCTGGCCCAGGCCTGGTGCAACACCGGTGAAACCGGCGACTGCACCGGTCACGCCGAAACCAATGCGGTGCGCCAGCTCGGGCCAACGGTGGACCGGACCACACTTGGGCGCGCCACCCTGTATTCCTCGGCCGAGCCCTGCGTCATGTGCGCGGGGGCCATCTTCTGGAGCGGCATCGGCCGGGTGGTGTTCGGCATCGATGCGGTGCGCCTGCGCGTGTTCCGCGGCGAGCGCGCCGAACAGCGCGACGCCGAGCTCTCCTGCCGCGATGTCTTCCGCGCGTCGCCACATGCCATCGAGTGCATAGGCCCGGCGCTGATCGACGAAGCCAGCGAACCGCACCGCGGCTTCTGGAGACCCTGATCGCAAGAGCTGCAGTCCCTCTAAACTCACCCGATGCCCTGGCAAGCCCACCTGTCCCTGCACTACACCGCACAAGGCCCGCGCACCGTCCTGCAACACGCACACGACGGACCGCTGCGCATTTTCAAGAGCCTCTACCCCGAAGGCGATGCGGTGTGCCACAACGTCATCGTGCATCCCCCGGGCGGTCTGGTCGGTGGCGACACGCTGGACATCGCGGTGCAGGTGGACCGCGGCGCACACGGCTTCATCAGCACCCCCGGCGCCACGCGTTTCTACGCCGCCGACGGCCTGCCGGCCACCCAGCGCGTGGACATCCGGCTGGCTGAAGGCGCGCGGCTGGAATGGCTGCCGCTGGAGGCCCTGGCCTACCCTGGCTGCGAGGCGGTGAACCACTGGCGCGCCACGCTGGCACCCGGCGCCGAGCTGATGGCCTGGGACGTAACGGCCCTGGGGCTGCCCACCGCCGGCCAGCCGTTCGACAGCGGCCGCCTGCACCAGCGACTGGAGATTCCCGGCATCTGGCTGGAGCAGGCACGCATCGACGCCCGCGACACCCGGCTGCTGCAATCGCCTCTGGGCCTGGACGGCCAGCGCTGCATGGGCACGCTGTTGCTGGCCTGCGGTTCGCCCATCGAACGCGCGCGCCGTGAGGCCCTGCTGGAAGCGGTGCGGGCCATCGAGGCAGACCAGGGTGTGCACATGGCCACCACCAGCCCCCACCCGCAGCTGCTGGTGCTGCGCGCCCTGGCCCCGCTGGTGGAGCCGCTGATGGCCAGCCTGCAGCGGGCCTGGGCCGTGTGGCGGCCTCTGGCCTGGAACCTGCCCGCCCAGCCGCCGCGCATCTGGCGGGTCTGAGCGGCTGGGCGGCCGATACCGCCGGCCCGACGTCACACGGCGCCGAATAGCGCCGGCATTGCGGTCTTGTTCACGGCTTCATCCGCGAACAACTTGCCCAGAATCGGTGCACGGTCCATCATGGGCCGCCGCCGCCCCCTGTTCTGCCCGCCATCCCGCATGCAACCGACCCCGAACGACCTGGAAGACGCCAAGGCCCTGGTCATCGACGGCAACCCGCAGTCGCGCTCCATCATCGTGGGGCAGCTGCGCGAAGCCGGCGTGGGCACCATCGTGCAGTGCTCGCGCCTGGTCGATGCGCGCATGAAGCTGGAGATGGGCACCTACGACGTGGTGCTGTGCGAGCAGTATTTCGAACGTGAGGACAGCACCGGTCAGGACCTGCTGGACGATCTGCGCCGCAACCAGCTGCTGCCTTTCTACACGGTGTTCGTGATGGTCACCTCCGAAGCCTCGTACGCCAAGGTGGCCGAGGCGGCCGAGTCGGCGCTCGACGCCTACCTGCTCAAACCCCACACCGCCGCCGGCCTGGTGGAGCGCATCCGCCAGGCACGCCAGCGCAAGGCGGCACTCAAGCCCATCTTTGCAGCCATCGACGACGAACAGTTCGAAGAGGCGGCACGCCTGTGCAAGGAACACTTCGACCTGCGCAGGGAATACTGGCTCTACGCCGCGCGCATCGGAGCCGAGCTGATGCTGCGCATCGGCCACCTGCACGATGCACAGATGCTCTATGAAGCAGTGGTCGAGGCCAAGACCCTGCCCTGGGCCAAGCTGGGCGTGGCCCGCGCGCAGATCGAAGCGGGCTTCCCGCAGCGCGCCACCACCACACTGGAGAGCCTGATCGAGACCGATCCCGGCTACACCGACGCCTACGACGTGATGGGTCGGGCCCAGTTCGAACTGGGCAACTTCCAGAACGCGCTCAACACCTTCAAGATGGCCACGAAGCTGACGCCCGCTTCGGTCAACCGCCTGCTCAAGCACGGCATGATGGCCTGGTACGCGGGCGAACGCGGCGAGGGCGTGGCCCAGCTCGACCGGGCCACGCGCATCGGCCTGGACTCCAAGCTATACGACCCGCAGGCCCTGGTGCTGATGGCGTTCGAGCGGCTGGACAACAACGAACACCGCGCGCTGCAGCGCTGCCAGGAGAACCTGGAACACCTGATCCAGAAGCAGCCCGACAAGCCGCGGCTGCAGCGCCTGCTGGACGTGGTGGTCGCGCTGATCGATATCCAGGACTACCAGACCGCCCGCGCGCTCGAAGCGGTGCGGCGCATGGCCAAGACCATCCAGAACCCCGAGTTCGACTTCGAGTCGGGCAGCAACCTGCTGGGGCTGATGACACGGCTGGCGATGCGCTCCATCCAGCTGTACGAAGTGGACGCTGCGGTGGACACCCTGGGTTTGCGCTTTTGCACCAGCCGGGCGCTGACCGAGCTCATGACCTGCTCGGCCGTGGGGCGGCCGGACTTCATCAAACGCATCCGCAACGCGCACAGCGACATCCTCAAGCTCACTGAAGAAGCGATGACGCTGAGCCTCAAGGGCGATCCGCAGGGTGCGGTGGTCAAGCTGCTGGCCGATGGCGAACGCACGCTCAATGCCAAGATCATCGAATCGGCGCACCTGGTGCTGCAGCGCTACGAACAGCGCATTCCCGATCACGCGGCGCTGCTCAAGCGCGCGCAGGCGATGCGCGAGAAGTACCGCACCACCGACATCCACGCCGGCCTGGGTGAACAGGCCGCCACCGGCCGCGCGGCGGGTGGTCTGTCGCTGTCCTCGGGCTACAAGCAGCCCAACCCGGAAGGCCTGCTGGCCAAAGTGGCGAGCACCTAGATCGCCACCAGCTGGCGGATGTTCTTCGCCTGCATCTCGCTGCCCGGGCCACTGGCGATGACTTCGCCGCGCTCCATCACCACGTACTGGTCGGCCAATTCTTCGGCGAAGTCGTAGTACTGCTCCACCAGCACGATGGCCATGTTGCCGCGGTCGGCCAGCATGCGGATGACCTTGCCGATGTCCTTGATGATGTTGGGCTGGATGCCTTCGGTGGGCTCGTCCAGGATCAGCAGCTTGGGACCGGCCGCCAGCGCGCGCGCAATCGCCAGCTGCTGCTGCTGCCCGCCCGATAGGTCGCCGCCGCGCCGGCCCAGCATCTGTTTGAGCACGGGGAACAGCTCGAACAGCTCGGCCGGAATGGGCGTGCCGCCCTTCTTGTAGGCCAGGCCCATGAGCAGGTTCTCCTGCACGGTGAGGCGGCCGAAGATCTCGCGCCCTTGCGGCACGAAGCCCATACCGGCGCGTGCGCGTTCGTAGGGCGTGGCCTTGTCGATGGCCTTGCCATCCAGCGTGATGCTGCCGCTCTTGATCGGCACCAGGCCCATGAGCGACTTGAGCAGCGTGGTCTTGCCCACGCCGTTGCGGCCGAGCACCACCGTCACCTTGCCGAGTTCGGCGCTGAGGTTGACGTTGCGCAGGATGTGGCTGCCGCCGTAGTACTGGTTGACGTCTTTGACTTCTAACAGGCTCATGTGTGTTCTCCTCAGCGGCCCAGGTACACCTCAATGACGCGCTCATCCGCCTGCACCTCATCCAAGGTGCCCTCCGCCAGAACAGACCCGTCACACAGCACCGTGACCTTTTCCGAGATCGCTCGGATGAAGCTCATGTCGTGCTCCACCACCATCAGCGAATGCTTGCCCTTGAGCGAAAGAAACAGCTCGGCGGTGCGCGCCGTCTCTTCATCCGTCATGCCGGCCACCGGCTCGTCCAGCAACAGCAGCTTGGGGTCCTGCATCAGCAGCATGCCGATCTCCAGCCACTGCTTCTGCCCGTGGCTCAGCAACCCGGCCTGACGGCTGGCGCTGTCGGCCAGGTGGATCGTGGTCAGCACCTCGGCCAGCCGGTCCTTCTCTTCACCGGTGAGTGAGAACACCATGCTGTGGCCCACGCGCTTGTCGGTGGCCAGCGCGAGTTCGAGGTTCTCGAACACGGAGAGCTGCTCGAACACCGTGGGCTTCTGGAACTTGCGACCGATGCCCAGCGCGGCGATCTCGGGCTCGCGGTAACGCAGCAGGTCGATGGTGCTGCCGAAGAACACGGTGCCGCTGTCGGGCCGGGTCTTGCCGGTGATGATGTCCATCATCGTGGTCTTGCCGGCACCGTTGGGGCCGATGATGCAGCGCAGCTCGCCCGGCGCGATGTCCAGGTTCAGACCATTGATGGCCTTGAAGCCATCGAAGGACACGTGCACATCTTCCAGATACAGGATGCGGCCGTGGGTGGTGTCCACCTCACCCGCTTTCGCCACGCGGCCGTAGCCGGCGCTGCGGCCACCCGATTCGGTCTGTGCCAGCAGCGCCGCCGCGGCCACCTTTTCAAAGCGCTGCGCGCCCGCTTCCATCAGGTCGGGGGTCATGCCTTGCCCTCTTTCTTGAACTTCTTGACCAGCCCCACCACACCCTGCGGCATCCACAGCGTCACGGCGATGAACAGCGCGCCCAGGAAGTACAGCCAGAACTCGGGGAAGGTCACGGTCAGCCAGCTCTTGGCGCCGTTGACGAGGAAGGCGCCCACGATGGGACCGACCAGCGTGGCACGACCGCCCACCGCCGCCCAGACCGCGATCTCGATGCTCGCGGCGGTGCTCATCTCACCCGGGTTGATGATGCCGACCTGCGGCACGTACAGCGCACCGGCGATGCCGCACATCACGGCCGAGATGGTCCAGATGGTGAGCTTGTAGGGCAGCGGGTTATAGCCGCAGAACATGACGCGGCTCTCGGCGTCGCGGATGGCCTGCAGCACACGACCGAACTTGCTGGCCACCAGCCAGCGCGCAAACACATAGAAGCCCAGCAGCGTGAGACCGGTGATGACGAACAGCGTCATGCGCATCTCCTGCGTGGCAATGGGCATGCCCAGGATGCGCTTGAAATCGGTGAAGCCGTTGTTGCCGCCCATGCCGGTCTCGTTGCGGAAGAACAGCAGCAGCGCGGCGAAGGTCAGGGCCTGCGTGATGATGGAGAAGTACACACCCTTGATGCGCGAACGGAAGGCGAAGTAGCCGAACACGAAGGCCACCAGCCCGGGCACCAGCACGATCAGCAGCAGCGTGGCGATGAAGCTGTCGCTCAATGCCCAATGCCAGGGCAGTTCCTTCCAGTCCAGGAACACCATGAAGTCCGGCAGGTCGCTCTGGTAGTTGCCGTCGCGGCCGATCTGGCGCATGAGGTACATGCCCATGACGTAGCCACCGAGCGCGAAGAACAGGCCGTGGCCCAGCGACAGGATGCCGGTGTAGCCCCAGATCAGGTCCATGGCCAGCGCGCAGATGGCGTAGCACATGATCTTGCCCAGCAGACCGACCAGGTAGTCCGACAGGTGGAACACACTGTCCGCCGGCACCAGCAGGTTGAGCGCGGGCGCCACGGCACAGACCACCAGCAGCGCGACCATCACGCCGCTGAAGGCGCTACGCGTGAGCAGCGGGCCGGGAGTGGGGAGAGAAATGGCGGCGGTGTTCATGCCTCGCGACCCTTGAATGCAAAGATGCCTTGCGGACGTTTCTGGATGAAGACGATGATGAAGACCAGCACCGCGATCTTGGCCAGCACGGCGCCGGCCCAGCCTTCGAGG
Organism: uncultured Hydrogenophaga sp.; assembly: GCA_964550405.1. Lineage (GTDB taxonomy): Bacteria > Pseudomonadota > Gammaproteobacteria > Burkholderiales > Burkholderiaceae_C > Hydrogenophaga. The sequence continues at coordinate 10,986 of CAZJZD010000051.1, read as the reverse complement.
AACTTGTTGAACAGGCCCAGGCCCAGCGCGGCGTACACCGTGCCCGCCAGCTGCCCGACGCCACCCAGCACCACCACCATGAAGCTGTCCACGATGTAGTTCTGGCCCAGGTCGGGGCCGACGTTGCCGATCTGGCTGAGCGCGCATCCGGCCAGGCCTGCGATGCCCGAACCCAGCGCAAACGCGTAGGTGTCGATGCGTGCGGTGTTCACGCCCATGCAGCTGGCGATCGGGCGGTTCTGCGTCACGCCGCGCACGAACAGGCCCAGGCGCGTTTTCGAGATCAGCAGGGTCACGCCGATCAGCACGGCAGCCGCGAAGGCGACGATGAGGATGCGGTTCCAGGGCAGCGTGAGGCTGCCCATGAGGGTGACACTGCCGCTCATCCAGCTCGGGTTCTCCACGCCCACGTTCTGTGCACCGAACAGGCTGCGCACGCCCTGCATCAGCACGAGCGAAATGCCCCAGGTGGCCAGCAGCGTCTCCAGCGGACGGCCGTAGAGGAAGCGGATCACCGAGCGCTCCATCGCCGCGCCCACCAGGGCCGCAGACAGGAAAGCCACCGGCATGGCCGCCAGCAGGTACCAGTCAAACCAGTCCGGCAAGCTGCTCCTGAAGAAGCTCTGCACCAGCCAGGTCGCGTAGGCGCCGATCATGATCAGCTCGCCGTGCGCCATGTTGATCACCCCCATCAGGCCGTAGGTGATGGCCAGGCCCAACGCCGCCAGCAGCAGGATGCTGCCCAGGCTGATACCGGTGAAAGCCTGCGACAGACCGCTGGCCACGGCCAGCTTGCGCTCCAGCGACGACAGCGCGGCACCCAGCGCGGCCTTCACGTCGGCACTGGATTCGGCCTCCAGCTGCGCGGCCAGCAGCGGCCGCAGCGCGGGGTCCCCCATGCCGCCCAGCGCCTGTGCGGCGGCCAGGCGCTGCGCCTCGTCTTCGCTGGCCAGCTGCATGGCGGCCTTGGCCAGCTCCAGCAGGGCACGGGCTTTCGGATCCAGTTCACCGGCCAGGGCCTTGTCCACCAGCGGCAGCTGACTGGCATCGGGTTCGTCGAAGGCGGCCTTCTGCAACAGACCGGCGGCTTCGATCTGCAACGCCGGGTCGCTGCCGAACAGGTCGCGCGTGGCCAGCGCCGTCTCGATGGCACTGCGCATGCGGTTGTTGACCACGGCGTCTTCCGCGGTCTCGGAAAGGGTGGCCGCCGCACCGGTCACGGCGTCGGCGGCACTGCCGTCATCGGCGATGACGAGCACCTGCTCGCCCTGCACCTTGACGGCGTCGTTGGACAGGGCCTGGATCAGCGCCAGCCCCTTCTCGTCGCCGGCCGCGGCCAGCTGGTTGAGCGTCGCGATGCGCTCGTCACTGTCACCCGCGGCCAGGGTCAGGGCCTCGGCCGGGGTGAGGGCGTGTGCACTGGCGGCGCCGATCAGGCACAGCAGGGCAAGACAGGTTCGCAACCAGCGCATCACGTCTCCCGTTTACTTCTTTTCCGGAACGTTCTTCTTGCCCTTGTTCTCGGCGATGTAGTCGCTCCAGGGGTCGGCCTGCACCGGGCCCTTGGTCTTCCACACCACGTTGAACTGGCCGTCGGCCTTGATCTCGCCGATGAACACCGGCTTGTGCAGGTGGTGGTTTTCCTTGTCCATGGTGGACACGAAACCGCCCGGTGCCTTGAAGGTCTGACCGGCCATGGCGGCGATCACCTTGTCGGTGTCGGTGGACTTGGCCTTCTCGACCGCCTGTGCCCACATGTTGATGCCGATGTAGGTGGCTTCCATCGGGTCGTTGGTCAGCGGCTTGTCCTTGTGGCCAGCGATGCCCTTGGCCTTGGCATAGGCGCTCCACTTCTTCACGAACTCAGCGTTGGCCGGGCTCTTGATGGACATGAAGTAGTTCCAGGCGGCCAGGTGGCCCACCAGCGGCTTGGTGTCCACGCCGCGCAGTTCTTCCTCACCCACCGAGAAGGCCACCACCGGCACGTCCTTGGCCTTCAGGCCAGCGTTGCCCAGTTCCTTGTAGAACGGCACGTTGGAGTCACCGTTGATGGTGGAGACCACGGCCGTCTTCTTGCCTTCGGAAGCGAACTTCTTGATCTTGGCGATGATGGTCTGGTAGTCGGAGTGACCGAAGGGGGTGTACTCCTCCATGATGTCGCTCTCGGGGATGCCTTTGGCCTTCAGGAAGGCGCGCAGGATCTTGTTGGTGGTGCGGGGGTACACGTAGTCGGTGCCCAGCAGCACGAAGCGCTTGGCGCCACCGCCGTCCTTGCTCATCAGGTATTCCACCGCAGGAATGGCCTGCTGGTTGGGCGCGGCGCCGGTGTAGAACACGTTCTTGGACAGTTCTTCACCTTCGTATTGCACCGGGTAGAACAGCAGGCTGTTCTTTTCTTCGAACACCGGCAGCACCGACTTGCGGCTCACCGAGGTCCAGCAGCCGAACACGGCGGCCACCTTGTCCTGGTCGATCAGCTGCTTGGCCTTTTCGGCGAACAGCGGCCAGTTGGAGGCCGGATCGACCACCACGGGTTCGAGCTTCTTGCCCAGCACGCCGCCCTTGGCGTTGATCTCATCGATGGCCATCAGGGCCACGTCTTTCAGCACGGTTTCCGAAATGGCCATCGTGCCCGACAGCGAGTGCAGAACACCGACCTTGATGGTGTCGGCAGCATGGGCGGTGAGGCCGAAGGCGCCCAGGGCGGTGGCGACCGTCAGGGCTTTGAGGGTGAATCGACGTTGCATCATGGCGCTACTCCAGGTTCCTAAAAACATCCGTTGAAGGGGGTCTGACTTTCGCCACCGTTCGCCGTTTGACGGGCTTTCGATGGGGTCGGACGGATGCTAGGGAAGACCCTGAAAAGCGTCTGTACGCCGGGTGGCGTATGCGGGGGTCGGCTCAGCCCCGAGGCTGGAGCAACGGCACGCGGTTGATCGCCATCGCCGCCGCCGCCGTGCGCGTTTCCACCCCCAGCTTGGCGTGGATGCGCTCCAGGTGCTTCTTCACCGTCGCCGGGCTGGACCCAAGAATGTCGCCGATGTCGCGGTTGATCTTGCCCTTGACCACCCAGTACAGCACTTCGGCCTCGCGCGCGGTCAGGCCAAAGGCCTGCGACAGGGCTTCGAGCACGGCGGCGTCAGACGTTTCCTGCATGACGATCAGCCAGTCGCCGGGTTCGGTGCCGCTCTCTTCGGCCTCTTCGTCGCCCACGCGCTGGTGCAGGCGGAAGGTCAGGCGCCGCGGGCCCTGGTCCAGCGTCAGGCGCGGCGGTTCGCGCAGCGGCTGACCGGCCACGGGCGTGGCCATCAGATCGGGCAGCAAGCGGTCCAGCCACTGCAGCACCGCGGGCGGGGTGACCGGCGCCTCGGTGCCACAGTAGCGTTGCAGCAGGTCGCGCGCCAGCGGGGTCTGCCACATCAGGCGGCCGTCCCGGGCCCGCACGGTGATGGTGGCGTAGCCGAAGGCGTCGAGCGCGTTGCGCGCCTGGCTGCGTTCGACCGCGCCCTGGCGCACATGGCGCGCAGCGCGCAGGTGCACGCCCATGCGGGCCATCACCTCGCGCGGCTTGACCGGCTTGGTCACGTAGTCGGCCCCACCGGCCTCCAGCGCCGCCACAAGGTGTTCGGTCTCGGTCAGCCCGGTCATGAAGATGATGGGGATGGCGGCGGTGGCCGGATCGGCCTTCAGGCGCCGCGCCACTTCAAAGCCGTCGATGCCGGGCATCAGCGCGTCGAGCAGGATGAGGTCGGGCTGGGCCTGCTGCGCACGGCGCAGGGCAGCTTCGCCGTCGAGCGCGACCAGCACGGTGTAGCCGGCGTCGTCCAGCGCGTCGTGCAGGGGCGCCACGTTGTCGGGCACATCGTCCACGATGAGCACCACGGCGGCATCGGCCGCGAGCAGCGGGGAGTGAGCGGAGGGCGTGGTCACGGGAGCGTTCATGGTGTGGCGGAGCGGTCGGCCATGGTCTGCAGGCGCTGTTCGATGGCGTCGAAGCGGAACTCGCGCGCCAGCGCGCGCAGGCCCTGGGCCAAGGCGGCTTGGTCGGGGCGGCGCTGCACCCAGTCGTCCAGCCACTGCACGATGCCCTTGGTGTAGCCCAGCCGCACCAGTTGCAGCAGGGGCGCGAAGTCATCGTCGGGCGCGGCTTCGGCCGCTGCGCCAGGGGAGGCGGCAGCCGGCAGCGCGGGCGACTGGGCTGTGCGGACCGGAGCAGCGTCCGCGTGTGCCCATTGCAGTCCGAGCTGCTGGCCCAGCCAGCCGAGCAGCTCTTCGCGGCGAACCGGCTTGACGAAAAAGGCCTGCTCGCGCCAGGCGGGGTCGGACGACTCGGCCTGCAGGCCCTTGTCGAAGGCATTGGCCGACACCACCGCCATGGGCAGCGCCGCCCAGCCGCTGGCGCGCAGGCGGCGCAGGGTTTCCCAGCCGTCGATGCCGGGCATGGCCAGGTCCATGAAGACGGCGTGCGGCGCGCGCTCGCTGCCGGGTGCCACGCCGTCCAGCAAGGCCAGCGCGTCGTGGCCGCTGGTGGCCAGCAGCACCTCGAAGCCCAGCGGCTGCAGCCAGCGCGCGATCAGTTCGCGGTCGCTCTCTTCGTTGTCCACCACCAGCACGCGCCGGCGTTCGCCCTGGTAGCCGGTGATGGCCGGAGCCGGCAGCGTGCGCGCCACCGCATCGCCCTGCAGCGCCGGCAGGAACAGGCGCACGCCGAACACGGTGCCCTGCCCTGGGGTGCTGCGCACCGTCATTTCGCCCCCCATCAGGTCGGTCAGCATCTTGGCAATGGTCAGGCCCAGGCCGGTGCCGCCGCCCGCGTGTTCGCCCGCCGCGCTCTGGCCGCGCTGGAAGGGCTCGAACACCTTGTCCAGTTCGGCCTGGCTCATGCCGGGGCCGGTGTCGTGCACCTCGAAATGGGCCATCTGCCGTTCGTACCGCACCACCAGCCGCACCTGGCCGACGCGGGTGAACTTGACCGCGTTGCCCAGCAGGTTGATGAGGATCTGGCGCAGGCGTTTCTCGTCGGCGCGCACCGCCGCGGGCAGGCTGCCCTGGGGTTCGAACACGAAGCGCAGCCCCTTGGCCGCGGCCTGCAGCTCGAACAGGCTGGCCATTTCCTGCATGGCATCGGCAAAAGCCAGCGGTTTCACGTCCAGCGCCAGCTTGCCCGATTCGATGCGGGCGATGTCCAGCGTGCCTTCGATGAGTGAGAGCAGGTGTTCACCGCCCCGGTGGATGACGCGAATGGCCTGCGCGCGGTGCGCGGGCAGGTCGGCGTCTTCCTGCAGCAGCTGCGCGTAGCCCAGGATGCTGTTGAGCGGCGTGCGCAGTTCGTGGCTGATGGTGCTGATGTAGCGGCTCTTGGCCTGGTTGGCCTGCTCGGCCACGCGGCGCGCCTGCTGCAGGGCCTCGTCGGTCTTGCGGTGGCTGTCGATCTCCTGCATCAGCAGGTGGGTCTGGCGGTTGGACTCCTCCTGCGCCACCTCGCGGCTCTTGTGCGCCAGCACCAGCCACCAGGCCACCGTGCCGGCGATCAGCAGCAGCACCGCGTACACCTGCAGGAAGCCGGCGCGCAGCGCGTTGTCCAACAGCCCGGCGTCGGACGTCACGGCGTCCAGCCCCTGCACCTGCTGGCGGTACAGCAGGGCCAGCACGGCGGCCAGCACCGGCGCCATCACGCCCATGATGAGCAGGTAGTGCGCCAGCCCGGCCTGCAGATAGGGCCACATGCGCTGGGGCAGCACCGCACGCAGGGCCGACTGCCACTGCACCTGCAGCCGGGCCTGGGGTTTGCACAGGTCGCCGCAGCGTGCGTCCAGCGAACAGCACAGCGAACAGATGGGCCCCTGGTAGGCCGGGCAGTGGGCCATGTCGGGGCCTTCGTATTCACGTTCGCACACGATGCAGCGCTGAACCTGCAAGCGTTGATAAGAACCCTCTTCAGCCGCCCTGGCCAGGTAGTAACGGCCCCTCGTGGCCCAGGCGATCAGAGGCGACGTGACCAGCGCCGTGATCATGGCGATCACCGCCGAAAAGGCCTGCGCCAGCGAACCCATCAGGCCCAGGTAGGCCGCGATCGACAACGCCGACGCCAGGCCCATGGCACCCACACCCACCGGGTTGATGTCGTACAGGTGAGCGCGCTTGAACTCGATGCCTTTGGGGCTCCAGCCCAGCGGCTTGTTGATGACCAGGTCGGCCACCACCGCCATCATCCAGGCAATGGCGATGTTGCTGTACAGGCCCAGCACCTCGCCGATGGCGTGGAACACGTTCATCTCCATCAGCATGAAGGCGATGAGGGTGTTGAACACCACCCACACCACACGCCCCGGGTGGCTGTGCGTCAGCCGCGAGAAGAAGTTGCTCCAGGCCAGCGAGCCGGCGTAGGCGTTGGTGACGTTGATCTTGAGCTGCGACACCACCACGAACAGCGCCGTGGCCGCCACCGCCCAGCCGTAGGGCAGAATGTATTCGTAGGCGGCCAGGTACATCTGGTTCGGGTCCACCGCCCGTTCGGGCGGGACCATGTGCGAAAGCGCCAGCCAGGCCAGCAGGGCCCCCCCCAGCATCTTGAGCACGCCCAGAATCACCCAGCCCGGCCCGCCCGCCAGCACCCCGGCCCACCAGCGCAGGCGACGGCCGGGCTGCGGCGCCGGCATGAAACGCAGGTAGTCGGCCTGTTCGCCCATCTGGGTGATCAGCGCGATGCCCACGGTCAGGGCTGCACCAAACAGGTGCCAATCAAACACACGACCGGCGTCCGATTCACCACCATAGTGCACCACCCCGGCAAAAGCGCCCGGGTCCAGCCACAGCACCGCGCCAAAGGGCACCAGCATCAGCGCCAGCCACAGCGGCTGGGTCCAGACCTGGAAGCGGCTGATGACCGAGACCCCGTGCGTGACCAGCGGGATCACGACCACCGCACAAATCAGGTAGCCCCAGGCGGGCGGAATGTCCAGGGCCAGCTCCAGCGCATAGGCCATTACCGCCGCTTCAAGCGCGAAGAAGATGAAGGTGAAGCTGGCGTAGATGAGGGAGGTGATGGTCGAGCCGATGTAGCCGAAGCCCGCCCCGCGTGTGAGCAGGTCCATGTCCACCCCGTGGCGCGCGGCATAGGCGCTGATGGGCAGACCCGCGAGGAAGATGATCAGCCCGGTGGCCAGGATGGCCCAGAAGGCGTTGGCCCAGCCATACTGCACCAGCAGCGTGGCGCCCACCGCTTCGAGGATGAGGAAAGACGCCGCACCGAAGGCCGTGTTGGCCACGCGCCATTCGCTCCACTTGCGAAAGCGCTGCGGCGTGTAGCGCAGCGCGTAGTCCTCCATGGTCTCGCTGCCGACCCAGCTGTTGTAATCGCGGCGCACCTTGATGATGCGCTGTGGCGCGTCGCCCCCACGTTCCGCCTGGGGGCGGCCTGGCGACGGATTGTTGGCGGTGTCGGGCGCGGCATTCACCCGCACCGTTTTGCAGCTTTCGTGCCACGCACCAGTTTTGTGCCTCGCAGGGCACGGGATTTGCTCAACCAGCTTTCAGATCATCCGAGACACGCCATGGAATTGACCCCGAGAGAGAAAGACAAGCTGCTGATCTTCACCGCCGCCCTGCTGGCCGAACGCCGCAAGGCGCGGGGCCTGAAGCTGAACTATCCCGAAGCGGTCGCCCTGATCAGCGCCGCCGTGATGGAAGGCGCCCGCGACGGCAAGAGCGTGGCCCAGCTCATGAGCGAAGGCCGCAATGTGCTTGGCCGTGACGACGTCATGGACGGTGTGCCCGAAATGATTCCCGACATCCAGGTGGAAGCCACCTTCCCCGACGGCACGAAACTCGTCACCGTGCACCAGCCGATCCCTTGAATCCCGGAGCCCCGCATGAAACGCCTCACCGCTCTCGTCACCACCCTCACCGCCCTGCCCGTGTTCGCCCACGAGGGCCACGGCCTGTTCGGCAGCCACTGGCACGCCACCGACGCCATGGGGTTCGTCGGCGTGGCCGCCCTGATCGGCTTGGCCATCTGGATGTCCCGCAAATAAGGGCGCTGCGCATGATCCCCGGCGAACTCCTGATCGACGACGGCGAACACGCCCTCAACCCCGGCCGCGCCACGCTGACGATGGCGGTGCAGAACACCGCCAACCGGCCGGTGCAGGTCGGTTCGCACTACCACTTTGCCGAGACCAACGCCGCGCTGTCGTTCGACCGCGCCGCCGCGCGGGGCAAGCGCCTGAACATCGCCAGCGGCACCGCGGTGCGCTTCGAGCCCGGTCAGCAGCGCACGGTGGAGCTGGTGGACTTTGCGGGGGACCGCATCGTGTTCGGCTTTCGCGGCCTCACCCAGGGACCACTCGCCTGACGCTTCCGACGATTCAGTGCGAGATGCTCGTGCGCGTCACCACCGGCTGACCGGGGGCCGCGAGCACGAAGAAACCCGGCAACCCGGCGGTACCGAATTTCGTGGCCGGGTTGCGCACGAACACCGAGTCGCTCAGCGTCATCAGCCCGGTCAGGTTGTTGCTGACATAGAACACCGCGCTGCCGCCTTCCACCGCCGCGTTGTCGCTGACCGTGCTGCCGTGGATGGCGAGGGTGTAGAAGTCCCCGTCGTTGTAGATGGCCCCGCCGCTGCCGCCACCGGGCGTTCCTGGCTGCGCAGGATTGGCGCCGTTGCCGACCGCCGAATTGAAGGACAGCACGCTGTTGTAGACGCTGAAGGACACGCCGATGGTGCTCAGCGCACCGCCGTTGGAGCAGCTGTTGCCCTCACCCGCCGCGCCGCCGAAGGTGCTCTGCACCACGTAGACCGGCAGGTTGTTGTAGATGCTGAGCACCCGCACCGCGCCACCGCCGATGTCCGGCCCGGTGGTCTCGCAGCGGTTGCGGGTAAAGCGGCTGTTGACGATCTTGAACTGGCCACCGCGCACATAGATGGCCCCGCCACCACCGCCACCGGCGCCGTCGTCCACCGACTGGCCCACCGAGTTGCCGCGGGTGAAGCCGATGTTCTGCACCGTCAGCCGGGGGGTTTCCTGGTTGTCGCACCGCGGTGTGGTCCACACCTGGGCCGGATCGCAGGTGTTCTGGTAGAGGATGCGCACCCGGTCCCCGCCGCTGAGGGTCACCAGCCCGCCGCCGTCCAGGGTCACGTCGGGCCGGTTGTTGAAGACCTTGGCTGTGCTGGTGAGTGTGATGACCACCGGATCCGGACCGCAGTTGAAGCGGATCTTGCCACCCTGTGCCACCGCATTGACCACGGCGGCGCCGGTGCAGCTGGCCGGGGTGCCGGTGCCCACCACCTGGTCGGGCCGGCTGGTGTCCACCAGTTGACCGGCGGCCGGCACCGCTACCCGTTGCCCAGCCGGCACCCCGGTTTCCACCGGCGTGCCGGGCACGACGGATGTCACGGGCACTTCAGGCGTGACACCGCCACCGTTACCGCCCCCGGCTGAGCCCTCTCCGCCGCCCCCACAGGCGGCCAACAGACCAGCGAACACCACACACACAACCCCCTGACGGGCAACAACGGACCAATGCATCAACACTCCACAAAAGCAGGTTCTGGACAGGCCATCAGGCACGAGCTCTGGCACGATTCGTGCACCCATCCTCCACCGGAGACTGTAGGCGCCCGAGCCCCGCAGAAGCAAGCCGGCAAACGCAAGGTCTGTATGCGGCCGTTACCGCCGACCGTCCAGCGCTCACACCCTTCCGTTGATCGACCCCAGCCCAGAAGAAGACCATGGCCAGCATCCCCAAACGCGCTTATGCCGACATGTTCGGCCCCACCGTCGGCGACCGTGTTCGCTTGGCCGACACCGGCCTGGTCATCGAGGTGGAAAAAGACTTCACCCTGGCCGCTGGCGGTTATGGAGAAGAGGTCAAGTTCGGCGGCGGCAAGACCATCCGCGACGGCATGGCGCAGTCGCAGAGAACCCGCGCCGAGGGCGCCGTGGACACGGTGCTCACCAACGCCCTCATCGTCGACCACTGGGGCATCGTCAAGGCGGACATCGGCCTGCGCGACGGCCGCATCGAAGCCATCGGCAAGGCCGGCAACCCGGACACCCAACCGGGCGTGGACATCGTCATCGGACCCGGCACCGAGATCATCAGCTGCGAAGGCAACATCGTCACCGCCGGCGGCATCGACAGCCACATCCACTTCATCTGCCCGCAGCAGGTGGACGAGGCCCTGGCCTCTGGCGTGACCACCATGCTCGGCGGCGGCACCGGCCCGGCCACCGGCACCTTTGCCACCACCTGCACGCCCGGCCCCTGGCACATCGAACGCATGCTGCAGGCGGCCGACGGCCTGCCCATGAACATCGGTTTCCTGGGCAAGGGCAACGCCAGCCAGCCAGCCCCCCTGCTGGAGCAGATCAAGGCCGGCGTGATCGGCCTGAAGCTGCACGAAGACTGGGGCACCACGCCCAGTGCCATCAGCAACTGCCTGGACGTGGCCGAGGAGACCGACACCCAGGTCGCGATCCACTCCGACACGCTCAACGAGTCGGGCTTTGTCGAAGACACGATTGCCGCGACCAAGGGCCGCACGCTGTGTGCCTTCCACACCGAAGGGGCCGGCGGCGGCCACGCACCCGACATCATCCGCGTGGTCGGTGAGGCCAACTTCCTGCCCTCGTCCACCAACCCGACCATGCCCTACACCGTCAACACGCTCGACGAACACGTCGACATGCTGATGGTCTGCCACCACTTGGACGCCTCGATTCCGGAAGACCTAGCCTTCGCCGAAAGCCGCATCCGCCGGGAGACCATCGCGGCCGAGGACATCCTCCACGACATGGGCGCCATCAGCATCATGAGCAGCGACAGCCAGGCCATGGGTCGCGTGGGCGAAGTGGTGATCCGCACCTGGCAGACGGCCGACAAGATGAAGAGCCAGCGCGGTTCACTGCCCGAAGACAGCAGCCGCAACGACAACTTCCGCGTCAAGCGCTACATCGCCAAGTACACGATCAACCCGGC
>CAZJZD010000050.1:0-27837 GCA_964550405.1 uncultured Hydrogenophaga sp. | reverse complement strand
TGTCGGCCGGGCGCCAGACGTCCAGGCCCGGGATCAGGCGCAGGCTGGCGACGTGCTCGATGGACTGGTGGGTCGGGCCGTCTTCACCCAGGCCGATGGAGTCGTGCGTGAACACGTGGATCACGCGCTGCTTCATCAGCGCGGCCATGCGGATGGCGTTGCGGCTGTAGTCGCTGAACGTGAGGAAGGTGCCGCCGTAGGGGATGAAGCCGCCGTGCAGGGCGACGCCGTTCATGATCGCGGCCATGCCGAATTCGCGCACGCCGTAGTTGATGTGGCGGCCACCGACGCCGGCTTCGTTCTTGACCACGGCACCGGCAGCGTCGAAGCGCAGGTTGGGCGTGGACTTGGTGTTGGTCAGGTTGGAGCCGGTCAGGTCGGCCGAACCGCCCAGCAGCTCGGGCAGGGCCGCCGTGAAGTGCTCCAGCGCGATCTGGCTGGCCTTGCGGCTGGCCACGGTCTCGGCCTTGGTGTGGGCTTCGACGGCGGCGTTGACGGCCACCTGGTGGAAGGCCTTGGGCAGCTCGCCCTTCATGCGGCGGGTGAATTCCTTGGCCAGCTCGGGGAAGGCGGCCTTGTAGGCGGCGAACTGGGCGTTCCACGCGGCTTCGGCTGCTTTACCAGCGTCCTTGGCGTCCCAGGCGGCGTACACGTCCTTGGGGATCACGAACGGGGCGTGCGTCCAGCCCAGGGCTTCGCGGGTGAGCTTGATCTCTTCGGCGCCCAGCGGCTCGCCGTGGGCCTTGGCGGTGTTGGCGCGGTTCGGGCTGCCCTTGCCGATGGCGGTCTTGCAGCAGATCAGGGTGGGCTTGTCGGCGCTGTTCTTGGCGGCGGCGATGGCGGCGCTCACGGCGTCGGCGTCGTGGCCGTCGACGGCGCGGATCACGTTCCAGCCACAGGCTTCAAAGCGCTGGGGGGTGTCGTCGATGAACCAGGGCGCGACCTGGCCGTCGATGGAGATGCCGTTGTCGTCGTAGAGCGCGATCAGCTTGCCCAGCTTCCAGGCGCCGGCCAGGGCCACGGCCTCGTGGCTGATACCTTCCATCAGGCAGCCGTCGCCCAGGAACACGTAGGTGTGGTGGTCGACGATGGCATGGCCTTCGCGGTTGAACTCGGCCGCCAGCAGCTTCTCGGCCAGCGCCATGCCCACCGCGTTGGTGATGCCCTGGCCCAGCGGGCCGGTGGTGGTTTCCACGCCCGGGGTCACGCCCACTTCGGGGTGGCCGGCGGTCTTGCTGTGCAGCTGGCGGAAGTTCTTGAGTTCGCCGATCGGCAGCTTGTACCCCGTGAGGTGCAGCAGCGCGTAGATCAGCATGGAGCCGTGGCCGTTGGACAGCACGAAGCGGTCGCGGTTGGCCCAGGCGGGGTTGGTGGGGTTGTGGCGCAGGTGGCGGCCCCACAGCGCGACGGCCATGTCGGCCATGCCCATGGGCGCGCCGGGGTGGCCGGAATTGGCGGCCTGCACCGCGTCCATGGCGAGTGCGCGGATGGCGTTGGCCTGGGTCTGGGCGCTCACGGAGGTGGCGGGGGCGGGGGCGGTGCTGGGGGTGGCGTCGGACATGGCGGGGGACGGTGGAGGGGGATGGGCGTGCGCAAGCGCAGAATCCGTGATTTTATCGGCCGGCCTTCCGCCCTTCCTGACATGCGCTCCGACCCCCTCTCCAACCCCGCCACGATTCGCGCCATGGTCCTGGCCGCCGGCCGAGGCAACCGCATGCGTCCGCTGACCGACCACACACCCAAACCGCTGCTGGCCGTGCGGGGCCGGGCGCTGATGCAGTGGCCCATGGAGGCGCTGGTGCGTGGTGGCTTCACGCAGCTGGTGGTCAACACCGCCTGGCTGGGCGAGCAGATCCCGGCGCACTTCGCGGACTGGCCGTCGCAGCACCCGGGCAGCCGCATCGCCTGGTCGCACGAGGGACAGGACTTCGGCTACGCGCTGGAGACCGCGGGCGGCATCGCGCGCGCGCTGCCGCTGCTGGGCGAGGTGTTCTGGGTGCTCGCTGGTGACGTGTTCGTGCCCGACTTTGCCTTCAGCACCGCTTCCGCCGCACGCTTCGCCGAGAGCGACGCGCTGGCCCACCTCTGGCTGGTGCCCAACCCGCCCCACAACCCCCGGGGCGACTTCGGCCTCTCGGCCGATGGCCACGCGCTCAACACCGAAGGCGGCGAGCGCTTCACCTACAGCACCATCGGCCTGTACCGACGCTCCCTGTTCGAGGCACCCTGGTGCGACATCCTGCCCGGCAACCCGCAGGGCACGGCCGCGCCGCTGGCCCCGCTGCTGCGCAAGGCCATGGACGCGGGACGGGTGACGGCAGAGATCTACCGGGGGCCGTGGACGGACGTCGGTACCCCAGAGCGTCTTGCCGAACTCAACGCCGTCTGACGCGCCACTTCCCTTGCCCACACAGCGCGCATTGCCCACCGAAACACGGAGAATGCCCCGCATGGACGCCCAAACTTCTTTCGCCCTCTACGCCCAGCGCCGCGCCCGCCTGGCCGCGCAGCTGACCCCCGGCGGTATCGCCATCGTGCCGACCGCACCCGAGCAGCAACGCAACCGCGACAGCGACTTCCTGTTCCGGCACGACAGCTACTTCTACTACCTGACCGGTTTCAGCGAGCCCAATGCCTGGCTGGTGCTCACCGCCGAGGGCGAGGCCACGCTGTTCTGCAACCCCAAGGACACCGAGCGCGAGATCTGGGACGGCATCCGCCTCGGGCCGGCCGCCGCACCCGACGCCCTCGGCGTGCAGGCCGCCTTCCCCGTGACCGAGCTGAACCAGCGCCTGCCCAAGCTGCTGGAAAACCGCAGCGTGGTCTGGTACCCGTTCGCCACCCACAAGGGCCTGGACGGCCGCATCAACGGCTGGCTGGAACCGGTGCGCGCCCGCGTGCGCTACGGCGCGCTGTGTCCCGAGCAGCAGCGCGACCTGTGCGGTCCGCTGGACGAGATGCGGCTGATCAAGGACGCGCACGAGCAGGCCGTGATGCGCCGTGCCGCGCAAATCAGCGCGCGCGCCCACATCCGCGCCATGCAGCGCAGCGCCGCCATGCTGCGCGCCGGCCAGGACGTGCGCGAGTACCACCTGGACGCCGAGCTGCTGCACGAGTTCCGCCAGCACGGCTCGCAGTACCCGGCCTACGGCAGCATCGTCGCCGCCGGCGCCAACGCCTGCGTGCTGCACTACCGGGCCGACGCCGCGCCCATCCGCAGCGGCGAACTGGTGCTCATCGACGCCGGCTGCGAACTCGACGGCTACGCCAGCGACATCACCCGCACCTTCCCCGCCAACGGGACGTTCACCGGCCCGCAGCGCATGCTGTACGACCTGGTGCTGGCCTCGCAGGACGCCGCCATCGCCGCCACGAAACCGGGCAACCGCTTCACCGACCCGCACGAGGCCACCGTCGCGGTGCTGGCGCAAGGCCTGCTGGACGTCGGCCTGCTCGACCGCAACAAGGTCGGCAGCGCGCAGGACGTGATCGCCAACCGCGCCTACTTCCCGTTCTACATGCACCGCACCGGCCACTGGCTGGGCATGGATGTGCACGACTGTGGCAGCTACGTCGAGCCCAGCGAGGTGGGCACGGTGAACGAGCGCCAGGACCCGCTGTCGGGCGAGGTCATCAAGGACCGGCCCAGCCGCATCCTGCGCCCCGGCATGGCGCTGACCATCGAGCCCGGCCTGTATGTACGGCCCGGCGAAGGCGTGCCCGAGGCCTTCTGGAACATCGGCATCCGCATCGAGGACGACGCCATCGTCACCGAAGCCGGCTGCGAGCTGATCACGCGCGACGTGCCGGTCAAGGCCGATGAAATCGAAGCGCTGATGCGCGGCTGAGCCGGTGCGCCTGCTCAGCGTCAACACCGGGCGCGTGCGGCCGCTGCAGATCCAGGGGCGGCGCATCCTCTCGGCCATCGGCAAACAGCCGGTGAGTGGTCTGGTCGCGGTCGGTCCCATGGGACTGGACGGGGACGAGCAGGCCGACCCCACGGTGCACGGCGGGCCCGCCAAAGCGGTGTACGCCTATCCGGTGGAGCACCTGCCGTTCTGGAAAGCGCAACGCGCCGAAGCCGGCGTGAGCCTGTTCGATGAAGAGCTGCCCCCCGGCTTCATGGGCGAGAACCTCAGCATCGAAGGCCTGCTCGAACACGAGGTCTGGATCGGTGACGAGCTGCACTTTCCCGGCTGCGTGCTGCGCGTGACCGCGCCGCGCGAACCCTGCTTCAAGTTCGCCGCCGTCATGGGCCTGCCCCGCGCCGGGCGTCTGATGATGGACGCGCTGTGCTGCGGCTTCTACCTGTCGGTGGTGCGGCCCGGCACCATCGAGGCCGGGCAGACCTTCCGCCTGCACCCCGGTCCGCGCGGCCTGAGCGTGGCCCAGGCCTTCGGCGCCAAACGCGCCAAACACCGGGATTGAGCGGCGCTGTTCCGGCCATGGGCCGGGCGGGATTTCCGGTACAACCTCGGGCATGACCGAAGCCCCCTCGACCCCCGACGTCCTCTGCCTGACCATGAACCCGGCGGTGGACCTGGCCACCGAAACCGAATCCGTGGTGCCCACCCACAAGCTGCGCTGCGGCGACACCCTGCACGACGCGGGTGGCGGCGGCGTCAACGTGGCGCGGGTGCTCACCCGGTTGGGCGGACACTGTGTGTCGGTCTGCCCCACCGGCGGTCCTTCGGGCCACTGGCTGGAAAAGCGCATGCGCGACGAGGGCCTGGACAGCGTGTTCCTGCCAATCGCCGACGAGACCCGGGTCAGCTTCACGGTGCACGAACACAGCACCGGCGCCGAATTCCGCTTCGTCATGCCCGGCCCGCACCTGAGCGAGGCCGAGTGGCAGGCCGCTCTGCAGCATCTGGAAGGTCTGCAGCCTTTTCCCGCCATCGTGGTCGCCAGCGGCAGCCTGCCTCCGGGCGTGCCAGCCGACTTCTACGCCCGCCTGGCGCGCCTGTGCCGCGCCCGGGGCGCGCGCATGGTGCTCGACACCTCCGGCCCGGCGCTGGCGGCCGCGCTGGCCGAAGGCGTGTATCTGTTCAAACCCAACCTCAAGGAACTGGCCGAACTGGCCGGGCGCCCGCTGGAAACCGCCGAACAGTGGCAGGGCGCGGCCCGGCAACTGATCACCGATGGCAAGGCACAGGTCGTGGCCCTGACCCTGGGCCACCTGGGTGCGCTGCTGGTCACGCGCGAGGCCATGTGGAGCGCGCCGCCGCTGGACGTGCCGGTGTCCAGCGCGGTGGGCGCGGGCGACAGCTTCGTCGGCGCCCTGGTCTGGGGTCTGCAACAGGGTCAGCCGCTGGAACAGGCTTTCGGCTGGGGCATTGCCGCCGGTACCGCCACGCTGCTGAGCGTCGGCACCGCGCTGTGCAAACCCGAAGACGTGCGCCGTCTGCAGGCGCTGGCGCGGGTCACGCGCCTGCCGGGCTGACGCCGGCCCGAGGCCCGCCCAGGGCAGCGGGCACTCAGCCGGTCAGGTTGTCCGGCCCGCGGTGGCGGATGTTGGCCAGATCGTCCCCGTCGAGCACATAGGCGCGGGCGAACCCCGCGACGTAGGAACCGGCCACCGGGCGCAGTTCGAACAGGCGGAAATCCCCCAGCGACCGGACCATCTGCACGAACTTGCCGAAGCGCTGCTCGAACAGGTCCAGCACGGCCTCGAAGCGCTCGTCGCCGCGCGGACACTCGGTGGCCTCGCAACGCAGGGTCAGCCGTTCGCGCGCAAACGGATGCTTGGCTTGTTCTTCGCCCTCGATGAACAGCACGCTAGCGCGCGACGTCGCGCGCAGGTTGGCGCCGTGGCGCGCCAGATCACTGAGGTAGACGTAGTAGCAACCCCGGTCGGCGACAAAAGGCGCATAGCTGGCTTCGGGATGCCCGTCCGGCGACACGGTGGCCAGTTGCAGGCTCTGGAAACGGGCCGGGAAGTCGCGGCAGGCCTGCCGCACCTGTTGCAGATCGTCAGAACCGGGCACGGCCACTCCTGGGTGCATGTGAAGCCCGCATCATGCCAAGCGATCCCTCGCCCGCGCACGAAAACCGCATCCGCCGCACAATGTTTTCACCACCCCAACCCAAAGGAGTCCCCATGAAAGGCGATCCCCAGGCCATCGGCCACCTGCAGGCCCAGCTCAAGAACGAACTGACCGCCATCAACCAGTACTTCGTGCACTACCGCATGCTCAAGCACTGGGGCCTGGACAAGCTGGCCAAGAAGGAATACTCGGAGTCCATCGGCGAGATGAAGCACGCCGACTGGCTGATGGACCGCATCTTCATGCTCGACGGCCTGCCCAACCTGCAGGACCTGGGCAAGCTCAACATCGGTGAAGACGTGCCGGAAATGCTGACCAGCGACCTCGCCCTGGAACGCGGCGCGCAGGCGACCATCAAGGACGGCGTGGCCTACTGCGAATCGGTGCGCGACTTCGTCTCGCGCGACCTGCTGATGAAGATCCTGGACGACACCGAGGAACACATCGACTTCCTCGAAACCCAGCTCGAACTGATCGAGAAGGTGGGCATCCAGAACTACCTGCAGAGCCAGATGGGCGAGGTCGACTGAAGGCCTCATCCCCAGGGTACGGGCAGAGCGGGCCGCCGCCCATCGGCCCATACCCCTCGGTCGCCCATGGTTGTTTGGCTTTTTGAATGAGAGCGATTATCATTTAAGAAATCAAACCCCTACCCACCATGATCGTCTGTGTCTGCCGCCGAGTGAACGACAAAGCCATCGCCCAAGCCGCGCGCTGCGGCGCGAGCTTTGACGATATCCAGATCGACATGGGCGTGGGTACCCAGTGCGGGCAGTGCGAGTCCAGCGCCCGCGCCGTCTGGGCACAATGCCGGCCGGAGCACCCGGTGGCGCTGCTGCACAAGCAGAGCGCCGAACAGGCCAGCCGCCATCCGGCGCGGGTCTGATCGGTCCGGTCCACCAGCAGAGGCCGCCCACCGGGGCGGCTTTTTGTTGTGGGAAACCGAGCTTGCGCACGCTCGCCCAGCGGCCAGAATGTCCTGGCAAACCTGAACATTGCGCAGGGTCAGGCGGAAGACAAGATGCCAGCCAATATCTAGAATGCGCAACTGCATTTCGCAATACAGAAAACTCCACCAGGAGACAGCCGCATGAGCACCCCCGAAGCCCAGGAAAACAAACGCGCCGAACTGCGCCGCGCCGCCCTCGAATACCACGAGAAGCCCGTCCCCGGCAAAGTGGCCATCGCCGCCACCAAACAACTGACCAACCAGCGCGACCTGGCGCTGGCCTACTCGCCCGGCGTTGCTGCGCCCTGCGAAGAGATCGTTGCCGACCCCAACAACGCCTTCAAGTACACCAGCCGCGGCAACCTGGTGGCCGTCATCACCAACGGTACCGCCGTGCTGGGCCTGGGCGACATCGGCCCGCTGGCGGCCAAGCCGGTGATGGAAGGCAAGGGCGTGCTGTTCAAGAAGTTCTCGGGCATCGATGTCTTCGACATCGAGATCAACGAGAAGGACCCGGACAAGCTGGTCGACATCATCGCCGCGCTCGAACCCACCTTCGGCGGCATCAACCTCGAAGACATCAAGGCACCCGACTGCTTCTATGTGGAGCGCAAGCTGCGCGAGCGCATGAAGATCCCGGTCTTCCACGACGACCAGCACGGCACCGCCATCGTGGTGGGCGCTGCCCTGCTCAACGGCCTGAAGGTCGTGGGCAAGGACATCAGGCAGGTCAAGCTCGTCACCTCCGGCGCCGGTGCCGCCGCCCTGGCCTGCATCCAGCTGCTGGTCAAGCTGGGACTGCCGCGCGAAAACATCTGGGTGACCGACCTGGCCGGTCTGGTCTACGAGGGCCGCACCGAACTCATGGACCCGGACAAGGCGGTGTTCGCTCAGAAGACCGAACAGCGCACGCTCAGCGATGCCATTGCCGGCGCCGACGTGTTCCTGGGCCTGTCGGCCGGCGGCGTGCTCAAGAAGGACATGGTCGCCAAGATGGCGCCCCATCCGCTGATCTTTGCACTGGCCAACCCGAACCCGGAGATCCTGCCGGAAGACGTGAAGGCGGTGCGTGACGACGCCATCATGGCCACCGGCCGCACCGACTACCCGAACCAGGTCAACAACGTCCTGTGTTTCCCGTACATCTTCCGCGGCGCGCTCGATGCGGGCGCCTCGACCATCACCGACGAGATGGAGATTGCCGCGGTGCATGCCATCGCCGAGTTGGCCCAGGCCGAACAGAACGAAGTGGTCGCCGCCGCCTACGCGGGCGAAAAGCTGGCATTCGGCCCGGAATACCTGATTCCCAAACCGTTCGATCCGCGCCTGATGATGAAGATCGCTCCGGCCGTGGCCCAGGCCGCCGCCGACAGCGGCGTGGCCCAGCGCCCGGTGACCGACATGGAGGCCTACCGGCAGCGCCTGCAGAGCTTCGTGTTCGCCTCCGGCACCATCATGAAGCCGATCTACGCGGCGGCGAAAACGGCGCTGAAGAAGCGCGTGGCCTACGCCGAAGGCGAAGAAGAGCGTGTGCTGCGGGCCGCCCAGATCGTGGTCGACGAAAACCTGGCCCGCCCGACACTGATCGGCCGGCCGGCCATCATCGCCGAGCGCATCGAGAAGTTCGGCCTGCGCCTGAAAGAAGGCCTGGACTACGACGTGGTCAACGTCGAGCAGGATGCGCGCTACCGCGAGCTCTGGACCACCTACCACCAGCTGATGGAACGCCGTGGCGTGACCGAGCAGCTGGCCAAGATCGAGATGCGCCGGCGCCTGACCCTCATCAGTTCCATGCTGCTGCGTCGCGGTGACGTGGACGGCATGATCTGCGGCACCTGGGGCAACACCCATCAGCATCTGGACTACATCGACCAGGTGATCGGCAAACGAGAAGGCGCGACCTGCTACGCCGCCATGAACGCGCTGATGCTCCCGGGTCGCCAGGTGTTCCTGGTGGACACGCACATCAACTACGACCCCAGCGCCGAACAGCTGGCCGAGATCACCCAGTTGGCGGCGCGCAAGATCATGCGCTTTGGCATCACGCCGAAGGCGGCCCTCCTTTCGCACAGCAACTTCGGCTCGTCCAACCAGCCCAGCGCGGTGAAGATGCGCGAAGCCCTGGCCATCCTGCAAACGAATGCACCCTGGCTGGAAGTGGACGGCGAGATGCACGGCGATGTGGCACTGGATGCCGACGCACGCACCACGCTCATGCCGCGCACCACCCTGGCCGGGGACGCCAACCTGCTGGTCTGCCCGAACATCGACGCCGCCAACATCGCCTACAACCTGCTCAAGACGGCGGCCGGCGGCAACATCGCCATCGGACCGATGCTGCTGGGCGTGGGCCGGCCGGTCCACATCCTGACCGCCAGTGCCACCGTGCGTCGCATCGTCAACATGACAGCCCTGACGGTTGCCGAAGCCAATGTGCACAGATAAGCCCTGAAGGACAAGCAAGCGCTAACTTTTTTTCACAGCTTGCCCCTGCCAGATTGCCTGTTTATTCAGCAATCGCTTGCTTTTTGAGCCGGCTTCCGGCACACTCTCGCGCTTGAATCACAGGGTTAACCCGTCCTGAAATCACCCCGGTGGCCGGGGGCGACAGGGCGGGTTGATTGCATCAGGAACAGGGAATTTCATGGGTCTGAAGCGGATCCGGGTGGGTCGATGGGGTGTCAACCTGGCCAGTGCAGCCGCGCTGGCGTTGGCCCTGTCGACAGTGGTTGGCACCGTTCTGGTGCAGGCCCGGTCACCCGCTCCGACATCGCTGCCCGGGTCGGCCGTCGCCTCAGTGGCGTACACCGGCCTGCCCCCTCAGGGCCAGGCGGTGTTGGAACAGATTCGCCAGGGCGGCCCCTTCCGCTACGAGAAAGACGGCACGGTGTTTGGCAACCGGGAACGGTTGCTGCCGGCGCAGAAACGGGGGTACTACCGTGAATACACGGTACCGACCCCGGGACTGAGCCACCGCGGGGCCCGGCGGATCGTGTGCGGTGGCCAGAAGCCCCGAACGCCTGATGCGTGTTATTACACCGAGGATCACTACAGCAGCTTCAGGCTGATCGTGCAGTGATCCGGTGAGTGCGACGGATTTTCAACCTTGACCTTCGAAAGAGACGCGGAGATGGACATGCCACTTCGTAATGTGCGTACCAATATCGTCCAGTCGATTCGCGCCTTTGGCGTGAAAGACCTGGAAGCTGCGGCCGAGCAGTTGGGCCACCATTTCCTGTATGCCAATCTGGCCAAGGCCCAGAGCAAGCAGGACGTGCTGGACCTGATCGCCTCGCAATACACATTGCCCTCGCATTTCGGCAAGAACTTCGATGCCCTGTACGACTGCATGACGGACCTGGTGCACAAGTCCGGCCCGCAGACCGGCTTCATCGTCGTGCTCGAACACATTCCCGCGAACAGCAAGTTCGACAAAGAAGCGCGCGAGCAATTGCTGGACATCTTCCGCGACGTGGCCGACTACTGGTCGGACCGCAAGATCCCGTTCCGCTGCTTCTACTCGTTCTCGGTCGCCCGCGCGCCCAAGGGCGAAGAGCCGGTGGAGTCGGAGAACGAAGAGCCCATGCCCACCGACAAGATCCTGGACGTGAGCCCGATGGCACTGCGCATGAGCAGCCCGTTCAATGCCGGCTATTGGTTGACCGCGGCCTGATCGCCGGCTTCTGGCACCTGGACCAAGCCGCTGCGACAGCAGCGGCTTTTTTCATGCCCGAACGGCCTGCGCCAGGGCGACGTACTCGGCCACCGGCACTTCCTCAGCGCGGCGCTGCAGATCGAAATCGCCCGCGAAGTCACGCGCTTCCAGCCATTTGCCGAGCGTGTTGCGCAGGATCTTGCGGCGCTGGCTGAAGGCGGTCTGAACGAGGTCGCTGTAGGTCTTGAAGTCGATGGCCGGTGGCTCGGCCAGCGGCAGCATGCGCACCACGGCGCTGTCCACCCGGGGCGGCGGGTCGAAGCATTCCGGCGGCACGAACAGCACGTTTTCCATCGCATAACGCCACTGCAGCATGACCGACAGGCGCCCGTAGTCGGCCGTGGCCGGCCGCGCCACCATGCGGTCGATCACTTCCTTCTGCAGCATGAAGTGCTGGTCCCGCACCACCGCCACGTGGTCCAGCAGGTGGAACAGGATGGGGCTGGAGATGTTGTAGGGCAGGTTGCCGACGACCCTGATCTTGTCCACCCCCATGGTCGCGGCCAGCGCCGCGAAGTCGACTTTGAGCACATCGGACTCGACCACGTCCAGCTCTCCGTGCGCGCGCAGGCGCACAGCGAGGTCGCGGTCGAGTTCGATCACGGTGAGCCGGCCCAGGCGTTCCACCAGGGGTTGCGTGAGCGCCGCCAGGCCAGGACCGATCTCGACCATCGGCTCGCCCGCCTGCGGCCCGATGGCCTGCACGATGGCGTCGATGATCCCGTTGTCGCTGAGGAAGTGCTGGCCGAAACGCTTGCGCGCAATGTGCTTCATGTGCGCCTTTTGGCTCAGGGCTGCGGCGCTTCGCGGTATTCGACGTAGGCCCGCGAGCGCAGGTCCTGCGCCCAGTTCTGCAGGGCCTCGGCCACCTTGCGTTCGCGCACCAGGCCGCGCACGATGTCGCGTTGCTCCCGTTCGCTCATCCGCACTTGGCGGCGCTCGTCGACACGGAGGAGGTGCACGCCAAAGCGCGAGACCAGGGGACGGGAGACTTCGCCGGGCGCCAGGCTGTTCATGACCTCTTCGAATTCGGGCACGAACTGGCCCGGGCTGGCCCAGCCCAGGTCTCCGCCGTCGCGGGCCGAGCCGTCCTGGCTGTGTTCGCGCGCCAGGTCCTCGAAACGGGCCTTGCCACTGGTGACCTGTTCGCGCCACTGCATCAGGCGCGTGGCAGCCTCGCTCTGGCTGAGTTGCGGACCCGGGCGCAGCAGGATGTGGCGGGCACGGGTCTGGGTGACGTTCACATCGGGCAGCCCCGCCTGGCGCTTTTCCACCAGCTTGAGCACGTGGAAGCCGGCCGGGCTGCGCACCGGCCCGGCGATGTCACCCGTGGCCAAGTCGCGGGTGCTGCTGACAAACAGCTCGGGCAGACGCTCGGCCGGACGCATGCCGAACTGGCCGCCGTTTTCGCGTTCGGGTGCATCGGAGTACTCGCGCGCCAGGGCACCAAAGTCCTCACCCTTGCGGGCGCGGTCGGCTGCGCGCTGCGCGCGCGCCTCCAGCGCCTTGACCTGTTCGGGTGTGGCCGTCTCGGGCACCCGCACCAGAATGTGCGAAAGGTTGAGCTCGAGCGCGGCCAGGTCGCTGCTGTTCTTCTGCTCGCGCACAAAGTCGTCGATGTCGTTCTCGCTCACGCGCACGCGGGCGTCGACCTCGCGCTCGCGCAGCTGCTGCAGCAGGATCTGGTCGCGCAGCTGGTTGCGCAACTGGTTCAGATCAACGCCCTCGGCGGCCAGGCGGCGGTGGAATTCCTCCAGGCCGATCTGGTTCTGCGCGGCGATGGACTGCTCGGCCCGCGAGACCATGGCGTCGTCCACCCGCATGCCCAGCTCGGTCGCCTGCTGCAGCTGGACGCGTTCGCTGATCAACTGCTCCATGACCTGGCGCACGAGGTCGTCGCGTGGCGGCAGCGCGGCGCCTTGCTGGGACAGCTGCTGTTCCACGCGCAGCAGACGGGCGCGCACTTCGTTGTTGGTCAGGGGCTCGGAATTGACCAGCGCAACGATGTAGTCCACGGTGCGGGGTCCGCTGATGGGGGGCAGGGCACGCAGGGTGTTGAGCTGGCCCGAGGGCCGCAGGGATTGGGCCTGAGCCGGTGCGCCGGCAAGCAGTCCCGCGCACAGCGCGAAAAGGGTCAGGTACGGGACGGCGGGCATGCGGCGGTCAGTCATATCGTTGGAACCGGCTCGGCGGGTTGATGTCTTCACGCAGGTACTGGTAGCGGGGCACATTGTCCCGGAGCGTCTTGAGCGGATTGGAGCCGATGCGGGAGAAGCCGGAAAATTCGATCTGGAACAGCACACGCTGGTTCGCGGTGGTCAGACCGGTGGTCAGGCGCTCGAACACGATGCGTCCGATCCAGCAGCCGGCATCGTACTCAAGGCCGGCCACCAGATCGACCACCTTGCTGTCGGGCAGGCTGTAGTTGATGCGGCCGACGCTGTACCACTGGCCCGGTCCCAGGGCGCGGCCGGCACTGGCCCCGGCAGGCGGGTCCGACCAGAGATCCGACAGCGGCCACTGCCAGCCCAGGTCCACCTGCTCGCTGCTGCCGCGCTGCAGGCGGTAGGCAGCGCTGAGCACGCGGTAGTTCGACGGCGTGTAGCGCGCACTGAGGACCGAACGCACCGACTCGCGATCCTGCGGGCTGTACTGCACGTTGGCGTCCATGGACCACTGCGGATTCCAGTTCACCTGGGCGCCCAGCAGGATGTCGCTGATGGGATCCGTCACCGGTGAACACCCCGCCGCGTCGCTGCTGCTGCAGCTCTGGGCGGGCAGCACCACGGTCTGGTCGCGCAGCAGGTAGCGCTGCGCCAGGCCCAGGCGCAGCACTTCGGCGCCGGTGGCCGGGTCGAGCAAGCGGGAACTGGCGCCCACGGTGAGCGCGCGCAGTTCGGCGATGCGGTCGTGGCCACCGAAGGTGTTCTCGCTGAAGATGGAGGCGAAGTTGAAATCGTTGGCGGCCGAGTCGTAGTTCGGCAGGGCGCTCTGGTCGCGGTAAGGCGTCCAGGTGAAGAAGGCGCGCGGTTCCAGGGTCTGGTTGAAGCGGCGGCCGAAAAAGCTGGCCTCGCGCTCGAACACCAGACCGCTGTCGAGGCTGAGGGTGGGCACGCTGCGCCGGGCCTTGAGCGCCGTGCCCACCGGCTGGTCGTAGCGGTAGTCCGCGTGGTGCAACTGCAGGCGTGGCGCCACGAATCCGCCCGGACTCTCCCAGCGGTGACCGATGCGGGCAATGGCCAGCGTGCGGCTGCCGTTGACCTGACCGGTGTAGGCCGGGTCCGAACGGAACCGGGTGTAGTCGGTCTGCAGCGACCATTCCCAGCCGCGCAGGCCCGCCCAGCGCTGGTGGTCCTGCGCAAACCGCAACGACACGCTGGGCAGACGGTCATAAGGCGGTGTGATCGGGGATTCGGCATCCTGCAGCGTCTGCCAGCGGTAGGCGCCGGCACTGAAGGCCCAGGGACCCTGCCCCCAGTCGAGCACCGCTTCGGCGGGCAACAGACGCGAGGTCAGCGAGGTGCTGCTGCGCGGGAAATCGCGCCAGTAGTTGTCGTCGCTGACGCGGTTGAGGTTCAGCCGCAGGCCCACGGGGCCGGTCAGCCCCAGGTCGGCCAGTGCAGCGCCGGTGGACAGCCGATGGGCGTGCTGCAGCGAGTAACCCCAGCGATCGCTCTTGCGCAAGTCATCGTTGGGCATGTAGGCCGCCCGCAGCTGGCCGCCGAAGCTGGGCTGCAGGTAGCGCAGCTCACCGCCCAGGTCCAGGCCCCGCTTGCTCATGAAGGTGGGGTAGACCGTGGCGTCCAGCTCGGGCGCGATGTTGATGTAGTAGGGCACGGTCAGCTCCAGTCCGCTGACGGTGTCCAGGTTGATGGTCGGCGGCAGCACGCCGCTCTTGCGCTTGTCCGACAGCGGAAAGCTCAGGTAAGGCGCACCCAGGATGGGCACCCCCTTGAACTCCAGCACGCCCCCGATGGCGGTGCCGGTCTCCTCGGCGTTGTCCAGTTCGATGCGGTCGGCGCGCAGCAGCCAGTCGGGCAGCCACTTCTGGCCAGGCACGCGGGGGCAGGTGGAGTAGCGTGCCTCCGTGGCCTCCAGCCGGTCCTTGTCAAGGAACTCGACGCGCTGTGCATCGCCATGGCCTTCGCTGTCCAGCAGCGAAAAGGCCGGTTGCGTGAAGTGACCCCGGCTGGTGTCCAGGTTCAGCTGCAGCTCGGGTCCTTCGAAGCGGTTGCCGCCCTGGTTGATCAGCACCTGCCCCTGGGCCTTGGCTTCGTTGCTGCGCTGGTCGAACTCCAGCCGATCGGCCTTGATGACCACGTCGTGACGGCGCAACTCGGCCTGGCCCTCGATCACCACCGCACCGTCGGTCTGGCCTTGCAGGCGCTCACCCGAGACGAAGACCGGTGCCTGGTCCAGTGCGCCGTCGGGCAGCTTCTCGACCAGCACGGGACTGGCCTGCAACTGCGGGGCCGGATCGGCGGGCGGAGTGACCTGCGAACGCGCCAGGTCCGGCGCGCCCAGTGCCATCAGGGCCAGCAGATGCCACACCGCCCGGCCCACCGGCGTGGGTGCGATCAGGAGAGCGGGCATTGGCAGACGGCGGGGGGACTGGTTCAAGGTCGGATGGGCGCGGGCCGGGGACAGGGGTCGCACCGCCGGCAACAGCGGACGCACCCCTAAAATCAGCGCCGATTATCCACTGCCCTCCACCCGGGCACCTGCCCGGCCGGCAGGCCTGTCACGGCCCTCCGAACCCCCCGATCCATGACCCCGAACACCCCCGCCGTCACCTGGGCCGACCCCGCGCGCGAGGCCGCCTTCACCACCTGGCTGCAAGGCCTGGCCGCCGCCCAGGGCCTGCGGCCCGAGACGATTCGCCCGGCCTCGGCCGATGCGAGCTTCCGCCGCTACCTGCGCGTGGACACCACGGATGGCGCCAGCCGCATCGTGATGGACGCGCCGCCCGACAAGGAAAACTGCCAGCCCTTCGTGCACGTGGCCGGTCTAATGAAGGCCGCCGGCCTGCTGGTGCCCGACATCCTGGCCTGGGACGCGCCGCAGGGCTTCATGCTGCTGCCCGACCTGGGCACGCAGACCATGATGGAGCAGATCGACGCCGCGAATCCGCCCGCCAACCACGCACGCTACCTGCAGGCGGTGGACACGCTGCTGGCCTGGCAGTTGGCCTCCAAGCCCGGTGAACTGCCGCCCTACGACGACGCGCTGCTGCGCCGCGAGCTGCAGCTGTTCCCCGACTGGTACCTGGCCCAGCACCGGCAGGTCCAGGTCGAGGGCGCAATGGCCGCCACGCTGCAGAAGACCTTCGACACCAT
Organism: uncultured Hydrogenophaga sp.; assembly: GCA_964550405.1. Classification (GTDB taxonomy): domain Bacteria; phylum Pseudomonadota; class Gammaproteobacteria; order Burkholderiales; family Burkholderiaceae_C; genus Hydrogenophaga. Next base: position 11,790 of record CAZJZD010000050.1, on the reverse strand, counting down.
CGTCGCGCGGTGCCTGGCCGCGCCCTCGGTGCACGTGCACCGCGACTTCATGCCGCGCAACCTGATGATCCCGGCCCACCCAGGATCGACGCCCGCGCAGCAGCTGGGTGTGCTGGACTTCCAGGACGCGGTGCACGGACCCATCACTTACGACATCGCCAGCCTGATGCGCGACGCCTTCCTGACCTGGGAGGAAGATTTCGTCATCGACATTACCGTGCGTTACTGGGAGAAGGCGCGCAAGGCCGGCCTGATGGACTTCGAGGACTGGCACAGCGACTTCGGCGCCTTCTACCGTGCGGTCGAATGGATGGGCCTGCAGCGCCACCTCAAGGTCGCCGGCATCTTCGCGCGCCTGACCCTGCGCGACGGCAAGCCGAAGTACCTGGCCGACGCGCCGCGTTTCATCGCCTACATCCGCGCCACCGCGCACCGCTATCGCGAACTCGGCCCGCTGCTCAAGCTGATCGACGAGGTCGAGGGCCTGCAGGCCGCCAGCGGCTTCGCCTTCGGCCGCGTCTGAGCCCTTCTGACATGCCGCGCTTTCACTGCCCCGTCCCGCTCGCCGCCGGCGCCACGCTGGAGCTGCCGCCGGCCGCGGCCCGCCATGTGCAGGTCTTGCGCCTGCAGCCTGGCGATGCCATCACGCTGTTCAACGGCGAAGGCGGTCAGTGGCGTGCCCGCGTGCTGCGCATGGGCCGCAGCGACGTCGCGGTGCAGGTCGAGGCCTTTGAAGACGTGGAGCGCGAGGCCGCACGCCGCGTGCACCTGGCCATGGGCATGCCGGCCAACGAACGCATGGACTGGCTGGTGGAAAAAGCCGCTGAACTCGGCGTGGCCAGCCTGCAGCCCCTGCACACCGCGCACAGCGTGCTGCGGCTGAGTGGCGATCGCGCGACGAAGAAACAGGCGCACTGGCAATCGGTGGCCGCGGCGGCCTGCGAGCAGTGTGGCGGCAACCGCGTGCCAGCGGTACAGCCGGTGGCGGACCTCGCGGCCTGGCTGCGCGAAAGCGCGGGGGTGGCCCCGCTGCGCTACGTGCTCTCGCTGGCCGAGGGCACCCGCCCGCTGGGCGATGTGCTGCGTGGTCAACCGGCCGATGCACCGGTGCTGTTCCTCAGCGGTCCCGAAGGCGGCCTCTCGCCCACAGAGGACCAGCAGGCCCGCGCCGCCGGGTTCCTGCCCGTGTCCCTGGGTCCGCGCGTGCTGCGCGCCGAGACGGCGGCGCTGGCCGCGCTGGTGCAGGCCCTGGTCTGACCGGCCCGGTCACTGGCGCTCGAAGAAGTCCCAGATCGCCTGCGTCGCGTCCAGGGCGTCCGATCCCCGGCCGCCCAGCGCCTTGCGCCCGCCGGGCCAGGCGTGGCCGCCGCTGTCGGTGACGCACAGCCGCACCTCGGCACCGTCCTGGCAGCCGCTGCGCACCTCGCACACCACGCCGGGCTTGTCCAGCACCCGCTGCGCCGGGGCGCTGCACGCGTTCAGGCGTGCCCACTTGTCCACCGTGGCGGGCACCGAAACGAAGTCGGCGTGGGTGTCCGAGGCGCTGCCCGAGCCGCCGTTGAAGAGCACGCGGTCGTCGTCCTTCGCGTGGAGGTGGAACACCGGCACCGGCCGGCCGGGCCGGCAGGCGGTGGTGCCGTCGGTACCCGCTACCGCGGCGATGGCGCGGAACACATCGGAAGCTTCGCAAGCCAGCCGGTAGCTCATCATCCCGCCGTTGGACATGCCGGTGGCGAAGATGCGCTGCGGGTCGATGCGCAGGCGTTGCTGCACATCGGCCACCACCGCGCGCAGAAAGCCCACGTCGTCGCTGCCTTTGTCGCGGGCGGCGCCGCAGCAGATACCGGCGTTCCATGTCGCCAGCTTGCCGGCCAGGCGGCTGTAGCCGTTGGGAAAGACCACGATCCAGCCACTGGCTTCGGACTGCGCCACCAGGCCGTAGAGCCGGTCGCGCGCCATCACCTCCATGCTGCCGCCGCCCCCGTGCAGGGCCAGCACCAGCGGTGCGGGCCGGTCGGTGCGGTAGGTTTTGGGCACGTGCACGATGAAGCGCCGCTCGCTCCCCGCATGGTTCAGGCGCAGCTCGTGGCTGCCCGACGACATCGCGGCCAGGGCGCCGGCCGATGACAACAAGGCCAGCAGCAGTGCCGCCAGGCATTGCCGGAGAACACGGAAGTGTGGAAGGTGCATGCGACGGCTCCGTCTAGGCGTTCGGGCGCATTGTGGCGCCGAGCAAACCCGGGTCTTTGCCCAAGCGACAGGCGTTGGCCCACCCCTGAATGTATAAACGCCGGCTTATGAACAAAAACCTCTGGTTGCTGGCCGCCGCGCAAGGCCTGTTCCTGACCAACAACGTGGTCTTCATCGCGATCAACGGCCTGGTGGGTCTGAGCCTGGCCCCGCTGGGCTGGATGGCCACGCTGCCGGTGATGGGCTATGTGGTCGGTGGCGCGCTGTCCACGCCCCTGGTGGCGCGCACGCAGACGGCCTTCGGCCGCAAAGGCTCGTTCCAGATCGGCCTGCTGGTGGCCTTCGGATCAGCCCTGCTGTGCTGGTGGGCGGCGATGGATCGCAACTTCTGGCTGCTGGTCACGGCCACCGTCATCGCCGGCTACTACAGCGCCAACGGCCAGCTCTACCGCTTCGCCGCGGCCGAGCTGGCGGCGCCGGATTTCCGAGAGAAGGCCGTGTCCCTGGTGCTGGCCGGCGGCCTGGCGGGCGCGGTGCTGGGCCCCAACCTGGCCAGCCGCACCCGCAACCTGCTCGACGTGCCGTTCGCCGGTGCCTACCTGGCGCTGGCGGTGGTGGCGGCCCTGTCGATGCTGGTCATGGCCTTCATGAAGTTCCCGCCCCTGCCACCGAAGAGGACCAACGCCGACGCCGGCCGTCCGCTTTCGGTGATCATGAAACAGCCGGTGTTCATCGTGGCCACCGCGGGTGCGGCGCTCGGTTACGGCGTGATGAACCTGCTGATGGCGGCGACGCCGCTGGCCATGCAGGTGTGCGGCTTCGAGTTCGACGACGCCGCCCTGGTGCTGGAGTGGCACGTGATCGGCATGTTCGCGCCCGGCTTCTTCACCGGCCACCTGATCAAGCGCTTCGGCGTGCTGACCATCATGGGCGTTGGCGTGCTGCTGAACGTGCTGTGTGTCGCGATCGCCGTCTCGGGCGTGGACCTGCACCAGTTCCTGGTCGCCCTGTTCCTGCTGGGCGTGGGCTGGAACTTCCTGTTCACCGGCAGCACCACACTGTCGCTGCAGGCCTACAGACCTGAGGAAAAAGACCGCGCACAGGCCGCCATCAACTTCTTCGTTTTCGCCACCATGGCGCTCACCTCGTTCGCCTCCGGCGCCCTGGTCACCACGCAGGGCTGGACGCTGCTGAACCTGGGTTCGCTGCTGCCGCTGGCGCTGACCGGACTGGCCCTGGGCTGGCTTGCGTGGTTGCGACGCGCGCACCAGAATCCGGCCTGAACCGCCGCCACCGGGGCGTCGGTCGTGCAACCCTCACAAGGGAGAGATCACATGGGACTTCTGGATTCGGTACTGGGCGCGGCCCTGGGTGGACAGCAGGGCGGACAGGCGCAGGGCGCCGGCGGTCTGGACCCGCAGGTGCTCATGGGCATCGTCGGCACACTGATGAACAACGCCGGTGGCCTGCAGGGCATCCTGGCCAAGCTGCAGCAGGGCGGCCTGGCCGATGCGGCCGCTTCCTGGGTGGGCACGGGCGCCAACCAGCCGGTGTCGGCCGATGCCCTGGGCAGCGCCCTCGGCCCTGACCTGATGGGCCAGATCAGCCAGGCCCTGGGCGGCAACGGCCAGCAGGCCGGGAACGTGCTCGCGCAGGTGCTGCCGGGTCTGATCGACCAGCTCACCCCGCAAGGCCAGGTGCCGGCCGACAACGGCATGGGCGCACTGGGTTCCCTGCTCGGCGGCAGCGACGGCAAACTCGACGCCGGCGATCTGATGGGTGCGCTGGGCGGCCTGCTCAAGCGCTGAGGGCGTCCCTCAGGCCGGCGCGACCCCGTCCAGCCAGGCCTTGAGGGCGCCGAACGCGGCCGAAGGATCGGCCTCGTTGAAGATCTCGTGGAACTGGCCCGCCAGACATTGGCTGCGGACCACGTGGCGTGGCGCGACGGCGGCAAAAGCCTGGCTGCCGGCGGGCCGCACGAGACGGTCGGCACCGGCCCACAGCAACAGCGTGGGCACGGCCCAGGAAGGCGCAGCCGCCACCACCGCCGGGCCCTGGTGGGCGATGAAATGCGCCAGCCGGGCCGAGATGCGGTCGTGCACATGCCGGTCCTGCCGGTAGGCCTGGACCACCGCCGGATCGTGCGAAATGGCCTGCGGGTCCAGCCCGCTGGACAGGGTGAGGTCTGGCGCCCAGCGGTAAAGCAGGCGCGTGAGGGTGCGTTGCCAGGGACTCAGACCGGCATCCAGCGCCGGCGATGACAGCGCCAGCGCGTCCACCGGTGCCAGACCACGCCGCACGAACTCCGCCGCCACCAGGCCACCCATGCTGTGGCCCAGCAGGACCAGCGGGCAGGCCCAGGGATCGGCAATGTGGCGCCGCGTGTCCTCGACCACCTCCTGCAGGTCTTCGAGCAGGGCGTCGTCGTGCGGCAGCACGCCGCGCGCACCGCCCGAATCGCCATGGCCGCGCTGGTCGTAGCCGCGCACGGCAAAGCCCCACTCGTTCAGACGCTCGGCCAGCGGGTCGTAGCGCCAGGCGTGTTCACCCAGGCCGTGCACGATGAGCACCACCGCGCGCGGCCGCTGGCGCATGGGCAGTGGCCAGTCGTACAGGGCCACGTTCAGGCCATCACGCAGGGTGAAGGGGGCTTCGGTGATGTCGTCGCTCATGGCATGCGGGCGATGACCTGGGCCACGCTGGCGGTCAGGCGCCGCGCGTAGTCCAGGTGCAGGAACTCGTTGGGGCCGTGCGCGTTGCTGCGTGGCCCCAGCACGCCGCAGACCATCATCTGCGCCGACGGGAAACCCTGGCTGAGCATGTTCATCAGCGGAATGGTGCCACCCTGGCCGATGGTGGCGCAGGCGGCGCCGTAGTGCGCCTGCGAGGCCGCCTGCAGGGCCGACTCGAACCAGGGCGCGGTGGCCGGCGCGTTCCAGCCGGTGGCCGAGCTGAGCCCTTCAAAGGTGACCTTGGCCTGGTAAGGCGCGTTGTCCTCGAGCAGGGCCTTGAGCTGCTGCACCGCCGTGGCCGCCTCCACCAGCGGCGGCAGGCGCAGGCTGAGCTTGAAGGCGGTGTACGGGCGCAGCACGTTGCCGGCGTTGGCGATGTCGGGGAATCCGTCGGCGCCGGTCACGGAGAGCGTGGGCCGCCAGGTGCGCGCCAGCAGGGCCTCGACCGGGTCGGTGGTGGTGGGCAGGGCGGACACGGTGGCGCCGCCGCAGTCGTGGTGGGCCCACGGAAAGCGCTTGAACAGTTCGTCGCCCAGGATGGCGGCCGTGGCCTGCGCCTGCGCCAGCCGCTCGGCCGGCACCTCGCAGTGGAAGCTGGCCGGCAGCAGGCGGCCGGTGCCGCTGTCTTCGAGCCGGTCGAGCACCTGCCGCATGATGCGAAAGCTCGACGGCACCAGACCGGACGCATCGCCCGAATGGATGCCTTCGGTGAGGATCTCGACCTTGAGCACGCCGCTGGCCATGCCACGCAGGCTGGTGGTCAGCCACAGCTGGTCGTAGTTGCCGGCGCCACTGTCCAGGCAGATCACCAGACCCACGTCGCCCAGCCGCGACTTCAGCGCGTCCACATAGGGCAGCAGGTCGGCCGATCCGCTTTCCTCGCAGGTCTCGATCAGGCCGACGATGCGCGGGTGCGCCACGCCCTGGGCCTTGAGGGCCTGGATGGCCGTGATGGCGGCGTACACGGCGTAGCCGTCGTCGGCGCCGCCGCGGCCGTAGAGCTTGCCGTCGTCGATCACCGGGGTCCAAGGCCCCAGGTCGCTGCGCCAGCCGTTGAATTCGGGCTGCTTGTCCAGGTGGCCGTACATCAGCGCCGTCTGGCCCGAGGCCGGAGCGGGCGTGCCGTCCCGGCCGGCGCTGGCCGGCAGTTCAAAGAAGAGCACCGGCGTGCGCGGCCGGCCTTGGGCGTCGTTCAGGCGCACGATTTCCAGTTGCAGACCCGGCACCTGCTGGGCGCGCACCCAGTCGGCGGCGTTCTGCAGCACACGTTCGAGCAGGCCGTGGGCGGCCCAATCGGGGTCGAACATGGGCGACTTGGCCGGCACTGCGATGTAGCGCTGCAACTCGGGCACGATGGACGATTGCCAGGCGGCGTCCACCTGGCGCTGCAGGGTCTGGGGTTCCAGCGGCACGGCGCTGGCGGGCAGTCGGGCGTTCATGGCGGGCCTTTGCAGAACACAGGGCGGCCAGTATAGGCAGGCACGACCCGGCTTTGCGCCCCCCGACCGGTGCCCCGGCTCGGCACCGTGCAGTTCCCCACGCTCGGGGGAGGTTGCCGTCAGCTCAGACGGAAGGTCGCCACCACCCCAGTCAGGCGCTGCGCCTGCTCCCGAAGGCTCTGCGCGGCCGCGGCACTCTCTTCGACCAGGGCCGCGTTCTGCTGTGTCATCTGGTCCAGCTGCGCCACCGCCGCGCCGACCTGGCCGATGCCCTGGCTCTGCTCACCTGTGGCGGCGCTGATTTCGCCAATGATGTCGCTCACCCGCTGCACACTGGCGACGATTTCGTTCATGGTGCTGCCGGCATCGGCCACCAGGCGCGAGCCCACATCGACCTTGTCCACGCTGGCGCCGATCAGGCCCTTGATCTCCTTGGCCGCCTCCGCGCTGCGCTGGGCCAGGTTGCGCACTTCGCCGGCCACCACCGCAAAGCCGCGGCCCTGTTCGCCGGCACGGGCGGCTTCCACCGCCGCGTTCAGCGCCAGGATGTTGGTCTGGAACGCAATGCCGTCGATGGTGCCGATGATGTCGTTGATCTTCTGGCTGCTGTGGTGGATGTCCTGCATGGTGGACACCACCTGCGCCACCTTGCTGCCACCGGCGCGTGCCACACCCGCCGCTTCCTGTGCCAGTTGGGCGGCCATTCGGGACGACTCGGCGCTCTGGTTGACCGTGCTGGTCAGTTCCTCCATCGAAGCCGCCGTTTCCTGCAGGTTGCTGGCCGACTGTTCGGTGCGCGCGCTCAGGTCCTGGTTGCCCATGGCGATCTCGGTGCTGGCGGTGTCGATGCTGTCGGTGGCCTGGCGGACCTGACCCACTGTCTGCCGCAGCGAACCGATCATCTCGTCGAGTGCGGCGAGCATGCTGCCGGGCACGGTCCGGCCCGGTCGCACCGTCAGGTCGCCCTGCGCCACCGAATGCATCAGCGCCATCGCCTGTGCCGGTTCACCTCCGATCTGGCGCATCACGCTGCGGAAGGTGAACCAGCCGATGCCACCGATGGCCAGCAGCGTCAGCAGCCCCACCACCAGGTTGGCCGCGGTGGCCCTGAGCACCAGCTGGTTGTAGTCGTCGGTGTACAGACCCGAACCCACCATCCAGTTCCACCCGTCCACGCGCTTGAGGTACTGCAACTTCGGCACCGGCACGGTGCTGCCCGGACGCGGGAAATTGGTCATGGCAAACGCCTTGCCGTCCGGGCTGGCGGCCAGGGCGTCGATCAGGGTTCGGATCACGTCGCTGCCCTCACCGTCCTTGACCTTGCCCACCATGTTCTGGCCGGCCCACTCGGGCTTGATGGGGTGCATCACGCCCACGCCGTCGGTGGACCAGATGTAGAGGTATTCCTTGCCGCCATCGCCGTAGCGCGCGTGGGCGATGGCGTCCTTGGCGGCCGACTGGGCGGCCTCGGTGCTCATGCGCCCGGCATCGGCCTGCGCCTTGAAGCCCTGGACGATGGCATGCGCACTGTCCACCATGGCCACCAGCAGCGACTCACGGCCCTGCACCGTCTGCTGTCGCACCTGCCAGACGGCCAGTGCGCTGATGATCAGAATGCCGACCAGCGCGGCAATCAGCTGCAGCAGGATCTTGCCGCGAAAACTCAGTGCTGTCGGCATGAGGACTCCCTTTTGATTGTCAAGACACCGTATCGGCGCGCTCTCAGGCGCGCGTCAGCCGGAACGTGGCCACCACTCCCGCAAGCTTGCGAGCCTCCTCTTGGAGGCTTTGTGCGGCCGCCGCGCTTTCTTCCACCAGCGCGGCGTTCTGCTGGGTCATCTGGTCCAGCGAGCCGACCGCGCCGTTGACCTGTTCGATGCCCTGGCTCTGTTCCGTTGCCGCGGTGGTGATGTCCTGGATCAGCGTCGCGATCTTCTGCGCGTTCTGCACGATCTCGCCAATGGTGCTGCCGGCCTGCGCGACCTGGTGGCTGCCGGTCTCGACCTTCTCGACGCTGGCGCCGATCAGGTCCTTGATTTCCTTGGCCGCCTCGGCGCTGCGCTGCGCCAGTCGCCGCACTTCGCCGGCCACCACCGCAAAGCCGCGGCCCTGTTCGCCGGCGCGGGCGGCTTCCACCGCCGCATTCAGCGCCAGGATGTTGGTCTGGAACGCGATGCCGTCGATGGTGCCGATGATGTCGCTGATCTTCTGGCTGCTGTGGCGGATGTCTTCCATCGTGCTCACCACCTGCTGGACCACGACACCCCCGCGCGTTGCCACCTCGGCGTTGGAGCGGGCCATGTCGCTGGCCTGGCGGGCCGACTCGGTGCTCTGGCGCACCATGCCGTTGATCTGTTCGACACTGCTGGCGGTCTGCTGCAGGCTGCCGGCCGCGCTCTCGGTGCGGGTGGACAGGTCCTGGTTGCCGGCCGCGATTTCGCTGCTGGAGAGGTTGATGCGCTCGGTGCTGTTGCGCACCTCGCCCACGATGCGCACCAGCGACGCCTGCATCATGCCCAGCGCGTGCATCAGCGCGGTCAGCTCGTCCTTGCCCTGGGTCTGCACCGGCTGCGTCAGGTCGCCTTTGGCAATGGCCGCCGCCAGGTTCTGTGCCGCGTTCAGCGGCTGGCAGATGCTCTGCATGTTGGCCAGGGTGGTGGGCACCACCACCAGCATGGCAATCGCCACCGCGACGGCAAAACCGATCAGCGTGAGCCGCGCGGTCTGATCCTCCTCGGCCTTGAGCGCCGCGGCCTCGCCGGCGATGATGGACTCGATCTGCCTGAGGTCCGCCTCGACCGCCGCGTAGCGCTCGTGTGCGCGGTCGAGCATGCGGTTGGCCACGGTGGCGCTGTCGTAGCCCCCGTTCTGCATGTTGACCACCACCGGCTCGACGGCGCCCTCGTAGGCGAGCAGGTTCTTCTCCAGCCCCTGCAGCACCACGTTGTCTTCGTCGGCCTCGCCCTGCTGCATGGCGGCGATCTGCTGGCGCACCCGCTCGCGGGCCTTGCCCCAGTTCATGTGCGCCAGGGACAGCTGCTCGGGCGACTCGTACTGGATCACCATTTCCTTCTCGTAGCGGGCCAGGTCGGCAAACGCCAGGCGCAGACGCGCCAGGGCATTGGTTTCCTCGAAGGCATGCTCCAGGAACTCATGGCTGAGCTTCTGCAGGTTCTGCATGCCCCAGATGCCCGCGCCCCCTACGCCCACCAACAGCGCCAGCACCACGCCGATCGCGCCTACCATGCGAAGACGGATTGAAAACTGCCGCATCAACGATTGCAGGCCCATGACTCACACTCCTTGAAACACACGGGCACGCGCCATCAGGCGCGCGCCGTCCTGAACACCTGAACCGCTTGTGCCAGCCGCTGGGCATGATCGCTCAGGCTGGCCGCTGCTGCGGCACTCTCTTCGACCAGGGCCGCGTTCTGCTGCGTCATCTGGTCGAGCTGGTTGACAGCGGTGTTGACCTGGGCCACGCCATTGGTCTGTTCGCTGCTGGCGGCGGTGATCTCACCGATCATGTCGGCCACACGCTGCGCGTTGGCCACCACCTCGCCGATGGTGCTGCCGGCCTCACCCACCAGACGGGTGCCGGCTTCGACCTTTTCCACACTGGCGCCGATCAGTCCCTTGATCTCCTTGGCCGCCTCGGCACTGCGCTGTGCCAGGTTGCGCACCTCGCCGGCCACCACGGCAAAGCCGCGTCCCTGCTCTCCCGCACGGGCGGCTTCGACCGCTGCATTGAGCGCCAGGATGTTGGTCTGGAACGCGATGCCATCGATCACGCCGATGATGTCGTGGATCTTGCGGCTGCTGTGGTTGATCTCTTCCATCGTGGCCACCACCTGCCCCACCACCTGTCCGCCGCGCGCGGCCACCTCGGCGTTGGCGACCGCCAGCTGGCTGGCCTGGCGCGCCGCGTCAGCGCTGTTGTGCATGGTGCTGTTGATTTCTTCCACGCTGGCGGCGGTCTGCGCCAGATTGGACGCGGCCGCCTCGGTGCGTGAAGACAGCTGCTGGTTACCCTGGGCAATCTCGCGGCTGGCCACCTCGATCTGCGCAGCCGACTGCTGGACCGATGCCACCACCGTCTGCATGCGCTGCAGCGCCGCCTGAAGGGCCGCCGCCAGCGGCGTGCTCACCGAGACACCGGTGACGTCCAATGCGATGCCGTCGGCCTGGTTCACACGCTCCACCAGGGCCGACAGCTCTTCCCCCTCGCGCGCGGTGCGCCCCATCCCCAGCACCAGCACCACTTCCAGTGCGGTCTGGATCACGACGTAAGCCGCGTGCAGCAAGACGCGTCCGAAGTTCGGTTCGGTCATGCAGTAGAAGCCAAAGCCTGCGGCCTGCAACCGGTCGAACAGCACGTGGTGCACCGCAAACAGGCCCGCCGCCAACACGATGGGACGCCAGTCCAGATAGACCAGCAGCAACGCCAGGGTGACGAACACCCCAAAGTGGAACTCCAGCTCCCCGTGCGCCAGCTGAATGTGCAGGGCCACCAGCGCGACCTGCAAAGTGGTCAGCGCCAGACGCGAAAACAGCGAACCCTTGGCCATGACATACACGCCAACGGAAAGGCCCGCCAGCAGACCACCCGCCAACAGCGCCAGCATGGGCTCGAAATAGACGAAGCCCATGACCCCGGCAGCAGCGGCGCTGAGCAGGGCGGCCGCCAGCAGGATTCGGTCACCCAGGATCGCGCGGCTGTTGGCCAAGGTTTCGGGTCGCCCAGGGCGGGTTGTGTTCATGGGCTGCTCCATCGATGTCTGGTGTGATGCGGATCAGAAGCTCTCCCAGTCGCTCTCGGCGCTGGCAGAGATGGCGACGGGTTGGGCCACCGGCGCCGGTGCAGACAGGGCCGGCGCGCTGACCGGGCGCACCGATCCGGTCTTGCTCACCGGGGCAGCGACCGCCTTCGAGGCCGCCGGCTTGGCCGGGGACTTCGACTGCATGGGTCGTGTCGCCAGGGCCGGCTCGCTGGCGCTGCTGCCATTGATGCGGAAGGTGGAGACGACCTGGGCCAGACGGGCCGCCTGGTCGTGCAGACTCTGTGCGGCGGCAGCGCTCTGTTCCACCAGCGCCGCGTTCTGCTGTGTCATCTGGTCCAGCTGGCTGACCGCCGTGTTGACCTGGCCGATGCCATCGCTCTGCTCGCCCGCGGCCGAGCTGATCTCGCCCACGATGTCGGTCACGCGCTGGATGGACCCGACGATCTCGCCCATGGTCGCGCCTGCGTCGGCCACCAGCTTCGTGCCCACATCGACCTTCTCCACGCTGGCGTTGATCAGCTGCTTGATTTCCTTGGCCGCCTCGGCGCTGCGCTGCGCCAGGTTGCGCACCTCGCCGGCCACCACCGCAAAGCCGCGGCCCTGTTCGCCCGCACGGGCGGCTTCCACCGCCGCGTTCAGCGCCAGGAT
>CAZJZD010000049.1:0-28680 GCA_964550405.1 uncultured Hydrogenophaga sp. | reverse complement strand
ACACCAAGGTGGTGGAGCAGGGCAAGGGCGACGGCGTGTTCATCAGCACCACCGGCGTCGGCCTGCTGCCGCCGGGCGTTTCGGTCAGCGGCAGAAACGCTCGGCCGGGCGACGTGATCCTGGTCTCCGGCACCATCGGTGACCACGGCGTGGCCGTGCTGTCCCAGCGTGAATCGCTGGCCTTCGAGACCACCATCGAGAGCGACACCGCCGCACTGCACACCCTGATGGCCGACCTGATGGCCGCCGCGCCCGGCGCGGTGCGCGTGCTGCGCGACCCCACCCGCGGCGGTCTGGCGACCACGCTCAACGAGATCGCGCGCCAGTCGGGCGTCGGCATGCGGCTGCAGGAGGCGGCCATTCCCGTGAAGCCGCAGGTGGACGCGGCCTGCGAGCTGCTGGGCCTGGACCCGCTGTACGTGGCGAACGAAGGCAAGCTGATCGCCATCGTCGCGCCCGAGGCCGCCGAAGCCGCGCTGGCCGCGCTGCGCGCCCACCCGCTGGGGGCGGACGCCGCGCGCATCGGCGAGGTCACCACCGACCCGCACCACTTCGTGCAGATGGACACGCGTTTCGGTGGGCGACGGGTTGTCGATTGGCTCAGCGGCGAACAGCTTCCCCGGATCTGCTGACCCGCCAGGCACATCCATGCCCGCCACCGTCTACCGCAAGACCGCTGCCGGCCGTGCCGAGATCGGGCAGCGCGGTGCGGGGCTCTCGGCGGCCACGCGGCAGCTGCTGATCCTGGTCAACGGCAGCGACAGCGTGAAGGTGCTGGTGGACAAGGGTCTGCCCGAGGTGCGCACCCACCTCGATACCCTGCTGGCGTTGCAGCTGATCGAACCGGTGCCGGCCGCTGCACCCCCGGCCGAACGGTCGGGCGCACCGGCTGCGGTAACCGCTCCGGCGATCCCGGTGCCCGCACCCGCACCCACAGAAGACCCGCAACAGTTGCTGCTGCTGCAGCGCCGCGCCTACCAGTTCCTGCAGCCCCATTTCGGCCCCGACACCCCGACGGTGGCCCAGGCCCTGCTGGCCGCGCGCAACCTGACCGCCTTCCACGAAGCGCTGGCCGGCCTGGAAGCCAAACTTTCCATCTACATGGGCCGCAAGCAGGCCGCCCGCGCCATCGAATCCCTGCGCCAGATGCCCTGAAAACGGGCCACCCGCTCCTAGAATGGGTTTCCGATGCGAGACCGATACCGTGACCCTGCCCCCGCTCCATGACGCCATGCCCACCGTACTGGTGGTGGACGACGAAGTGCGCTCCCAGGACGCGCTGCGCCGCACGCTGGACGAGGACTTCACCGTCTTCACCGCCAGCAGCGCCGAGGAGGCGCGCGGCCTGCTGCAGCGCCAGCCCGTGAGCGTGATCCTGTGCGACCAGCGCATGCCCGGCATGACCGGGGTGAACTTCCTCAAGGAAGTGCGCGAGCAGTGGCCCGACATCGTGCGCATCGTCATCTCGGGCTACACCGACAGCGAAGACATCATCGCCGGCATCAACGAAGCCGGCATCTACCAGTACATCCTCAAACCCTGGTCGCCCGACCACCTGCTCGACTCGGTGCGCAACGCGGTGGAAGCCCAGGTGCTGCAGCGGCAGACCAGCCGACTCGACCTGGAGCTGCGCACCAGCACCCGCGTGCTGCGCCAGCGCACCGCCACGCAGATGGCGCAGGCGCGCAGCCACTTCGGCTTCGACCGCATCGTGCGTGGGCCGGGCAGTCCGCTGGACCTCATCTGCAGCATGGCCGAACGCGCGGCGCGCTATGACATCCCGGTGCTGGTGCTGGGCGAGTCGGGCACCGGCAAGGAACTGCTCGCGCGCGCCATCCATTACGCGAGCCCGCGCCTGAGCGGCCCTTTCGTGGTGGAGAACTGCGCCGCCATCCCCGACACCCTGCTCGAATCCGAGTTGTTCGGCCACAAGCGCGGCGCCTTCACCGGCGCGTTCGAGGACCACCCCGGCCTGTTCCAGCGCGCCGACGGCGGCACTGTGTTCCTCGATGAAATCGGCGAGACTTCGCCGGCCTTCCAGGTCAAGCTGCTGCGCGTGCTGCAGGAAGGCGAGGTGCGGCCCGTGGGCGCGGCGCGGCCAGTGCCGGTGGACGTGCGCATCATCGCCGCCACCCACCGCAACCTGGAGCAGCGCGTGCGCGAGGGCCAGTTCCGCGAGGACCTCTACTACCGGCTCTCGGCGGTCACGCTGACGGTGCCGCCGCTGCGCGAGCGGGTGGGCGACATCCCGCCGATTGCGCGCCAGATCGCGCAGGACGTGTCGGCCGAGCTCGGCCACCCCGGGGCCGAGCTGCCCGACGAAACCCTGGCCTGCCTGCTGGCCTACGCCTGGCCCGGCAACATCCGCGAGCTGCGCAACGAGATCGGCCGCGCGCTGGCGCTGCACGAGGGCACCACGCTGCCGCCGGCGGCGTTTTCGCCGCGCGTGCTGCAGGGCCGCGCGGCCGGTGGTGCCGACGAACTGACGGCGGCCCTGCCCGCCAGCGGTAGCCTGACCGACCGGCTGGACGTGATCGAGGCCATGGTGCTGCGCGAGACCCTGTTGCGGCACCGCTGGAACAAGACGAAAGCAGCGTTGGAACTCGGCTTGTCCCGCGTTGGTTTGCGCGCCAAGATGCAACGCTTCGGTCTCGACAAACCATGACCGCTTTCGACCAGCCTGGCCGCTTCCACGTCGCTGACGCGGTGCTGGCGCGCTGGCACCACGATCCGCACGCGCTGGTGCAGGTGCTGCGCGAAACGCAGGCCCAGACGCGCTGGCTGCCGCGTGATCTGCTGGCCCATATCGCGGCGGGGTTGCACCTGACCACCGCCCATGTCGAAGGCGTGGCCAGTTTCTACCGCTTCTTCCACCTGCGCTCCGTGGGCCGGGTGCGTGTGCTGTTCTCCGACAACATCACCGACCGCATGGCCGGCAGCGACGCGCTGATGGCGCGGCTGTGCGAGCGCCTGGGCGTGAAGCCCGGCGAAGTCGATGCGCAGGGCCGCTTCAGCGTGGACCGCTGCTCCTGCACCGGCCTGTGCGACCAGGGTCCGGCCCTGCTGGTCAACCACCACCAGGTGGTCACGCGGCTGGATGCGGCGCGCGTGGACCAGCTGGCCGAGCGTCTGCTGGCCGGCGTGCCGCCCGAAGACTGGCCGGCCGAATGGTTCGTTGTTGAGCACAACATCCGCCGCGCCGACGTGCTGCTGCAGGGCCTGCCTGACGGTGCGCCGGACCTGCCCGCCGTGCTGGCCCGTGAACCGGCCGAGTTGCTGAACGAAGTCGAGCGCTCGGGCCTGCGGGGCCGCGGCGGCGCGGGCTTCCCGACCGCGCGCAAGTGGCGCTTCTGCGCCGAGGCCGACGCCGCCGACGGTCAGCGCTGCGTGGTCTGCAACGCCGACGAGGGCGAGCCCGGCACCTTCAAGGACCGGGTGCTGCTCAGCCGCCACGCCGACGAGCTGTTCGATGGCATGACCGTGGCCGCGCGCGCCATCGGCGCGCGGACCGGCCTCGTCTACCTGCGTGGCGAATACCGCTTCCTGCTGGACCACCTCGAATCGGTGCTGCAACGCCGCCGCGCGATGGGTCTGCTCGGGCCCCACGCGGGTGGTGTGGCCGGTTTCGACATCGCCATCCACCTGGGCGCGGGCGCCTACGTCTGTGGTGAAGAGTCGGCGCTGATCGAATCGCTGGAGGGCCAACGCGGCACGCCGCGCATCCGCCCGCCTTTCCCGGTGCAGCGCGGTTACCGGGGTCGGCCGACCGTGGTCAACAACGTCGAGACCTTTGTCGCGGTGGCCCACATCGCGCGCCGCGGCGGCGCCTGGTGGGCCGGCATCGGCACGCCCGGGTCCACCGGCACCAAGATTCACTCGGTCTCGGGCGACTGCGAGCGTCCCGGCCTCTACGAGTACCCGCTGGGCACGCCGCTGGCGCAGATCCTGGCCGACTGCGGCGCACGCGACCCGCAGGCGGTGCAGGTCGGTGGACCGTCGGGCAGCTGCGTGCCGGCCAGCGGCTTCGGTCGTGCCATTGCGTTTGAAGACCTGCCCAGCGCCGGCGCCCTGATGGTGTTCGACCACACCCGCGACCTGTTTGAGGTCGCGCGCCATTTCGCGCGCTTCTTCGCGCACGAAAGCTGCGGCCTGTGCACGCCGTGCCGTGTCGGCACCGAACTGGTGGTGCGCCGACTGGACAAGCTGGCCCACGAACGCGGGGCGGGCCGCGGCTCGGCCTTCGACGTCGCGCGTCTGCACGAACTGGACGCGCTGCTGCACAGCGGCACCCACTGCGGCCTGGGCGTCTCGGCCTGCAACCCGCTGCGCGACACCCTGGCCCACTTCGGCCAGGCTTATGCCCAGCGCAGCATGGCGGCGCAGTTCCAGCCCGAGATCGACCTCGACGCCGAGCTCTCATCGGCCCGCCGCGCGACCGGGCGGACCGACCCGGGCGCGTACCTTTCCACGGACCATTCGGTATGAGCAGCACCTTCGACTTCGACGGCCAGCCCGTCCCGCTGCAACCCGGCGACACCATCCTCCAGGCCGCGCAGCGCGCCGGCCACGAGGTGCCGCGCCTGTGCTGGCACGAAGGCGTGTCGGCCAGCGCTTCGTGCCGGCTGTGCACCGTGGTGGCCGACGGCCGGCCAGTGGCGGCCTGCGTCACGCCCGCGGTCGCGGGCCAGCGCGTCGAGTGCCACACCGACCCCCTGAAGACGCGGCGCCTGCACCTGCTGCAGATGCTGTTCGTCGAAGGCAACCACTTCTGCCCCGGCTGCGAAAGGAGCGGCAACTGCCAGTTGCAGCACCAGGCCGAACGCGCGGGCATGACCGACCTGCACTACGAGCCGCTGCACCCCGAACGCCCGGTGGACGCGAGCCACCCCGACGTCTGGTTCGAGCCCAACCGCTGCATCCTCTGCCAGCTCTGCGTGCGCGCCAGCGACGAACTCGACGGCAAGCGCGTGTTCGCCATCGGCGGCCACGGCATCGGCGCCAAGCTGCTGATCGACAGCGAGAGTGGCCGGCTCGGCGACAGCGCCCTGTCGGTCGAGGACCGCGCGGCCCACATCTGCCCGGTGGGGGCGCTGCTGCCCAAGCGCGTCGGCTTTGCCCAGCCCTATGGCGAACGCAGCTTCGACGATGCGGAGACGCGCGGATGAACACCGAAACGTCTCCTCGCAAATGGCGTGTGGCCACGGTCTCGCTGGCCGGCTGCTTCGGTTGCCACATGTCCTTCCTGGACATCGATGAGCGCCTGTTCGACCTGATCGAGCACATCACCTTCGACCGCTCGCCGCTGACCGATATCAAGACCGTCGGCCCCTGCGACATCGGCCTGATCGAAGGTGGCCTGTGCAACGCCGAGAACGTCGAGGTGCTGCGCGCCTTCCGCGACCAGTGCCGCGTGCTGGTGGCCGTGGGCGCCTGCGCCATCACCGGCGGCCTGCCGGCGCTGCGCAACCACCTGGACGTGGGCGAGATGATGCAAGCCGTCTACGGCAAGGTGCCGAACGACCCCGAGCTGCCGCTGCCGCTCAACCGCGTGCGGCCCATCCACGAGGTGGTGCAGATCGACCACGCTCTGCCCGGCTGCCCGCCACCGGCCGACGCCTTCTGGCAGCTGCTGCAGGACCTGATGGCCGGGCGCGAACCTCAACTCAACAAAGGTCTCATTCGCTATGACTGAGTCCATGCGCTCCCTCGAAACCGCCGCCGACCCACAGGGCCTGCGCCGCATCGTGATCGACCCGGTCTCGCGCGTCGAAGGCCACGGCAAGGTCACGCTGCTGCTGGACGATCAGCAGCGCCTGCAGCAGGTGCGGCTGCACATCGTCGAGTTCCGCGGCTTCGAGCAGTTCATCGTCGGCCGGCCCTACTGGGAGGTGCCGGTGATGGTGCAGCGCCTGTGCGGCATCTGCCCGGTGTCGCACCACCTGGCCGCTTCCAAGGCGCTGGACCGCGTGGTCGGCGGCTGGCCGGTGCCCGAGGCGGCCGACCGCATCCGCCGCCTCATGCATTACGGCCAGATCGTGCAGAGCCACGCGCTGCACTTCTTCCACCTGTCCTCGCCCGACCTGCTGTTCGGCTTCGACGCCGACGTCGCACAGCGCAACATCGTCGGCGTGGCGGTGGCGCACCCCGAGGCGGCGCGCCAGGGCGTGATGCTGCGCAAGTTCGGCCAGGAGGTGATCCGCATCACGTCCGGCAAGCGGGTGCACGGCACCGGCTCGGTGCCCGGTGGCATGAACCGGGTGGTGGCGCGCGAGGACCGCGATGCGTTGCGCGCCCAGCTGCCCGAGGTGCTGGCCTGGGCCGAGGCCGCGGTGGACCTGGCCGAGCGGCTGCACACCGGCCTGCCACCGGCGTACGCACACTTCGGCGAAACGCCGGCCGCCATGATGTCCCTCATCGGCCCCGGCGGCGCGATGGAGCTGTACGACGGCGCTCTGCGCCTGCGCGAGGCCGACGGCCGACTCGCGGTGGACGGTTTCGAGGACCGGCGCTACCGCGAGCTGATTCACGAGGCGGTCAAGCCCTGGACCTACATGAAGTTCCCCTACCGCCGCGCGCTCGGCCCCGAGGCCGGCTGGTACCGCGTCGGCCCGCTGGCGCGGCTGCAGAACTGCGACCACATCCCGACCCCGCGCGCCGAATCGCGGCGCCAGGCCTTCGTGGCCGCGCACGGCGGCCGGCCGGTGCACGCCGTGCTGGCCACGCACTGGGCGCGCATGATCGAGTTGCTGCACGGTGTGGAGGTCATCGCGCAGCTGCTGGACGACCCCGCCATCCTCGGCGGCCCGCTGCAAGCCACGGGCGAGCGCCAGCGCAGCGGCGTCGGCATCATCGAGGCGCCGCGCGGCACGCTGATCCACGAGTACGAAGTCGGCGACGACGACCTGGTGAAAAGCTGCAACCTCATCGTCTCGACCACGCACAACAACCAGGCCATGAACGAGGCGGTGCGTTCGGTCGCGCTGCAGTACCTGGACGGCCAGACCATCACCGAGCCGCTGCTCAACCACCTCGAAGTCGCCATCCGCGCCTACGACCCCTGTCTGTCGTGTGCGACGCACGCGCTGGGCCAGATGCCGCTGTCGGTGACGCTGCGTGATGCGAAGGGCGAGGTGCTGGACCACGTGTTGCGCTCGTCCACCGGCGAGACGCAACGCGGCGCCACGCCGCACCCGATGGAGCGCGCGCAATGAGCGGGAGGGTGCCACCGCTGCTGGTGCTGGCCTGGGGCAACCCCAGCCGGGGCGATGACGCGCTCGGGCCGTTGCTGGCCGAGCGGCTGCAGGCGCAGGCCGAGGCCGCGGCGTGGGCCGGTCGCGTCGAGGTGCTGACCGATTTCCAGCTGCAGGTGGAGCACGCGCTGGACCTGGTGGGTCGGGAGCGCATCCTGTTCGTCGATGCCGCGCTGGACCTTGCCGAACCGTTCGCCGTGCGCCCGCTGCAGGCCGCGCGCGGCGGCGGCATCGGCAGCCACGCGCTGGCGCCCGAGGCGGTGCTGCAGGTCTACCAGGACCTGCACGGCCACCCGCCGCCACCCGCGACGCTGCTGGCCATCCGGGCGTCCGCCTTTGAACTGGGGTCTGCACCGGGGACCGAAGCACTGGCCGATCTGGACCAGGCGGTCGCCTGGGCCTGCCGTTGGTTGCAAGGCGCGCACATCGCTGAAGAGGTGACCGCATGAACGTCCTGTGGTTGCAATCGGGTGGTTGCGGCGGCTGCAGCATGTCGCTGCTGTGCGCCGACACGACGGACTTCCAGGGCCATCTGCGCGACGCGGGCATTCACATGCTCTGGCACCCCTCGCTGTCGCTCGCCAGTGGCGAGGATGTGCTGGCGCTGCTGCAGTCGATCCTCGACGGCGGCACGCGGCTGGACGCGCTGTGCGTTGAAGGCTCGCTGCTGCGCGGGCCCAACGGGACTGGGCGCTTCCACATGCTCGCCGGCACCGGCCTGCCCATGATCCACTGGGTGCGCGAACTCGCAGCGAAAGCGAAACACGTGGTGGCCATCGGCAGCTGCGCGGCCTGGGGCGGCGTCACGGCCGGCGGCGACAACCCCACCGACGCCTGCGGCTTGCAGTACGAGGACGACCGCATCGGCGGCCTGCTGGGCGCCGACTTCCGGTCGGGCAGCGGCCTGCCGGTGATCAACATTGCAGGCTGCCCCACGCACCCGAGCTGGGTGATCGACACGCTGATGGCGCTGGCGGCCGACGCGTTCAGTGCCGACGACCTGGACCCGCTGGCCCGCCCGCGCTTCTACGCCGACCAGCTGGTGCACCACGGCTGCACGCGCAACGAGTACTACGAGTTCAAGGCCAGCGCCGAAAAACCGTCCGATCTGGGTTGCATGATGGAGCACATGGGTTGCAAGGGCACGCAGGTGCACGCCGACTGCAACATCCGCCCCTGGAACGGCGAAGGCAGCTGCACGCGCGGCGGCTACGCCTGCATCGCCTGCACCGAACCCGGTTTCCAGGAACCCGGTCACCCCTTCCACCAGACACCCAAGATCGCCGGCATCCCGGTCGGTCTGCCCACCGACATGCCCAAGGCCTGGTTCGTGGCGCTGGCCTCGCTGTCCAAGAGCGCGACACCCAAGCGGGTGAAGCACAACGCGGTGGCGGACCACCTCGTCGTCAAACCCGCCGTGAGAAAGACACGTCTCAAATGAGCCGCCTGCTCGTCGGACCATTCAACCGCGTCGAAGGCGATCTCGAGGTGGCGCTGGAGATCGAGGGTGACCGCGTGCGCTCGGCCCAGGTCAACGCCACCATGTACCGCGGCTTCGAGCAGATCCTGCAGGGCAAGGCGCCGCACGACGCGCTGGTGTTCGTGCCGCGCATCTGCGGCATCTGCTCGGTCTCGCAGTCGGTCGCGTCGGCGCGCGCCCTGGCCGATCTGGGCGGCATCGTGATGCCGCCCAACGGGCAGCACGCGACCAACCTGATCCTGGCGACCGAGAACCTGGCCGACCACCTGACGCACTTCTACCTGTTTTTCATGCCGGACTTCACACGTCCGGTCTACGCCGACCGGCCCTGGTACAGCGAAGCCCTGCGCCGCTTCGCGCCCGATACCGGCGAGCAGGTGCGCGCGGCCACGGCGGCGCGCCAGCGCTGGCTCACGCTGCTGGGCACGCTGGGCGGCAAGTGGCCCCACACCCAGTCGGTCGAGCCCGGCGGCTCCACGCGCCCCATCGACGCGGCCGAGCGCGTGCGGCTGCTGGCCAAGCTGCGTGAATTCCGTGCCTTCCTGGAACGCCACCTGATCGGCGATGCGCTGGAAGTCTTCACCGCGCTGGACAGCGAAGACGCGCTCTGGGCCTGGCACGCGCAGGCGCCGCTGGGCAGCGACCTGCGCTTCTTCCTCACCCTGGTGCGGGACCTGTCGCTGCAGACCCTCGGCCCTGGACCGGGGCGTTACCTGAGCTTCGGTGCCTACGCCCAGCCGGGCGGCGGCCATGCGCTGGCGCAGGGGCTGTGGCGCGGCGATGCGCAGCGACTGGACGCGGTGGATGTGCACGCCATCACCGAAGACGCGACCCATGCCTGGCTGGCGCAGGCCAAAGAGCCGCTGCACCCGCTGCACGGTCTGACGCGGCCCGAACCCGACAAGCCCGGCGCCTACACCTGGAACAAGGCGCCGCGACTGGGTGGTGAGGTGGTCGAGACGGGCGCCATTGCTCGCCAGCTCACCAGCGGCCATCCGCTGGTGCGTGATGCGGTGGCCCGCCACGGCGGCACGGTGTTCACGCGGGTGCTGGCCCGGGTGCTGGAACTGGCGCGCGTGCTGCCGATGATGGAGGACTGGCTGCTGGCCATCCGCCCCAGCGAGGCGTTCTGCGTTGCCACTGCGCTGCCCGACGAAGGCCATGGCGTAGGCCTGTCCGAAGCCGCGCGCGGCGCGCTGGGCCACTGGATGGTGGTGCGCGGCGGGCGCATCGCCAATGTCCAGATCGTCGCGCCCACGAGCTGGAACTTCTCGCCGCGCGACGCGCAGGGCACGCCCGGCGCGCTGGAGCAGGCGCTGGTGGATGCGCCGGTCAGGGCTGGGGAGAAAACACCCGTGGCGGTTCAGCACGTCGTGCGCTCTTTCGACCCCTGCATGGTTTGTACCGTTCATTGACATGAGCAAGGACCGCGCCCCCAGCCCGCTGCCCACCGTGCCCATGGAGGGCGTGGACGAATCGACCTGGCTGGATGTGATCCAGAAAATGGACGAGGTCTACACGCGGCTGATCGACGACGAAGTCGAGCTGGAGAAGAAGAACAGCGAACTGGAGCAGTCGCAGCAGTTCATCTTCAGCGTGCTCACCTCGATGTCGGACGTGCTGGTGGTCTGCGACGAACGCGGCCTGATCGAGCAGGCCAACGCGGCCCTGTGCGAACTGGTGGGCCGGCGCGAAGCGCAGCTGCGTGGCAGCAGCCTGGCCGATCTGCTGGCGGACGACACCAGCGTGGCGGCCGCCCGCGAAGCCATGCGGCAGCGCGAGGCGCCCGGCGCAGGGCAGGGCATTGAGCTGAACCTGCTGGACCGCCAGGGCCAGCCGGTGCCGGTGGACGCCAACTGCACGCCACGCATCGGCGCCAACGGCAAACGCGTCGGCACGGTGTGGGTGGGCCGTCCGACGGCTGAACTCAAGCGCGCCTACCAGGAGATGCGCACCGCGCACGAGGCTCTCAAGCGCACCCAGCAGCAGCTGCTGCATTCGGAAAAAATGGCCTCGCTCGGCCAGCTGGTGGCCGGCGTGGCGCACGAGCTGAACAACCCGATCAGCTTCGTGCTGGGCAATGTGCACGCACTGAGCAAGTACAGCGAGCGCCTGCGCAGCTACATCGCCGCTTTCCACGCCCACCAGCCCGAGGCCCTGCTGCAGCAGCAACGCGAGAAGCTGCGCATCGACCACTTGCTGGCCGATCTGCCCTCGCTGATCGAAGGCACGCTGGAAGGCGCGCAGCGCACGGCCGACATCGTGCACGGCCTCAAGCGCTTCTCGGCCATGGACCCGGAAGAGCGCACGCCGGTCAACCTGGTCGAGGTCATCGAGCGCGCCATCCACTGGGTGCAGAAGGGCCGGCCGGCGCCGGTGCAGGTGCGCTGGGTGCCGCTGCAGGCCTGCACCGTGCTGGGCAGCGCCGGGCAGTTGCAGCAGGTGATGATGAACCTGCTGCAGAACGCCTTCGACGCGCTCTCACCGGTGCCCGAACCCATGGTCTGGGTCGAGATGGGCTGCACCGGCGACACCGACCAGCCAACGGTGCGGGTGACCGTGCGCGACAACGGCCCCGGTATTCCACCCGAACACCTGCTGCGCATCTTCGACCCCTTCTTCACCACCAAACCGGTGGGCAAGGGCACGGGTCTGGGCCTGTCGATCAGCTACGGCATCGTCGAGCAGCACGGCGGTCATCTGGGCGCGCGCAATGCCGAGGGCGGTGGCGCCGAATTCGTGCTGGAGCTGCCGAGGGCCTGAGAGGCTGAGCGGACCGGCGGCGACAATCGCCGCATGGAGATTCTTCTGGTTTCGCTGGCCTCGCTGTTCGCCGGCTTCGTCGATTCGATCGTGGGCGGTGGCGGCCTGATCCTGGCGCCCACGCTGTTCGCGGTCTTCCCCCACACCCACCCGGCCACGCTGTTTGGCGTGAACAAGAGCGCGTCCATCTGGGGCACCAGTGCTGCGGCCTTCCAGTATGCGCAGCGCGTGCAGATGCCCTGGCATGCGCTGTTACCCGCGGTGGCGGTGTGTTTTGCCGGCGCCATGGCGGGTGCCTGGACGGTGACCGTGATCTCGCCGGACTTCCTGCGCAAGGCGCTGCCGCTGATCCTGCTGCTGGTGCTGGGCTACACCCTGATGCGCAAGGACCTGGGCCGACACCACGCGCCGACCATGGCCGCCCGTGGCGAGATGCTGGCCGCCTGCGCCCTGGGCGGGGTCATCGGCTTCTACGACGGCTTCTTCGGCCCCGGCACCGGCAGTTTCTTCGTGTTCCTGTTCGTGCGCTGGCTGGGCTACGACTTCCTGCACGCCAGCGCCAGCGCCAAGCTGCTCAACGCCGCATCCAACGCCGCGGCGCTGATCCTGTTCATCGGCAAGGGCCACATCTGGTGGCACTTCGTGCTGCCGCTGGCCACGGCCAACGTCATCGGCAGCCTGCTGGGCACGCGCCTGGCACTCAAGCACGGCAGCGGCTTCGTGCGCGTGGCGTTCATCGTGGTGGTGAGTGCCCTGATACTCAAGACCAGTTACGACGCCTGGATCCGGTAGCGCATCCGGCGCGAAGTGTCTCAGCGAGGATGCGGTGGAACCGGCTTCGCAGGGCCACTCGCATCGCCCCCTATCAGGGGGTCGCGCGCAGCGCGGCGGGGGTGCTTTCCTGTTCGGGCGGCCAGGGCATCTCGCTGGCCTTGAGCGGCGTACCGATCGGCCGCCCGGCCTGGCCCTTCTGCACCGCGGCCAGGTCCTGCGGATTGGGGTACTGGTCCAGCAGCAGGTAGTCGAACACGCGGCGTGCGATGGGGGCGGCGCTGGTGGCGCCGAAACCGGCGTTTTCGACCACCACCGCCAGCGCCACGGTGGGTTTTTCCAGCGGAGCGAAAGCCAGGTAGAGCGAGTGGTCGCGCTGGTGCTCTTCGAGCTTGCGTGCGTCGTAGCGGTCCTTCTGGCCGATGGTCACGGCCTGTGCCGTGCCCGTCTTGCCGCCGCTGGCGTAGCCGGCGCCTGCAAACACGCCGGCGCTGGTGCCTTCGGTGGTCACGCCGTGCATGGCGCGCAGCACCAGCTCGATGTGTTCGGGCTTGTAGCCCAGGTTCACCGGCGGATCCTGTGGCAGCGGTGTGCGCTCGCGGTTGACCACGTTTTCGGTGGCCAGCGTCAGGTGCGGCTTGTGCTTGATGCCGCCGTTGGTGAGCGTTGCCATGGCATGCGCCAGCTGCAGCATGGTGAAGTTGTTGTAGCCCTGACCGATGCCCAGCGAGATGGTTTCGCCCGCATACCACTTCTGCTGCTCGGGCCGCTTGTAGGTGCTGCGTTTCCACGCCTGGTTGGGCAGCACACCGCGCACCTCGCCCTTGAGGTCGATGCCGGTGATCTGCCCAAAGCCCAGCGGCGCCATGAAGTCGTGCATGGCCTCCACGCCCATCTCGTTGGCCAGCGAGTAGTAGTAGGTGTTGCTGGACTTGACGATGCTGCGGTACATGTTGACGGCGCCCAGCCCGCCGTCGCCGTGGCTGCGGAAGCGGTGGTTGCCGAACATCCAGTAGCCCGGGTCGTTGATGACCACGCTGGCGCTGCGCGTGCCGGTTTCCAGCGCCGCCAGTGCCATGAAGGGCTTGTAGGTGGATCCGGGTGGGTAGGTACCACGCAACGCCCGGTTGAGCAGGGGCTTGTCCACCGACTCGTTGAGCGCTTTCCAGTTTTCCACGTCGATGCCTTCGACGAAGAGGTTGGGGTCGAAGGTCGGCTTGGACACGAAAGCCAGCACCTCGCCATTGCGCGGGTCGATGGCCACCAGCGCGCCGCGGCGTTCGCCGAACATGTCTTCCACCAGCTTCTGCAGCTGGATGTCGATCGTCAGCACCACGGTGTTGCCGGGCGTGGCCGGTGTGTTGGCCAGCGATCGCACGGCCCGTCCGCCCGCCGACGTCTCGACGCGGTCGAAGCCGGTCAGCCCGTGCAGCTCACGCTCGTAGCTCTGCTCGGCGCCCAGCTTGCCGATGTAGTCGGTGCCGCGGTAGTTGGCCTGCTCCTCGTCGGGCCAGTCTTCCATGGTCTCCTTCTCGCGCTGGTTGATGCGGCCGATGTAGCCGATCACGTGGCTGGCCACTTCACCGTGTGGATACTGGCGGAACAGGCGGGCACGCACGTCCACGCCCGGGAACCGGTAGCGCTGGGCGGTGAAGCGGGCCACCTCGAGGTCCGACAGGCGGGTGCGGATGGGCAGCGAATCGAAACTGCGCGACTCCTCCATCAGCTTGCGAAAGCGGCGCTTGTCGCGGGGCTCGATGGTCACCAACTCGGCCAGTGCATCGATGGTGGCCTCCAGGTCCTCGACTTTGGACGGCGTGATCTCCAGCGTGTAGGCCGAGTAGTTGGAGGCCAGCACACGGCCGTACCGGTCCAGGATCTGGCCGCGGTTGGGCACCACCGGGAGCACGGCGGTGCGGTTGCTCTCGGCCTGGGCGGCCAGGTCCTCGTGCCGCACCACCTGCAGATAGACCATGCGCGCGGCCAGCAGTCCGAACGAAAACAGCACCGCCAGCCCGGCCACCACCACCCGGGTACGGAACTGCGCCAGATCGGCTTCGACGTTTCTGAGCTCTGTCATGCCGACGAGCCCCATCCGGAGCGCACTGTCCCGTCCAGGGATGCGGTGGAACCGGCTCTGCCGGGCCACACGCATCGCCCCCCTTGCAGGGGGGAGACGCCGAAGGCGGCGCGGGGGGTGTTCATAAAGGCCTGTTGTCGTCCGGGTCCGGCGCGCGGCGTTGCGGCGCCAGCAGCAGCACACTGGCCACCGGCCACAGCGATGCTTCGATCAGCGGGGCCAGCAGGTAGGTCCAGCCCGGGAAGCCGTCGCCGGCGACCATCCGCACCAGCAGTTCCAGCAGTCGCACCGCCGCAAACAGCGGCAGCAGTTGCACCGCCTGCGTGGGCACCGGGAACCAGAGCAGGCGACGGTGCATGGCGATCGCCAGGAAGCCCAGTGCGGTGTAGGCCAGGGCGTGCTGACCCAGCAGCGCACCCTGGTGCACGTCCATGGCGAGCCCGAAGAAGAAGGCCGTGCCCACACCGATGCGCAGCGGCTGGTGCACGCTCCAGAACACCAGGGTCAGGGCCAGCAGATCGGGCACCCAGGCGGCGCGCCCCCACAGCCCCATGTTGATGAGCATGTTCAGCGCCAGTGCCGCGAACAGGCTGAACCAGATGAACAGCGGGTTGGCGGGCAGCAGCAGTTGCTGGCCGGGACGCATGATCATGGTGCGGCGCTCCGTGCCCTGGCGGTGTCGGTGGCCAGACGCTGCGAAGGGACGACTGGTCCGGGCAGGGGAGAGGGTGGCAGCGCCTGCCCCACCGGTGCCAGCACCAGCACATGCAGGGCGCCCTGCACGCGTGCCAGCGGTTCGCAGACGATGCGCGTGAACGAAGACTCGGCGCGCCGCTCCACCTGGACCACACGCGCCACCGGCAACCCGGGCGGGTAGACACCGTCCACGCCACTGGTGGTCAGCAGGTCGCCCTGGTTGATGTCGGCGTTGGCCAGGGTGTAGCGCAGTTCCAGCGCGTCGCCACTGGCGGCCTGCTGGCCATAGGCCACGCTGCGCACCCCGGTGCGCACGTTCAGCACGGGAATGGCCTGGTCGCGGTCGGTCAGCAGCGTGACCTCCGAGACCAGCGGATAGACCCGCGTGACCTGCCCGAGCACACCGCTGTCGTCGATCACCGGCGAGCCGGCCTCGATGCCATGGGTCTGGCCCCGGTCGATGACCACCTTGCGTGCGTAGGGGTCGGCTGCGTCGTAGAGCACCTGGGCGCCCATGGCTGTGGTGCCGATGCGCTCGCGCATGGACAGCAGCTCGCGCAGGCGCTGGTTTTCCAGCGTCAGCTGTTCGACCTGCTGCGCACGCACCGCTTGCCCGGCCAAGCGCTGCAGCGCGGCGGCCTCGTTCTGCTGGGCGCTGTGCAGCGAGGTGAAATAGCCGCCAGCCTGGCCAGCCGCCCCTACCGGTTGCATCACCAGCCACTGCACCGGGTACAGGGCGGTGGCCAGCGCGGCGCGCAGGGGTTTGACGATGGCAAAGCGCGTGTCGGCGACCATCAGGAACAGCGCGACGGCGCTGAACACCATCAGTTTGGACAGGGCCGACGGCCCCTGCTTGAAAAACGGGGGCGGGGTGCGGTCCAGGGTGCCCAGTGGCATGGGGGTGGGCTCTCGACGGGGCCGGTGAACCGGCGCGCGCTTATTCGCTGGTGAAGATGGTGCCCAGGCGCTCCATGCGCTCCAGGGCCATGCCGCAGCCGCGCACCACGCAGGTCAGCGGTTCTTCGGCCACCAGCACCGGCAGACCGGTTTCTTCGGCCAGCAGGCGGTCCAGGTCGCGCAGCAGCGCGCCACCGCCGGTGAGCATCATGCCGCGCTCGGCGATGTCGGCACCCAGCTCGGGCGGGGTCTGTTCCAGCGCGCTCTTGACGGCCGAGACGATGCTGTTGAGCGGGTCGGTCAGGGCCTCGAGGATTTCGTTGCTGGAGATGGTGAAGCTGCGCGGCACGCCCTCGGAGAGGTTGCGGCCCTTGACTTCCATTTCCTTGACTTCGCTGCCGGGGAAGGCCGAGCCGATGTTCTTCTTGATCGCTTCGGCGGTGGGTTCGCCGATCAGCATGCCGTAGTTGCGGCGGATGTAGGCAATGATGGCGTCGTCGAAGCGGTCACCGCCCACGCGCACGCTGCCCTTGTAGACCATGCCGCCCAGCGAGATCACGCCGACTTCGGTCGTGCCGCCGCCGATGTCGACCACCATGGAGCCCGAAGCGTCCGACACCGGCAGGCCGGCACCAATGGCCGCGGCCATCGGTTCTTCGATCAGGTAGACCTCGGAGGCACCGGCGCCCAGGGCCGACTCGCGGATGGCGCGGCGCTCGACCTGGGTCGAGCCGCAGGGCACGCAGATGATGATGCGCGGGCTCGGCTTGAACATCGAGCGCGGGTGCACCATCTTGATGAACTGCTTGAGCATCTGCTCGGTGACGGTGAAGTCGGCGATCACGCCGTCCTTCATCGGGCGGATGGCCTCGATGTTGCCGGGCACCTTGCCCAGCATGGCCTTGGCCTCGTGGCCCACGGCCTGGATGGTCTTCTTGCCCTGCGGGCCGCCCTCGTGGCGGATGGAGACGACCGAGGGTTCGTCCAGGACGATGCCCTTGCCGCGGACGTAGATCAGGGTGTTGGCGGTACCCAGGTCGATCGCCAGATCGGTCGAGAACTGGCGACGGAAAGCTTCAAACATGTGCAGGAGTCCTGTGGGGCATGGGCGCCACTTCGGGCGGCCATCGCCGGGTGTCTGGGGTGGGCGGTGTGTGCCTTAAGTCTTTGATTCGGCGGCAAAAACCGCTTGCGCACGGGTAGCGCCGCCAAACCTTGGATAATACCGTATCCCCTGTGCACAACTGCACGCTTCATGGGGCATTTCGCGCGTTTACACCCCGTTTCAGTGCGTCTTTTTTCGCACCCGGGCTGTTTTCTTTCTTCTTACCCGGAACCGAGTCCTCCCCATGTCCCTGACCCTGTCCGACATCGGGCGCATCGCCAACCTGGCGCGCCTGGAGCTGCCGCCGGCGCAGGCCGAACGCATGCTGACCCAGCTCAACGGCTTCTTCGACATCGTCGAACAGATGAACGCGGTGGACACCACCGGCGTCGAGCCGCTGGCCCACCCCACGGCGGTGATCGACCATGTCAGCCTGCGCCTGCGCCCGGACGTGGCCAGCGAACCCAACAACCGCGAAGCCAACCAGAAGAGTGCGCCCGCCGTCGAGCGCGGCCTGTTCCTCGTGCCCAAGGTGATCGAATGAGCCAGAAGCAAATTCATGAGATGGGCGTCGCCGAACTGGCTGCGGCCATCGCCGACAAGACGATGTCCAGTGCTGAAGCCGCGCAGGCCCTGCTGGCACGTGCCAAACAGCATGAGAACCTGGGCGCCTATCTGTCGTTCAACGAAGACCTGACCCTGGCGCAGGCCAAGGCCGCCGACACGCGCATCGCGGCCGGCGAGCGCGGCCCGCTGCTGGGCGTGCCGCTGGCGCACAAGGACATCTTTGTCACGCAGGGCTTCCCGAGCACCGCGGGCAGCAAGATGCTGGAGGGCTACCAGAGCCCGTTCGATGCCACCGTCGTGGCGAACCTGGCCAAGGCCGGCGCCGTGACCCTGGGCAAGCTCAACTGCGACGAGTTCGCCATGGGCGGCAGCAATGAAAACTCGGCCTACGGCGTGGCCCGCAACCCGTGGGATGCCGAGCGCGTTCCCGGCGGCTCCTCGGGCGGCTCGGCCGTGGCCGTGGCCGCGCGCCTGGCGCCGGCCACCACCGGCACCGACACCGGTGGCTCCATCCGCCAGCCCGCCAGCTTCTGCAACGTCACCGGCATCAAGCCCACCTACGGCCGCTGCTCGCGCTACGGCATGATCGCCTTCGCCTCCAGCCTGGACCAGGCCGGCCCGATGGCGCGCAGCGCTGCCGACTGCGCCACGCTGCTGAGCGCGATGGCCGGCCCGGACATCGACCGCGACTCCACCAGCCTGGACCACCCGTCCGAGGATTACTCGCGGCTGCTCGGTGCACCGCGCGAAGGCGCCTCCGCTGCGCAACCGCTCAAGGGTCTGCGCATCGGCCTGCCCAAGGAGTTCTTCGGGGAAGGCTGTGCGCCCGACGTGCTCGCCGCCGTGCGCGCTGCGCTGGCCGAGTATCAAAAGCTGGGTGCCACGCTGGTCGACATCTCGCTGCCGCGCACCCAGCTGTCCATCCCGGTCTACTACATCATCGCGCCGGCCGAAGCCTCGTCGAACCTGAGCCGTTTCGACGGCGTGAAGTTCGGCCACCGCGCCGCGCAGTACGACGACCTGATCGACATGTACAAGAAGTCGCGCAGCGAAGGCTTCGGCCCCGAGGTGCAGCGCCGCATCATGATCGGCACCTACGTGCTCAGCCACGGCTACTACGACGCCTACTACCTCAAGGCGCAGCAGATCCGCCGCCTGATCGCGCAGGACTTCCAGAACGCCTTCACCCAGTGCGACGTGATCGCCGGCCCGGCCGCGCCGACCACCGCCTGGAAGATCGGCGAGATGAGTGACGACCCGGTGGCCAACTACCTGGCCGACATCTTCACGCTGCCGGCGTCGCTGGCCGGCCTGCCCGGCATGAGCGTGCCGGTGGGCTTCGGTGCGGGCGGTCTGCCGGTGGGCCTGCAGCTGATCGGCAACTACTTCCGTGAGGCCGAACTGCTGCAGGCGGCCGATGCGTTCCAGCGCGTCACCGACTGGCACACGAAGACGCCGGAGGGCTTCTGAACATGAGCGAGAAAAAACAAGCTTCCCTGCTGGTGCACGGCTACGAGGTCGTGATCGGCTTCGAGACCCACGCCCAGCTGGCCACGCAGTCCAAGATCTTCAGCCGCGCGCCGACGGCCTTCGGCGCCGAACCCAACACGCAAGCCTGCGCGGTGGATCTGGCCCTGCCGGGCACGCTGCCGGTGATGAACCGCGAAGCGGTGGCCTGCGCCATCCGCCTCGGCCTCGCGCTGGGCTCGCACATCGCCGAGCAGAGCGTCTTCGCGCGCAAGAACTACTTCTACCCCGACCTGCCCAAGGGCTACCAGATCAGCCAGTTCGAGATCCCGGTGGTGCAGGGTGGCGAGGTGAGCTTTTTCCTCGGTGACGAGAAGAAGACCGTGCGTCTGGTGCGCGCCCACCTCGAAGAGGACGCGGGCAAGAGCCTGCACGAGGACTTCATCGGCCAGTCGGGCATCGACCTCAACCGCGCCGGCACGCCGCTGCTGGAGATCGTGACCGAGCCCGACATCCGCTCCA
This sequence comes from uncultured Hydrogenophaga sp., assembly GCA_964550405.1. Lineage (GTDB taxonomy): Bacteria > Pseudomonadota > Gammaproteobacteria > Burkholderiales > Burkholderiaceae_C > Hydrogenophaga. The sequence goes on along the minus strand of CAZJZD010000049.1, from coordinate 9,082 downwards.
GCGCCGAGGCCGTGGCCTACGCGAAGGAGCTGCACAAGATCGTGACCTGGATCGGCATCTGCGACGGCAACATGCAGGAAGGCTCGTTCCGCTGCGACGCCAACGTCTCGGTGCGCAAGCCGGGCCAGCCGCTGGGCACGCGCCGCGAGATCAAGAACCTGAACTCGTTCAAGTTCATGCAGCAGGCCATCGACTACGAGGTGCGCTGGCAGATCGAGCAGATCGAGGACGGCCACGCCATCCAGCAGGCCACGGTGCTGTTCGACCCCGACACGGGCGAAACCCGCGCCATGCGCACCAAGGAAGACGCGGCCGACTACCGCTACTTCCCCGATCCCGACCTGCCGCCGCTGGTGATCGCGCGCAGCTGGGTGGACGAAGTCAAGGCCGCGATGCCTGAGCTGCCGCGCCAGATGGCCGAGCGCCTGGTGGCCGACTACGGCCTGCCCGAGTACGACGCGACGACGCTGACCCAGAGCCCGGCCATGGCGGCTTATTTCGAGACGGCCGCCAAGGCCAGCGGCCAGGCCAAGATGGCCAGCAACTGGATCATGGGCGAGGTTTCGCGCCGCCTGAACAACGAAGAGAAGGACATCGCCCAGGTGCCCGTCAACGCCGCGACGTTGGCCGTGCTGCTCAAACGCATCGCCGACGGCACGGTGTCGAACAACGCCGCCAAGCAGGTGATGGACGCGCTGTGGGCGGGCGAGGGCAGCGATGTGGACGCCGTCATCGAGACCAAGGGCCTCAAGCAGATGAACGACTCCGGCGCGCTGGAAAAGATCATCGACGAGGTCATGGCCGCCAACGCCCCGATGGTCGAGCAGTTCCGCGCCGGCAAGGACAAGGCTTTCAACGCGCTGGTGGGCCTGGTCATGAAGGCCAGCAAGGGCAAAGCCAACCCGCAGCAGGCCAACGAGTTGCTCAAGCAGAAGCTGCAGGGCTGAGTGCCCGCAGAAAGACAAAAGGCCCGCGATGCGGGCCTTTTGTCTTGAGCGACAGACCGCTCAGGGCCGGATGCCGTAGGCCCAGAGCATCTTGAGCTTGACCAGCTCTTCGTCGAAGCGGGCGTTGATGCGCTGTTTCTCCTGCGCCTGGTCGGCCAGGAAACGCCGCTGCACCTCCGCCTGCTGCGCGTTGTCCTCGACCTTGCGCTGCAGCCAGGACGGGGCCTTCTTCGGATCGTTCTGATAGAACTCCAGCTCGGTGTCGATTTCCTTGCGCTGGCGGGCCAGCGCTTCCTGGCGCTTGTTCACCGCATCGACCACCTCGTCGATCTGGGCCAGCGCCTCGGCGCGTTCCTTGTCGTGCACCGCCTGGTTGGGGTAGCGCACCAGCAGGGCGCGGTCGCGGCGCCGCTCTTCGGCGATGCGGGCGCGCTGCAGTTCCTCGGTTTTCCTCTGTTCATCCAGCCGGGCCCGCTCCTCGGCGGTGTAGCTGGGCGGCACCACGCGCTTGGTGACACCGGTCCGGCCCAGCTCACGCTGCTCGCGGTCCAGGCATTCGGGGATCGGACGGTCCGATGTGAGGCGGCGGCCCTTGCTGTCGATGCAGGTGTAGATCCCGCTGCTGCCCTTGTCCTGCTGGGCCAGGGCGTGCCCGTACACCATCCCCAGACCCAGCGCGACGGGCAGGATCAGGTGGAAGCGAACACGTTGAGGATGTGTCGGTGCAGGGTTCATCAGGCCACGCCGTAGCGTTCGCGGTAGGCCAGCACACGCTCGCGGTGCTGGCTGAGGTCGGCTCCCGTTTTTTCGTTCAGATACTGCAGCAAGTCGGCCAGCCGGGCAATCGCGCAGACCTGAAGTCCGAGTGCATTCTGCACGTATTGCACCGCGCTGTGGTCCACATCGCGCACCGCGCCGTCCGGCCCCACCTCGGTGGCCTTTTCCTGGCGGTCCAGTGCGATCGCCACCGCATGCGGTGTGGCCCCAGCGGCCTTGATGAGGGCGATCGACTCGCGCGCGGCGGTGCCGGCGCTCATGACGTCGTCCACGATCAGCACCCGGCCCTTGAGCGGCGCACCGACCAGCGAACCACCTTCGCCGTGGTCTTTGGCTTCCTTGCGGTTGTAGGCGAAGGGCACGTTGCGGCCCAGGCGCGCCAGTTCGATGGCCACCGCCGCGCCCAGCGGAATGCCCTTGTAGGCGGGGCCGAAGATCATGTCGAATTCGATGCCGCTGGCCATCAGGGCCTGTGCATAGAATTGCGCGAGCCGCCCGAGCTTGGCGCCGTCGTCGAACAGGCCGGCGTTGAAGAAGTAGGGCGACAGGCGTCCGGCCTTGGTCTTGAATTCGCCAAAGCGCAGCACGCCCGAATCCACGCAGAACTGCACGAAGTCCTGCGCCAGCGCGCCACCATCACCTGCCGCGGCATTCGCCGGGCCCGCTTTCAACGACATGGGGAATTCCTTGTTCAAACTGACCAGCCTCAACCTCAATGGCATCCGTTCGGCCACCAGCAAAGGGCTGGAACAGTGGCTGGCGTCACATGCGCCGGATTGTATTTGTGTGCAGGAAGTCAAGGCCCAGGCGCCGGATGTGGCCGGTCGCTTCGAGACGATGGCCGGCCTGAAGGGACACTTCCATTTCGCCGAGAAGAAGGGCTATTCGGGCGTGGCGGTGTACACCCGGCACGAACCGAGCGCCGTGGTGACCGGCTTCGACGGCGGCGAGTTCGACGCCGAAGGCCGCTGGGCCGAGCTGCGGTTCGACACGCCCCGGCGCAAGTTCTCGGTCATCAGCGTCTACTTCCCCAGCGGCTCGTCCGGCCCGGAGCGCCAGGAGGCCAAGTACCGCTTCCTGGACCTGATGTACCCGCACCTCATGGCGCTGAAGCAGCAGCGGGAGTTCGTGATCTGCAGCGACGTGAACATCGCGCACCAGAACGCCGACCTGAAGAACTGGCGCAGCAACCAGAAGAACAGCGGCTTTCTGCCCGAAGAGCGCGCCTGGATGACGAAGCTGTTGTCGGACGGCGGCCTGGTGGACGTGTACCGCCGCCTGCAACCCGACACCACCGAGACCTGCTACACGTGGTGGAGCAACCGCGGCCAGGCCTACGCCAACAACGTGGGGTGGCGGCTGGACTACCACCTGGCGACGCCGGCCTTTGCCGAAACCGCGCGCACCGAGGCCATCTACAAGGGCGAGAAGTTCAGCGACCATGCGCCGCTGACCATCGGCTACGACTTCAAGCTCTGACGGGGGCGCCCTCGCCCAGTTCGAAGCGGGCGACCGACTGGGTCAGCGCCTGGGCCTGCTGACGCAGGCTGGAGGATGCGGCGGCGCTTTCTTCCACCAGGGCGGCATTGCGCTGGGTCACCTGGTCCATTTCCTCGATCGACTGCGCCACCGCCGAGATGGCGCTGCCCTGTTCGCGGCTGGTGCTGGCCACATCGTCCATCAGCGCCATCACCTTTTGTGTCTCGGCCACCACGGCCTGCATGGAGCTGCGCGCCTGCTCGACCAGTGCGGAGCCCTGGTCCACGCGGTCCACGCTGCCCGAAATCAGCTGCCGGATGTCCTTGGCGGCCTCGGCGCTGCGCCGGGCCAGCGTGCGCACCTCACCGGCGACCACGGCAAAGCCTCGCCCTTGTTCACCCGCACGGGCGGCTTCCACCGCGGCGTTGAGGGCCAGGATGTTGGTCTGGAACGCGATGCCGTCGATCACACCGATGATGTCGCCGATCTGGCGCGATGACTGCTGGATGTCGTGCATCGTTTCGACGAAGCGGTCCACCAGTGCCTCGCTCTGCTGAGCGGTACCCGTGGCCAGCCGGGCCTGCTCGCTGGCCCCTTGTGCGCCGTTGACGTTGTGGTCGGCGGAGGCGGTGAGCTCTTCGGCGGCGGCCGATGTCTCGGCCAGGGTGTTGGACTGTGCCGCGGTGCGTGTGGCCAGGTCGTTGCCGCCGGCCTCGATCTCGGCGCAGGTCAGTTCCACCGAGTGGGCGCGTTCGCGCACCTCGGCCACCACGGTGCGCAGATTGGTCTGCATGGCGCTGGCGCTGGCCATCAGGCTGCTGGTATCGCCCGGGCGCAAGCGAACGGTGGTGGCCAGGTGGCCGGCGCCGATGCGCTGCATCAGCTTGACCGCAAAACGCGGTTCGCCGCCGATCTGGACATAGACCGTCAGCACGATCCAGATCGCGAACCCCGTCGCCACCAACGTGGCCAGGGCGCCGCCCACCAGCATCACGCGTTCGATGTTGAGGGCCTGCGCCAGGTCATCCTCGACGTTGCGCCGGGCCCGGGCGAGCTGATCCTCCCGAAACGCCTCGATCTGGCCGGCAATGCGTTCGCTGGCCTGGTCGAACCCCGGCTGTCCGTCGGTTCCTTTCATGAGCCGGTTGCCGGCCTCGATGCCGTCGCGCACATAAGCCTCGGCCATCGTGCGGCCGCTGGCGTAGAACGCCTTGAAATCGGCATCCATCTGGTCGAGACGCTGCAGTTGTGCCGTGTCCTGGTGGCGGCCCAGGATGGTGCGCACCTGCTGGCTGGCTTCCGCATAGGTTCTGCCGGCTGCTTCGGCCTCGGCGTATGCGGCCGTGTCGTGGGTGGCCGCCACATCCGTGAGGAATTGCTGCACCTCCGACCGGCTGAGGTCCATGCGATCCACGGCCAGCAGCATCGGCAGGTCGTCATCGCTGAGGTAGCGGATGCCTTCCTCCAGATGCGCCACCAGCTGGGCGATGAACACCATGGTGGCCAGGAAGAGGGCCACGACCGCGGCGAATCCGACGCCGAGCTGGGTTTTGAGACTCAGGTTCTTGAACATGTGACACCTATGGGTTACCCACGTGGCATCGGCCAGCCCATTTCAGACTTGAGTGCCGCGCTGTTTCAAACAGCGACTTTCGTGTTATCCGCGAGGGCGACCCGATAATCGGCAACCCCTTCCTGCCCGCAGGACTCGCCGAACAAAGTCTGAAAACCGCTTCCTGGGCGAAACAGGGAACTTTGGTGATGGACGGACGCAGTGAAATTTCAAAACGGCGGTCTCCACACGAGAGATGCGCGCTGCAGATGCCAAACAGGGTCTCAAAACTCATTGTCAGTATTCATGTTTCCTGCCTTTCCAATCGGCGCGACCATCCCCTCGATCTTGCTTGCATATGCGCAGACAGGCAGGCTGTCCTCCGTACGTCAGAGGGTCAGGGGACTCCCGATGAAGCTGCCTCCAAGCGTGTTGCGCTGCCATGACAAAACGGAAGTGTTGGCACAACACGTCTTCTCAGGGGCGTTCACTTCAGAAGATCTTCTGCTGCATCACACGGTATCCCCTATTCACCTCAGTTCGATTGAGTGGCGGCGAATCGTCGATGTCGCTGGGCCGAGGCTTTGGGCGTGGTGCAGTCACAAGCCAAACCACCTTCTTTCAAATTCGCACATGAGGTTGTGTCCACAATGTGTCGAGGAAGACACAGAGAAGTTTGGCTGTGGACATTGGAGGCGTGAACACCAGATCAGGTTCGTTCAGATCTGCACAAGGCATCTCACGGTTTTGCACGACAAATGCGCTTCAGAAAACTGTGGCGCAAGTTTCACCAGAGACAGCCACATCCTGCCAGGGCAACCCTGTCCGTCATGTCAAGGTTCAGAGACTTCCGGACCGCAAATCGGCTCTATCAGTGCAGGCTATTTGGCGTTCTGCAAGCTATTCACTGACGCTTTGGTTATGCGTATCCCAGAGCTTGATCCAGAGAAACGGCTTGACCTTTGCAATCTCCCTCGAGTCTTGTGCAGTGGTGATGTAAACGCATTCAGTCAGGTGCTGGGTAGATGGATTGGCAACCAGTTAGGAATCGTTGCCAACGAATGGGCAGTCGCCACAGACTTTCTGCGCAGCCCATACCAGACGGTGCTCCAGGAATACATCGCACCTTCATTGATGCTTCTCGCAGCATTCAAGAGGGAGATGTTTGGTGCACCGCCTGCGAGCGAAATGCTCCTTTGGCAGGACAAAACCAGCTCATCGTCGGACGTGCTAAAGATGTCATGACGATGCCCGTCATCGCAACGGCTTCAACGGCAGCGTTTCCGAAACGTCAAGGCGCACGGTATCTCTCCGTTGTCTAGCAGGTGAGCTGGCGTACCGCCTCGCATTTTTCTGGAGTCTCAGGCGTGTTCGCTCTAGCCACGAGCGATGTAGTACAGGGCACCACGCACCTGAGCAAGAATCTGCCTGGTGGTTGATCAAGACATGGCTGTGCTGTCACGTCCCAACGAAGCGAGCGAACTCTTCACGCAAAGCTTCAATGTTCGTCGTTGCTCCGCCCTGTACTTGGCTTGAGGCGCACAGCACTTGGAAAACGCGCACCCGAGTCTCGAGAGGGAGGAGCTTGCCGTCGCTGTCGACGCAGATTTCATCCACCACTCGATACATGCTTGTCAGTGAAGACGGAGTGAATGTTATGGCCCCTGCGTCTTGGCGAACCCCCAGTACCAGGTAGCGTAGATCCGCCCCTGCATCTCGAACCCTTCCCAAATAGTTGAGATCAGGCACGCGGATGTCCGATTCGTAAATGTGCTGGGTCGTTCTCTTCACACCGCCGATCTCCGCCATTTCGGTCTGAGTCAGCCCCAGGCGCAAGCGCTCGTCTTGCAATCGCGCACCAAACGACCGGGGCTTGACCTCCACGGCGCGGGCGCTATCATGTTCAGAATTCATGAGAATGCATTAAGTTTCTGAACATTGACTATTTTGTTGAAAATAATTGTACACAAATGTTCATCTCTTTGGCGCGATCTGCGTTCCCTTAGGCCAGAAGTCTGGCGACATCGGATCGTCAAGCGACATGAGGTTCCCATGCTCGATGCCAACCGTTACAGCATTCCCGAAAACGAAATAGGTCTCACAGCCTACTCACACTTGCAGATGTCTGAGGCATTACAAGCGTTCCTACCTGTCCGGGCGAAGGGGGGCGTGACTAGCTAGCGCTACAAACAAAAACGCCGCAGGACAAAACCGTGCGGCGTATTCGTACTGGGGAGAACCCTCAGATTTCGGCGTGGAAACTGAAATCTACACGTGCCCATTGGGCACGTCAACTCCCCCAGACCCAGAAATCGTGAACGTCAGGTGACGAGCACAGGATTCGCACGCTCGTGTGAAGGGGGAGTCATTGATCGATCGGAACATTTTCCCAGGCTCTCATTGGAGTCGACGAATCCACTTGTCCCCTCATGACGCATCAGTCATGACCGGCTTTGGTTCCGTAGAGCCACGCACGTGGTTCAAACCCAGTCGCTCGGCTCATTTCTCCCATCCGGGTCAAGCGAAGCTATCGCGCCACGCTGGCGTCAGCCCGACTGGCGCTGACGCGTCCATAGACGCTGCAAGAGTAGGCGCCACCGCCCTGCCTCCATCACATACGCATTTACGAAAGGCACAGGCATGCCTATAGATCCCTTTGGTCGTGAGAGTGCAAATTCGGTTGCCTCGGCAGCCGGCTACAGCGCTCCATACCTCTACCTCATTGATGACGAGGTGCAGGTATCGCGAAGCTTGCCGCATCCCACAGTCCACACCAGGCGCAAACTTGATCAGGTCAGTCGTGCCATCCGATCCGGGCATGGTCAAGGGCGTGGCGATTCATACAAGCCTTGGATTCGGATTCGCAAGAACTTCTCGTCACCGACGAGCAATCAGGTTTTTGACAGTGTGGGGCTTCAGGCCAGGAACCATCACTTCTTGAGCAAACTTGAGTTCCATGCAGCCTTGCTGATCAGCTACCTGGGAGCAGGTGAGCTGCGAGAGTGCTTACCCCTCTGGCCATTCGAGCACCCACACCCGGACACAGGACTGGATCCCGACGTAGATTTTCGGCGCGACCTGGCCCCTGGGTTGCTGGACATTGCGAAGAACGCTGGCATTGAGCACGGCTTCTTTGTAGGCACAAAGGTGCCTTACATCGCGTCGATCGACTTGATGTTCAGGATTCGGCGTGGCGGGCAATGGCGCTTGCTCGGCATCAGTTGCAAACCCAAAGACATCACCGAGAAGAGCACACGCGCGCAAGAGCGCATTGAGCTGGACCGCCTATATTGCACTGCCGTTGGAGCCCAACATCATCATGAGGACGGATCGTCCTTCAACAGCGAACTGATCCTTCAGCTCATAGGGTTGCGACCCTCGGTGAGCTTTTTGCGTGCGCATCGACAGACGAACAGGCTCCACGACTTTGTTGCGAAGTTCAACGAGCACGCGAATGATCGCTTTGTTGCAGATGCAGCACTTGCTGCGGGCCAGTTCGTTGACTTGGCAAGAAGGGATGCCTTTGCATTCTTTAGGTTAGGCGTCTGGCTACATCTAATTGATGTGGACCTAACCAAGCGCTTGCAGATGCGCAAACCCATCAAGCGAGGTGGGGCTGCACTCATCCAGGCGCTGCAGTCGCGATATTTGGGGGAGAGCCATGCCTGAGATCACCATGGGCTGCGTCTTGAGGGAGCATGGGGCAAACACAGAGCCAAAGCTCTACGGCAGGGTCGTTCACTTAGACAAGCAGCTCGACCTGGTCGTCATCGTCAAGTTCCCAGGCCTAGACAAACACGGCCACCAGAAGAACTATGTTTGCAGACCTGTCATCAACTACCTGAGCGCTTGGGAAAAGGAAATCCAAGATGCGAAGTACAGCGTTGCTGAGTTCGACTCTCCGTCCCATTGGCTGTTGACGTCTGATCAACTCCGAAAAAATTCCGCCACTGGTCTGATCCATTTTTCGCGACGCAATCTTTTGTCTTGGCTCAAACGGCGCTCCGAAGCGTACCGACTGATACGTCCATTCGTTCATGGACGCACCATTGCAGACATCGTGCTGGACCCGGCGTTTGTCGGGTGGCCAGAGCGGCGGGCTCAAGAACTTAACTTGAAGAACTGTTCCCGTATTCAGAGATCCCTGAACACATACATCTTGGCGCTCGGCAATCGAAACGGCCTACTACCTTGGTACGCGAATTGTGGCAACCCCGGCCAGCCAAAGTTCAGTCGAACGAAGACAGGCCGACCCTCGAGTGAAAGAGAACTCCCTGATGGCCACCCAAATTCCCCCGTCTATGGCCACCTCAAACTCCCCCACCTG
>CAZJZD010000048.1:0-31599 GCA_964550405.1 uncultured Hydrogenophaga sp. | reverse complement strand
AACTTCCAGTACATGCCCGAACTGAGCCAGAAGTGGGGCTACCCGTTCGCGCTGGCGCTGATGGTGCTGTCGGCCGTGGTGCCGATGCTGTACTTCCGCAAGCGCGGTTGGCTCAAGTGAAGAGCGCCTCGATCACCGCGCCGCTGTAGCGCGACGCCACCTCGCGCAGGAAGCGGGGGAAGTCCACGTGCGCCGCGTCGTCGGCGCGGTCTGAGATGGTGCGCACCACCGCCAGCGGCACGCCGAAGTCGTGACAGACCTGGGCGAACGCAGCGCCCTCCATTTCCACCGCCAGCGCGTCGGGCAGTTCGCGCTGCAGCGCCTGGCTTTCGGCGGTGGTGGCGACGAAGCGGTCACCGCTGATCAGCAGGCCCTGGTGCAGGCGTGGCGCCTGCAGACCGAAGGTGGTGACCGTCTGCTCGCCCAGCTGCTGTGGCAGCCCCTGCAACACCCGTTCGCAGGCCAGTTCCAGTGCATCGGCCAGCGCCGGATCGGCGTCGAAGCGTGCGCGCCCGTACAGCGGCACCTCGTGACGCGGGAACAGCGGCGAGGCGTCCATGTCGTGCTGAAGGAAGGACCGCGCCAGCACCATGTCGCCCACCTTCACGCCCGGTCCCAGACCGCCGGCCACGCCGGTGAACACGATGCGGCGCACGCCGAAGCGCTCGATCAGCATGGCGGCGGTCGTGGCCGCCGCCACCTTGCCGATGCCGGACAGCACGGCCACCACGTCCTGCCCGTGCAGGTGGCCCTCCCAGAACTCGCGTCCACCGACCCGCTGTTTCTGCTCGTCGGGCATCAGCGCCAGCACACTGGCGAGTTCGTCGTGCAGGGCGGCAACGATGGCGGTACGGGTCATGCGCAAGTTCCGGAAATGACAAAGGCGGCCGAAGCCGCCCTGTCATTGTGTCGCACCGCGCCGGCTACTTCTTGTCGCGGAGCTCGCGCCGCAGGATCTTGCCCACCGGTGTCTTGGGCATCTCGGTGCGGAACTCGATCAGCTTGGGCTGCTTGTAGCCGGTGAGGTTGGCGCGGCAATGCTCGCGCACCTGCTCCTCGGTCAGGCCCGGGTCCTTCTTCACGATCACCAGCTTGATCGCCTCGCCCGCCTTCGGGTCGGGCACACCGACCGCCGCGCACTCCAGCACGCCGGCCAGCGTGGACACCACGTCCTCGATCTCGTTGGGGTACACGTTGAAGCCCGAGCACAGGATCATGTCCTTCTTGCGGTCCACGATCTTGAAGTAGCCACGCTCGTCCATCACGCCGACGTCGCCGGTTTTGAAGAAGCCGTCGGCGGTCATGACCTTGGCGGTCTCGTCCGGGCGTTGCCAGTAGCCGGCCATGACCTGCGGCCCCTTGATGGCGATCTCGCCCGGCTGACCCTGCGGCACTTCGTTGCCGTCGTCGTCCAGGCACTTCATGAAGGTGTTGGGCAGCGGCACGCCGATGGTGCCGGTGAACTCGGTGCTGGTGGTGGGGTTGCAACTGGCCGACGGGCTGGTTTCCGACAGTCCGTAGCCTTCGCAGATGGGGCAGCCGGTCTTCTCCAGCCAGAGCTTGGCCGTGCCGCTCTGCACCGCCATGCCGCCGCCGACCGAGACCTTCAGGTTCTTCCAGTTGACCGTGTTGAAGTCGGGGTGGTTGGCCAGGCCGTTGAACAGGGTGCTCACGGCTGGAAAGCTGTGGAAGCTGTGTTTGGACAACTCCTTGAGCACCGCCGGCAGGTCGCGCGGGTTGGGGATCAGGATGACTTTGCCGCCGGTGCGCAGGCCCAGCATCATGTTCACCGTGAAAGCGAAGATGTGGTACAGCGGCAGCGCGCACACGCTGGTGGGCTGCTCGCCGGCCGGCACCTTCTGCATCACCGGGTCGTTCCAGGCCTCGGACTGCAGCACGTTGGCGATGATGTTCCGGTGCAGCAGCATCGCGCCCTTGGCGACGCCGGTGGTGCCGCCGGTGTACTGCAGCACGGCCACGTCGTCGGCCTTGATGTCGGGCCGCTTGAAACTGCCCTTGGTTCCCCTTGCGATGGCTTCATTGAAGCGCACCGCCTGCGGCAGGCTGTAGCCCGGCACCATCTTCTTCACGTTGCGCACCACGTAGTTGACGATGGTGCCCTTGAGCAGACCCAGCAGGTCGCCCATGGCGGCCAGCACCACGTGCTTGACCGGCGTGTTGGCGATGCACTGCTCCAGCGTGCAGGCGAAGTTCTCGATGATGACGATGGCCTTGGCGCCCGAGTCCTTGAGCTGGTGCTCCAGCTCGCGTGGGGTGTAGAGCGGGTTCACGTTGACCACCACGAAACCGGCGCGAAGGATGCCGGCCACCACCACCGGGTACTGCGGCACGTTGGGCATCATGATGGCCACACGGTCACCCTTGGACAGGCCCAGACCCTGCAGGTAGGCCGCGAACGCCTGCGACAGGCTGTCGGCCTGGGCGTAGCTCAGCTCCTTGCCCATGAAACTGTAGGCGGTGCGCGCAGCGTACTTCTGGAAGCTCTCCTCCAGCAGGTGAACCAGGGAGGTGTAGCGGGTCACGTCGATGTCGGCCGCAACGCCGGGCGGGTAGGCTCCCAGCCAGGGACGGTGGGCGACGCTGGACGTCGTGTCGGTCATGAAGGTCTCCACGGATCGGTTGTGAACATTCCGCGAGCATTCTCCCGATCGGCACGGGTTTCGGCTCGCGTGTTTTCCCTGACGTGATTCTGACTCAATCCCCTGAACCCAGAAAAACGGCCATGCCGGCGCTACAAAAAACAAAGGGCCGGCATGCCGCCGGCCCTTTGTCGGGCGAGGTGCCCGAAGGCGTTCAGCCCCGCAGCGCGGCCAGCACCTCGTCGAGCATCTTCTTGGCGTCGCCGAACAGCATGCGGTTGTTGTCCTTGTAGAAGAGCGGGTTGTCCACGCCGGCGTAGCCGCTGGCCATGGAGCGCTTCATGACGATGCTGGTGCGCGCCTTCCAGACTTCGAGCACCGGCATGCCGGCGATCGGGCTGGTCGGGTCGTCCTGCGCGGCCGGGTTCACGATGTCGTTGGCGCCGATCACCATGGTCACGTCGGTGTCGGGGAAGTCCTCGTTGATCTCGTCCATCTCCAGCACGATGTCGTAGGGCACCTTGGCCTCGGCCAGCAGCACGTTCATGTGGCCCGGCATGCGGCCGGCCACCGGGTGGATGCCGAAGCGCACGTTCACGCCCTTCTCGCGCAGCAGCTTGGTGATCTCGAACACCGTGTGCTGGGCCTGCGCCACGGCCATGCCGTAGCCGGGCACGATGATCACATTCTTGGCCTCGCGCAGCAGCTCCGCCGTTTCCGTGGCGCTGACCGGCGTGACCTCACCCTGCGGTTCGGCTGCGGCACCGGCCGCCGCCTTGGGCACGGGCGCACCGCCACCGAAGCCGCCGGCGATCACGCTGATGAAGTTGCGGTTCATCGCGCGGCACATGATGTAGCTCAGGATGGCACCCGAAGAACCCACCAGGGCGCCGACCACGATCAGCAGGTCGTTGCTCAACATGAAGCCGGTGGCCGCCGCGGCCCAGCCCGAGTAGCTGTTGAGCATCGAGACCACCACCGGCATGTCGGCGCCGCCGATGGCCATCACCATGTGGATGCCGAACAGCAGCGCGATCACCGTCATCACGATCAGCGGCGTCATGCCGGCCTGGATGTCGTGGGCGTTGAGGAAGGCGCGACCGAACCAGATGACGACCAGCAGGCCGGCCAGGTTGAGCCAGTGGCGCGCCGGCAGCAGCAGCGGCTTGCCGCCGATGCGTCCGCTGAGCTTGCCGAAGGCGATGATGGAACCTGAGAAGGTGACGGCGCCGATCAGGATGCCGATGTAGATCTCCATCTCGTGGATGGCCTTTTCGGCCGGGGTGGCGAAGACGGTCGAGGTGTCCACGTAGCTGGCGAAACCCACCAGGCAGGCCGCCAGGCCCACCAGGCTGTGCATGAGCGCGACCAGCTCGGGCATCTGCGTCATCTGCACCTTCTTGGCGGCGATCAGGCCGATGGCACCGCCGACCACGAGGGCGCCGACGATCCAGGGGATGCCGGCGGCGGTGACGCGCGGGCCGAGCACCGTGGCCAGTACGGCGATGGTCATGCCGACCATGCCGAACAGGTTGCCGCGGCGCGCGGTTTCGGGGTTGGACAGGCCACCCAGGCTGAGGATGAACAGGATGGTGGCGCCGATGTAGGCCATGGTGGCCAGACTGGAGGTCATGGGAGTCGTCCTCTTCTTATTTGCGGAACATCGCCAGCATGCGGCGCGTGACGGCGAAGCCGCCGAACATGTTGATCGCCGTGAGCACCAGCGCCAGCACGGCGCAACCCAGGATCAGGGCGTTGGGCCGGTCGGCGGCACCCGCCGCGTCCAGCGGTGGCGCGACCTGGATCAGCGCACCGATGGCGATGATCGAGCTGATCGCGTTGGTCACACTCATCAGCGGCGTGTGCAGCGAGGGGGTGACGTTCCACACCACCATGTAGCCCACGAAGCAGGCCAGCACGAACACGGTGAAGTGCGAGAGGAAGGACGCCGGCGCATAGAGGCCGACCAGCGCGAACAGCACGGCGCCGATGCCGAACACGATGGCCAGGGTCTTGGCCGACATGGGCTCGCCCGGGCCGTGGCCGTGGGCTGCGGCCTTGGGCGCTGCGGCCGCCGGCTTGGGGGCCGGTTTCGGGGCGGCCGCGATCGGGGGCGCGGGCCAGGTGATCTCGCCGTCCTTGATGACGGTCAGGCCACGGATCGCGTCGTCCTGCATGTTGACGTTGATCACGCCGTCCTTGGTCTTGCACAGCTCTTCGGTCAGGCGGAACAGGTTGGTGCCGTACAGCGTGGACGACTGGCGCGCCATGCGCGAGGCCAGGTCGGTGTAGCCGACGATGGTCACGCCATGCTTGACCACGGCCTTGCCGGGTTCGGTGAGTTCGCAGTTGCCGCCCTGCTCGGCCGCCATGTCCACGATCACGCTGCCGGGTTTCATGCTGCGCACCATCTCGGCGGTGATCAGCTTGGGCGCCGGCTTGCCCGGGATCAGCGCGGTGGTGATGATGATGTCCACCTCGCGCGCCTGCTTCGCGTACATCTCCCGCTGCGCGGCCTGGAAGCCTTCGCTCATGACCTTGGCGTAGCCGCCACCGCCCGAGCCTTCTTCTTCGTAGTCCACCTTGACGAACTCGCCACCCAGCGAGACCACCTGGTCGGCCACCTCGGCGCGCGTGTCGTTGGCGCGCACGATGGCGCCCAGGCTGGCGGCCGCGCCGATGGCGGCCAGGCCGGCCACGCCGGCACCGGCGATGAACACCTTGGCCGGCGGCACCTTGCCCGCGGCGGTGATCTGGCCGTTGAAGAAGCGGCCGAAGGCGTTGGCCGCCTCGACCACGGCGCGGTAGCCGCTGACACCGGCCATCGAGGTCAGCGCGTCCATCTTCTGCGCGCGGCTGAGCGTGCGCGGCAGGCAGTCGATGGCCAGCACCGTCACTTTCTTCGCGGCCAGTTGCTGCATCAGGTCCGGGTTCTGCGCCGGCCAGACGAAGCCAATCAGCGTCTGGCCGGCGCGCATCAGCGCCACCTCGTCGCCGGTGGGCGGGCGCACCTTGAACACGATGTCGGCGCTGGACCAGAGCTCGGCCGTGGAACCCGCGATGCTGGCGCCCGCTTCGCGGTAGGCGTCGTCGGACAGGTCGGCGAGTTCACCGGCGCCGGTTTCCACCACCACGCCAAAGCCCAGCTTGGCGAGTTTGGTGACCACGTCGGGCACGCTGGCCACACGTTTTTCACCGGGGAACGTCTCGCGGGGAATGCCGATGCGCTGGGGCGTGGCGGCGGCGGTGTCGGTCGAAGCGCCAGAAGTCATGGGGAGATCCTCACTCACTCGTGAACAAATTGCGGGCCAGCTTAACCGATGGTTTCCAGCGCTCTGCCCCGCGCAAACCGTTGTCGCATAAGGGTTTGCACGGGGACAGGGTGGCGTCGGCCCACCCGCCGCGCGGCACGGATTTCACGATGCGGCAAGACCTCCCGTTCACAGGAACCGCCTGCGCAACGCCCGGATAATCCGCCGCATGAGCACCCGATGGAAACCCAGCGTCACCGTGGCAGCGATCATCGAATCCGAGGGCCGCTACCTGCTGGTGGAAGAGCACACGCCCGAAGGCCTGCGCCTGAACAACCCGGCCGGGCATCTGGACCCGGGCGAAAGCCCGGAAGCGGGTGTGGCGCGCGAGGCGCTGGAAGAAACCGCGTTCGCCTTCCGGCCGACCGCACTGGTGGGCGTCTACCTTTCGCGCTTCCAGCGCGCCGCCACCGCTGAGGACATCACCTACCTGCGTTTTGCCTACTGCGGCGAACTGGGTGCATTCGATGCGCAGCGCACGCTGGACACCGGCATCGTGCGCACGCTGTGGATGACGCCCGACGAGGTGCGCGCCAGTGCCGACCGCCACCGCAGCCCGCTGGTGCAGCGCTGCATCGAAGACCACCTGGCCGGGCGCCGTTTCCCGCTGGACCTGGTGCACACCGACCTGACGCTGTACCAGGCGCGCTGATCTGAGTTGGCCGGTCACGCCGCTTCGCCGTTCAGGTCCACCAGGCCGTGCCGCACGGCCAGACGCAACAGCTTGAAGTCGCTGTCGGCTTCCAGCTTCTGCCGCACCATGGACAGGTGGTTCAACACCGTCTTGGGGCTCAGGTGCATCTGGCTGGCGATCTGCCGGGTGGCCTCGCCGGTGGCGGCCATGCGAAGCACTTCAAATTCGCGTGGTGTCAGGCGGTTGAGCAGGGCGTTGCCGTCCAGCGCAGCATCGGCCAAGGTCTGTGCAATCTCCGGCGCCAGCACCCGACGCCCGCGCGCCACGGCGCGGATGCCATCGAGCATGTCGGCCGGCTCGCTGCTCTTGGTCAGGTAGCCGAGGGCACCGGCGCGCATGGCCTGGGTCACAAAGCCCGGGCTGTCGTGCATGGACAGCACCATCACCTTGAGCTGCGGGTCACGCGCCAGGAAGCGCCGGATCGCCTCCACCCCACTGGCCCCTTTCAGGCTCAGATCCACCACCGCCACGTCGATCCCGCCCTGCTGCAGCAGGGCGTAGGCCTCGTCGGTGGTGCTGGCCTCGGCCACCACCCGCAGGTCGGGCTCGGCGTCGATCAGGCGGCGGTAGCCGGTCCTCACGACCGCATGGTCATCCAGCAACAGCACATTCAGCATGCGGATCTCCTGTGGAAGGGGTCGGCAACGGCAGCCAGAGCTGCACACGCAAGCCGCCCAGTGGGGCCATGCCCAGTTCAAACCGGCCGCCGGCCATGGTGGCGCGCTCGCGCATGCCCATCACGCCGGCGCGGGCCTTCTTCAACACATCCGGTGCGCGACCGGCACCGTCGTCGTCCAGCGTCATCTGCAAACCCTGTTCCTGCAGGGCGATGACCACACGCACCCGTGCCGCGCGGGCATGGCGCAGCACATTGGTCAGGGCTTCCTGCACCGTGCGGTAGAGCGCCAGACCGGCCTCGGCCGACAGACGGGGCAAAACATCGGGCACCAGCGCCTCGATCGCCACACCCTCGGCCTTGAGGCGGCTGCCGTACACCAGTTCGGTGATGGCTTCGCGCAGGTTCAGGTCCTCCAGCCCATGCGGACGCAGCTGACGCAGGCGGCTGCGCACCTGCAGCGACATGTGGGTGGAAGCGGCGCGGATGTCCCGTGCGCATTCGATCAGCGCGTCGGGTTGCGCCGACGCGGCGTGCCGTTCGACGAACGCGGCGGCCGCCCCCATCGCGGCCAGTCCCTGGCCGAACTCGTCGTGCAGCTCCCGCGCCAGCTCCTCGCGCTCGGACTCCTGCAGCACCATCAGCCGCTGCCCCAGCCTTCGCTCACCGTCCAGCGACTGCGCGAGCGACTGCGCCAGTCCGTTGATCGCCTGGGCCACCCGCTGGTACTCGCGCAGCGCCATGGGCGGCAGGGGCTGGTCAAGCTCACCGCGACCGATGCGGGCCAGACCGTCCTCCAGCAGCCGGACCGGGCGCAAGGCACGGTCGGCCGCCCACCAGGCCGCCGCCATGGACACGCCCGAAAAGAACAGGAACACGGCCAGCATCCAGGCCGCGTCCTCCAGCACCTCGTCCACCTCGCTGCCGGGATCCATGCGGATGACCAGTTGCTCGTCGGGTCCGACCGGCAGACGGTATGCGGGTAAGTCCCAATCCTGCAGTCCGGCCAGCCGCAGGGCCCAGCGGGGGGCGTCGGGCGTCGGTGTTGCGCTTTGGAGCAACGGCTGTTCCGCGTCTGAACGCACCCAGTCCACCCGGACGTGACGCAAACCGCCTTCACGCAGCAGGCCGTCCAGCGCACGGTGGGCGGCCTCGCTGCCCTGGGGCGAGGCCTGCGCGGCCTGCAACACCAGCGTGATCAGCCGTGCTGATCCCTCCATCTCTTCCTGCACGTCCTCGCGCAGGCTCGACGCCACCACCAGCACCCCCGCCAGCAGCAGCGCTGCCAGACCGGCCGAAAGCGTGGCCAACAGTCGGAACCGAAGGTCCATGGTTGCTCCAGAAAACGTGGGCTTGTGTCACCGCAAGGCACATGCCACCCCGACGGTTTTCCCGGAGCGGTCGGGCGTTTTTCCCGGGTTCGTGGGGCCAGGCTCCCGCGACGCTGACCGCAGCGCTGCCGATACTGCCCCGGCATCGCAGACGGCCTGCGACCTGTCACCCACCACCCACAACGAGGAGACCCATCCGATGACCACACGCCAACACCGTCGCCTGCGCCCCGGCCACATCGCCCTGGCGCTGTCCGCACTGCTTGCAGGGGCCACCCACGCCGCCAAGCCGGTGGTCTGGGAAGACATCGCCAACGACCACAAGACCACCGGCGACGTGCTCAGCTACGGCCTGGGCCTGACCGCGCAGCGCTACAGCCCGGCCAAGACCATCAACACCCAGAACGTGGCCGGCCTGCTGCCGGTGTGGAGCTACTCGTTTGGTGGTGAAAAGCAGCGCGGGCAGGAAGGCCAGGTGCTGGTGCACGACGGCGTGATCTACGCCACCGCCTCCTACTCGCGCTTCGTCGCCATCGACGCGCGCACCGGCAAGCGCCTGTGGAGCTACGAGCACCGCCTGCCCGAAGACATCCGCCCCTGCTGCGACGTGGTCAACCGCGGCCCGGCCATCTACGGCGACAAGGTGTTCTTCGGCACGCTGGACGCGTCCATCGTGGCCCTGGACCGCGCCACCGGCAAGGTGGTGTGGAAAGAGAAATTCGCCGACCACACGATCGGCTACACCATGACCGGCGCACCGTTCATTGTGAAGGACCAGAAGACCGGCAAGGTGATGCTGGTGCACGGCTCCTCGGGCGACGAATTCGGCGTCGTCGGTTTCCTCTACGCCCGCGACGTGGACACCGGCAAGGAGCTCTGGGCCCGGCCCTTTGTCGAGGGCCACGTGGGCCGCCTCAACGGCCAACCCAGCACCCCGACCGGCGACCCCAAGGCCCCGAGCTGGCCCAACGACCCGAACTCGCCCACCGGCAAGGTCGAGGCCTGGAGCCACGGCGGCGGTGCACCGTGGCAGACGGCGTCGTTCGACGTCGAGACCAACACCATCGTGGTGGGCACCGGCAACCCTGCGCCGTGGAACACCTGGAAGCGCACCGCCCCGGGCGACCGCCCCATCAACTGGCCCAGCCTGTACACCTCGGGCCAGGCGTACGTGGACCCGACCACCGGCGAGCTCAAGGGCTTCTTCTCGCACACGCCCAACGACGCCTGGGACTTCTCGGGCAACAACTCGGTGCTGCTGTTCGACTACAAGGACCCCAAGACCGGCAAGACGGTCAAGGCCTCGGCCCACGCCGACCGCAACGGCTACTTCTTCGTCACCGACCGCGAGAAGCTGGCCAAGGCTGGTGGTGGCCACCCCTGGAAGCAGAACGCCATCATCAACGCCTGGCCCTTCGTCGACGGCATCACCTGGACCAAGGGATTCGACCTGAAGACCGGCATGCCCCAGGTGGTCGACGCCCAGTACCCCCCCATGCCCAAAGCCGGGCAGGACAAGGGCGACACCATCTTTGTGTCCCCGCCGTTCCTGGGCGGCACCAACTGGATGCCCATGAGCTACAGCCCGGACTCCGGCCTGTTCTACATCCCGGGCAACCACTGGGCCATGGACTACTGGGCCGAGAACATCAACTACAAGGCCGGCGCCGCCTACCTGGGCCAGGGCTTCCGCATCAAGAAGCTGCACAACGACCACGTGGGCATCCTGCGCGCCATCAACCCCATCACGGGCAAGATCGAATGGGAACACAAGGAACAGTTCCCGCTGTGGGCCGGCACGCTGACCACCGCCGGCGGATTGCTCTTCACCGGCACATCGGACGGCTACATCAAGGCCTTCGACCAGAAAACCGGCAAGGAGCTGTGGAAGTTCCAGACCGGCTCGGGCATCGTCTCCATCCCCGTCACCTGGGAGATGGATGGCGAGCAGTACGTCGGCATCCAGTCGGGCTACGGCGGCGCGGTGCCGCTGTGGGGCGGTGACATGGCCGAACTGACCAAACAGGTCTCGCAGGGCGGCTCGATGTGGGTCTTCAAGCTGCCCAAGCAGGTCGCCAGCAGATAAAGGTTCGTGAGTTGGCCTGGCCCGCATGCGTTTCCGCGGGCCAGGCTTTTTTTCCGGAGACTCACGCATGAACCGCCCCCTGATGCCTGCACCGGCCGTGCTGCTGGCCGGCCTGCTGCTGACCCCTGCCCTGCACGCGGCCGACCCACCACCGGCCAGCGACGACGACGGTACGCTGGTCATCAACGGTTGTCCGATCTGGCCCTACACCCGTTGCCCCGGCGCCGACCTGCGCCACGCCAACCTGGTGGGCCGCAACCTGGCGGGAGCCGACCTGCGCGGTGCCGACCTGACACGGGCCGACCTGCGCGGAGCCAACCTGGCCGTGGCCGACCTGGAAGGCGCCAACCTCACGGGCGCGAAACTGGCCAAGGCCACCGTGTCCAACGCCAACCTGAAGAAGGTGCGCTTCTTCGGCACCGACCTCGAAGGCGCTCGCCTGCTGCGCTCGGACTTCTCGGGCGCCGAATTCAACGGCGCCAGCCTCGAAATCGCGCGGCTCGACAAATCCTGGTTCCTGGGTACCCGCTTCATCGGCAGCAACCTGCAGGAAGCCAAGTTCAACCAGGTCAACCTGCGGGACGCGGTGTTCGACGGCAACTTCATGCGCTATTCGGTCTTTCCGTCGTCCAACATGGACGGCTGCACCGGCTGCCCGAAAGGATGGTGAACATGAAGCACCGCCCATGCGCAGCGCGCGCCCTGTGTCTGATGGGTCTGACCCTGACGCTGGCCACGGCACAGGCAGAGATTGATGTCCAGCGCCCGGACGTGGACACCGCCGCCCTGCCAGCCATAGCCCCTGGCTGGGCCGAGGTCAACCCGCTGCGCGGCAACGCCGACGCGGCCCGCATCGGCGGGCAGGCCTTCAACCAGACCTGTGCCCGCTGCCACGGCGAGAACGCCAACGGATCGCGCTCGCCCGCGCCCGACCTGCGCCGCATCGGGCTGGCCTGCCAGCGCGTCAAGGACCCGGCGCTTCACCAGCGCTGCCAGTCCGACGCCGACCATTTCTTCGTCCAATCGGTGCGCTACGGCAAACAGAAGTTCGGCATCGTGCACATGCCACCATGGGACAGCGTTCTGGAGCCGGCCCTGGTGTGGTCGCTGCGCAGCTTCGTGGAGACCGCGCCGCGCGACTGAGCAACATCGGTCTGAGTCGAGAGCCGATCGGAACCGCCGCTCGCTGTTGCGGCGCTGCGTCGAAGACCTGTTCTTCTTACAATTGGTATCGAGCAGTCGGGCTGCGGCTGTGCGTTCCATTGATACCCCAGGGAGGAAGAAAGATGAGTCTCTTGACCCGATGCGCCGGCACGGTCTTCTTGACGTTTGCAAGTCTCGGCGCGGCCCACGCCGTCGAGTTCCCGGTGGGGCGTGCGAACGTGGTTTTCACCACCGACGACTGGCATGCCACCGAGCTCCCGGACCCGGGGGCTGCGTATGGGGGCGACAGGCGCGGCGTGATCCCCAGCGAGAGGAAGCTCTTTGTCAAAACCGGGCCGAAAGGTGACGTGCAAGCCGTGGCCGTGGTGCGCGCCAGCAAGTCCGGGGTGACCGCTGCCTACATGACCTACGGTCGCCGATGCGAGTCCACCGACAAGGTGTTTGCAGAGGGTCGTTCGGGTGATGCCT
The DNA here is from genome assembly GCA_964550405.1 of uncultured Hydrogenophaga sp. Taxonomy (GTDB): domain Bacteria; phylum Pseudomonadota; class Gammaproteobacteria; order Burkholderiales; family Burkholderiaceae_C; genus Hydrogenophaga. Next base: position 19,329 of record CAZJZD010000048.1, on the reverse strand, counting down.
TGCTCTATTCCAGCTGTTTGCAGGTGCATCCGAGCTACACCACCCGGAGCCTGCTGGACTACCTGGGTGAGCCGGGCAAGGCGATCCTGGCGGCGTACGAAGGCAAGTTCCCCGAAGGCATGCATGAAGTCACCTCCAGCTTCGCCAACTCGAACGGAACTTTCATCGAAATGTCCGTCTGGCTGGCGCCCGGGTTTGCCGGCATGCCCGGCACCGTGAGCGAGGCGCTGCCCGAGCCTGTGCCGGCCACCCATGTGGTCTGGGGTCGAGCGCTTCACAGCGCCGTTCGCGGCAGCGTGACGTCCATCTTCGGCAATCTCAATGTCCCGGCCCTGGTGTTCCGTACCAGGCCCGCCAGCGACAGCCCAAAGCAGGTCGCCGCCAGCAGCCCGCCGGGGCTGTGATTTTTCGGGCCACTTCACTGTTCGTGCCCCGGTCATCGATCAGCTGATCGGTGGACGAGACCGTCAGTCAGACCCCGAGACCCGGCCGCGCCCCTGCTTGATCTGCGCCCGGCTGGCCTTGCCGGCCAGGCGGCGCTGCTTCGACGCCAGTGTGGGCCGTGTCGCCTTGCGCGCCTTGGGCACATGGGCCGCGGCGTTCACCAGCGCCTGCAGGCGCGCCAGCGCATCGGCCTTGTTCTGTTCCAGGCTGCGACTGGTCTGCGCCTTGATGACGATCACGCCCTGTTCGGTGATGCGCTGGTCGGCGTGCGCGAGCAGCCGCGCCTTCACCGCGTCGGGCAGCGATGAAGCGGCCACGTCGAAGCGCAGGTGCACGGCGTTGGAGACCTTGTTGACGTTCTGCCCGCCCGCGCCCTGGGCACGGATGGCGGTGAACTCCACTTGGGAAGGGTCGATGCGCAGCATGGTGCGTGGCAGTGTGCCACGCGGTGCGATCAGTAGCGTTCCTTGATCCCGGTCACCATGGCCTTGACCAGACGCGTGCGCTCGATGCGCCCCATCACCAGGGCAGCCGCGGCATGCGCACCCGCCGACAGCACCAGCGCATGCGCGATCAGCGCGTGCAGCTCCTGCAGCCACGCCTCACCGAAGTACCGGTCGGTGCCCTGCATCCAACCCGTGATGCCCAGCGCCAGCACCAACATCATGAGCAGCAGCATCATGAGCGCGCCCAGCGGGTTGTGACCCCAGTGGTGCCCAGGCTGCTCCGAACGCAGGGCCCGCAGGTGCGCCATCAGGCGCTCCGGGGTCGGGAAAAAATCCGAGAAGCGCGCGTGGCGCGAACCGATGAAGCCCCAGACGATGCGCGCGGCCACGAGAGCGACCGCCAGGTAGCCTGTCCATTCGTGGGGTGTCTCGCCCGCTTCGAGCAGGAAGTAGTTGAGCAGCACACAGGCCACCAGGGTCCAGTGGAAGACCCGGACAAAACGGTCCCAGACGGGGTGGCTGTTCTGGCTGGAAGCGTCGGGGCTCATCGGCTGCGCTTATTTGGTGACCTGGGCGCCGGTGGCGGGATCGAAGAAATGTTCGACCTTCTTGCCATCCTTGGTGCCATAGATTTCGTAGCACTGGCCCTTGTTGACCTTGAAGGTCTTGATCTGGTAACCCTGCGATTCGACCTGCTTCTTGAACTGCGCTTCAGGCATCCACTTGTCCTTGGGCGCGCTGCAGGCGGGTTCGGCCATGGCCATGCCGGCAACGGCCATCAGGGCGACGGAAATGACGATCGACTTCATGAAACAACCTCTTCAATGACACCCCAGCACATGCTGGTGGGGGCATTGAAACGACTGCAGATGAAGCGGGCCTTAACGCGGCCAGGTGCGGGACCGGCGGCCTCAACGGCCCGCCCGCAGGCGCGCCACCAGCCGCGCGTCGATGGCCTCGATATCGACCGGCACCGGCGGATACCAGCGGATGCGCCGCAAAGCCGCGGCCGGGAAGCTCTGTGCGAACTGGCGCCGCAGCGCCGGGTCCATGCCCTGTTCGGCCCCGCGCACGGCACTGAACTGCCCGGCGCCGGAGGCCACCTGCCCCGCCACCTCGGGCCGCAGGTTGTAGTTGATCCAGGTGTAGGCGGCGGCGTCTTCACGCCCGCGGGCCGGCAGCGCGTAGCCGACGATCCAGCCCGCCACACCGGTGGCCGGCACGCTGTAGCGCAGCTCGGGCAGCCAGCGCGCCAGACGCCAGGTGGCGCCGTCCGGCATCAGCGCAGCACCCCATTCGCGCCGGCGCAGGCCGCCGAGCAGCTGGTCGGTGTCGCGGCGCCACTGCAGCTGCGGCGAACAGGCCTCGATGCGCCGGTAGGCCTGCTCCATCAGGCTGGCGTAGGCCTTGGGGTCGGTGTAGGCGGCAAAAGGATCCAGTCCGGCGGCCAGCGCGAAGAAGACCAGGGTGCCGCGCGTGGGCAGCGCACCGATCTTCGCGGCCGGGTCCGCACACAGCTGCTGCAGGTCGGCGGACTGGCCGAAACGGGTGTCCACCACCAGACCGTCGGTGCCCCACAGGTGCGGCACCGCATACACCTGGTTGCCGACGCTGGTGTTCAGCCGCGTGGCCGCCAGCATGGCCGGCAGGTAGCGCGCGCTGTCGATGCGGACCATGTCCAGCGGCCTGAACAGCTGGTGGGCCGTCTGCGTGGCCAGCACCCGGTCCTGTGCCGGCTGGGCCAGGTCGAAGTCATCCGGACGGGTGCGCAGAAGTTCGACCAGTTCGTCCGCCTCCGCCTCGGTGACCTCGACACGGATGCCGGTCTCGCGGGTGAAGGCCTCCACCACGTCGGTGGGCACGAACAGCGGACGGGTGAGCAGGCGCAGCGTGCGCTGCTGAGCGTGTGCACCGCCAACGATGAGCAACAGCAGCAAGGCCAGCGCCCCCAGGCGCAGGCGGTCAAGGCAGGGTGTCCACATGCGGCCGTATTGTGGCCAATGCGGCGGCGTCGGTCTCGTCCTTGAGCGCCACGCCGCTGATCTGCAGGCGGCGGGCCTGCGCCATCAGGGCGTGCAGCTTGCGTGCCGCGCGGTCCGGCGGCAGCCCGGCCTCGCGCACGTTGGAGATGCAGTTGCGCTGCGCGTCGGTCAAGCCGCTGCACGGTGCCCAGGTGAAGTACAGGCCCAGGCTGTCGGGCGAGCTCAGGCCCGGCCGTTCGCCGATCAGCACCAGCACCAGCCGCGCCTTCAGGGCTTCGCCGACCGGGTCGCCGATGGCCACGCGCCCCTGCTCGACCAGCACCACCGGCCCCAGCGTCCAGGGCTGCGGATCGGTCTGCAGCAGCGGCAGCAGGTGCTGCAGCAGCGGCAGTGCGTTCTGCATCACGCCCAGGGCCGACAGGCCGTCGGCAATGACGATGGCCAGGTCGACCAGCGCTGCGGCCACATCGGCCAGGCGTTGCAGGCCGTCGGCGTCGAGCCGCCGCCCCAGATCCGGCCGCTGCAGGTAGGTGGCGCGGTCGCGGGCGGCGCTGCGCAGGCACAGGGTCTGCAGGCCCAGTCCCTGCACGCCCTGCGCCAGCGTGGTGATGTCGAAGGGCAGGTGCACCGCGTCACGCGCCTGCGCATGGGCCAGCTGGAAGGCCAGGTGCGCGGCGGTGGGCTGGCTGTGGCCGGCGCGGCCCAGGGCGATGCGCGCGTCGGTGAAACGCCGCAGGCCGTCCCAGGCCGCGGTCTGCACCAAGGGGGTTTCGCGCCCGCTCACGAGGCCTCCAGCCGCCGCACGGCGCTGGCCATGGCGTCGGGCAGGGCGGGCGCCAGTCGCAGCGCGGCACCGGGCTCGCGGATGCCCATGCGCAGCAGCCAGTCCTCGAACTCGGGCGAGGTGCGCAGGCCCAGCAGCTGGCGCATGGCCAGCGCGTCGTGGAAGGACGTGCTCTGGTAGTTGAGCATGATGTCGTCGGCCCCCGGAATGCCCATGATGAAGTTGACCCCCGCCGTGCACAGCAGGGTCAGCAGCGCGTCCATGTCGTCGCTGTCGGCCTCGGCGTGGTTGGTGTAGCAGACGTCGCAGCCCATGGGCACGCCCAGCAGCTTGCCGCAGAAATGGTCCTCCAGCCCCGCGCGCAGGATCTGCTTGCCGTCGAACAGGTACTCCGGGCCGATGAAGCCGACCACGGTGTTGACCAGCAGCGGCCGGAAGTGGCGCGCCACGGCGTAGGCGCGTGCCTCGATGGTCTGCTGGTCACAGCCGTGGTGCGCGTTGGCGGACAGCGCACTGCCCTGACCGGTCTCGAAATACATGACGTGTTCGCCGCGCTGGCCATCGTCGAACACCGCGCCGCGCCGCAGCGACAGCGCCGCCTCGCGCGCCTCGCGCAGCAGCGCCAGGTCGATACCGAAACTGCGGTTGGTGGCCTCGGTGCCGCCAATCGACTGGAACACCAGGTCCACCGGTGCACCGGCGGCCATGGCCTGCATCGTGTTGGTGACGTGCGTCAGCACGCAGCTCTGGGTGGGGATGCCGTAGCGCACGATGACCTCGTCGAGCATGACCAGAAGGCGCTGCACCTGCGGCACGTTGTCGGTCGCGGGGTTGATGCCGATCACCGCGTCACCGCTGCCCATGAGCAGGCCGTCAAGCAGGCTGGCCGCGATGCCGGCCATGTCGTCGGTCGGGTGGTTGGGCTGCAACCGTGTGGCCAGCCGGCCCGGCAGGCCGATGGTGCCGCGAAAGCGCGTGACCACCGAACACTTGCGCGCGATCAGCGCCAGGTCCTGCACGCGGCAGAGCTTGCTGACAGCGGCCACCATTTCGGGGGTGAGGCCGGGCGCAAGCGCGGTCAGCGTGGCGGTGTCGGCCGCGTCGCCCAGCAACCAGTTGCGGAAGTCGCCCACCGTCAGGTGCGCCACCGGCGCGAAGGCCGCGCGGTCGTGCGTGTCGATGATCAGGCGCGTGACCTCGTCGTCTTCGTAGGGCACGACCGCCTCGTTCAGGAAGGTCGCCAGCGGCAGCTCGGCCAGCGCCATCTGCGCCGCCACACGCTCCTGGCTGTCGGCGGCGGCCACACCCGCCAGCCGGTCGCCCGAGCGCAGCGGCGTGGCGCGGGCCATCAGGGTGCGCAGGTCGTCGAAGCGGTATTCGCGCAGGCCGATGCGGTGCTGGTAGGCCATGCGCGACCTCAGGCGGATTCGGGGCGCGGCGCGCGGGCACTGCGCCACATGAGCAGCACCGCCAGCAGGGCCGAAGCGACCATGAGGAACAGGCTGACGGCGTTGAGCACCGGCGTGGCGCCCTCGCGCATGCGGCCGTACATCAGCACCGTGAGCGGCGCGTCCGAACCGACCAGCATCAGCGTGGTGTTGAAGTTCTCGAACGACATCAGGAAGGCCATGGCCGCCGCGCCGATCATGCTCGGGCGCAGGTAGGGCAAGGTGATGGTCCAGAGCACCGCGGCGCGGCTGGCGCCAAGGTTGAGCGCCGCTTCTTCGAGCGTGCGGTCGAAGCGGCGCAGGCTGGCGGAGATGGTCAGCGTGGCGATGGTCACGATGTAGCTGAACTGTCCGAGGATCACCAGCGGCAGACCCGGCCGCAGGAACTCCAGCTCCAGGCCCCAGGTCTCATCGGCGAAGTTGGCGATGCGGCTGGCGAAGGCCAGGATGGAGATGCCCAGGATCACGCCCGGGATCACCAGCGGCACCATGGAGAGCAGCGCCACCGCGCTCTTGCCGGGGAAGTCGAAACGCTCCAGCAGGAAGGCGTTGCAGGTGCCCACCACCACCGACAGCAGCGTCACCCACAGCGCCACCCAGGCGCTCACGCCGATGGCCTTGAGCAGCTCGGCGTCGTGCAGCAGGCCGGTGCGGCTGTCGTTGTCGGCGAAGAACCAGTCGAAAGTGAAACCCATCCAGGGCGGCGTCGGGTAGTCGGCGTTGTTGAACGCGAACACCGCGACCACCACCAGGGGCACGAACAGGAAGACGAAGAAGGCGCCGACGAAGGCCGCGAGGCCGTATCGCTGGATCGCAGGACGCGGAAGGCTGGGAATCATGATGCTTTCATCACGGCGCCAAACCGCTGACCGGTGAGCTTCAGACCCGCCCACACCAGCAGGCTGGAGAGGAACAGCAGCAGGAAGCCGAAGGCCGCGCCCTGGTTCCAGTTGAAGCGGGTGATGAACTGGGTGTAGATCTGCTCGGTGAACCAGAGCGAGTCCTTGCCGCCCAGCAGCGTGGGCGTGAGGTAGTTGCCCAGGCAGAGCATGAAGACCACGATGGAGCCGGCCGCGATGCCCGGCGCGGCGTGCGGAATGACGATGCGGCGCACGATGTTGGCGGTGCTGCCGCCCAGGTCGTAGGCGGCCTCGATCAGGCTGTCGTCCAGGCTCTCCAGGCTGTTGACCAGCGGGATCACCATGAACAGCAGCGAGGCATAGACCAGGCCGACCAGGATGGTGGCGTCGTGGTAGAGCAGTTCGACCGGCTGGTTCGCCAGCCCGGTGGCCTGCAGCAGACCCGAGACCACGCCGGTCTCGCGCAGCAGGATCAGCCAGCCCAGGGTGCGCACCATCTCGCTGACCCAGAACGGCAACAGGCACAGCACCAGCAGCACCATCTTCAGCCGGCCCTTGGCGACCTTGGCGATGTACCAGGCGGCGGGAAAGGCCAGCAGCAGGGTCAGCACGGTGGCCAGCACCGACATGACCGCCGTGCGCACGAAGGTGTTCCAGTACAGCGGCTCATCAATGAAGGTGCGGTACTGGTCGAGCGCGAACGCATACTCACCCGGTCCCACCCGCGCCTGCAGCGACAGCACGGCCAGTTCGATGTGCGGCAGAACCAGCAGTCCCACCAGCCACAACAGGGCCGGGGCCAGCAGCAGGGCCAGCATCCAGCGGCGGTGGGTGGCGACGTCCATCGGGTTCAGGCCGGAAAGCACCAGGCCTGCGCCGGCTGGTACGAGAAGTGCACCGTCTCGCCCGCGCGCAGGTCGGCCAGGCGGCCGGTCAGCGGCAGGGCGATCTGCAGCGGCGTGCCGGTGCGCTCTTCATGCACCTGCACGGTGGAGTTGCCGCCGTCGAACAGCACGGCCTGCACCGTGGCGCTCCAGGCCGGGTCACCGGCGGGCAGTTCGCGGGGGCTGCGCCCGATCTCGATGGCTTCGGGGCGGATGAACAGGCTGGCTTTCTGGCCCTGGTCCACGGCACCCACGCGCTGCGCCCACAGGCTCAGACCGCTGTCGGTGCGCAGCAGCACCTGGTCGCCGTTGCGGTTCTCGATCTGGCCCTCGACGCGGTTGTTGTGGCCGACGAAGCCGGCCACGAAGGCGGTCTTCGGCTGGTAGTACAGGTCCTGCGGCGAACCCACCTGCTCGAAGCGGCCGTGGTTCATCACCGCCACCTGATCGGACATGACCAGGGCTTCGCTCTGGTCGTGCGTGATGTAGACGAAGGTGGTGCCGACCTCGGCCTGCAGCTGCTTGAGCTCGACCTTCATGTGCTCGCGCAGCTTGAGGTCCAGCGCGCCCAGCGGCTCGTCCAGCAGCAGCAGCGCGGGTTCGAGCACCAGCGAGCGCGCGATCGCCACGCGCTGCTTCTGCCCGCCCGAGAGCTGGTCGATGCGCTTGCCCTCGCTGCCCGGCAGGCCGACGCGCCGCAGCATGTCGGTGACTTTCGCTTTCGCGGTGCTGCCCTTGACGCCACGCCGCTCCAGCCCGTAGGCGATGTTCTCGCCCACGCTCATCATGGGAAACAGGGCCAGGTGCTGGAACACCATGTTCACCGGCCGCCGGTTGGGCGGCACGCCATTCATGGACTGGCCCTTGATCACGATGTCGCCGGCGTCGGGCGCGATGAAGCCCGCGACCATGCGCAGCAGCGTGGTCTTGCCGCAGCCCGAAGGCCCGAGGATGGAGAAGAAGGAACCGGAACGGACGCCGAAGCTCAGGTCATCGACCGCCGCAAACGCACCGTAGCGTTTGCGGACGGACCGGATGTCCAGATCGAAGGCGCCCGCACGGTCCGCTGCGGCGGCAGCGGTCACGGCGGGGGCAACGGCCATCGGCTTACTTGGCGGCCTTGATGCGGTCGAGCACGCGGCCTTCGATGTCCTCGATGCCGGCGGGCACGGCGGGGTACCACTTGATGTTCTTCAGCGCGGCGTCGGGGAAGCTCTCGCCGAACTGCTTCTTGAGCACCGGGTCCATGCCGGCGTCACCGCCCTTGGCGGCCGTGAAGTTGCCGGCGGCCGTGGCGACCTTGGCCGCGATCTCGGGGCGCATGTTGAAGTTGATCCAGGCGTAGGCGGCCTCGTCGTTCCGGCCCTTGGCCGGGATGGCGAAGGTGTCCACCCAGCCCAGCGCGCCGGACTTGGGCGCGATGAACTTGATGTCCGGATGGGTCTTGTTCAGGCCCCAGCCACCGGTGTCCCACATCATGGCGGTGGTCAGTTCGCCCGAACGCATGCCGGCCAGCAGCTGGTCCTTGCCATCCCAGTAGAACTTCACGTTCTTCTTGCACTCGGTCAGGGTCTTGCCGACCTCTTCCATCAGTGCCGTGTAGGCCTTGGGATCGCCGTACGCGGCGAACGGATTCTTGCCCGAGGCGAAGGCGAAGGCGATCAGGGTCGGGCGCTTCAGGCGCATGCTGACCTTGCCGGCGTTCTCGGCCGCGCACAGGTCGGTGTAGTCGGTCGCCTTGGAGGTCTTGGTGTTCACCACCAGACCATCGGTGCCCCAGATGTGCGGCACCGCGTAGACCTTGCCACCCACCGTGGTGTTGATGCGCGTGGCTTCGAGCATCGGCGCGATGAACTGTTCGCCCTTGATCTTGGACAGGTCCATGGGCTTGTAGATGCCGAACTCGGTCTGCGGGCCGGCGATGCGGTCCTGGCTGGGCTGGGCCAGGTCGAAGCCGGCGCCGCCGGTGGCGCGCAGCTTGGAGATCATTTCCTCGTTGTTCGACAGGGTCACCTCGACCTTGATGCCGGTCTCCTTGGTGAACTGTTCGGCCACGTCCTTGGGCACGTAGTCGGCCCAGGTCAGCAGGCGCAGGGTCTTGTCCTGGGCCTGTGCGGCACCGGCCACCAGCAGCAGCGCGGCCAGGGCCACGCGGGAGATCTTGCTCTTCATGAGGGGTTCTCTTTCAGGGTTGGACTTTGAAGTTGACCCACCGCAGGCGCGGTAGGCCAAAAGGAAACAAGCCGGTCGCAGAATCCGGCAAAGCCCAGCGTATGTCAAGCGCGTGAAAGACCTGTGACAGTCTCGGCACAGAACCCGGCTGCGATCAGTCCTGCAGGTGCACCGCGTCCAGGTCCAGGTGGTGCAGGCACTCGCGCAGGACGAGCACCAGCGCGTCGCCCGAGGGAGCATCGAAAACCCGGTCACGCGCCGACGGAACCCGCATGGACCGGGCCGCCAGCCACTGGTATTCGCGCTCGATCTGCTCCCGTGCAATGGCTCCTTCCTGCAAGCCGGCAATGGCTCCTTCGCGTTGCAGGGGCGCCAAGGTCGCGGCGCTGGCCACCAGCCGCGTCCCGGCGGGCACATGGCGCGCCACCGGCTCGATCCGGTCCTCCACCACCTGGATCGCGTTCTCGATCATGACCGGCGAAGGGTCGCCGGACCGGGTGGCCCAGAGCGTGGCGTGGCCCAGGGGCCAGTCCCAGCGGCGGGGCGCTGCAGCCGGCCCGTCCAGCACCAGCGAGGTGGTGCCCGCGTCCACCGTCAGCCGCAGCACGGCAGGGACGACGGCGTTCATGCCGGGGGGTCCAGGGCGTCCACCAGCAGGCCCAGCGCGCGCTGATCGATGCCGTGGCCCAGGCCGGGCAGGATGTGGACCTGCGTGTCCGCGCCCAGGGCCTGCAGCTGCGCCGCCGCATCGGTGCTGAACCGGGACTGGATCACCGCGTCCTGCGCGCCGTGGATGAACCGCCAGGCCACGCCCGGTGGTGCCATCCGCGGCGGAACGGCGAACCGGCCGGACAGCGCGACCACGCGCGCGGCCAGCGGGTCGCCGACCTGCGTGGATTCGAGCGACATGATGGCACCCTGCGAGAAGCCGGCCAGCACGGTCTGCGCGGACGACAACCCGGTGTGGGCCTGCCAGCGCTGCACGGTCTCGGCAAAACGCGGCAGCGCGGCGGCGATGCGTTCGCTGCGGTTGGCCTCGGTCACGCCCTGCACCGAAAACCATTGCCAGCCGGCGCCCAGGTCGCTCGCGAACGGCGAGCGCACCGCCACCACCCAGCGGTCGTCGCGCGCCAGCGCGGGGGCCAGGGCCTGAAAACCTTCCGGGCTCGCCCCCACGCCGTGGAACAGCAGCACCAGCTGCCGCGCTGGCGCGGTGGGCCGGTGCAGGACGATATCGCCGGTCGGGGCTTCGGTGCGTACGTCCATGGTCAGGCCGCCACCGCTTCGGGCGCGTCGCCGAAGACGAAAGCGTCCATGACCAGCACGCCGTGCGTGATGCCGCCGTCGATGCGCGTGGCCGGGGACTGGGCACCGGCCGCGCCGGCCGCCACCATCAGCGGCCACAGGTGCTCGGCCGTGGGATGGGCGCGCTGGGCATGGGGGGCAATGGCCATGGTCTGCTGCAGGCGCGCGTGGTCACGCCCGGTCACCACGTCGTTGATCCAGCGGGAGAACTCCACCGCGTAGGTTTCGCCCTGCGCGTCGGGGGCGTCGAAGCGCACCTCGTACAGGTTGTGGGTCAGGCTGCCGGAACCGATCACCAGCACGCCTTCGTCGGCCAGCGGTGCCAGGGCCTGGCCGTAGGCGTAGGCGGCGGCGCCGTCCAGCCGCGCGGGCAGCGAGACCTGGAACACCGGCACATCGGCCTGCGGCAGCAGGTGCATCAGCGGCACCCAGGCGCCGTGGTCCAGGCCCCATTGCATGTCGGCCTCGGCCTCGTAGCCGGCCGCGCGCAACAGGTCAATGGCGCGTTGCGCCACGTCCGGCGCACCGGGGGCCGGGTACTGCAGCTGGTAGAGCGCGGGCGGGAAACCACCGAAATCGTGGATGGTCTGCGGGCGCGGCGTGGTGGCCACGCGCGGCTCGCGCGTCATCCAGTGCGGGGAAACAACCAGGATGGCCTTGGGCCGCGGCAGGGTCTTGCCGAGCGCGGTCAGCGCCGGGCCGGCCAGGCCGGGGTCGATGGCGAAGGTGGGCGAACCGTGGGAGATGAAGAGCGTGGGCAGGCGGGACATGGTGAACCTTTCGGCCGCCGGATCTGGGCGGCGCATGGGTCCACTGTAGGTCGCAACCGGGACAAACGGGTTGCATGCGTTGGCACACGGCGTTGCAATTTTTTGAGCGATGGCCCGACGCGGCACGGGTTTTCCCCCTGACCCGCCGCCATGCAGACCCCTAGCATTCAAATGCTCCCAGGAGTATCAAAGCGCCTCTGGTTCCGCCTCGTCCCCATTCACCCAGGAAGATCCCCATGCCGCAGACCGTCACGCAGAATCCCAACCGCCGCCACCTCCTGCAGGCCACCGCCGCCGGGGTGGCGGTGCTGGCCACCGGCTGCGCGGCCATCGGCGGCAGCGCCAGACCCCAGGTGGTGGTGGTCGGCGGTGGCTGGGGCGGCCTGGGTGCGGTGCGCGCGCTGGTGGCGGCGGGCACGGTGGACGTGACCCTGATCGAGCCCAACGAGGCCTTCATGTCCTGCCCGCTGAGCGCCCACTTCATCGCCGGCCACCAGCCGGCCAGCGACTTCCAGCGCAGCTACGCGCGCATCGACCAGCTGGGCGTGCGCCGCGTGCGCGAACGCGTGACCGCCATCGACCGCGACAAGCGCGAGGTGGTCACCGCCACCCAGCGCCTGCGCTACGACCACCTGATCCTCTCGCCGGGTGTGGAGTACATCGAGGAAAGCATCCAGGGCTACAGCGCCGCGCGTGCGCAACTGCCGGTGGGCTTTCGCGCCTTTGAACAGATGGCGGTGCGCCAGCAGGTGGACGCCTTCCTGGAAAAAGGCGGCAGCTTCGTCATCGGCGTGCCCAAGCCGCCGTATCGCTGCCCGCCGGCGCCGTACGAACGTGCCTTCCTGATCGCCGAGCAGATGAAGCAGCGCGGCACGAAGGGCAAGATCGTGCTGGTCGATGCCAACCCCGCCCCCATGCCGGGCCCGATCGCCAAACCCCTTCTGGACGGCATGAAGGCGCTGTACGCCGACCAGATCGATTACCGCCCCAGCGTGGAGATCAAGAGCGTTGACATCGGCAGCAAGCGCCTGGACACCTCCTTTGGCGACCTGACCTTCGACCACGCCAACCTGATCCTGCCCATGCGGGCGCCGGCGCTGATCCGCCAGGCCGGTCTGGGCGAGCGCTGGGCCAATGTGAAGCTGCCGAGCTTCCAGAGCCAGGCCGACGAACGCATCTACGTGATCGGCGACGCGCAGGGCACGCCCTTGCCCAAGAGCGGCCACGTGGCCTTCGGCAGCGGCCAGCAGGTGGCCGAGGACGTGCTGGCCACCGTGGCCGGCAAACCGGCGGCCAAGCCGACCGGCGAGGTGGAGCTGCCACTGGGCATCTGCTGGGCCAACGTGACGCACACCGAGGCCATCAACATCAACGTGCGATCCAGCGTCGAGGCCGGCCAGCCGCCCAAGCTGAAGTTCACGGTGGACCCGGCGCACAACGCCCGCTCGGGTGCCGGCGCGGTCAGCTGGGGCAACGGCATGTGGAAGGCGATGCTGGGCTGAAGCCGCCAATCACCCGGCGTCGAAGCAGCTCGCGTGGTCGCTGCAGCTGGCGCAGCTGGGCGACTTGCAGATCAGGATCTCCTCGCGCAGGCAGAGCTGGCGGTAGAAGAACTTCTTCCAGCGCATGTTGCCCACGTTCAGCGCCACGAGGTCCGGGAACCAGCGCCGCATCAACGCCGTCAGCGCGTCGCGCGAAGGCAGGCCCAGGTCCTGCCAGAGGTGCTGGTCGCCCAGGCTGGCGCAGGCCAGCAGCCAGGCCATGTGCAGCACATCGGCCCGGCTGCCCACGGAATCGTCGGCGTGGTCCACCAGCAGGGCGATCAGGTCCTCGACCTCGTCCTGGCGCGAGCGGATGCGCGGCTCGATCAGCGCCCAGTCCAGGCGGGGCAGCACGGGCTGCAGCATGGCGCGCTCCTCAGGCGTTGGCCGGGGCGTGCGTGTAGCACTTCTTGGGGCAGATGCGCGAGCAGGCGGTGCAGCCGATGCACAGCTCCTGGTGCGCGATCGTCATGACCTTCTTTTCGTATTCCTCGTCGTCGTCGCCGTCGAGGTCCACGCTGATGCGTTCACCCTCGTCGGTCAGGCCCACGAGTTCCAGCACGCCGCGCGGGCAGACCTTGAAGCAGCGGCCGCAGCCGATGCATTTTTCTTCGTCCAGCTCGGCCACGAAGGTCGGCGTCCAGGTCGCGCCGCTGGGCAGGGTGACGGAAAAGGCGCTCATGGTGTTCTCCCCTTCAGGCGGCGGCCGCGGCCAGCTTCCTGGCTTCCATCAGCGCGGCGTGGGCATCGTGACAGCGCTGCGCGACCGACAGGATGTTTTCCCAGTTGGTCGGCAGCTCTTCGGACAGGTCGTGCAGGTCCATCTTGGCCTGCGTCGCCTGGGCGTTGAGCTTCTTCAGGCGCAGCTTGAGTTCGTCGGCGGTTTCGCTCATGGGGTTCTCCGTTCAGGCGCCGTAGTTGGCCACTTCGGGGTAGGTGCGGATCATGGTCACGGCCTCGGTCAGGAACTTGCCGCCGGCCTCGGCCAGCTTGGCCAGCGAGGGGAAACCGAAACGGTGCACGTCGCGCAGCTGCTTGTTGACCACCACCAGCCGGCCGGCGATCAGCACCATGCGGCCGAAGCCCTCGTGGCTCATCTTCATCATGGGGGAGACCATCTGGCCGGTCTCGCGCTCGATCGCCACGGCGATGGCGTTGTAGAAGATCTCCAGGTGCCACAGGGTCTCGGGGTCCGGGTCGCCCATGATGGGAATGGCGCGCCGCTCTTCGGGTGTGAGGATGAAGGGCTTGAGGATCTTCAGATCGCTCTTGCCTTCCCACTGGCCGTGGGTGTCCTGCGCGCGCATCTGCTTGACCAGCTGCTGCACGAAGGGCGTGGCCAGCATGGCCTCGTCGCTGGAGGCATCGGTCTCGGGGGTGGCGGTTTCAGCCATGGGTCACCTCGTCGTCTTCAAAGTCATGGGAAGGGGCGGCGTCGCGCTGAAGCGCCTTGCGCAGCCAGGGGGGCGGTGTGCCTTGCAGCACCACCTGCAGCTTGTCCAGGATCTCGGTGATGGGCTCGGGCTGCGGCACCTTGATCGGGTGGATCTTGGCGGCCACCACGCGCGCGGCGGCCGAACCGCCGATGGCCGCGACGTAGACGATGGCGCAGTCGTGGATGACGGCCAGCTTGGGCGCGAGCTTGTCCTCGTCGCCGTCCTCTTCCAGCTTGTCGCCGAATTCGAAGCTCTGCACGAAGCGGTGGCCGTTGGCATCGAGTTCATAGACCAGGATGTGCTTGGCCCAGCCGAAGTGGGCGTTGACACTTTCCTTGTCCTGGGTCGAAAAAGCGATCTTCATGGGGGTTCTCCTGTGATCAGGCACTGGCGGCGGCCAGGGTCGCGTCGGGGTCGGTCCCGGGTGGAGTGCTGCGTCGCTGCGCCATGGCGGCGCGGCGCGCTTCGGGCGTCAGGGGCCAGTCGCCCTCGTGGTGGTGCGGGATCTGTTCGATCATCAGATTCGCGATCTCGAAGATCAGGTTCATCGTCCCGCGGTAACCCACCTGCACGCGGTGTGCGTTGCCGATGCGGTCGAACACCGGAAAGCCCATGCGCAGCAGCGGCTTGCCCAGGCGCTGCGCCGCCTGGCGGCCGTGCGCGTGGGTCACGATCAGGTCGCAATCCTTCGCACCGGTTTCCAGGTCTTCCAGGTCACCGAGCAGCACGGTCTCGGCCGGCAGCAGCGCGTGCGACGCGGACTGGGTGGTGCTGATGCAGCAGCGCAGTTCGGCACCCATCTCGTGCAGCAGCGCGCCGATGGCCAGCAGAAGGTCGGGTTCGGCGCCGATGGCCACCGTCATGCCGCCGGTGTAGAAGTGGCCGTCGAGCATGGCGTCCAGCAGCTGGCTGCGCTGGCGGCGGTACTTGGCGGGCACGGGCCGGCCGCTGTGCTGCGACAGGCGCATCAGCAGCCGGTCGTTGGCCTCGATGCCGGTCAGGCGCTCGAAGATCTCGAACGGCGCGCCGCTGATGGCCTGCAGCGCCTCCGCCCCTTCGCGCGTCTGCTCACCCACGCCGATGGTCCACGACGACGCACCGGCCGCGCGGATCTCGTCGAGCGAGGTGCCACCCAGCGTGGTGCCGCGCCAGTCGGGCGGGATGTGGCCGTCCAGCGAACCCGACAGGTCGGGCAGCACGATGGCCTTCAGGCCGAAGGCTTCGATGATCTCGCGCAACTCGTCGATGTCGCCCGGCGACAGGTGGCTGCCCGGCAGCAGCGTCACCTGGTCCTGCTGCAACGGCAGCGGCTTGACGAGCGCGTTCACGATGCCGGTGATCGCGTGTTTGAACCCGTCCTCGAAGGCGCCGACGTAGTCGGGCGTGGACACGTAGATGATTTCGGTGTCGGCCAGCTCGGGGTGCTTCTGCCGCGCCAGCGCGAGGAAGCCGTTCACGTCGTCGCCCTTGGTCTCGGTCAGGCCGGTGGAACAGATCGCGATCAGCTTGGGCGCCGCACGTTTGCGGATGTTGAGCAGCGCGGCCTCGATGTTCTCGTAGCCACCGAGGATGGTGGTGACCTCGTTCATGGCCGTGGTCTGCAGCGGAATGGCTTCCTTGAAGTGCCGCACCAGCAGCACCAGGCCGAACGAGGTGCAGCCCTGCGAACCGTGCATCACCGGCATGCAGCTGTCGAGCCCGAGGAAGGCCATGCTGGCGCCCAGCGGCTGGCTCATCTTGAGCGGGTTGACCGTGCAGGCTTTCTTGGACTCGACAACGTTGGCCATGTCGTGTCTCCTGCTCAGACCGGGATCTCTTCGGGCTCAAGACCCATGGCGTGTGCGGCGACCGCGCTCAAGTGCGCCGTCGATGCGGTCGGTGCCACGGCGCCCAGGGTCTCGCCGTCGTCGCCCCAGGGCGCGGCGATGCGCACGCGCTGCCAGACCGGATTGGAGATCGTGCGGTCGATCTGGTGCACCAGCTCGACCATGCCCTCGTAGCCGGCGTAGGCGTAATAACGTTCCTGGTTGATGTCCAGCCAGGGCATGCGCGCCTTCAGCGCCACGAACTGCGAGCGGCCGCCGCTGAGCATGATGTCGGCGCGCGCGTCGCGCAGCATCGCGTACATCTCGCGCGGCGTCATGTCGTCGATCATGTGGGCGTCGGCGCCCTCACCCATGATCTCCTTGATCTTGTCCTTGTCTTCCTTGGTGCTCTTCTTGACGCTGGTGCCGACGATTTCCATGCCGCCTTCCTGCAGCGCCGCCACCACCGACCAGGACTTCACGCCACCGGTGATCAGCAGCACGCGCTTGCCGGTCAGGCGTGCCTTGTACTCGGCGATGCGCTTGTAGGCCCGCGCCTCTTCCACCTCGATCAGGCGCTCGGTGCGCTCCAGCAGTTCGGCGTCGGCGCCCTGCTGCACCAGCAGCTTCGCGATCTGGCGCAGCGTCTCGCTCATGTCGCTGATGCCGTAGAAAGAACCTTCGAAATACGGGATGCCGTAGCGCTGCTGCATCTTGGTCGCGATGTTGATCATCGACTTGCTGCAGACCATCATGTTCACCTTGGCGCGGTGCGCCGAAGCGATCTCGTTGTACTTGCCGTCGCCGCTGATGCACGAGAGGATGCGGATGCCCAGCGCGTCCAGCAGCGGCTTGACCTGCCAGAGCTCACCGACCAGGTTGTATTCCCCGATGATGTTGATGTCGTAGGGCGTGGTGAACTCCGGCTCGACGGTGCCGATGACGTAGTCGAGGATGGCCTCGGCACCCAGCTTGTTGCCCAGGTTCTTGGGTCCGGCAAAGCCCGGCGCATTGACCGGGATCACCGGCTTGCCGAACTTCTCGGCCGCGCGCTTGCACACCGCCTCGATGTCGTCCCCGGTCAGCGCGGTCACGCAGGTCTGGTAGACGAAGACGGCCGGCGGGTCGTACTTCTCGATGATTTCGCGGATCGACTTGAACAACCGTTTCTCGCCGCCGTAGATCACGTCGAGTTCGTTGATGTCGGTGGTGAAGCCGGTGCGGTAGATCTGCGAGTGCGAGGACGCGCTGTGGCGGTTGTCCCAGCTGTTGCCTTCGCAGGCGATGGGCCCGTGCACCAGGTGGGCCACGTCGGCCACCGGCTGCAGCGCGATCTTGGCGCCGTCAAACGCACAACCGCCGGCCGCCGCGCCGGGCGAGAGCTGCTTGGTGCAACCCTTCTTGCGCTCCTTCTCGCTCTTGCCCTGGTTGATGTCGCAGCCGGGCTCCTCGAACACTTCAGCGATCTTGGCCTTCAGCGATACCGACATGGCGAGCTCCTGTCAACGTGGGTGTGGAGCTCTTTGCAGGTTTGATGCCAGGGCGTTCAGGCGGTTTTTGAGGGCTTTTGTGAAGGGTTTGAAGCAATCGCGACGGATGATTTGCGACATGGCGTGTGCGAAAGCGATCCGGCGCCGGGCCGCCCCAAGCCGGATCAGCCCCCGCGGGGGGCAGCGACCCGCGCAGCGGCGGAGCGTGGGGGCCAGTTTCTAGACATCGGTCGGGAGCGGCTTGCCTTCCCGGTGCAACTCGATCCAGCGCTTGAGTTCGGCCACGTGCCCGGCCTCTTCGTCGGCAAACTCTTTGGCCAGGGCGCGCAGCTCGGGATCGATGGTGGCCTTCATGACCCCGGTGTAGTAGTCCAGCCCGCCCTGTTCCGCCTCCAGCGCCACCTGCAGGGCCTGCTCGCGGCCCAGCATGGGGTCGGCCGCCCAGATCGCGGCCGCCTCGGGGCTTTCGATGTCGGGCCAGGTGTAGTCCTCGGGGCGCAGCGGTGGCAGCTCGCGGTAGCCGGCGCGCTCACGGGCGTCGGCCAGGTGCAGCTTCGAGTAGTCCGCCAGCTGGCGGAACAGGCGTCCCACCTCGCGGTTGCCCTGGGTGGTCATCGCATCGGCCAGCTGGCCGAAACGCAGGGCCGCCTCCTGCTCGATGCGGATGGCGTGGGCGAGAAAGGCTTCGACGGATTCCATGGTGTGCTTTCTTCAGTAGTCGATACCGAACCAGAGCGGTTCGCGTTTGCGCAGGTCGGCGATCAGTTCCAGCGTGGCCGGCACCAGCGCACGCACGCCGTACCAGACCGCTTCGCGCCGCGGCTGGCCGCCGGTTTCCAGCAGGTGGTGCAGCTGCCCCCAGCCCTGCCAGTCGATGCGGTGCAGCCGGGCGTGCAGCTCGGGCGCCAGGTGCGCCAGGGTCTGCGACATCACCAGCAGCTGCGCCTCCACGGCGTGGAGCGTGGCGGTGCTGGCGAACAGCTCGTCTTCGTTCTGCAGATCCGCCAGCAGTGTCTGGATCGTCTGGCCCGCGGTCCGCACGATGTCGCACTGCATGCGATGCAACATGGCGTGGTTCCTTCAGCGTGGTCAGAGGTTGTCGGCCAGGACTTCCAGCGACAGCAGTTGCTGGTGCAGCGCGTGGCGGGCGCGCCAGCGCTCTTTGGCACAGAGCCATTCATCGCCGCCTTCGGTGGCGAGCACGGCGTCCTGATCGCTCCAGTAGACGCGGAATTCGCCCGGCCGCGCGGCCAGCGTCGCCACGGTGGCCGCACGCACGTCCACCGGATCGGGGCTGAGCACGCCCCGGCCCAGCAGGTGGTCGGCGCGGTACAGCGTGGTGTCCCAGCCGTACTGGTCGCCCAGCGCACAGACAGCGGGAAAGGCCGCCCGGGCGGCGGCGTCCACCGTGTCGTGGCCCAGTGCCTCCAGCAGCGCTCGCGGCGTCACCTCGTCGTGGATCTCCCAGGCCTCCAGCGGATCGTCCGCCGCCAGCTTGTGCAGCAGGTCGTCCGGGTGGTAGGCGAACCAGGCCAGGGGTTCGGCATCGGGCGGGCACTGCAGCACGTAGATCATGGCCGGGCACTCACTCCACGCCCTCGGCGACGGCCTTGGCCCACATGGCACGGCGCAGGCGCTGCGCAATCGCCATCGGGCTGGTGTCGATCTCGCGCTGTTCGGCCGTCATCGCGCCCTGCGCGATCGCGGCCTCCTCGTGCGTCAGCGGCAGGCGTCCGGCCATGTGCGTGGCACCGGGCACGGCCGCGAGGATGGCCTGGCGGTTCGGGTGTTCGATCACCGGCACCAGCGTGTCGGCCTCTTTCAGGCCGGCCAGGCAGACCCAGCCGTCAATCACTTCGACCGGTCGGCCGTCCTGCGTGGTCTTGACGAGGGTCTTGGTCATGATCAGAACTCCACCAGGATGTCTTCGCTGCGCACGACGAACTGACAGGCCAGGCGCCA
>CAZJZD010000047.1:0-31613 GCA_964550405.1 uncultured Hydrogenophaga sp. | reverse complement strand
TGCCGATCTGGAAGTTCTCGGTCGGCTCGCCGTCCTTGCCTAGCCCCAAGTTGCCGGTGGCCACACCCTTGACGGCACCTTTGTCGTCGTAGAGCACCTCGGCGGCGGTGAAGCCTGGGAAGATCTCCACGCCCAGGGCCTCGGCCTGTTCACCCAGCCACTTGGTCACGGCGCCCAGGCTGATGACGTAGCAGCCGTGGTTGTCGAAGTTGCGCGGCATGAGGAAATCGGGCGTGCGCTGCGCGCCGGTCTCGGACAGCACCAGCAGGTCGTCGCCGGTCACGGGCTGGTTCAGCGGCGCGCCCAGGTCCTTCCAGTTGGGGAACAGTTCGGTGATGGCCTTGGGGTCCATCACGGCGCCCGAGAGGATGTGGGCGCCGGGCTCCGAGCCCTTCTCCAGCACGCAGACGCTGACCTCGCTGCCCTTCTCGGCCGCCAGTTGCTTGAGGCGGATGGCGGTGGACAGGCCAGCCGGCCCGCCACCGACGACCACCACGTCGTATTCCATCGCTTCGCGGGGGCCGTACTGGGCCAGGATTTCTTCAGAGGTCATGGGGAGGTCTCGCGGATAATGATTTTTCGATGGTGGCCGCTGTATCGCAGCGGTGCCCGTCGGCGGGCGGACAGCATTCTATGCTGCGCCGCCAGAAAAACGAACGATCGTGCTAATTTGCATCAGCCCGGAGATTATCCCGTGACCTACCAGATCGATTTGTCGGGGCGTGTCGCCCTCATCACAGGGGCCTCTGGCGGCCTGGGCGAGCAGTTTGCCAAGACCCTGTCCAAGGCCGGTGCGGCCGTGGTGCTCGCCAGCCGCCGCACCGACCGGCTGATGGCCCTGCGTGCCCACCTGGAGGCCGAAGGCGGTGATGCGCACGTGGTGGCCATGGACGTCACCGATGCCGCCTCGATCAAGGCGGCCATCGCCCATGCCGAGACCGAGGTCGGGCCGATCGACATCCTGGTCAACAACTCCGGTGTGAGCACCACGCAGCGCCTGCAGGACGTGACCGAGGAAGACTACGACTTCATCTTCGACACCAACACCAAGGGTGCCTTCTTCGTGGCCCAGGAAGTGGCCAAGCGCATGCTGGCCCGGGCCAAGGGGGCGGCGCCAGGGACGTACGTCGGTGGCCGCATCATCAACATCGCTTCCATGGCCGGCCTGAAGGTGCTGCCGCAGATCGGCGTCTACTGCATGAGCAAGGCGGCCGTGGTCCACATGACCAAGGCGATGGCGGTGGAGTGGGGCAAGTTCGGCATCAACGTCAACGCCATCTGCCCGGGCTACATCGACACCGAGATCAACCACCACCACTGGCAGACCGAACAGGGGCAGAAGCTCATCAACATGCTGCCGCGCAAGCGCGTGGGGCAGCCTGCCGATCTGGATGCCGTGCTGGTCATGCTGGCCAGCAACGAGAGCCACTTTGTCAACGGGGCAGTGATCGCAGCCGATGACGGTTTCGGTGTCTGAACGCGCGCCCGCGGGTCTGCCGCCGGGCTTTGCTGTCGGCATTGCGGCCGGTCTCGGGGCGGGGGCCTTCTGGGGCACGACGTTCATCGCCCCGTTGCTGCTGCCCGATGTCCGTCACACCGACCTGACGGTGGGGCGCTACCTCGCCAGCGCGCTGTTCGCGCTGGGCTTCCTGGTTTTCACCGCGCTGCGGGGCCGGTTGCGCCTGCCCACGGCGAGGCAGGCCATCGACGCCCTGTGGCTGAGCGCGCTGGGCTACACCGGGTACTACCTGCTGCTGGTCTGGGCCATTGAGGCGGCCGGAGCCGCGTTGCCGGCGCTGATCATCGGCACCATTCCGCTGTGGCTGATGCTGCTGGGCAAACCGCAGCACCTGCGCTGGTCCACGTTGCTGCCCGGCCTGCTGTTGACCGCAGGTGGACTGGCGCTGATGGTGATGCAGTCG
Source organism: uncultured Hydrogenophaga sp. (assembly GCA_964550405.1). GTDB lineage: Bacteria > Pseudomonadota > Gammaproteobacteria > Burkholderiales > Burkholderiaceae_C > Hydrogenophaga. The sequence continues at coordinate 29,691 of CAZJZD010000047.1, read as the reverse complement.
AACGACGGTGCGTCCGCTGGCGGCCCTGGTTTGTGGGTTGGCATCGGCTGGGCGGTGCTCGCCATGGTGTCCTGGACGGCCTTTGGCCTGTTGAACGCACGCTGGATGCGCCAGCACCCGGACGTGGACTCGACGCTGTGGGCCAACTGGCTGGGCGTGGCGGCCGGTCTGGGCTCGCTGGGCCTGTGGCTGGTCGATGGCAGCCCCGTCGGCAAACTGGTCGAGCGCCCCGACTTCGGCCTGTTCGTGCTCGTCTGCGCCTTCACCGGGGTCGGCGCGGCCTGGGTGGCCTCGGTGCTGTGGAACGTGGCCAGCCGGCGCCTGAGCACCAGCCTGGCCGGCCAACTCATCGTCAGCGAAACCGTTTTCGCCCTGATCTACGCTTTTTCCTGGAGCGGCGAATGGCCGGCCCCCCTGCAACTGCTGGCCTGCGCACTGTTCATCGCCGGCATCCTGGCCTCCATCAAGGCCCATCAATGACCAGACAGACATGAAACTCGAACTGCCTGCCGACAAAAAACTCGTCCACGAAATCGTCGTGCCCATCCGTTGGGGCGACATGGACGCCATGGGCCATGTCAACAACACGATCTACTTCCGCTACATGGAGATCGCCCGACTGGACTGGTTCTTCGGCATGGGGTTGCCCATCGACCCCAAGGGCGAAGGACCGGTGATCGTCAACGCGTTCTGCAACTTCATCCGCCAGTTCGAGTTCCCCGGCCACGTGCTGGTGCGCACCTACGTGGGTGCCATGGGCAACACCTCCTTCGACACCTTCCACGAGATGCTGCGCACCGACGATCCGGCGACCGTCTACGCCAACGGTGGCGCGACCATCGTCTGGGTCGATTTCCCGAAGCAGAAGTCGGTGCCGATGTCCGCGCAGGCCCGCGCCCTGATCGAGGGTGCCGGTCACCCTCCGTTGTTGGGCCGCTGACGCACATTTGCTTGCATACGGCGGACGCTTCGCTGGCTAGCATGCCGGCATGCGTACTCGCTCGTCCTTGTGGTCCCGGTGGCCTGTTCTGCTGCTGTGCGCGGGGCTGAGCGCCTGTGGTGGTGGTGACAGCGGATCGACTCCCACACCCCGCGACCCGGCCTTTGTGCCCACGACCACGGCACCCACGGTGACCACGGTGGTGTCCGGGCTCCAGAACCCGTGGAGCCTGGCGTTCCTGCCGGACGCCCGCATGCTGGTGACGGGGCGGATGGGCAAGCTCTGGCTGATCAGCGCCGACGGGCTCAGCGTGCGGGAGATCAGCGGCTTGCCCGCGGTGACGGCGACCACGGGGCAGGGGGGATTGCTGGACGTGGTGCTCGACCCCGACTTCGCCCGCAACCGCTACGTCTACCTCAGCTACGCCGAAGCCGACAGCGGCAATCCTTCGCTCAACGGCACCGCGGTGGCGCGCGCCGAACTGGACCTGGGCGCGCTCAGTCTGCTCGGGCTGAGCGTGATCTACCGGCAGGCGCCCAAGGTGGCCGGCACCGGCCATTTCGGTTCCCGGCTGGTGTTCGGGCGTGATGGCCACCTGTTCGTCACCCTGGGCGATCGGCAGAGCAATGACCAGCGCGTCTTTGCGCAGGACCTGACACGCGGCAATGGCAAGGTGGTGCGCATTCGCCGTGAGGGTGGTGCCGCGCCGGTGAACCCGTTCGCCACCACCGCGGGCGCGCAGCCCGAGATCTGGAGCTATGGTCACCGCAACCCTCAGGGAGCTGCGCTGCATCCGGTCACGGGCGAACTCTGGACCAGCGAGCACGGCCCTCAGGGGGGCGATGAAGTCAACCGCACGCTGGCGGGGCGCAATCACGGTTGGCCGGTGATCAGTTACGGACAGGAATACGGCACCACCACCCAGGTCGGAGAAGGCACGGCCAAGGCGGGCATGGAGCAGCCGGTGTCCTACTGGGAAACGATCGACGGTTCGGCCTGGGTGTCGGGCTTCAAGCGCTCCATCGCGCCCAGTGGCCTGGCGTTCTTCACCGGCAGCACGCCCGCACACTGGAATGGCAGCCTCTTCTCGGGTGCCCTCGCGGGGCAGGCCCTGTGGCGTCTTCAGCTGGATGGCCACCGGGTGGTCGGTCGCGAGCGGCTGCTGTCCAGCCTGGGTGAACGCATCCGCGACGTGCGCATGGGTCCGGACGGGCACCTCTGGCTGCTGACCGACGGCAGCAGCGGCCGGCTGCTGAGAGTCGATCCCTGACTTATTTTTGCTTGGGCACGCGACCCATCAGATAGAACTCGGGATTGGGTGTCATGCCGCTGAAGCTGGCCATGCGGTTGGACAGGCCGAAGAAGGCGGTGATGGCGGCAATGTCCCAGGCGTCTTCATCGCTGAAGCCGTGGGCGGCGAGGGTCGCGAAATCGGCGTCGTCGATCTCGTGCGAGGCGAGGCAGACCTTCATTGCAAAGTCCAGCATGGCGCGCTGGCGCGGGCTGATGTCGGCCTTGCGGTGGTTGACGGCCACCTGGTCGGCCACCAGCGGCTTTTTCTCGTAGATGCGCAGGATGGCGCCGTGTGCGACCACGCAGTACAGGCAGTGGTTGGCCGCGCTGGTGGTGGTGACGATCATTTCACGGTCACCCTTGGTGAGGCCGGAGGTGCGGCCCACGGTTTCGGGCGTCATCAGTGCGTCGTGGTAGGCGAAGAAGGCCCGCCATTCGGCCGGTCGGCGGGCCAGGGCCAGGAAGACGTTGGGGATGAATCCGGCTTTTTCCTGCACCTCCAGAATCTTGGCCTTGAGGTCGTCGGGCAGGGTGTTCAGGTCGGGCAGGGGGTAGCGGTCGCTCATGTTTGTCTCCGTTCAGCTTGGGGGGATGGCGGCAGCTTATCCTTGCGGCTTGAACCGACACTGACACTTGGGATACACCGCATGCAGGACGATCAATACCACCGTGGCCTGGCCACGCGCCGCGAAGTGATGGGTGACGCTTTCGTCGACCGTGCGCTGGCCGGCACCACTCCCTTCACACAGCCGATCCAGGACCACATTTCGCGCGCCGCCTGGGGCGACGTCTGGCAACGCCCCGGCCTGGACCGCAAGACCCGCAGCCTGGTGACGGTGGCCATGCTGACCGCGCTGGGCAAGCAGCACGAGCTCAAGGGCCACGTGCGCGGTGCGCTCAACAACGGCGCCAGCGTGGAGGAGATCCAGGAGGTGCTGCTGCACGCGGCCATCTATTGCGGCGTACCTGCGTCCGTCGAAGCTTTCCGCTCAGCGGCCGAGGTGGTGGAACCGCCCAAGGCCTGATCCCGTTGCTTGTTTTCTTTCATCCCATTCCGAGGAGCCCGTCCATGACCTTCCCCCGCCGTTCCTTCCTGTCCCGCGCCACCCGCCTCGCGCTGGCCTTGTCCGCCGTCGCCGGTATCGGCCTGGCGCAAGCCCAGACCACGACCCGCATCCTGGTCGGCTTCCCGCCGGGTGGTGGCACCGATGCCGTGGCCCGCATCCTGGCCGAGCGGCTGCAGGGCGAACTGGGTGGCGGTGTCGTGGTGGAAAACAAGGCCGGTGCCGGCGGCCAGCTGGCGGCGCAGGCCCTGAAGGCCGCAGCGCCCGATGGCCACACCCTGTTCCTGAGCCACGACCACAGCGTCTCCATCCTGCCGCTGACCATGAAGAACCCCGGCTTCGATCCGGCCAAGGACTTTGTGCCGGTGGCGGGTTTTGCCACTTTCGTCAACGCGGTGGCGCTCTCGGGCGGGACACCGGCGCGCGACTTCAAGACCTGGATCGACAGCGTGAAGGCGGCCGGCGGCAAGGCCACCATGGGCATTCCGGCCCCGGCTTCGACACCGCAGTTCGCCGTGCAGGTGATCGGCCAGCGCTTCGGGCTGGATCTGGTGGCCGCACCCTACCGCGGTAGTGCGCCCATGATGGCGGACATGCTGGGCAACACCATCCCGGCGGGCGTGGGCTCGGTGCCCGACTTCATCGAGAACCACAAGGCCGGCAAGCTGCGCGTGGCCGCGGTCATGGGCACCCAGCGCCAGGCCGCATTGCCCGATGTGCCGACCTTCACCGAACTGGGCATCAAGGGCTTTGAAGAAACGCCGTACTACGGCATCTTCGCGCCCGCCGGCACGCCCAAGGCCGCCCTGGACAAGCTGGCCGCCGGTGTGCAGAAGGTGATCGCGATGCCCGATGTGAAAGAGCGGCTGACCGCCATGGGCCTGACCGTGGGCTACATGAGCGGCGCCGAACTGGGCCAGCGCGAAGCGGCCTACCGCGGCGTCTGGGCCAAGATCATCAAGGACTCGGGTTACCAACCTCAGTGAACGGAGCCCCCACGCTCCGCCGCTGCGCGGGTCGCTGCCCCCCACGGGGGCTGATCCGGCTTGGGGTGGCCCGGCGCCGGATCGCTGTCAGGTACCTGCGATCAGGCGGTGCACCAGATCCGGTGTGCTGTGCGCCTGGTACTTGCGCATCAGCCGTGCCCGGTGGATCTCCACCGTGCGGTGGCTGATGCCCAGTTGCTTGCCGATTTCCTTGCTGGTCAGGCCGTCCATCAGGCAGGCGGCCACTTCCCGCTCGCGCGGGGTCAGCGCGGCGCCCACCGGCCGGCGCGCGCTCAGGTCTTCAAAACTCCAGATGCCGGCGGCGTGCGGGTCGGCCGGGTCCAGTGCGCGCCCGGTCACGTGGCACCAGAAGGTCTCACCCTTGAAGCGGCCGTCGACGCGCTGCATGATGCGTTCGTCCGCGTAGGTGCCGCCGCGTCCCAGAATGGGCACGATGCGCGCGCCGGTGCGCTCGTATTCGTCGGCGCTGGGGTAGAGGATGCGAAAACTCTGCCCCACGAGCTGCTCACGCGATGCGCCGAACATCTCGCACAGGGCCTGGTTGCAGTCCACCATGGTGCGCTGGCGTGAGAGCGCCAGGCCCACCGGCGCGAGGTCGAAGGCGAGGCGGTAGTCGATCCGGTCCATGGTGGTGTGCGGGTTGGTCCTTAGGTCAAACTACGTATGTGGATACGTAGTATCGTCCCGCCACCGGAGTTTCTCCATCCCTGTTGTTCAACCACTGGAGTCTTTTCACGTGAACAAGATCTATCCCAGCGCGGCCGAAGCCCTCAAGGGCGTGGTGGCCGACGGCCAGCTGATCGCCGTGGGCGGTTTCGGCCTCTGCGGCATTCCCGAGGCCCTGATCGACGCCCTGCGCGATTCGGGCGTCAAGAACCTGACCGCCATCTCCAACAACGCCGGCGTGGACGACTTCGGCCTGGGCAAACTGCTGCAGACGCGCCAGATCAAGAAAATGATCTCGTCCTATGTGGGCGAGAACAAGGAGTTCGAGCGCCAGTACCTGGCCGGCGAACTCGAACTCGAATTCACGCCGCAAGGCACGCTGGCCGAGAAGCTGCGCGCCGGCGGCGCCGGCATCCCGGCCTTCTTCACCAAGACCGGCGTCGGTACCCTGGTGGCCGAAGGCAAGGAACTGCGCGAGTTCAACGGCGAAACCTATGTGATGGAGCACGCGCTGTTCCCCGAGGTGGCGCTGGTCAAGGCCGACGTGGCCGACCGTTCGGGCAACCTGCGCTTCAACCTGACGGCGCGCAACTTCAACCCGGCCGCTGCCATGGCCGGCAAGATTTGCATCGTCGAGGTCGAGCGCATCGTCGCCACCGGCGAAATCGCGCCCGATGACGTGCACCTGCCCGGTATCTACGTGCACCGCATCGTGCACAACCCAACGCCCGAAAAGCGCATCGAGAAGCGCACCACCCGCGACCGAAAGTAAGGAGAACACCATGCCCTGGACCCAAGACCAGATGGCCGCGCGTGCGGCCCAGGAACTGCAGGACGGTTTCTATGTGAACCTCGGCATCGGCATCCCGACGCTGGTGGCCAACCACGTGCCCGACCATGTCGAGGTGTGGCTGCAGAGCGAGAACGGCATGCTCGGCATCGGCCCCTTCCCCTATGAGGACGAGGTCGACGCCGACCTGATCAACGCCGGCAAGCAGACCGTGACCACGCTCAAGGGCTCGGCCATCTTCGGCAGCCACGAGAGCTTCGCCATGATCCGCGGCGGCAAGATCAACCTGTCCATCCTCGGTGCCATGCAGGTGACCGACAAGGGCGACCTGGCCAACTGGATGATCCCCGGCAAGATGGTCAAAGGCATGGGCGGCGCCATGGACCTGGTGGCCGGCGTCAAGCGCGTGATCGTGCTGATGGAGCACGTGGCCAGGAAGAAGGATGGCAGCACCGACCTGAAGATCCTGCCGGAGTGCACCCTGCCGCTGACAGGCAAAGGCGTGGTGGACCGCATCATCACCGACCTGGGCGTGATGGACGTGACGCCCGAAGGCCTGAAGTTGGTGGAACTGGCCGACGGCGTGACGCGCGAGGAGATCCAGAGCAAGACCGGCGTGCCGCTGATCTGATCTCAACCGTTCGCCGAATGAAAGCCCCACCGAGTGGGGCTTTTTTCACAGTATGAGCGGTTGAGATGCGGCGACAGGCGGTGAACACCCGATGAGTGGTCGTTGAAAAGGTAGTAAACGGTTGTATCCGAGCTAAACTAAAGTTCGTGTTCTTCAGTGATCTGTCATTCGACAGCAGCTTTTTTTCAACAGGAGGTTCCTATGCGTGCTTTGACTTCGAATGAGATGGGCCAGGTGTCCGGCGGCTTCTTTCTCTTCCGCTTGTTTTCCTGCAAACCCAAGGTGACCACCTGCGCGCCGAAGCCCTCCTGCCAGCCCAAGCCCAAGTGCGAACCCAAGCCCAAGTGCCAACCCAAGCCGCCCTGTGGGCCGGTCGAAGAGGTCCCGCTCTGATCTGATGCACCGACCATCCTTGGATGGTCGATACAGACAGCCAACGCCGGTGCGGTCACGCGCCCGGCGTTTTTTTCGTCCTGCCGGTCCTGATCAGGGCCGGATCGGGCCGAGTCTCCCGGTGGCCAGGCTGAGCTGGGTGCGGGCCGTGAGCTGTTCCACCAGGGCGCTCACCTGCTGGCGGCGGGCATTGGCCATGGCCGACTGCGCTTCCAGCAGGGCCTGCATGGTGCCCGCACCGGAACGGTAGCGGGCCTGTGCGGCCTGTAGCGTTGCGTTGGCCGATTCGAGCAGCCGACGGGCAGCCAACAAGCTCTGGCGGCTGGTTTTCATGGCTTGGTGGGCTTGCCACAGCTGGTTTTCCACCTCGCGCCGTGCCAGTTCGTATTCGGCCTCGCGGGCATCAATCTGGGATTGCAGCTGGCGCTTGCGGGCGCGGGTTTCGCTGCCATTGAAGATAGGAATGTTGGCCACCAGCGCGACATTGGATGTCCGTGTCCAGTCACTGCGGTTTTCCCCGAGATAGCGTGAATTGCCGGTGCCCGCACTGAAGCTGACGTCGCCCACGCTTTCGGCCACGGCCGCATCCAGCTGCGCACGGGCCGCTTGCGCCTGGGCCAGAGTGCCCCGCAGCCGCGGATGCTGCTGTCGGGCCTCTTCGCGCAGAGTGGCCAGGTCCGGGACGTCCCCCTCTTCGACGGCCCAGGCATCGGGTGGCACCAACCGCAGTGGCTGTTCGACCTCGGCCCCCAGCGCCAGTGCCAGCTGTCCGCGTGCATTGGCCCAGTTGCTCTGTGCCCGCACCCGTTCGAGGGTGGCCTGGGCGAGCGCGGTTTCCGCCTGCAACTGGTCGACCATGCTGCTCACCCTGGCCTTCTGACGCGCCTGGGCCGCAGCAGCGGTGAGTGCGGCGGCCGCTTCGGCTTCTTCGGCCGCCCGGAGCGATGCATCGGCCACCTGGGCTTCACCATATTGACGCACGGTTTCGCGCACCGCTTCGAGCAGTGCATTGTCCTGATTGGCCAGCGCAGCGCTCAGGGTCTGACGTGCAGACCGCAGGTTGGCACTGCGGCGCCCGAAATCCAGCAGGACCCAGCTGAGGTTCAGGCCCGCCGTTGCCGTTTCTTCCTGTGCGCCCGACACGTCCAGGTCGCGTGTCCGGCTGTACTGGCCATTCAGGTTCCACTTCGGCCAGTACGCCTGGCGGCTGATGTCCACCTCGGCACGTTGTCCACCGACTTCGGCCAGCGCCTGACGCAGGGCCGGGCTGCGGCATAGCGTGTGCGCGAGGGCATCACCCAGGGACAAGCGCGACCAGGGAGGGGTGTCCTGAGCGCTGCAACCCCGACTGCCCGGTTGCCAGTTGGACGCCTGGTGGAGGTCTGTGGAGGCGGACGCAGGCTCGCGCTCGGCCATGACGGGGGCCTGCGCCAGAGCCGGGCTCAACCGCAGGCTCAGGGGCGTCTGGGCCTGGCTGGCCGGGTGGTTGGCCAGCAGCACCGCCACCAGGGCGACGAGCGGGACCGGGCGGTTCGGTGGTCGGGGCAGCGCCTGCGTCACGCCAGCACCTGCGCACCCAGTTGTCGCAGGTAGTCTGCGGGTGGCCCGTCGAAGGCGATGCGACCGTCCCGCAGATCGATCACGCGTGGCACGGAACGGATGGTTTCGGGCCGGTGGGCCACGACGATGCGGGTCACCTGCAAGGCCGCAACAGCCGCGTTGACCTGTGCTTCCGACAGCACGTCCAGCTGGCTGGTGGCCTCGTCAAGGATCAGCACCTTGGGCCGCTTGTACAGCGCCCGGGCCAGCAGCAGGCGCTGCTTCTGGCCGCCCGACAGGGCGGTGCCCATGTCGCCGATCAGGGTCTGGTAGGCCATGGGCATGGCCTCGATGTCTTCATGCAGCGCCGCCATGCGCGCACATTCCACCATCCACTCGAAGTCGGGTTGGGGGTCGAAGAAGCCGATGTTGTCCGCGATCGAACCCGCAAACAGGGTGTCGTCCTGCATCACGGTGGCCACTCGCTGGCGCCAGCGGTCCACCCCCATGTCCGGGAGCGGCAGGCCGTCGATGCGGATGTGTCCTTCGGTGGGCGGATAGCTGCCCAGCAGCAGGTTGACCAGTGTGGTCTTGCCGCTGCCGGAGCGTCCGGTGATGGCCAGGACCTCTCCGGGTGCGATCTGCAGCGAGAGGCCATCGATGACCCAGGGCGACTGGTCGGCGTAGCGGTAGCGCAGGCCTTCGACCGCGATGGAGGGCAGGCCCGATCCATGGGCCTCGGACGACAGGTCGGATGCGTCCAGCCGCTGCGGCCCCCCGCCGGTGGCCGGCGTGAGCACCAGATCGGCCAGGCGTTCGGCGTGCAGCCGCAGCATCTTCAGGTCGATGGCTTTTTCGATCAGCGACATGACGCGGTCATCGAATTGCCCGCGGTAGGCCATGAAGGCGATCAGCATGCCGACCGTGAGCTGGCCGTCGATGATCTGCCGCGCCCCCAGCCAGGTGATCAGCAGCACGAAACCACCCGCCAGCAGTCCGCGCACCAGGGAGTAGAGGATCTGCAGCTTCTCGATCTTCAGCTGCGCGTTCGTGGCGCCCACCAGCAGGGTCTGCCAGGCGCTCTGGCGCTGGGTCTGGCGCCCGAACAGCTGGATCGCACGCATGCCCCGGATGCTTTCCAGAAAGTGGCTGGACTCGTTCGCCTGGCGAACCAGCATTTCCTCGTGTGCGGCGTAGAAGGGCTTGTACCAGAGCAGGCGCACCGCCAGGTACAGCAGCACGGCCAGCAAAGCGACGCCGGCCAGCACGGGGCTGTAGATGAACATGAGCACCAGGGTCAGGATCACCAGCAGGCCATCGAAGATGGCTTCAACGAAAGCCGCCGTGAGGGTGTCCTGGATTTCATCCACCGAACCGGCGCGGGAGACGATGTCACCCAGGTGGCGGTTCTGGAAGTACGACAGGGGCAGCCGCGTCATGTGGGCAAAGACGTTGGACTTCCACTGCACGCCGACCGATGTCTTGATGACCATCAGCAGCCAGGACCTGACCAGCGACGTGCCCTGCTGCACCAGCATCAGCAGGCCGAAACCGATGGCCAGGGTGGTCAGCAGGTTGCCGTCGCGCGAGACGACCACGTGGTCGAGCACCCACTGCATGAACAAGGGCGACACCAGGCCGAAGACCTCCAGCGCCAGCGACAGCAGCAGCACCTGCCCCAGCGTGGGCAGGAAGCCCGAGACCTGTCCGATCAGCTGCGACAGCCGCACCCGCGTCTTTTCGTTGCGCGGTGCAAACCCGGGGTTGGGCCATACCTCGAGGGCCACACCCGTGAAGTGCTGGGACAACTCCTCCAGGGTCAGCCGCCGCTCGCCGAAGGCCGGGTCGTGCACCACCACATGGCCTGCGGCCACCGAGCGCAGCACGACGAAGTGGTTCAGGTCCCAGTGGAGGATGGCCGGCAGCCGCAGCTGCGGCAGTTCATCGAGTTCCAGGCGCAGGCCGCGTGAGCCCAGCTGTTCCTGCTGGGCAATCTCGCTGAGCGTGGCGAGGGTCGCCCCGGTCATGGCAATGGCATGGCGGGTGCGCAGCGCTGCCAGATCGGTGCTCGCACCGTGGTGGTTGAGCACCATGGCCAGGCAGGCCAGGCCGCATTCGGCGGCTTCGGTCTGCAGGATCACGGGCAGGCTGCGCCCCAGGCCGAAGGCCAGCTGGTCGGTCCAGTTCATGGCTGGCCCTCCGGCAAGGTCTGGCGGCGTGTCACGCTGAACAGGGGTTCCAGCATCCACTCGTAGAGCTTGCGCCGCTCCTGCAGGATGTCGGCCTCCAGCCGCATGCCCGATTGCAGCGGGCGGTCCTGTCCATTGGCCAGAACCGAGCCGGATTTCAGCCGCACCTGGATGGCGAACACGGCCTCACCAGGCGGCAGTTCCCCCACCGCCTGCTCCGCCAGTTCCGCCGGGCTGGCGGCCGAGGTGGACACGGTCTCCACCACCCCCTCGTGCTGACCGAACTTCTGGTACGGGAAGGCTTGGTAACGCAGCAGCACCACATCGCCCGGCTGGACGAACCCGATGCTGCTGCTGGGTGCGTAGAGCCGGGCCTGCAGGTCGCTGCCGGCGGGCACCAGGGTCAGCAGTGGCTGGTTGGCGTCGATGGTCTGCCCCACGCCCGCGGTGACCAGCGTGGCACGACCGGCTTGCGGTGCGGTGATCAGCACACGACGGCGCCCTTCGACCTCGGTCAGCTGTTGCCGGGTTTCCGAGACGGCACGCTGGAGCTGAGCCACCTGGCTGCTGCCGCGCAAGCGGGCGCTGCCCAGTTCCTGCCGAGTGGCCGCCAGCTCACGTTGCACGCCCAAGGCTTCCCGTTCCAGACCGCGCAGGCGTGAGCGCTGTTCGGTCAGGTCGATTTCCTTGGCCAGCAGTTCTTCCCGGCTGATGAAGTTCTCTTCGGCCAGACCCTGGTAGCGGTTTCTGGCGTCTTCCGCCAGTTCCGTGCGGATTTTCTGTTGGCCGATCTGCGCGGAGATGGCCTTTGATTCCGCGGTCAGGGTCTGGACACGTCGCTCCAGTTCGGTGACCTCGTCGGCCTGCAAATCGTTGGTGACGGTGATCTCTTTTTCCAGCGACCGTTGGCGCTCGGTCACCTGTTGCGCGATGTCGGCCTGCAGTTCGATGTCTTCGCCGCCAGCGCGGTCGCTGCTGAGCACGTAGAGCAGGTCGCCCTTGTTCACCAGCTGCCCGTCCTGCACGTGCTTGTCGAGCACCACGCCGGGTTGCGGGGTGTGGACCCGGATCAGTCCGGCCACCGGAACCAGCACGCCGCTGACGGTGACGCGCCGCGTGTGGCTGCCGAACACCAGGAAAGCGATCAGGGCCAGGGCCAGCGCGGCCGCCGAAACGCCCAGCCACAGACCCGACAGGCGCGGCGTGAGCACGATGGTGCCCAGCAGCTGGGTCCGCTGGTGCTCCAGCGCTTCATCGCGGAACAGGCGTTCGGAGGGGGATTCGGCTGGCGGTGCGCTCACGGGGTGGTGACGGTGCGGTGGAGGGGGGATGCAACTGGATGCGCGATAGTGAAACGAAAGTTTACGTGCATTCGCTGTTCCCGCTGGTTCCGGCATCCGTGGAATTCACCGCAGCACGGCCGAAAAAAAAAAGGCCCCGAAGGGCCTTTTGCAGATGCTGGAGCGGGTGAAGGGAATCGAACCCTCGTATGAAGCTTGGGAAGCTGCCGTTCTACCATTGAACTACACCCGCAATGGGGTTGGATTGTAGCGGTGCCGAGCGTGCCGCCGGTTCAGGACCGGGCAATTTGCCCGCGGTGAGGGTGCGCCTTGCCCACGCCGGCCCATGGCCGCGCAGCGGCGCGGGTTCCTTCCTAGCATCGTGCGATGCACCCCATCCCGGTGCGTCCACTTCCGAAGGAGACCCCATGCACAAGACCGCGCTCACCGCGTTGCTGCTGTCCGTTCTTTCCAGTCCGTTTGCCCGGGCCGCCGACGGCGTCGGCGGCGAACAGGTGCTGCCAATGCCACCCGAGCGTGTCTGGCGTGCCGTGCACCTGCAGCTGGCCGAGCCGGGACCGGGTCAGGCCGAGGCGGTGCATCTGGACGAACAGCGTTATGAGGCGCGCGTGCGACCCGGAGCGGCCGCGTCCACCGACATCACCCTCGATGTGGACTGGGACACGGCCACGGGTGGCACCCGATTGCGCTGGACGGTCCCGTCGTCCCGGTCGCAGGGCGATGCCCAGGCGTGGGTGCAACGGCTCGTGGACCGCGCCCGGCAACTGCGCGCGGGCAACCTGCTGTGCCGGGGGCCGAATCCCGCCCCTGAAGACATCGAAGCCGCGCAGATCGAGATTCCCGCCAGCTGCGAATACAGCACGGGTCACTTTTCGACCGCACTGTTCGAGCTGGAGAAGTGCGGCGACTTCGACACCGCGCTGCAGATCATGGCCGACTGCGTGCAGCGGCGCCATGCGGGTGGCTTGATCCGCCTCTCGCAGTACTTCGATCTCGGCTATGGCGTGCCCAAACGTCCAGAGCGGGTGGCGGAGTTCCTGCGCCTGGCCATGGACAGCGACAACCAGGGCTATGCGCGCCTGGCGCGTCTGCACTACGCCACCGCGTTGCATTTCGGGCTGGGCGTGGCGACCGATCGGCCGGCGGCGCGCCGGTTGTTCGAAGACCTGGCCCGCGAGGGGCAGGCCGATGCGCAGGAGTTCCTGCGTCTGGGTCACCACGGCGCCTGGCTGCGACCCGACGGGCAGCGCTACCGCGATGCGCCCGCCGTGTCGAAGGACGACTCCGGCAACGATATGAGCTACGGCGCCTTCGTCGACAGCGACAAGCGCATCAAGTGCCTGTACGGCTACGCCGCCGACAAAACCGGCGACCACGCGGCGGCGGTGCGCATTTTCGAAGACTGCATCCGGCGCTGGAACGATCCGTACTCGATCATCTGGCTGTCCCACCTGCTGGAGAACGGCCATGGGGTGCAGAAGGACCTGGCGCGTTCGGCGCAACTGCTGCGCCGGGGCGCCGAGCACCCCGACACCTCGGGTTACGCGACGCTGGCGCGGTACCACTACGGCCTGGCGCTGGCGCAGGGTCGGGGCGTTGCAGCCGACCCGCTGCAGGCACGCCACTGGCTCATGCGTGCGCATCAGGAGGGGCTGGGCGAGGCTCGCGAAGCCCTGGCCCGGCTCGATGCCGGGCCCGACAATCTGGCCCATGCCCGCTGAGTCACCGCCCGATGTTTCCGCCGTTCCCGGCTACCGCCTGCAGCGCCGCCTCGGGGCCTGGCTGCTGGCGGGCTCCCTGCTGTTGCTGCTGGCCTCGGGGGGCTGGAGCCTGTGGCGCGTGGCCTCGGCCGTCGATCCGCAGCTGCGCCAGCTCGCCAGCACCATCGAGCACCTGCGGCTGAACGAGCTGGGGGCAGAGCCCGGCCTGTTCCAGGCCACCCTGTCGGGTGATGAGCTGCGCAACCTGTCCGGTCTGGGTGACCTGGTGCCGTTCTGCATGGTGGTCCACGACATCCACGCCCGCCCGGTGGAACAGCGCTGCATGGGACCCACCGGCCCCCGGCCGCCGGGCGTGGATGCGGTGCTTCGCCTCGCGGCTTCCGGGGGGCCGCCGGTGGTGGTGCCGCTGGTGCGCTACCCGGGGTCGCACGTGGGCGAGCTCGGCCTGCAGCCGCACTGGCCGGCGCAGGCGACGCTGCTGTGGCAACACTGGTGGCAGACCCTGGTCAGTGCGGCGGCGCTGGCCGCCCTGCTGGCGCTGACCTACCTGGGGGCGCGCCGCGCGCTGCGGCCGACGGCGGACATGATGGCCACCCTGCAGCGCCTGGAAGCGGGGGATCTGTCGGCCCGCATGCCACCGGCCGGGCCGAGCGAACTGCAGCGCATCGGGACCCAGTTCAACCGCATGGCCGACCAGCTGCAGGCCACCGTGGGCGCGCAGCGGCAACTGGCCGACCGCTTGCTCACGGTGCGCGAGGAAGAGCGGCGCCACCTGGCGCGCGAATTGCACGACGAACTGGGCCAGTCGCTGACGTCGATCCGGGCCGAGGTCGCGTTCGTGGAGGAGGTGGCGCGCGAGTCGGTGCCCGCGCTGCTGCCCAGCGCCGACGCGCTCACGCGCACCTGCGAGGGCATGGTCACCGCCGTGCGCCACATCGTGCAGCAACTGCGCCCACCGGGGCTTGAAGCCTTCGGGCTCACGGCCTGCCTGCAGCAACTGGTGGACAGCTGGCGGCGCCGCGATGCCGGGCGCTGCGAATACCGGCTGCAGATCGACGGCGACCTCGACCGCTGGGACGACACGCTGTCGGTCAGCGTGTTCAGGCTGGTGCAGGAGGGCCTGACCAACGCGGTGCGCCATGGACGGGCCTCGCGGATCGAAGTGACGTTGAGCGCGCGGACCGACGGCCTGCACCTGCGGCTGCAGGACAATGGCCCGCTCGTGCAGCCGCCGACGCTGCCGGCCACCGGCGGCCAGGGCCTGCTGGGCATGCGCGAGCGGGTGCTGGCGCTGGGCGGCACGCTGTCGCTGGCGGTGGCCGAGCCGCACGGCCTGCGCCTGTGCATCCACCTGCCGGTTCACGAAGGACACCATGCTGCGCCTGCTGATCGTTGACGACCACGCCATCGTGCGCGAGGGCTACCGCCGCCTGCTGGAACGGCGGCAGGACCTGCGCATCGTGGCCGAGGCCGGCACGGCGGAAGAGGGCTACGAACAGTTCAAGGCGCACGAGCCCGAGGTGACCCTGCTGGACCTGAGCCTGGGCACGGGCAGCGGCCTGCGGCTGCTGGCCCAGATGCTGCGGCACAGCCCGGACGCGGCGGTGCTGGTGTTCTCCATGCACGCCGAGCCGTTGTACGCCGTGCAGGCGCTCAGGGCCGGCGCGCGCGGCTACGTGACCAAGGGCAGCGCGCCGCAGGTGCTGGTCGACGCGGTCTACCAGGTGGCGCGTGGCCAGCGTGCGCTCAGTCCCGATCTGGCGGGCGAGGTGGCCGGCATGCTGCTGGACGGCGAGGGTGAACCCGCCGGGCTCACACCGCGCGAGTTCGACATCCTGCGGCTGCTGATGCAGGGGCTGGACGTGGACGCGATCGGCCTGGCGCTGCACATCAGCCCCAAGACCGTGCGCAACGGTCACTACCAGCTCAAGGCCAAGCTGGGTGCACGCAGCGACATCGAGCTCACGCGCAAGGCCCTGCAGCTCAAGCTGTTGGGCAGCGGCGACCCGGCCGTTGGCTGACCCGGGACATCGTCCCGGACGGGGGCGGGCAAAACGCCCGCCGTGCAGGCGGCGCCCACAGGCGTTCCTAGCATGGGTTGCAGCCCGCCGGCATCCGGTCCGGTGGGCGCCCACCCCATCAGGAGACCTCTGTGACCCGTTCGACCCTCACCCCCGACACCACCGCGCAGCACCGCCATGGCCCCTGTTGCAACCACGCCCACGCGGGCGATCATGGCTCCGTGCACAGCCCGGGTCGCCGCCAGTGGGTCAAAGGACTGGCCGCGGCCCCGCTGCTGGCCGGACCCTGCGCCATGGCCCATGCCGATGGCCCGAAGCCACCACCCGGTGCGACCCGGCCGGCGGCCGATCTGGTGCAGGACTTCAGGCACCTGGCGCGCGGTGTCGGCGCGGTGGCGCGCATCGTGCCTTTCACCCTCACGCCCCAGGACATGCCCTGGACCCAGAACCTGGGTGAGCTGCAGGCCGGACAGCAGGTGACGTTCTGCCTCAACGGCCTCTGGTGGTTCAGCCAGGAACACGGACGGTGGCTGGAACCGGGTTTCGTGTTTTTTGCGCGGGTCGCGGGCAGCAGCGGCAACAGCAACATCCACAACACCATGCAGAACACCGGCACCCTGACAGCCGACCGCGCCGGGCGGCTACAGGTCGCGCGCTCCATGGGCGAGTTCGCCAACCCGCAGGGTGATCTGGCTGTGCCACCCGCGCAGTACCAGGCCGGTCAGGGGCGGGTCGATGGTGTGGCCATCGTCTGGAAGGGGCCCGCCGAGGACGGCTTGCTGGCCCTGTCGGCGCAAGGTGATGTGCAGGGCTTCGTGCGTGCCGAGCTGCAGCGCCAGCGCCAGGCGCGCCTGATGCCGGCGGGCTGGCACAACTTCTTCGCGTTCGGTGACGGCGGCATCTTCACCGAAGGGCCTGGCAACCGCATCGACTGCGAGACGCACAAGAACGTCGGCATCCTGCAGTACCCGCTGGCCGACCAGCCGCTGCGCCCGGGACTGACGCTGGATTGGCGCTGGGTGGTGGAGCGTCTGCCTTCGCACCTGCCCGAGGACCAGATCCTGACCCACGACTACCTGTCCATCGCGGTGGAGTTCGACGACGGCCAGGACATCACGTACATGTGGAGTTCCAGCCTGCCGGTGGGCCGGGTGTTCCGCTGCCCCTTGCCGGGCTGGGACGCCGTCGAGACCCACGTGGTGCAGCGCAGCGGGCTGGCCGACCTGGGCACGGCGTTCGACGAGCGCCGCGATCTGTTCGAGGACTACCGCCGCATCGTGGGTGGCAAAGCCACGCGGGCGGTGCGTGTCTGGCTGATCGCCAACTCGCTGTTCCTGCGCCAGGTCGGGCGCTGCGCGTACCGGCGCATCGCCATCGGTCAGGCCGACCGGCTGCAGCGCATCCTGTAGCGTCCGGAGAGACAAAAAAAATGGGCAGGCCCGAGAGCCTGCCCACCGTTGATCGCGTGACTCAGAACGCGTGTTTGATGCCGACGTTCAACACGCGGGTGCTCTTGTCGGCGGGTGTTCCGCCGGCGACCACCGTGGTGCGCAAACCGGCGGCCGCGTCCGCGTTGGCGAAGGCCACCTGGCCGTACAACGTGGTGCGTTTGGACAGGGCGTACTCGTTGGCCAGGATCAGCGTGCTGGTGGTGCTCTGGCTGACCTTGTCGTCCTTGCCGCGGTAGAAGGCGGCGGTCACGGTGTTGGCGTCGCTGGTTTTCCAGTCCACGCCCAGGCCCAGGACGCCGACGTCATTGGTCTTGGCGCCAGCGGTGTCCTTGTTGACGGCGTTCAGGTAGTTCGCCTTGGCGGTGAACATGCCCATGGTGTAGCCCGCACCCACCGAGAACATCGTGCTGGCCTGTTTGCCGTTGGGGTGGTCCGCCGACTGGTAGCCGGCCGACAGGCTGAAGGCGTCGCTGTAGGTCAGGCCCAGGGCCGTGACCGCACCACCCGATGTGGCCGCGGCGTTTTTCTCCGACAGGCTGTAGCTGGCGGACACGCCCACGGGACCGATCGTGTGGCTGTAACCCACCGCGTTCTGCATGAACACGCCCACATCGGTGTTGGTGCTGCCGCCCACCAGGACGCCCGAGTTGTAGGCCCATGGGTACAGGCCGGAGAAGTTCTCGCGCAGCCCCCGGGGATCGGTCGCCGCAAACGCCAAGATGGCGGGGCTGTACATGTTGCCCAGGCTCAAGGTGCCCAGGCCGGCGGAACTGATGCCCACGTTGGCCTGGCGGCGGAAGATGCCACCGACCTGTGTGCCGGTGTCCGCGCTGAAGTGCGACTCCAGATTGAAGAGGACTTTCAGACCGCCACCGAGGTCCTCGGAACCTTTGAGGCCCCAGATGCTGGGCGAGATGCCACCGTTGTACAGCTGGCTTTCGATGTTGTTGTTGCCGGTGAGATAGCCCAGGTCCAGGTTGCCATAGAGGGTGACGTTGGACTGCGCTGTGGCGCTGGCGCACACCAGTGCCAGGGCGGCCAGGGCCAGGCAGGATTTCGTGTGCGAAGGAAATGCAGTTTGTCTCATCAGGGTGTTCCTTTTGGGTTGGTGTATGTCACGCACGCCGTGTGCGGGACCGCGACGTTCAGCAAAGAACGCGCCCGCTCAATGCGGTGACAGGTTGCTGCGGATGTTGCAGTGAGGGCAACCTGAAAGGTCCTTCGTGGCGCAGTGGACGGGTACAGGTGCTCCGATCGTTCACAGTTGCTCCGTGCAGCTGTCCAGAGCTGCAACGGAGCGCTGCGCGAAGGCGCAACGCCGGAGTGTTCCGTTCATGCGCAACACGGGCACATGCGCTGCGAAGCATGGGACATGCTGCAACGCGGCAAGCTGCACCGCAGCATGCGAAAAAACCAAGGAAATCATGCGCGCTCTCAAACTGAGAATTTCTTGTCGATGTGGCACGGAAGTTGACCTCGTGTCAGCGTCCAGTCGGAAAGGCTAGGACGTATTCATTCCACCAACGAGGAGACATTCATGAGTTTGTTGTTTGCACTGGCCATCTCCATCGGCCTGCTGGCCGTTGTCGCCACCTGGCTGTTTCTGGGGCCGTTGGCCGCCTTCCAGATGCAGGTCTGGCAGGCCTTTGTGGCCTGGGCCAGTTTCTTCCACAACGGCGGCAAGACCGATGGCCTGGTCAAGACGGTGGTGTGCATGTCCTTCGGCGCTGTCGTGGGCATGGTGTCGGTGATGCTCATCGGGCCGCTCGGGGTGCTCGGTGGTCTGGCCGCCCCGGTGGCGGTGGGCATCGGTGCGGCCGTCATCGTGCTGGCGGCGCACCTGCCTTTGCTCTCCACCATTCCGTCGAGCGTGTACGGCTTCGCCACCGTGGCCGGTCTGATCCTGCTGGGCAAAGACATGACGCCCACGGCGGCCATCCTGCCCACCCTTCTGTCGATCGTGGTGGGGGCGGCATTCGGCTGGGTGTCCGAGCAACTGGCAGGCAAGCTGACCAAGCCTGCGGCCTGATCAGTTCACACCGTTCGCCGTGCGACGGGATTTGAATCCTTCGCACGGCGAAGCACTGCCATCGTCACGGGATGTGGTGGTCTGAATCACCCACCGGTCGTGGTGGCGGTTGCAGCGCCTTCAGGTGTTCCATGGCGTCGCGCTGCCCGAAGCGCGCGGCCTCGCGCATCCAGAACAGGCCCGCTTCCCTGTCCTGTGGCACACCGCGCCCTTGCAGCAAAGCCAGTGCGTAGTAGTACTTGCCGTTCTTTCCGTATCCCGCGTGGTCCGGGTGGAGGGCGGCTTGCCGATAGAGCTGCGCCGCCCGTTCGTCGCTGCGCGGTACGCCCAGCCCCAGCTCGTGATACAGGGCCAGCGACATGATGCCGAACAGATTGTTCTCGTTGGCGCAGGTGGTGAAGATCCACAGCGCGGTCTCGTGGTCACCCTGCATCTGCGCCGCTTGTCCCACGGCGCATTTCAGCGCGTGCCCGGAGCGGAAGAAGGTCTTGATTTCCTGGTCGGAGACCACGTCCTGTTGCTCAGGTGTCTGTGCCTGCGCCGACGTGCCCGTCAGGCTGAGCACCGCACAACCCAGGGATACCCACACATGTGAACCGCACATGGCCCCGTCCTCAACCCGGCAACACCTGGGTCTGCAGAAAGCCCCAGAACAGGACGCCCGCACCGAAGAACTCGCTCACCACCAGGGTGACCATGGACGCCGACATGAGCCAGCGGGCAATGGGCAGCGGCCCCAGCGAGAACGGCGGACGGAACTGGTTGTCGGTGTCGCGTGCCAGGCCGTGGATGACATAGGCCACGATGGCGAACGCGAAGTGATAGATCGCGCAGGCCGCGGCGAACAGCGTGAACCCGTCCGAATAGGGACTGAACGCCGCCAGGCGGGCCAGCACCAGACAGGCAAACGCATAGGCCAGGGACGCCTGGTGCGCCACCGACACGTAGCGGTGCGCGCGGTGCTGGGGGCTGGCGCGGATGCTCATGTATTTCCACGTGCCCGTGACCAGTCCGGTCATCAGGAACAGACCGCTGGCCACCAGGCACAGCTTTTCGGCAGGGTTCATTCGGGTCTCCTCGTGCGGGCGCCGTCCGGCGCGCCCTGTTGCGATGGCCTCCACCATGGGAGTGGTCCGGGATGCTAGAGACGATGCCTGCCGCTGACTTGTACGAACCTGCTGCGGCCCCGCTGGCGCCCGCACGCTTGCACCTGGGTGAACACAGTCTCTACCTCGGGCCGCTCGGGCCGGTCGCGCCCCATGTGCACGCGACGGCGGTGCTGGTGGTCGGGCTGTACGACGAGGTGAGGTTCAGACCGGCAACCAAAGCCGGGCCCGCGTCCTGGCAACGGGCGCAGGCGGTCGTGGTTCCCGGTGGCGTGGCCCATGAGCTGCACACCGGTGATGCGCCGGTGGCCGTGTTTTACCCGTCGCGCGCCAAGGCCGACGTTCAGGCGCTGGCGGCGCTGCTGAGGCCGTCACGTCTAGACCTTGCGTCGTGCCTGTTCGGCGCCTTTGACGACCGGGCCGGCTTTCGTGCCCTGTACGAAAGCCGCACCGTGGTTCCGACCGGTGCCGGCGACCCGCTCGACGATCTGCTGTCGAGCCACCGCGTGGTCAGGCACAGCCGGCCCCTGGATCCGCGCGTGCTGGCCGTCATGAACCAGCTGCACAGAACGCCACAGCAGACCGATGCCCTGATGGCGGTGGCGGCCGCGCACGGCTTGTCGCCATCACGCCTGATGCACCTGTTCGCCGACCACCTGAACACGCCGTTCCGGCGCTACCGCACCTGGTGCCGCCTGCAGGCTGCCCTGCGCGAAGCCAGCAGCGGGGTGTCACTCACGCAGGCGGCACTGGCCGCCGGCTTCAGCGACTCGCAGCATTTCTCGCGCGAGTTCCGGCGCGCGTTCGGCGTCACCGCCTCCGAGGTGATGCGCCGGGTGCGCCACCCCTGACCGGCGGGCGTGCGTGCTTACTTGAGCACGTCGCCGATGCAGACGTACTTGATCTCGACGTAGTCGTCCATGCCGTAGTGGCTGCCTTCGCGGCCCAGGCCGGACTGCTTGACGCCGCCGAAGGGCACGTGCTCGGTCGCCAGGATGCCGACGTTCACGCCGACCATGCCGTACTCCAGCGCTTCGCTCACGCGGGTGATGCGGCCGACGTCGCGGCTGTAGAAGTAGCTGGCCAGGCCGAACTCGGTGTTGTTCGCGGCGTCGATGGCTTCCTGCTCGGTCTTGAACTTGAACACCGGGGCGAAGGGGCCGAAGGTCTCTTCGCGGGCGCACAGCATGTCGGCCGTGGCGTCGGCCACCACCGTGGGTTCGAAGAACTGGCCGTCCAGGCGCTTGCCGCCCACCAGCACGCGGCCGCCCTTGGCCTGGGCGTCCTTCACATGGCGCTCGACCTTCTGCAGCGCGGCTTCTTCGATCAGCGGGCCCTGGTTCACGCCGTCCTCGAAGCCGTTGCCGACCTTGGCGGTCTTCACCTTGGCGGCGAACTTCTCGACAAACTGTTCGTACACGCCTTCCTGCACGTACAGGCGGTTGGAGCAGACGCAGGTCTGGCCGGCGTTGCGGTACTTGCTGGCGAAGGCGCCTTCGACGGCGGAGTCGATGTCGGCGTCGTCGAACACGATGAAGGGGGCGTTGCCGCCGAGTTCCAGCGACATCTTCTTGACCGTGGGCGCGCTCTGCGCCATCAGGATGCGGCCGACTTCGGTGGAGCCGGTGAAGCTGATGTGGCGCACCACGTCGGAGGCGCACAGCACCTTGCCCACGGCGATCGAGTTCTGGTCGTCGGCGGTGAGGATGTTGAGCACCCCGGCCGGGATGCCGGCGCGGATGGCCAGCTCGGCCGCGGCCAGGGCCGTCAGCGGGGTCAGCTCGGCGGGTTTGATCACCACCGGGCAGCCGGCGGCCAGTGCGGGCGCGACCTTGCGGGTGATCATGGCCAGCGGGAAGTTCCAGGGCGTGATGGCGGCGCAGACACCGATGGGCTGCTTGAGCACCATCAGGCGACGGTTGTTGTCGAACTGCGGCAGGGTCTCGCCGTTGACGCGCTTGGCTTCTTCGGCGAACCACTCGACGAAGCTGGCGCCGTAGGCGACTTCGCCCTTGGCCTCGGCCAGCGGCTTGCCCTGTTCGGCGGTCATCAGGCGGCCCAGGTCATCCTGATTGGCCATCAGCAGGTCGAACCACTTGCGCAGGATGATGCTGCGTTCCTTGGCGGTCTTGGTCTTCCAGGGACCCCAGGCGGCGTTGGCCGCGGCGATGGCCTTCTCGGCATCGGCCGGGCCGAGGTTGGCCACGTCGGCCAGCTTCAGACCGGTGGCGGGGTCGTTCACGTCGAAGCGGCTGGCGCCTTTCACCCATTCGCCGTTGATCAGCGCATCGGTCTTGAGCAGGGTGGGGTCCTTCAGCAGGGAAAGGGGAGAGGTCTTCATGTCCATGGATGTCTCTTTGTCAGGGGGGATGCAAAAAAGGGCTGTCGGGCGGTCAGCGCATTTCGATTTCCACGAACACGACCTCGTGTCCGGTGGGGTTGATGACGTTGTGTTCCACGCCGACGCTGCGGGTATAGGACTGACCGGGTGTCAGCGGGGCTGTGCGATTGCCGTCGGGTGTTTCCAGCAGCAGTTCGCCACCGGTCATGGGCACCACCACGTAGTCGTGTGCATGCCGGTGCCAGCCGGTTTCAGCGCCCGGTGCGAAGCGCCATTCGGTCACGATAACGCGTTCGTTGGAAATCTGCACGGTCGGTACGGCTTGAGGTCGGCTCATCAGGTCCTCCTGGTGACAACAGGTGTTCAGCGGTAGGCCACACCGGGCAACACGCAGAGCATTTCAAACAGCAGGTTGGCGCCCAGCAGGGCGGTGTTGCCGCTGGTGTCGTAGGCGGGCGAGACCTCGACCAGGTCGCAGCCGACCAGGTTCAGGCCGCGGCAGCCGCGCACGATCTCCAACGCCTGCGGCACGTTCAGGCCGCCGATCTCGGGCGTGCCGGTGCCGCCCGCGTAGGCGGGGTCGATGCCGTCGATGTCGAAGCTGAGGTAGGTGGGCGTGTCGGGGCCGATCTTGGCGCGGATGTCGGCCATCAGCGGCGCCAGCGACTGCCACCAGACCTCGTGCGCCGGCACGATGGTGAAGCCCTGCTGGCGCGGCCAGTCGAAGTCTTCGGCCGAGTAGCCGCTGCCGCGCAG
This sequence comes from uncultured Hydrogenophaga sp., assembly GCA_964550405.1. Classification (GTDB taxonomy): domain Bacteria; phylum Pseudomonadota; class Gammaproteobacteria; order Burkholderiales; family Burkholderiaceae_C; genus Hydrogenophaga. The sequence continues at coordinate 6,453 of CAZJZD010000047.1, read as the reverse complement.
GCCGATCTGCCAGACCTTGTCGCCGATCAGCAGACCTTCCTCCACGGCGCGGCGGAACGGCGTGCCGTGCGCGATGCGCTCGCCGAACATGTCGGGGTTGACGTCGGCGTGGGCGTCCACGTGGATCAGCGCCACCGGGCCGTGTTTGGCCTTCATCGCGCGCAGGATGGGCAGGGCGATGGTGTGGTCGCCGCCCAACGTCAGCGGGATGCAGCCGGCGTCGATGACCGGGCGGTAGTGCTGCTCGATGATGTCCACCGACTTGAGCAGGTTGTAGGTGTTGATGGGCACGTCACCCAGGTCGGCCACCTGCAGTGCGTCAAACGGGGCTGCGCCGGTCGCCATGTTGTAGGGGCGGATCAGGCAGGACTCGGCCCGGATCTGGCGTGGGCCGAATCGCGCGCCGGGGCGGTGGCTGGTGCCGATGTCCAGCGGCACGCCGATGAAGCCGGCGTGCAGGCCCTGGGCGTTCGTGGCGACCGGCAGCCGCATCATGCTGGCCAGGCCGCCGAAGCGCGGCATGTCATTGCCGCCCAGCGGCTGGTTGAAGGCGGTGGGGTCGGTCATGGGTCAGGTTCTGGGTTTGCTCAGCTGGAAATCCAGGTGGGCTTTCACCGACGGCCATTCGCTGGCCACGATGCTGTAGACGCAGGTGTCGCGCAGCGCACCTTGTGCGTCCGGATGCTTGTTGATCTGGTGCGAGCGCAGCACGCCGTCGAGCTTGGCGCCCAGGCGCTCGATACCGCGGCGGCTGGCGTGGTTGAACCAGTGGGTGCGGAATTCGACGGCGATGCAGTTCAGCGTCTCGAAGGCGTGAGTCAGCAGCAGGCGTTTGGCCTCGGTGTTGAGCGCGCTGCGCTGCACGGCCTTGCGGTACCAGGTGGAGCCGATCTCGACACGGCGGTTGGCGGCGTCGATGTTCATGTAGGTGGTCATGCCCACGGCCTTGCCGCTGGGGTCCAGCACCGCGAACGGCAGCATGCTGCCGGCCTTCTGCAGGCCGAGGCGGCGCTGGATCTCGGCCGCCATGCCCTCGGGCGTGGGGATGGCCGTGTACCAGAGCTTCCAGAGTTCGCCGTCGTGCACCGCCTCGACCAGGTCGTCGTGGTGCTCCGGTCGAAGAGGCGCCAGGCGGACGTGCCGGCCGGTGAGGGTGGTGTCGGTGGTGAAGGGCATGGGAGTCGACGTCATGATGAGCTGGCGCGAGCGCGCGCGGTGCGGTCATCCATCGCGAAGAACTCACAGAGTTCGGTGTCGGGGATCTGTTCGGCCGCGTAGTCGAAACGGCCCTCGTCCAGCATCTGGCGTGAAGCCCGGCGCAGAAGACCCAGGCAGGCCCTGGCCAGGCTGCCGCCGACACTGATGCGGCGGGCGCCGGCCGCGCGCAGATCGGCGACGGTCATGGTGGAGCGGGCCAGGCCCATCACGACTGTCACAGGGGCCTGGACTTCGCTCGCGAGGGTGGTGATGTCCTGCGCCTGCGTCAGGCCTGGCACGAACACGCAGTCGGCACCCGCTTCGACAAAGGCCTGGCAGCGTTCGATGGCCATGGGCAAGGCCGCTGCGCCACGCAGCAGGCAGACATCGGTTCTTGCCGTCAGCACAAAGCCGGCTCCGGCCGATCGGGCGGCCCGTATGCGGTCGACCGCCTGGGCGAGTTCGAACAGCCCGGACGAGGCGCTGGCGCTCGCGTCCTCAATGTTGCCGCCGACCGCGCCGGCCTGGATGGCTTGCCGGACGGTGTCTGCCACATCGCCGGGCGCGATGCCAAAGCCGGCTTCGAGATCGGCGCTGACCGGGATCGACACGGCCGAAGCGATTTGGTGGATGGCGTCCATCATCTCGGTACGGCCGATCGCTTGTGCGCCATCGGCAACACCGCGCGCGAACGCGATGCCGGCGCTGGTGGTGCCCAGCGCTTCAAATCCTTGCGCGGACAGGATGCGGGCACTGCCGGCATCCCAGGCGTTGGGCATCAGGAAGCAGCCGCTGCGGTGCAGTGACCGGAAGGCGGCGGACTTGTCTGTCATGGCCATCGGCTCGGGCATCGGCAGCGATTCACTTGCGACGGCCACGCAGCCATTCCAGTGTCAGCATCAGGGCCGTGGTGAACAGGATCAGCAGCGTGGCGACGGCCGCGATGGTGGGCGAGATGTTCTCGCGGATGCCGGTGAACATCTGGCGCGGCAGGGTGACCTGCTCGGGGCCGGCCAGGAACAGGGTGACGACCACCTCGTCGAACGAGGTCGCGAACGCGAACAGCGCGCCCGAGATCACGCCCGGTGCGATGACCGGCAGGGTCACGCGGAAGAACGTTTCGAGCGGGCTGGCGCCCAGGCTCAGGCTGGCCTTGACCAGGTTGTGGTTGAAGCTCTGCAGCGTCGCCAGCACCGTGGTCACCACGAACGGCGCACCCAGCGCGGCGTGCACGATCACCAGGCCGAGGTAGGAGTCGTTCAGGCCCCAGCGCGCAAAGTACAGGTAGGCGCTGACGCCGACCACCACGATGGGCACCACCATGGGGGAGATCAGCAGACCGGTGATGAAGCCCTTGCCCAGGAACTTGGTGTTGGCCAGACCCATGGCTGCCAGCGTGCCCAGCGTGGTCGCCAGCAGCGTGGCCAGCGGGGCGACGATGAAGCTGTTCTTGGTGGCGCGGATCCAGTCGTCCGAGTGGAACATCTCCTCGTACCACCGCAGGGACCAGCCCTCGATCGGGTAGGCCAGGAAGGACGAGTCGCTGAACGACAGCGGGATGATGACGATCACCGGCAGCAGCAGGAAGGCCAGCACGGCCAAGCCGCCGCCACGCAAGGCGAACCAGCCGAGCTTGTCGAGCAGGGTGTAGTAGGCGGGAAAGTCGGGCAGTTTGAACATCTTGGACTCCCGCTCAACCGAGGCTCAGCTCGGCCTTCGAGACCTTGCGGTAGATCGAGTACAGCACCAGGGTGGCGGTCAGCAGCACGCCACCGAGCGCGCAGGCCATGCCCCAGTTGACTTCGACGTTGGTGTACTGCGCCACGTAGTAGCTCAGCATCTGGTCGCCCGCGCCGCCCAGCAGGGCCGGGGTCACGTAGTAGCCGATGCTGGTGATGAAGACCAGCAGGCCACCGGCGGCCACGCCCGGGTAGGTTTGCGGCAGGTAGACGCGCACGAAGGCGGCAAACGGTGCACTGCCCAGCGAAATGGCAGCGCGCAGGTAGTTGGGCGGCACCGACTTCATGACGCTGTACAGCGGCAGGATGGCAAAGGGCAGCAGGATGTGGACCATCGCGATGATCACGCCCACGCGGTTGAACAGCAGCGGGATCGGCGTGTCGGTCAGGCCGATCCACATGAAGAAGCGGTTGACCAGGCCGTTGTTCTGCAACAGCACGATCCAGGCGGCGATGCGCACCAGCACCGAGGTCCAGAACGGCAGCAGCACCAGGATCAGCATCACGTTGGCCTTGCGCTCGGGCAAGGTCGAGAGCCAGTAGGCCAGCGGATAGGCCAGCAGCAGGCAGAAGAAGGTCACGACCGCGCTCATCTGGAAGGTGCGGCCGAGGATGTCGGAGAAAGCGGCTTCGTCGTCGGCCACCTTGACGATGTCACCCTGCGGTGTTCGCTTGAAGTCGATGGCGGCGAGCAGGTAGTCGGGCGTCCAACGCGAGCTGTTCTGGGCGATGGCCTGCCAGTAGGGCAGTTCTTCCCAGCGCGCGTCCTGTTCAATCAGCTTGGCCTTGGCCTGGTCGGACGGCAGGTCCTTGAACGTGGACGCGGTCTCTTCGGACTGCACGGCACGGTAGGTGCCCATGACCAACGAACGTCCGCCGGGGACCTCGCTGTTGAGGCGCCGCGCCAGCACGCCGGCTTGCGCGGTGTCCTCGATCGCCGACAGGTCGGCGATCACCGCCGCGTAGGCGGCGGCGTCGGGCGGGCTGCTTCGATCCCAGCCGGCCAGCGCCTGCCCGGTGCGGGGCAGGGCGTCGGCCACTTCAGGGTTCTCCACCGCCCGCACCAGCAATGACGCCAGCGGAACCAGGAAAAACACGACCAGGAACGCCAGCAACGGCAGCGTGAGCGCCACCGCGCGCTGTTTGCGACGCCGTTCGGCGCGGCGCAGCTGCGTGGCCAGGTCCAGGGTTCCGCCGGTCATCATCATTGCGCTGCCCAGGCCGAGAAGCGCTTCTCCAGGGCTTCGCCCTGGTCAGCCCAGAAGCCGACGTTGAACTGCAGCGCGGTCTTGCTGTTGGCCGGCGAGGTGGGCAATTGGCCCAGCACCTTGGCGTCCAGCTTGGCCAGCGCCTTGGTGTTGGTCGGGCCGTAGCTGATGTTCTTGGCGTATTCGGCCTGCGCGTCGGCCGAGCTGGCCAGGGCGATGAACTTCAGGGCGGCGTCCTTGTTGGGCGTGCCCTTGGGCATGACCCAGTAGTCCAGGTCGTAGATGCCACCGGTCCAGGTGATCTGCAGGTTCTTGCCTTCGCGCTGGGCGGCGTCGATGCGGCCGTTGTAGGCGGTGGTCATGGCCACGTCACCGGCGACCAGGAACTGCGGCGGCTGCGCACCGGCTTCCCACCACTGGATGTTGGGCTTGAGCTCGGTCATCTTCTTGAACGCGCGCTCGGCGCCTTCCTTGGTGGCCAGCACCTTGTAGACGTCGGCGGGCTTGACGCCGTCGGCCATGAGCGCGAATTCGAGGTTGTAGCGGGCGCCCTTGCGCATGCCGCGCTTGCCCGGGAATTTCTTGGTGTCCCAGAAGTCGGCCCAGGTGGTCGGAGCGGTCTTGAGCTTGTCGGCGTTGTAGGCCATCACGGTGGACCACACGAAGGTGCCCACGCCGCACTCGTGCACGGCGGCTTTCTGGAAGTCGGCCTTGTTGCCGATCTTGGCCCAGTCCAGCTTCTCGAACAGGCCTTCATCGCAGCCGCGGCTCAGGTCGGGGCTTTCGACTTCCACCACGTCCCAGGTTACCTTCTTGGCTTCCACCATGGCCTTGATCTTGGCCTGCTCGCCGTTGTATTCGACCATCGTGACCTTGGTGCCGGTCTTTTCGAACGGGTCGATGTAGGCCTTCTTCTGCGCGGCGCCGTTGGCACCGCCGAAGTTCACCACGGTCAGCTGGCTCTGGGCCATGGCGGGCAAGGCCACCAGGGCGGCCACGGCGATCAGGACGGGTTTGAGTTTCATGTGGAGGGTCTCCAGGGGGTTGAGGAACAGGGGAACGGGAAACGGAGAAGTCAGCGGTAGATCCGCAGATGGGTCTGCGGCAGGTGCAGGTGGACGGTCTGTCCGGCCTGCATGTGGCCCAGGTGCTGCAACGGCACCTTGACGCTCATTTCGGGCTGCTCGGGCATCTGGCAGCGCAGGCGCAGGTGGTCGCCGAAGTAGATGACGTCGTTGATGATGGCGCTCACCCGGTTGCCACCGGTGTGCGCGGCATCCACCACCGCGATGCGTTCGGGCCGCACGCTGCACTGCACCGTGTCGCCCACCTGGGCGTGGTTGACGTTGACGCCGTGCAGGTGCGTGCCGTCGGCCAGCTGCACCTCGGCGGTGTCGCCGTTGTTCTGGATCACGCGCGCATCGAGCACCGAGTTGTCGCCTACGAAGCCGGCGACGAAACGGTTGGCGGGCGTTTCATACAGGCGGTCCACGGCATCGATCTGCTGGATCACCCCTTCGTTGAACACGGCCACCCGGTCGGACATGGTGAGCGCTTCGGACTGGTCGTGCGTCACGTAGACGAAGGTCACGCCCAGACTGCGGTGCAGGGCCTTCAGTTCGATCTGCATGTGCTCACGCAGCTGCTTGTCCAGCGCGCCCAGCGGCTCGTCCATCAGCACCAGCTGCGGGTCGAACACCAGGGCGCGGGCCAGGGCCACACGCTGCTGCTGGCCGCCCGACATCTGCGACGGATAGCGCTGGCCCATGTGGCCCATCTGCACCATGTCCAGCGCGCGCTTGACCTTGGTGTCGATGTCGTTCCTGTCGAGCTTGCGCACCGTCAGCGGGTAGGCGATGTTGTCGGCCACCGTCATGTGCGGGAACAGGGCGTAGTTCTGGAACACCATGCCGAAGTTGCGCTTGTGCGGCGGGGTGCGTGTGATGGGCACACCATTGAGCGCGATCTCGCCCGAGGTCGGCGATTCGAAGCCGGCGAGCATCATCAGCGTGGTGGTCTTGCCCGAGCCCGATGGGCCCAGCAGCGAGAGGAACTCCCCCTTCTGGATCTCGAGGTTGAGGTCGCGCACCACCAGGGTGTGGCCGTCGTAGGTTTTCTGTACACCGGTGAAGGTGACGAGTGCGGAAGGGGTGGTCATGAACGCGTGATCTTCGGAAGAGGGGTCGTCGTGGGGCACATCAGGTGGAGGCATGCAACCAGCGTGCCTGATCGGCGCCCAGTACCGGCGGCGACAGCTCGGCGACAGGTCGCTGGCCATCGAACAGCATGGGGTTGGCCACCATGGGAGG
>CAZJZD010000046.1:0-31915 GCA_964550405.1 uncultured Hydrogenophaga sp. | reverse complement strand
CCGCTGATCGAACAGAGCGCCCTGCTGCACTGGCAACACATCCGCCGCGCCATGGGCGAAGCGCTGCAGAGCTCGGCCCTGCGCGATCCAGTGTGGGATGAACACGAAGCCATCGCGCAGGCCGTGGCGCAGGGCGATGTCGATGGCGCCGAGGCGCTGATGCGCCGGCACAGCGAGCAGGCCAGCGCCCACCTGGCCCAGCAACTGGACGAGGCCGCCGCAACGAACAACTCCGTGGTTCTGTGAACCACTTTGTGCGGGCGCCGGGGTCTCCCGGTGCCCGCTTTTTCTTTGCCTTGCAGCAGGCTGAACACCCCGGTTCCCTGGCGGCCTGCGTCCCTACAATTTTGCGGTCCCCTTACCCCACGCCAGATCCGAATCCGTGAGCATTCCATCCACCCGCCCCGCCATCGCCGTGCTCGGCATCGGCATGATGGGCTACCCCATGGCCCGTCGCCTGTGCGAAGCGGGCTTCACCGTCCACGCCTGGAACCGCTCGCGCGCCAAGGCCGAGCGCCTGCAGCCCGCGGGCGCGCAGGTGCACGACACGCTCGCGCAAGCCGTGGCTGCCGCCGACCTGGTGATCACCCTGCTCGAAGACGGCCGAGCGGTCGAGAGCGTGCTGTTCGAACAGGGCGCCGCCAGCGGCATGCGCCCGGGTACGTTGGTGGTGGACATGTCGTCCATCCAGCCGCGCCAGGCGCGTGACCATGCCGCGCGGCTGGCGGCCATCGGCGTGCAGCATCTGGACGCACCGGTCTCCGGGGGCACCGTGGGCGCCGAGGCCGGCACCCTGGCCATCATGGCCGGCGGCAAACCGGCCGACTTCGAACGCGCCCTGCCCGCCTTCGGGGTGCTGGGCCGCGCGACCCATGTCGGCCCCACCGGCGCCGGGCAACTGGCCAAGCTGGCCAACCAGATGATCGTGGGCATCACCATCGGCGCGGTGGCCGAGGCCCTGCTGCTGTGCGAACGCGGTGGCGCCGATATGGGCAAGGTCCGACAGGCCATCACCGGCGGCTTCGCGGACAGCCGCATCCTGCAAGTGCACGGCCAGCGCATGGTCGAACGCGACTTCGCCAAGCGGGGCGCCATCGCCGTGCAGCTCAAGGACATGCGCAATGCCATGGCCACCGCCGGTGAGATCGGCTTCGACGCGCCCATCACGGCCCTGTTCGAGCAGCTGTATGCGCAGGCCGCCGAGCACGGCCTGTCGGACCTGGACCATTCGGCCCTGTTCATGGAACTGGCCAGCCGCAACGGCATGTCCTGAGCCCGGACACAGCGCTAGAATCCGCCTCCAAGGGGACGTAGCTCAGCTGGGAGAGCGTCGCGTTCGCAATGCGAAGGTCGGGAGTTCGATCCTCCTCGTCTCCACCAAAACAAAAAGCCGCTGTAACTACAGCGGCTTTTTTCATGGGCGCGAGATGCGATCAGCGCGGCGCGCGGCGGGCCGTCGGGCGGAAAGAACCACCTTCGGAGCGGCGCTGCGGCGCGTCGCCGCGCGGAGCACCACGGTCGGCGAAGCGGTCACCACCACGATCGGCGAAACGGTCACCGCCACGGTCGGCACCCTTGTCGGTGCGGCCGAAGCTGGCGAAACCGGTGTTCGCGCGCGGGGCCGGGCGGCCTTGCGGACGGTCACCGAAGCCGCGATCGGCGGGACGCTGTTCGCCACGCGGATCGAAGCGGCCTTCGGGGCGCTGCTCGAAACGCGGCGCACCACGGCCTTCGAATCGGTTGTCGGCACGCCCGTCGAAACGGCCCTCCGGCCGGCCTTCGAAACGGGGCGCATCGCCACGGCCTTCAAAACGCGGGCCGCGTGAGGGCGCTCCACGGCGGTCACCACCGAAGCGGTCGTTGCCAAAACGGTCGTTACCACCGCGGCCACCCGGACGGCCACCGCGCCCGAAGGTCTCGGCCTGCGGCGGGCGCTGGCGCGGCTCCAGGCCGGGCACGGTTTCCACGGCGATGCGCTGGTGCGTGAAGGCTTCGATATCGAAGATCTTGCGGCGGTCGCGGAACTCGGCCAGGGTCACGGCCAGACCATCGCGGCCGGCACGGCCGGTGCGGCCGATGCGGTGCGTGTAGTCCTCGGCCTTCATCGGCAGGCCGAAGTTGAACACGTGGGTGATGGTGGGCACGTCGATGCCGCGGGCGGCGACGTCGGTGGCCACCAGGAACTGCACCTGACCGCTGCGCAGCGCCATCAGGCGGCGGTTGCGCAGGCCCTGGCTGAGCGCACCGTGCAGCGCCACGGCGGCAAAGCCGGCCTGCTGCAGGTCGTTGGCCAGACCATCGCATTCCACCTGCGTGCTGCAGAACACCACGGCCTGGTCGATCTTCGTGTCACGCATCCAGTGGTCCAGCAGCTTGCGCTTGTGATCGGCGTTGTCGGCCCAGAACAGCACCTGCTTGATGTTGGCGTGCTGCTCTTGCGGGGTGTCGATCTGCACCTTCTGGACGTGCTTGCCGCCTTCGTGCATCACGCGCATGGCCAATTGCTGGATGCGCGGCGCGAACGTGGCGCTGAACATCATGGTCTGGTGGCGCTGGGCGGTCAGGTCGTTGACTTCGGCCAGATCGTCCGAAAAACCCAGGTCGAGCATGCGGTCGGCTTCGTCGACCACCAGGAAACGCACCTGGTCGAGCTTGAGTTGCTGCGAGCGCTGCAGGTCCAGCAGGCGACCGGGCGTGGCGACCACAAGGTCGGCGTTCTGCAGCTTGGCAATCTGCACCTGGTAGGGCATGCCACCCACCACGTTGGCGATGCGCAGGCCGCGGCAGTGGCGCACCAGTTCGATGGCGTCGTGCGCCACCTGCTGGGCCAGTTCGCGCGTCGGGCACAGCACCAGGGCGCCGGGCGTGGCGGCCTTGAAATGGCGCGGGTTGGTCGGGTCCTTGCGCTTGGCGCGCTTGGGCGCCGGTTCACCCTTGGCCAGCGCGTCGGCGGTGGCTTTTTCAAACGCCAGACGTTCTTCCTCGGCCTGGGCGGCCTGCATCTGGATCAGGGTGTGCAACACCGGCAGCAGGAAGGCCGCGGTCTTGCCACTGCCGGTCTGGCTGGAGACCATCAGGTCGGCGTAGCGCGCCTCGCCCTCGCCCAGCAGGGCCTTGGGGATCACGCGGTTCTGCACCTGCGTGGGCTGCACGTAGCCCAGGTCGGCGCAGGCGCGCACCAGCTCGGGCGCCAGACCCAGCAACTCAAAACCGTTGGGTTCGGCGGCTGCGGTGTCCACGGCGTTGTCGCCGTCGGTGTTCAGGGATTCGGGCGAGAAGTCGCCGCGTGCTTCAAAAGAGTCGCTCATGTTCGTCCTTGCACCCGCAGGTGCAATTGATCGAAGCAAACGAGTCCGGGGAGCCTCAACAGGGCCCCGGGCGCTTGATCCGTTCGTGGTTACAAAACATCAACCATCAAACGGACAACGCGCCGGGAATGCGGCAATGGCCGCGGGCCGGTGGGCGAATGGCCCGTCCCGCGTGGTCACCAGAATCTGGCGGCGCGACCGGCTGCGACAACGGGGTCGCTCGGTCATCACGTTCGGGGGGCCTGCTGTGAGAGGCAGATGCACAAGATGCCCTGAAAACCAGGGCAGCCTGCGATTATGGCACGAAGCAGGGAAAACCCGCAAGCGCTTTGATGTTCAGCCCAGCACCGCCGCGACGATGTGGTACAGCACCGCCGCCAGCACAGCGGTCGCCGGCACGGTGATCACCCAGGCGGCCACGATGCGCAGCACCACCGAGCGCTTGACGATTTCCTTCTTGTAGGCCTTCTTCATGGCCTTCTGCTCGTTCTTGGCAAGCACGGCCCCGTCGGCCAGTTCGCGCTGCTTGGCGCGCTTCTTCATGTCGGCCAGCATGCGCTTCTTCTCGCTCACTTCGGCGGCCTCGAAGCGCTGGAGGTAGGCCTCGACCTCGGCACGGTCTTCCCCCTGGTGCCCGGCAAACACCACCGCCTCCATCTTGGCGTAGTTGACCTTGAGCAGTTCGCGCAGGAAGCCCACACCGATCACGGCACCGATGGAGATGTGGGTGGTGGACACCGGCATGCCCAGCTGCGAAGCGACGATCACCGTCAGCGTGGCCGCCATGGCGATGGAATAGGCCCGCATGTTGTCGAGTTCGGTGATTTCCTTGCCCACCGTGCGGATGAGCTTGGCCCCGTAAAGCGACAGGCCGGCGGCCAGACCGGCCGCACCCAGCACCATGATCCACAGTGGCGTGGCGGCCTTGCTGGCCACAGCCCCGGTCTTGACCGCCTCGTAGATGGCGGCAAGGGGGCCGATGGCGTTGGCCACGTCGTTGGCACCGTGGGCAAAACTCAGCAAGGCTGCCGAGCAAACCAGCGGCCAGACAAACAGACGGTTCACGCCACCCTTGCTGTTCTCCTGGCGCTGGGCCTGGCGACCGATGGACCCTCGCACCAGTGCCCAGACCACGGCGCCAAACACCGCCCCGGCCAACAGAGCGGGCCAGAAGGACACCTTGACCAGTTGGCCCAGCCCTTTGAGCAGCATGTACGTGCCGAAGGCCCAGGCCATCGCACCAATCAGCATGGGCACCACACGGGCCGCAGCCTCGGTCATGTCGCTCCGGTAGGTGATGCTGCGCTTGATCAGGTACAGAAACGCAGCGGCCACGAGGGCACCCGATACCGGAGAAACCACCCAGCTGATGACGATGGAGCCGATCGTGCCCCAGTTGACCAGGCCCCAGCCACCCGCGGCGATACCAGCGCCCATGACGGCACCAATGATGGAGTGGGTGGTGGAAACCGGTGCACCGATGGCTGTGGCCAGGTGCAGCCACAGGGCGCCTGCCAGCAAGGCGGCGAACATGAGCCAGGCAAAGTGCGCCGAGTCTTCGATCTTCGTGAGATCGATGATGGCACCCTTGATGGTGCCCACCACATCGCCACCGGCAATGATGGCACCCATGGCCTCGAACACCCCCGCAATCAGGATGGCCCAGCCCATGGTCATGGCGCCGGATCCGACAGCGGGGCCCATGTTGTTGGCCACATCGTTGGCGCCGATGTTCATGGCCATGTAGCCACCGACCACGGCAGACACGATCAGGAGCCAGACCGACGAGGTCGCCAGGCCACTGACATTGGCCCCTGTGAGCGAGGCGTACAGCCCGATGAGCAGGAGAAATACGATCGAAGTGCCGAGCTGGAGCAGGTCCAGGTGCCGGCTCCAGAAGCTGGAACGGTTCTTTTTTGTCATGGCTTTTTCTCAAAGAAGCCATGATTTTGACACGCGACCGTCACACAGCGATCGCCGCAGCGCACCGCCGATCAGACCTGCAGGAAGTGCGTCCGGTAGTGCACCAGTTCGTCGATGGATTCGTGCACGTCGGCCAGCGCGGTGTGCTTCTGGTGCTTCTTGAAGCTGTCGTACACCGCCGGTTTCCAGCGCTTGGCCAGTTCCTTGAGCGTGCTCACGTCCAGGTTGCGGTAGTGGAAGTAAGCCTCCAGCTTGGGCATGTATTTCACGAGGAAACGCCGGTCCTGGCCGATGCTGTTGCCGCACATGGGGGAGCCGTTGCGGGGCACGTATTGGCCGATGAAGGCCAGCAGTTCGGCCTCGGCCTGGGCTTCGTCCACAGTGCTGGCCTTGACCTTGTCGATCAGGCCGCTCTTGCCGTGGGTGCCCTTGTTCCAGGCATCCATGGCGTTCAAGACAGCATCGCTCTGGTGGATCACCAGCACCGGACCTTCGACACGCGGCTCCAGGTGGGGGCCGGTGATCACCACGGCGATCTCCAGCAGGCGTTCTTTCTCGGGGTCCAGTCCGCTCATTTCGCAGTCGAGCCAGACCAGGTTCTGGTCGCTCTTGCTCAGGGTGGTGGGGGTTTCGGGGGCGGATGTGGTGGAAGCGGTTTCGGTCATGGGGCGATTTTCGCCCATGGCGCCGACCCGGGCAGCGCCCCGCCACGTCACGCTGACCGGACGGCTTCGATAGACTCGCACCCCATGGATACCGCCGCCCTCACCTTCACCGCCCTGGTCTGTGCCCTGCTGATCGCCAGCACCGTCGTGCGCACCGTGCTCGCCAGTCGGCAGATCCGTCACGTGGCCCGCCATCGCCACGAGGTGCCGGCCGCTTTCGCCCAGACCATTCCGCTCACCGCCCACCAGAAGGCGGCCGACTACACCATCGCCAAGGCCCGCTTCGGCCAGCTGGACATCGCACTCGAAGCCGCGCTGCTGCTGGGCTGGACCCTGCTCGGCGGCCTGCACCTGCTCAACCAGATGCTGCTGGCGTGGCTGGGCGCCGGCCTGGTGCAGCAGCTGGCACTGGTCGCATCGTTCTCCGTGATCGGCGGTCTGCTCTCGCTGCCGCTGGCCTGGTGGTCCACCTTCCGCATCGAGGAGCGCTTCGGCTTCAACAAGATGAGCCTGGGCCTGTGGATGGCCGACCTGGTCAAGAACGCGGTGGTCGGCGCCCTCATCGGCCTGCCCATCCTGGCTCTGGTGCTGTGGCTGATGGACGCGGCCGGACCGCTCTGGTGGCTCTGGGCCTGGGGCGTGTGGATGGGTTTCAACCTGCTGCTGCTGGTGCTCTACCCCACGTTGATCGCGCCGCTGTTCAACAAGTTCGAGCCGCTGCAGGACGAGTCCCTGAGGGCCCGCGTGAACGCGCTCATGCAGCGCTGCGGCTTTGCGGCCAAAGGTCTGTTCGTGATGGATGGCAGCAAGCGCAGCGCGCACGCCAACGCCTACTTCACCGGTTTCGGCGCGGCCAAGCGTGTGGTGTTCTTTGACACCCTGCTGCAACAGCTGAGCCCGCCTGAAATCGACGCCGTACTGGCCCACGAACTGGGCCACTACAAGCGCCGCCACATCGTGCAGCGTGTGGGTTTGATGTTTGCGCTCAGCCTGGTCGGTTTCGCGCTGCTGGGCTGGGTATCGAACCAGGCCTGGTTCTACACCGGCCTGGGGGTCACGCCGTCGCTGGAGTCACCCAACCACGCCGTAGCCCTGCTGCTGTTCCTGCTGGTGGTGCCGCTGTTCACCTACTTCCTCTCGCCGCTGATGGCCCAGCTCTCGCGCCGGCACGAGTTCGAAGCCGACGCCTACGCCGTGGCGCACACCGACGGCAAGGACCTGGCCAGCGCCCTGCTCAAGCTCTATCAGGACAACGCCAGCACGCTCACGCCAGACCCGGTGTTCGCCCGCTTCTACTACTCGCACCCGCCTGCCAGCGAACGCCTGGCCCGTCTGCAAACGACCGCCGCCTGACCATGAACCCCATCCACCAGAACCGCAAGGCCCTGACGGCCACGCAGATCGTCACCCAGCTCAGCCAGCTCAACGGTGAGAACGCCCAGGGCTGGAAGCTCATCGACGGCGCGCTGGAAAAAACCTACCGCTTCCCGGACTTCCACCACACCATGGCGTTTGTGAACGCGCTGGCCTGGGTCGCGCACCGCGAAGACCACCACCCCGACCTGGCGGTGAGCTACGGCCACTGCACGGTGCGCTTCAACACCCACGACGTGGGCGGGATCTCGGTCAGCGACTTCTTCTGCGCCGCCGCGGTGGATGCCCTGCTGCACGACGGAAAGTCCGCTTGAGCCGTCGCCCAGCGCCGCCACCCGCCACCGCCAGCGGTGCACGCCAGACCGGCCTGGTGGTGGCGGCGTTTGGCCGGCACTGCCTGGTGGAAAGCCCAGACGGCTCGCGCCGCATCTGCCACCCAAGGGGAAAAAAGAGCCAGGTGGTGGTCGGCGACCGGGTGGACTGGATGCCCAGCGGCGACGAAGGCAGCGTCGAGCAGGTGCAGGAGCGCCGCAACCTGTTCTACCGGCAGGACGAGCTGCGCACCAAATCCTTCGCGGCCAACCTCGACCAGGTGCTGGTGCTGATCGCTGCCGACCCCGAGTTCTCCGAACGCCAACTGGCACGCGCCCTCATCGCGGCGGAGGCCGAGCACATCCCGGTGCTGATCGTGCTCAACAAGCGCGACCTGCAGCCCGCGTTTGACCAGGCCTGGGCGCGACTGACGAGCTACCGTGCCATGGGCGCCACTGTGCTGCCGCTGTGCCTGAAACAGGACGATGGCGGCCTGACCGAACTGCAGCAGCGCCTGCAGGGCAAGACCACGCTGGTGCTCGGTCCCTCGGGCGTGGGCAAGAGCACCCTGGTCAACCGGCTGGTGCCGCATGCGCAGGCCCAGACGGGCGAGATCTCGCGGGCGCTGAACTCGGGCAAACACACCACCACCAGCACCACCTGGTATTGGGTGGACGATGCGCGGCAAACCGCGCTCATCGACTCCCCGGGCTTCCAGGAGTTCGGCCTGCACCACATCGAACCGGGACAGCTCGCCCAGTGCATGCCCGACCTGCGCGCGGCCCTGGGCGGCTGCCGCTTCTACAACTGCACCCACCTGCACGAACCCGGCTGCAGCGTGCGCGCACAGGTGGCTGACGAGGCATCACCGGCAGGCACCATCGCGGCCAACCGCTACCGCATCTACACCGAACTGTTTGACGAGCTCTCGCAGCGGCGCAGCTACTGAACCGGATCAGAGCGGCAGGCGCGCCAGGGTCAGCAGTGCCAGCAGCAGCATCCACAGCACCACGCTGCGCCAGACCAGACCGACCACGCTGCCCAGATGGGCGATCTGCGGCTCGGCACGGGCGCTGCCATCGGCTTCCTCGCCGCCTTCTCCATCCGGGATGTTGAGCAGGCGCACACCGATGGCACCGGACGTGGCGGCCAACAACACCCCATCGCTACCGGGCGCATAGCGAGCGGCCTCACCCCGCCAGCTCGACACGGCCTCCTCGAAATTGCCCACCACCGCAAATCCGAGAGCGGTGGCACGCGCCGGCCCGTAGTCCACCCACTGCCACGCCTTGGCGGCGGCTTCGCGCAGCGCCGGGCTGGGCGTGCCATCAGGGCGCTCACGCCAGTTGCGGCTCAGGTATTCGGCCATGCGGTAAAGCACGGCGCCAGCCGGCCCGAGGCCCAGCATCCAGCCCACCACAAAGCAGGCCAGCACGCCAAACACATGGCGGTGCGCGGCCAGCACCGACTGTTCGATCACCTGGCGCAACAACTCGGTGCGCGGCAGGCTGGCCGCATCCACCCGCAGCCAGGCCGCAAGTTGCTCCCGTGCCGCCTGGTCGTTGCCCTCTTCCAGCGCCTGGCGGATACCGGTGAAATGGTGGCTGAACTGGCGAAAGCCCACGGTCACATACAACACGCCAACGACCCAGGCAAACGCCAGCACACTGCTGAACCACCACAAGGCCCAGTAAGCGCCAAAAGCCAACAGAACGGGCACACCCACCGCCAGCCCCCAGGACAGCCAGCCATGCGCCGCCTGACCCGCATCCACATTGCGGCGTACCGTCCGCGTCCAGCCCCTCAGCCCGCTGTGCACCGGGTTGTCGTAGGCGAGCGGGCGGGCCTGCTCCAGCAACAGGGCAATGAGGATGGCGAAAAAACTCATGCGCGGATCATAGTGGGGCGTCACGCGCTGGGCGCCAAAAAACACTCAGGCGCGCAGCAGATGGAAAAAGTTGCGCAGCATGCCGGCGGTCGCACCCCAGATGAAACGCTCCCGCGGTCCGTCCTGGTAGGGCATGGAATACCACTCGCGCACCACGCCGTCCCACTCGTAGGCATGGCGACGGTGGTGCACCGGGTCCATCAGGAAGTCCAGCGGCACCTCGAACACATCGTCCACCTCATGCGGATTGGGTTGAAGCGCAAAACCGGGACGCACCAGCGCCACCACTGGCGTGATGAAGAACGAGGTGCCGGTGATGTACTGCGGCAGCGTGCCCAGCACCTCCACATGCTCACGCGACAACCCGGTTTCCTCCTCGGCCTCGCGCAAGGCCGCCGCCGTGGCGTCGGCATCAGTCGCATCCACCTTGCCACCGGGAAAGGCGATCTGCCCTGAATGGGTGGACAGGTGTGCCGTGCGCTGGGTCAGCAGCAAGTGCAGGCGCTCGCGCATCACCAGTGGCAGCAGCACCGCCGCCGGGGCGGGGGCACGGTCCGCGAACTGGCGCTCGCGCACCAGCTCGGGTGTCCATTGCGGCGGCCGGGCGAAGCGGTCCCGCAACCCCTCGGGCGTGAGCCGCTGCGCGGGCACCGCCGACAGGCCGGCACTCGCCGCGCCGGGGACCACGGGCACCTGGCGCGGATCGAAAGCGGGCGGATGGCGTTGACTCATGGACGGAATCGGTGAGGACGAAAAAAAAGCCGCTCGGGCGAGCGGCTTTCTTCGAAGCGGACGATCAGGCGCCCAGCTTCTCCTTGATGCGGGCCGACTTGCCGCTGCGCTGACGCAGGTAGTACAGCTTGGCACGGCGCACGTCGCCGCGGCGCTTGAGTTCGATCGAGGCGATCAGCGGGCTGTACAGCGGGAAAGTACGTTCCACACCTTCGCCGTTGGAGATCTTGCGCACGATGAACGAGGAGTTCAGGCCACGGTTGCGACGGGCGATCACCACGCCTTCGTAGGCCTGCACGCGCTTGCGGGTGCCTTCGATCACGTTCACGTTGACGATCACGGTGTCGCCAGGGCCGAACGTCGGGATGGTCTTGTTCAGGCGAGCAATTTCTTCTTGCTCAAGGGTCTGGATGAGGTTCATGGTTTCCTGTTTTCACGATCATGCCCGCGCTGCACTAAAGGCCACGAATCCGGCAAAAGCCCGTCCAGTCGACACCGCGCAAACGGCGTTCAACCCGGGCTGGCCCGGTCGCGGCGGCCGGTCAGAGGATCGAAAAGCCTTGGATTATAGCTTTTTCGGTGCGCGCAGGAAAGCCTCGTCTGCACGGGCCAACCGACCGTCTGCGCGCGCCTGCGCCAGCAGGTCGGGACGCTGCTCGGCGGTGAGGGCCAGGCTTTGCTCACGCCGGTAGCGGGCAATGCGTTCGTGGTGGCCACCCAGCAGCACCTCGGGCACCGGCATCGGGCCATGCGGACCCTGCCACACCTCCGGCCGGGTGTGGTGCGGGCTGTCGAGCAGACCGTCCAGTGCGGGATTGAAACTGTCCTGCTGGTGGCTGCCCGCATCGCCCAGGACGCCAGGCATCAGCCGGGCGACCGAATCGAGCAACGCCATGGCGGGGATCTCGCCGCCGGACAACACGAAATCGCCCAGGCTGATCTGGCGGTCCACGCAGGCGTCGATGAAACGCTGGTCGATGCCCTCGTAGCGGCCACAGACCAGCACGGCGCCGGCACTTTGCGAATAGCCGACCGCCATGGTGTGGTCCAGCCGTTGCCCGATGGGGGAGAACAGCACCACCGGCACCCGGGCTTCGTCAGGTTCGGCCCGGTCGGTCCGGATGGCCTGCAGGCAGCGCCACAGCGGCTCGGCCATCATGACCATGCCGGGACCACCACCGAACGGCCGGTCATCCACGCGGCGGTAGTTGCCCTCGGCGAAGTCGCGCGGGTTCCACAGGTGCACATCCACCTGCTTCGATTCGAAGGCGCGACGGTTGATGCCGCTCCTGAAGAACGGTTCGAACAGCTCGGGGAAC
This sequence comes from uncultured Hydrogenophaga sp., assembly GCA_964550405.1. Taxonomy (GTDB): domain Bacteria; phylum Pseudomonadota; class Gammaproteobacteria; order Burkholderiales; family Burkholderiaceae_C; genus Hydrogenophaga. The sequence goes on along the minus strand of CAZJZD010000046.1, from coordinate 20,394 downwards.
AGGGTGATGACATCAAAGCGCATGGCGCGCTCCGGTCAGTAGTCGGTCTGCCAGTCGGCGGTGATGCGGCGGGCTTTCAGGTCCACATCGTCGATGTAGGCGCCCACGAAGGGCACCATGCGCTCGGCGGTCTTTTCGACGCCGTCCACGGTCTCGGTGTATTCCATCACCAGCACCGAGGTCGGTCCGGTGGGCATCAGGTCGCGCACCACGCCCAGGTGCACACCTTCGCGGTTGAAGACTTGGAGGCCGATCAGATCGACCCAGTAGTACTCGCCATCCTCAGCCGGGGGAAAAGCACTGCGCGGCACGTGGATGCGGGCGCCCTTGAGCGATTCGGCGCCGTTGCGGTCGGCCATGCCTTCAAGGCGCGCCACGATGCTGTCGGAATGCACCTTGATCTCGGCGACGCGCACGTGCACCGGACCGGCAAACGCCGAAAAGCCGCGGCCGAAACGGGCTTCGGGCGGCAGCAGGTACCAGTCTTGGGATTCGAACAGCGCACGCGTGTCGGCGCTGTGCGGCTGGATGTGGACCCAGCCCTTGACGCCCCAGGCGTCAAGAAAACGGCCCAGTTCGACCGCGTCGTCCGGCAGGGGCGACGCTTCGAACGGGCCGTTCGAGGGGATCACTGCAGAGGCAGGACGGATCAGGCAGCGGCCTTGGCGGCGGCTTGCTTGACCAGACGGGCCACGGTGTCCGACGGTTCGGCGCCGACGCCGGTCCAGTAGGTCAGGCGGTCCATGGCGATGCGCAGGGGCTCTTCACCACCCTTGGCCAGGGGGTTGTAGAAACCGATGCGCTCAATGAAGCGGCCATCGCGGCGGTTGCGCTTGTCGGCAACCACGATGTTGTAGAACGGACGGGCTTTGGCGCCGCCGCGGGAGAGTCGAATGACGACCATGATTTATCCTTCGGGTGGTGGTGAACACCGGCACAACATGTGCCCGTGTTTTCCTGCAGCGCTTGAGACACACGACTGACCACCCGGCCAGCGAAACGCTGCAAAGCCCGCGATTATAACCAGCCCGCCCCGTTTCCATGGGGCTTTCTTTTCCCCGTTGCTCCCATGCCCCTGATCCGCCCCAGCCGCGACGAAGACCTGCCCGCCATCACCCGCATCTACGGCCACCACGTGCAGCACGGCACCGGCACCTTCGAGACCACGCCACCCACGCTGGAGGACATGACCGCCCGACGCGCCGACGTGCTGGGCAAGGGCCTGCCCTGGCTGGTGGTCGAAGACGGCGGGCAGGTGATCGGCTACGCCTACGGCAACTGGTTCAAGCCGCGGCCGGCCTACCGGTTCTCGGTCGAGGATTCGATCTACCTCGCCCCCGAAGCGGCCGGCAAGGGTCTGGGCCGCGCGCTGCTGGCCGAGCTGCTGGCGGCGCTCGAGCGGGCCGGCATCCGCAAGGTGATGGCCGTCATCGGCGACTCGGCCAACGCCGGGTCGGTGGGCGTGCACACCGCGCTGGGTTTCGAACGCGTGGGCGTGGTCAAGTCCTGTGGCTGGAAGTTCGACCGCTGGCTGGACATCGTGCTGATGGAAAAGACCCTGGGCCTGGGCGACAGCTGCCCACCGTCCGGGGACGCGGCATGAAGCCGCGCAACAAGACGCTGGCCGTGTGGCTGGCGCTGTTGGGTGGCAGCCTGGGCCTGCACCGCTTCTACCTGCGCGGCTGGGGCGACTGGATCGGCTGGTTGCACCCCATCGCCGCGGCGCTGGGCTGGATGGGGGTCGAACGGGTGCAGCAGTACGGACAGGATGACCACCTGTCCTGGGTGCTGATCCCGTTCCTGGGCCTGAGCATTGCCACCGCCTGCCTGACGGGTATCGTCTACGCACTGGCGGATCGGCCGAAGTGGAACCGGTGGTTCAACCCGGACCTGGCGCCCGAGGCAGCGGCCGGCGCCACCAACTGGCTGACCATCGGCGCGCTGATCTTCTCGCTCATGTTCGGCACCGTGGCTTTCATGGGCAGCCTGGCCTTCGGCATCCAGCGCTACTTCGAATACCAGGTCGAAGAGGCGAAAAAAATCAGCCAGTGATCAGAGCGGACATCACAAGGGATTGATCCAGCCCATCAGCAGCATGACGGCACTGAGCGTGAACAGCGCCAGCGCGGTGGACAGACCCATCGCCGCTGTGGTCAGTTCCTGCGCCACCTCGTAACGCTGCGCGAACAGGAACACGTTGGCGCCCATGGGCAGGGCGGCGGCCACCACCATCACGGTCAGGGGCAGGCCGGTGATACCCCAGGCCCAGGCCGACACGCCGACCAGCAGCGGCAGCACCAGGTTCTTGGACAGCGTGATCCACAGCGAGGGTGCCAGTTGGCCGCGCAGCGGCGTGCGCGCCAGCGTCACCCCCACCAACACCAGCGCGATGGGCCCGAAGGCACTGCCCAGCAGCTGCAGCGGCTTGTCGATCACGGCCGGCAGCCCCCAGCCGGTCTGCGCGTACAGCAGGCCGCTGATGATGGGCAGCGGGATCGGGTGGATCAGCGCGCCCTTGAACGCAGACCAGGCGGTCTCCAGCACATGGGGCGCGCGCTCGCCACCCAGGCGGGCTTCGTGCGCGACCACCAGCTCCAGCACCACCGACCCCACGGTCAGCAGGATCAGGGCGTGCACGGAGACGAGGGTCAACAAGGTCACCAGGGCGGACTTGCCGTAGGCCAGCTCGACCAGGGTGATGCCGATCATCACCATGTTGGAGAACACCCCGCCCATCGCCATGACCACGCTGCGGCGCGTGAAGCCGCGCCAGGCGATGGACACACCCAGCAGCAGCAGCGCCGCCGGGAAGTAGGCCAGCAGCGGCCGCAGATCCAGTGCCTGCACGTTGACACCGCTCATGGTGCGGAACAGCAGCGCCGGGATCAGCAGCAGGAAGACCAGGTTGGAAAGGTCGCGCACCGCGGATTCGCGAATCCATTCGCGGCGCCCCGCCAGGTAGCCGGCGGCGATCAGCAGGAAAACCGGGGTGAGCGAGGCGAGGACGGGGTGGCTGGTGAGGTTCACCGCCGGCATGCTAGCGGGCGCGGCCGTGCCAGCCTGTCACCGCGCTGTCACGCCCCGGGCGCGATGCGGGTTCATTTCACGCCCACGGCCTCGGTGAAGCGGTAGTACAGGCCGTAGGGGTCGTTCTGCAGCACGTGGAACTGGCCCTCGACCACCACCGCCTCCAGGCTGTACTTCACCGGTTTGATGGTCCGCACCTCCACCATGCTCTCGGGCCCGCCGGGGGTGCAGAAAGAACAGGTCAGCGGCACCGAAGCCAGCAGGAAGTGGCGCTGCTGCTCACCGGGGCCCAAGGGCATCATGAAGCCCTGCAGGCGGATCTTCTTCTGGTCCAGCGCCTTCACCGCGTCCGGGTACACCGGCACGATGCGCTTGTTCTGCAGCGTGGTCTTCACATCGGTCAGCACCGACCAGGCCACCACGTCCGAGCGCGGCTTGATCGGGGCGTACGGACTGAGCGGACTGTGCACCCCCGCCCCCTGCCCGTGCGGCAGCGCCGTCGTGCCCGTGCCCATGGGCGAACTCAGGGTCTGCGCCGAGACAGTGACGCCCAGCAGGCAAAGGCAGGCAAAAAGAGAACGAACGATGTGTTTCATGCCAACGAAGGGTAGCCCATCCAGCAGGCACCGCGGAACCGGCTTTGCCGGGCCGCTGGTGCCGCCCCCTTGAGGGGGTGACGCACCGCAGGTGCGGCGCGGGGGTGGGCATCAATGCACATGTCTCATGCCGCAGTACTTTCCTATGGCCAGACCCTTGCAGGCGGTCTGGAGTTCCGCCATGCAGACCTTCTCGCCTTTTCCGGCTTCCAGGCACTTGGCGGCACCCTCGTGTGCGGCGGCCATGGCGCGGTGGCGCTTGATGTCCTCCTGGGTTTCCTTGTCCGTGTGCTGGGCCAGCACGAGCGAGGACGACAGGGCCAGACCCAGGGCGATGAGGATGTGTTTCATGGGGTTCACCTTGTGAAAGGGGTTGAGGAGGAAAGAAGGGAAGCGACGTCCACCCGGTAGGCGCTGATCGCGGGCAGCGCCGCCGCCAGCAAGGCCACGCCCAGCGCCAGCGCGGGCACGGACCACAGGGCCATCGGCGCGGACCAGGGGTTCACGACCAAGCCCTGTCCGGCCGACCAGAGATTGCCGGCAAAGAAGGCCAGCGCCTGTGACAGCAGCAGGGCCAGTGCGCAGGCCAGCACGGCCAGCCACAGGGCTTCGATCAGCAGCAGCGCGCCCACGCGGCGCGGTGGCGCGCCCAGCATGCGCAGCATGGCGATGTCGGCCCGGCGCTCGCGCACCGCGCTCCAGAGGGCGATGAACACCGACAGCCCGGCCACCACCAGCAGCACGGCGCCCAGCCCCTGCAGCAGCCGGGTGCCCACACCCAGCAGCGACAGCAGGCGCGTGATCTCCACCGCCGGTGCGGCGGCCTGCATCTTCGTGGTGGTGTTGACCAGCCGCGGCAGACTGACCGCCGCCAGCGGTGTGCGGTAACGCACCAGGGCCAGGGTGACCTCGCGCTCCGCTTCGATGGCGCTGCGGTCTTCGGCCGACAGGCCCTCGAACTCGCCGGGCGCCAGCCCCTCATGCACCGCCCAGACAGACGCGGTGTCGGTGAGCACCAGGCGGTCGAGCACGCAGCCGCAGGGCTGGAGCACACCGGTGACGGTGTACGGCGTGTCTTCGTGCACATGGCCGCCGCCCCCCAGGCCATGCGCGCCCGCAAAGGTCTGCCCCACCGCCAAGCCGGTGGCCTGCGCCACCTGGGCACCCAGTACGGCCTGCATCGGAGACGACCACAGCCCCCCCTGCGCCAGACCCGCGCCGTGGTGCGCGATGTAGTCCGGCGTGGTGCCGACGATGCGGAAGGCCTGCAGGCTGTCGCCCAGGCTCAGCGGGATGACTTGCGCCACCTGCGGGTGGCGGGCCAGGGCCTGCACGTCGGCCAACGCCACATTGCCCGGCGGCACGTCGAGGTGGAAAACGCCGGCCAGGATGAGTTGCAGCGGGCTGCCCTTGGCACCCACCACCAGATCGATGCCCTGCAGATCGCGTTCGAAGGCGCGCTCGACGCGGTCCTGCGCCAGCAGCACGAAGGCCACCGTGGCCAGCCCCAGGGTCAGCAGCAGCAGGTTCAGCGCCGTGGCCAGCGGACGGGACCACAGGTAGCGCCAGGAGAGGCTCAGCAGGTTCATGCCACGGCCCCCGGCAGGTCCAGCCGCTGCGCGTGTGGCAGGGCCTGCACCACGCGCGCGTCGTGGGTTGCGACCACCAGGGCTGCGCCGGCATCGCGCGCCCGCGCCTGCAGCAGGGCTAACGCCTGCTCGCAGGCCACGTCGTCCAGGCTGGCTGTGGGTTCGTCGGCCAGGATCAGCGGCGGCCGCAGCAGCAGCGCCCGCGCCAGCGCCACGCGCTGCGCCTCGCCGCCCGAGAGTTGCGAAGGCCGCCGCGACGCCAGCGCGGCCACGCCCAACGCATCCAGGGTCTGCGCGATGCGCTCCCGGTCCACCGGCCGTCCGACGGCCATGTACACCAGCGCCAGGTTGTGGGCCACGTTCAGCGCCTCGCTGAGCAGCAGCTTCTGCGGCAGGAAGCCAATGGTCCTGGCGCGCCAGGCGTCGCGGGCCACCGGCGCCATGTCGCCCACCTCGGTGCCGGCCACGCTCAGCCGCCCGCCGCTGGCAGCGCGCAGACCGGCCACCAGCGCCAGCCAGCTGCTCTTGCCGCTGCCGGACGGGCCGCGCAGCAGCAGCGTGCCGCCGGCGGGCAGGTCCACGTCGGCAAACCGCAGCGTGCGCCCGCCGGGCCACTGGCACGCCAGATCGCGGCTGTGGATCACGCCGCCTTCTCCGGCGGCACGCAGCCGGCGCAGGTACCGTGGATGGACAAGTCCACGCGCTGGCCCTGGTGGCCCAGCCGGGCCAGGGTGCGGAAGAGGTCGCGCGCCACCGCCCGCGTCGGTTCGCTGGCCTCGGTCAGGCGGAACTGGCGGTGGCAGGCATCGCATTCGAAACGCGGTGCCTGGGCCTCTGCCTCCGGTGCCGCCAGGCCGTAGCGCCAGGTGCGCGCGTCGTCGTCGGCATGGCGCTGCAGCACGCCGCAGGCGGCCAGCCGGTCCAGCAGCCGGTAGAGGGTGACGCGGTTGATGTCCAGCCCGCGCGCCTGCAGCGACGCCAGGGCCTGAGCATGGCTCAGCGTGCCTTGCGGACTGGCCAGAAACAGCCCCAGCACGGCGCGCGTGGCCAGGGTGCGCCGCAAACCGGCGGCTTCCAGACGCGTCTGGATCTCGGGCGGGACGCCGGCGCTGTCCGGGGGGGTGCGGCTGGCCATGGTGGGCTCCTTTGTTGCAACCAGGTTGCGATAACATCGCCACCCCGACCGCATTAATGCAATTGAGTTGCAACAGTTTAGCGTCCGCCCGTGACACCCCATCCCGCCACCCCCACCATCACCCTGCGCGACCTGACGCTGGGCTACGAACGGCACCCCGCCGTGCACCACCTGAGCCTGCACATCGAGCCCGGCGCGCTGGTGGCCGTGGTAGGCCCCAACGGTGCCGGCAAGAGCACCCTCATCAAGGCCCTGGCCGGCGTACTGCCCCCCCTGTCGGGGCACATCGAAGGCCTGCAGCGCGAGCACATCGCCTGGCTGCCGCAGCACAGCGAGCTCGACCCCAGCTTCCCGATCGACGTGCGGGGCATGGTCGCCACCGGTCTGTGGCGCGAGGTGGGCGCGCTCGGGCGCTTCACCACCACACACCGGCAGCGATGCGACGCGGCCCTGGCCGCAGTCGGCCTCTCGGGCTTCGAGACCCGGGGGCTCGACACGCTGTCGGGCGGGCAATTGCAGCGTGCACGGTTCGCACGGCTGATCCTGCAGGACGCGCCGGTGGTGCTGCTGGACGAGCCCTTTGCCGCAGTGGACCAGCGCACCACCGCCGACCTGCTGGCCCTGCTGCACGTTTGGCAACGCCAGGGCCGCACGGTGATCGCGGTGCTGCACGACACCGCCCAGGTGCGCGAGCACTTTCCGCTGACCCTGCTGCTGGCGCGCGAGCCGGTGGCCTGGGGCACCACCGCCGAGGTGCTGACGGACGCGCACTGGGCCCGCGCGCAGTCACTGCACGAACCGTTCGACGAGCAGGCCGGCGAATGCGAGGCGGTCGCATGATGCCCACCGTGTTGCTGGAGAACGCCCTGCTCGGCCCCTTCATCGAGTTCGGCTTCATGCGCCAGGCCCTGCTGGGCTGCATCGCGCTGGCGCTGTCGGCCGCACCGGTGGGCGTGTTCCTGATGCTGCGGCGCATGAGCCTGATGGGCGACGCCATGGCCCATGCCATCCTGCCCGGCGCGGCCATCGGCTACCTGCTGTTCGGCCTGTCGCTGGCGGCCATGACGGTGGGCGGCATCGTCGCCGGCCTGGCGGTGGCCATCGGCTCCGGCCTGGTGGCGCGCAACACGCTGATCCGCGAGGACACCAGCCTGGCCGCCTTCTACCTGCTCTCGCTGTCGCTAGGCGTGCTCATCGTCTCGGTGCGCGGCAACAACGTGGACCTGCTGCACGTGCTGTTCGGCACCGTGCTGGCGCTGGACGACGCGGCACTGGCGCTGCTGTGGGGCATCGCCGGCGTGACGCTGGCGACCCTGTTCCTGATCCGCCGGCCGCTGATCCTGGAATGTCTGGACCCGGGCTTTCTGCGCCAGGTCAGCGGGCTGGGCGCCTTCGCGCACTACGGCTTTCTCGCGCTGCTGGTGATCAATCTGGTGGCCGGCTTCCACGCGCTGGGCACGCTGATGGCGGTGGGCATCATGGTGCTGCCCGCCGCCAGCGCGCGTTTCTGGGTCAGGCGCCTGGGCCCGCTGGTGGCCGTGGCCACCGGCATCGCGCTGTTCACCGCCATCGCCGGCCTGCTGGTGTCCTACCACGCCGACTGGCCGACCAGCCCGGTCATCGTGCTCGGACTGGGCGGGGTCTATCTGCTGTCCATGGCCTTTGCGCCCCGCGGCGTGCTGCACCAGCGACCCACCGGCCCCCGCCACCTGCGGGCCTGACACGTTTCCGTTCCCACTCCTCCCCGTCCCTTCTCCGGAGCACTCCATGAAGCAGCAAACCCGCCGTCAAACCCTCATGGCCCTGATCGCCCTCGGCGCCTTGGCCGTTCACCCGCTGAACCACGCCCAGACCAGCGCCCCCATCAAGGCCGTGGCCAGCTTCAGCATCCTGGGCGACCTGGTCCGCCAGGTCGGTGGTGATCGCGTGCAGGTGGATGTGCTGGTCGGCCCCGGCGCCGACGCGCACGTCTTCCAGCCCTCGCCCTCGCACGCGAAACAGGTGGCGCAAGCCCAGGTGGTGTTCGCCAACGGCCTGGGCTTCGAGGGCTGGCTGCAGCGGCTGCTGGGCACCGCCGGCTACAAGGGCAAGCCGGTGCTGGTCACCCAAGGCATCAAGCCCCTGCAGAACGAAGAACACGACCAACACCATCAGGCGGGCCAACACGGTCACCACGACCACGGCGAAGCCGACCCGCACGCCTGGCAATCGGTCCCCCACGCGATCGCCTATGTCGCCAACATCGCCAAAGGCCTGTGCGCGGCCGACGCCGCTGGCTGCGACACCTACCAGAAGAACGCCGGCGCCTACACCGGCCAGCTCCGGGCGCTGGACGCCGAGATCAAGGCCAGCTGGGCCACCATCCCGGCGGCGCAACGCAAGCTCATCACCTCGCACGACGCCTTCGGCTACTACGCCCAGGCCTACGGCGTGAAGTTCCTCGCTCCGCAAGGTGTCAGCACCGACAGCGAGGCCTCCGCCAAGGGCGTGGCCCAGCTGGTACGCCAGATCAAGAAGGAGAAGATCAAGGCCCTGTTCGTCGAGAGCATTTCCGATCCGCGACTGATCGACCAGATCGGCCGCGAAACCGGCGTCAAACCCGCGGGCGCGCTGTTCTCCGACGCCCTGTCGGATGCCAGCGGACCAGCCGGAACCTACATCGCCATGATGCGAGCCAACACGCAGGCCATGACCCGGGCCATCCGGGGCCAGTGAGTGTCGCGGCCGCGCGCCGGGCTCTGAGGGCGTGTGGCTACACTGGCGGCCCCCCGCCGTCCGGAGCCCGCGCTTGCCCTTCAACCACCTCCTGCTCGCCCTCGCGGTGGTCTTCGTCTGGGGCACCAACTTCGTGGTCATCCGCTGGGGGCTGGACGGCGGCATGCCGCCCTTCCTGTTCGCCACCCTGCGCTTTGCGCTGTCGGCCCTGCCGTGGCTGCTGTTCATGCCGCGACCGGCGGCGCCCTGGCGCAAGCTGGCCGCCTTCGGTGTGCTGCTGGGCGTGGGTCAATTTGGCTTGCTCTACCTGGCCATCCAGGGCCACATTTCGCCCGGCCTGGCCTCGCTGGTGATCCAGCTGCAGGTGTTCTTCACCATCGGCCTGTCGCTGGTCCTGCTCAAGGAGCGGGTGCGCGGGTTTCAGGTGGTGGGCCTGCTGATGGCGCTGGGCGGGCTGGCGCTGATCGCGCTCAACCTGGGCGCTCAGGTCACCGGGCTGGGGCTGGGCCTGGTACTGGCCGCTGCCTTTTTCTGGGCCTGCGCCAACCTGGTGGCCAAGTCGGCCGGCCGCGTGAACATGCTGCACTTCGTTGTGTGGAGCAGCGCCTTTGCGGTGCCGCCGCTGCTGGCGCTCAGCCTGCTGCTTGAAGGACCATCCGCCATGGGCCACGCGCTGCAGGCGGCCAGCGCCGCCACCTGGGGCACCGTGCTGTGGCAGGCGCTGGGCAATTCGCTGTTCGGCTACGGCGCCTGGAACTGGCTGCTCTCGCGCCACCCGGCCGCCACCGTCACACCCATGGCGCTGTTGGTGCCGCTGTTCGGCATGGGCGCCTCGGCCCTGCTGCTGGGCGAAGCGATGCCGGGCTGGAAACTGGGGGCCTGTGCGCTGGTGCTGGGCGGGCTGGCCGTGATCATCTTCTGGCCCCGGCTGCAATCGTCACTGGCACGCCACCACAGGCACTGACAAAGCAAAAAAAAAAGGGGCCGAAGCCCCGTTTGCCATCAGTTGCCGTTGCGGCGGCGGCGACGGGCCACAAACGCCATGGCACCCAGACCAGCCAGCATCATCGAATAGGTCTCGGGTTCGGGCACAGCGGCCAGCACACCCACATCACCCTGGTGGATGGCCCAGGCGTTGAGCAGATAGTCTTTTTCCAGCGGATCCTGGCGCCCTGCGTGGAAGCTGAAACGCCAGCCTTGGTCCGTGTTGTGGGAACCATCACCGTTGAGCGAGTAGTCCTGCGAGAACCAGTACCCGTCGGGACGCAGGTTCACAAACGGGCCAGAGTTCTGCAGGGTTCCAGCATCAATGCCGGAGAAGCTCTGATTACCCAGGGTGACCGAAAACATGTGGGCCATGTCCGACGTGTTCGTCTGCACGTTGTAGCCACAGACACCACCGCCGACACCCGCACCAGAGTACTGCGACGCAGCACCGTTCCAGAAGTTCTCACCATAGCCAGTGGTGCAGCTGGTGATTCGGATGGTCGGGAGCGTCCAACCGGTCACACCCAGCACGTTCAGGCGGGACACCCATTGCGTCGCCTGATCAAAGGTCACGCGTCCGATGAGGTCGGTCGTGGCAAGCCAGCTGATGTCGAGGGCGGTGTCGTAATACGCGTCGGCAATGCCATCGCTGTTGAGGTCGCGCGCCTGCAGCGAAGACTCCCATGTACCCATGCCGGGAACAGGCACCGGGTCGGCAGCCACAGCAGAACCGGCCACCACAAGAGCGGCGGCAGCGGCGATCGATTTGACAAGGATGGTTCGCATCATGTGCTCCCGGGGAAGTGTGGGCGCCGGATAAACGGCAACCGAAAATGGATGGACGGTTACGACTGGACTCGAATGTAACCGAATATGTCGCAGCCCCGGAGCAAAAAAGTAGTACCAGACAGCGGTTTCAGCCCCGTTTGTGTAAAAACACACAGTCCACCCCGAACCAGCATGGCGAACACCGACCGGGGTGCCCCGGCGACAGGTGTCAGCGTGCCAGTCTGGAAAAGGTCTTGCGGAACTTGGCCACCTTGGGCGCGGCCACCGCCATGCAGTAGCCCTGGTGGGGGTTGCGTTCAAAGAAGTCCTGGTGGTAATCCTCGGCAGGTGAGTAGTCCGCAACTGGACGCAGCTCGGTGACGATGGGAGCGCCAAAGGCATTTTCCGCAGCGAGCTCATCCAGCAACGACTGCGCCACATCGCGCTGCTCGTCGGAAGTGAAGTAGATGCCGCTGCGGTATTGCGTCCCCACATCGTTGCCCTGGCGATTGGGCGTGGTCGGGTCGTGGATCACAAAAAAGATCTCCAGAAGCTCGCGAAGCGAGATCTGAGCGGGGTCGTACACGAGCTTCACCACCTCGTTGCAGCCCGTCAGGCCGGTGCACACCTCTTCGTAGGTCGGTCCACGCACATAGCCGTTGCTGTAACCGGACTCCACGTCCAACACGCCGCGCACGGCCTTGTAGACGGCCTCGGTGCACCAGAAACAGCCGCCGCCGAGCACGATGGTTTGGGGTTCGCTCATGCTTGTTCTCCACATCACACAGTCGGGGGATGGTGCCCTGTCTTTGCCGTGGCCCGCACGGCGTCCAGAAATGCCCCCAGTGCCGACTGGTCGCGCCCGGTGCGCCACAGGCAGTGCGTGTCGTAGGGCGCCAGCGGTTGCTCCAGCGGGCGAAATACCACGCCAGGCAATCCAGCCTGCTGCAGCGCCGCCGGCACCAGACCCACGCCCAGGCCTTGCGCGATGACCGACACCACGCTCAGCCAGTGCCGCAGTTCGAAACCCAGTGCGGGCTCGAAACCCGCATCCGCACAGGCGGCGAGGATGCGGTCGTGGTAGTCGGGCGAGACGGCCCGCATCACGATGGCGAAGGACGCATCTCTCAGCGCCGCCAGTGGCAGCTTGCGCTGCTTTGCCAACGGATGCGAGGCGGGCAGGCAGGCCATGAAGGGCTGGCTCGACACCAGGATCTGCGAGAAGCCGGCCGGTACACGGGTGGTGTGCACGAATCCCAGGTCCAGCCGGTCGTGCACCAGCTCGACCAGCTGTTCGCTGCTGCTGAGTTCGCGCAGCGCCAGCCGCAGCCTGGGGTGCGCGGCGGTGAAGTCGCGCAGCACCTGCGGCAGGCCGCGGTACAGCACCGTGCCGGCAAAGCCGATCTGCAGCTGCCCGGCCAACCCCTGCCCCACGTCGCGCGCTTCGCGCGCGGCCAGCGCCGCCTGTTCGAGCAGCGCCTGTGCGCGCGGCAGAAAGGCCAGGCCGGCCGCCGTGAGCGCCACGCCGCGGCTGTTGCGTTCGAACAGGCGCGCGCCCACATCGGCTTCGAGCTGCTGGATGCTCATCGACAGCGGCGGCTGTGTCATGGCCAGGCGCTGGGCGGCACGGCCGAAGTGCAGCTCCTCGGCGAGCACGGTGAAACAGCGCAGGTGGCGGAATTCCATGGATACACATTATGTATTGATCAATCGCTGATCAATATTGGACAGCTATTCATGCCGCCGCGACAATCCGTCCCACTTCAGCACCATCCCATTCACACGGAGACCCGCACCATGGCCACGAACAAGAACACCTTCAGCTGGGAAGACCCCTTCCACCTGAGCGCCCAGCTGACCGACGACGAGCGCCAGGTGCAGGACGCCGCCCGCGCCTACTGCCAGGAAAAGCTGCTGCCGCGCGTGCAGCTGGCCTTCCGCAACGAGACCACCGACGCGTCCATCTTCCGCGAGATGGGTGAGCTGGGCCTGCTGGGCCCCACCATCCCCGAGCAGTACGGCGGCGCCGGCCTGAACTACGTCTGCTATGGCCTGGTGGCGCGCGAAGTGGAGCGCGTGGACTCCGGCTACCGCTCGATGATGAGCGTGCAGAGCTCGCTGGTGATGGTGCCGATCAACGAATTCGGCTCGGAAGCGCAGAAGCAGAAATACCTGCCCAAGCTGGCCACGGGTGAATGGATCGGCTGCTTCGGTCTGACCGAACCCAACCACGGCAGCGACCCCGGCAGCATGATCACCCGCGCCCGCAAGGTCGACGGCGGCTACAGCCTCTCCGGTGCCAAGATGTGGATCACCAACAGCCCGATCGCCGACGTGTTCGTGGTCTGGGCCAAGGACGACGGCGGCCAGATCCGCGGCTTCATCCTGGAAAAAGGCTGGAAGGGCCTCTCCGCCCCGGCCGTGCACGGCAAGGTCGGCCTGCGCGCCTCCGTCACCGGTGAAATCGTCATGGACGAGGTCTTCGTGCCGGAAGAAAACGCCTTCCCGGACGTGCGTGGCTTGAAGGGCCCGTTCACCTGCCTGAACAGCGCGCGCTACGGCATCGCCTGGGGTGCGCTGGGTGCGGCCGAAGACTGCTACTTCCGCGCCCGCCAGTACGTGCTGGACCGCCAGCAGTTCGGCCGCCCGCTGGCCGCCAACCAGCTGATCCAAAAGAAGCTGGCCGACATGCTGACCGAGATCAGCCTGGGCCTGCAGGGTTGCCTGCGCCTGGGCCGCATGAAGGACGAAGGCACGGCCGCCGTCGAAATCACCAGCATCCTCAAGCGCAACAGCTGCGGCAAGGCGCTGGACATCGCCCGCATGGCGCGCGACATGATGGGCGGCAACGGCATCAGCGACGAGTACGGCGTGGCGCGTCACCTGGTGAACCTGGAGGTGGTGAACACCTACGAAGGCACACACGACGTGCACGCGCTGATCCTGGGCCGCGCGATCACCGGGATCGCGGCGTTCGCGAACTGATTCTCTGCGCGCTCGCCGACAAGAAGGGCTGCCAGTGGCAGCCCTTTTTTCAAAACTCAGCTCTTGATCGCCTCTCAGACTTCACCCACAAAGAGATGATCAAACCGCAGACTGAGAACGAACCACACCCAGCAATCAATTCGTTCAACATCAACAACCCACGCAAGGGCCGTGGAGCAGACGGAAAAAGAAGGACCGAAGCAGCCAAAATAACGAGCGAAAGAACTTGAATGCGCTGGTTTTGTGTTGCCATACCATAGTGCCCCGATGCACAAGACACACCGGCCAGGGCTCCCGCAAGAAGGGCCCAGAGGTTGAATTCCCCAAAGTTGAACAACCACACACAACCTATTGCCGACCCTGCAAATAGGAATGGTGCTGCCTTCTAAAGCTCACGCCATCGTGTCGTCACGTCAATCCTCGGACTGTGCATAACTGAGAGTCTGAACAGAAAAAGTGATTGGGATCAATGTGCGCTACACATTCTGAAATCTTGACGTCTACCCACCTTCACCTCCGAAACAACCGCCTGAGCAACAGCGTCTGAAAGTCCTGCACCTGCCCGGCCACCGCGTACACCACGGTGTCACCGTCGATCTGCCGGTACAGGATGCGGTGGTGTGAACTGAGGACCGTGCGGTAGTCCGTGATGCCCACGCTGGCGAGCAAGGGAACCACCGGGCCGGTGATGAAGCCCGAATCCACTCGGGCGAGCTGGGCAAAGATGTCGTCTTCAGCGGCCAGCCAGAGCTCAGGCGTCCAGCGCTCCAGCATGTAGTCCTGCAGGTCCAGCAGGTCTACCTGCGCGTCGGGCAGGATGACGATGGTCATGCGTGCGGTCAGCGCTTCTGGCGCCGCTCGGCCAGTTGGGCGCGCGACTGCTCGACCGAGAGACCTTGGCCAGCCAACCGGTCCTTCTCGCCGAGGGCCAGCAGCTTGAGCAAGGCGATCAGCTCCTGCTTTTCCTGGTACTGCCGCACCCCCTCGATGACCATGGCGGCTTCACCGTTCTGGGTGATGATGACCGGCGCGCCGGTGGCGGCCACCTCATCAGAGATCTGCGCAGCATGGCTCTTGAGGTACGAGATGGATCGGATCTGTTCGCGGGCCTGCATGGCGCCTCCTTGATTCGGACTGAATTTATCCCCGCATTCGGTCCGGGTCAAGCACATGCCTGGGCGACGTAGACCCCGTAGCCGAAAAACGCCTTGTACTTCTCGTACAGCGCAGTTTCCCGTTCGTTCTCGGCCACCACCGCACGGGCCGCCTCACTGTGCCTGTGCCGCCTCAGGAAGTCGCTGAAACCGGCACGCAAGGGGGCGTAGTAGTCGTGCAGCCAGCAGGATTCGGGCAGCACGAAGTAGCCCTGCGGTGCGTAGCCGTTGCGCTCCAGCACGCCGATCTTGTCGGCGGCCGTGCCCACCTCGGGGTATTCGCGTTCCCAGTGCGCCTGCAGTTCAGGCGGGCGGGTGTGGGTGGTCCAGGTCAGTTCGGAAGCCACGAGCACGCCACCCGGCTTCAGAAAGCGCCGCCAGCTGCGCACACCGTTTTCGAAGCCCATGTTGTAGATCGCGCCTTCGGACCAGAGCAGGTCGAACGCACCGTCGGAAAAGGGCAGCGCGTCCATGGACGCTTCCTGTGTGCGGATGCGCCCGTCCACGCCAGCCGCTTGCGCACGCTCGCGCAGTTTCGCCAGGAAGGGTGGCAGGAAGTCCACCGCGGTGATCTGCGCCTGCGGCAGCAGCCGGGCCAGCGCCAGCGTGGCGGCACCGGTGCCGCAGCCGATGTCGGCCACCCGCAGCGGCGCGGCGTTGTCCAGACCGGTCAGCCGCAGGGCCAAGGCGGTGTGCGCGTCGTCACCCGGCCCCTGGCGGGGGTTGTTGTGGTGCAGGTCGATGAGCAGGTCGAGGTGTTCCATGGGGGACTTCGGGCGAGGTTGGTGGTCACTCCGACATCTGGGGGGGGCGCTGGCACACATTCTGATAGTTTCGGGGCATGACACTCTCCCTGGACTTCCTCGCCCTGCCCCTGCTCGTTGCCGCTGCGCTGGTGTTCCTCAGCGTTCTGGCCGGAGTGGTATCGGCGCGGGCGGGGTTTTCTTTCCTGCTGGTGTTCCTGCTGGCCGGCGTGCTGGCGGGCGAGGACGGGCCTGGAGGCCTGGTGTTCAACGACTTCCGGCTGAGCTTCTGGGTCGGCAACATCGCGCTGGCCGTGATCCTGCTCGACGGCGGGCTGCGCACCGAATTCGACACCTTCCGCACCGGTTTGAAGCCTTCGCTGCTGCTGGCCACGCTGGGTGTGGTGGTGTGTGCCGGCATCACCGGCGTGGCCGCGCGCTGGCTGCTGGACCTGTCCTGGCCGCTGGCACTGCTGGTGGGCGCCATCGTGGGGTCCACCGACGCAGCGGCGGTGTTCTCGCTCCTCAAGTCTTCCGGCGTACGACTCAACGACCGGGTGGCGTCCACGCTGGAGATCGAGTCGGGCATGAACGACCCAATGGCCGTGTACCTGACGCTGGCGCTGATCGGCGTGGCGCTGGCGATGGGCCAGGGGGACGCTTCCGGGCTGGACACCATGGGCGTGCTGCGCTCGCTGCTGCAGCAGTTCGGCTGGGGCGCCGCGCTGGGGCTGGGGGCGGGCTTTGCCATGGCGGAGCTGCTCAAGCGCCTGGGCCGGGGCGAGGATGGCGGCGGCGGCATCCGCGCGTTGCTGCTGGTCTCGGGCGGGCTCACCGTGTTCGCCGCCACCACCTGGCTGGGCGGATCGGGCTTTCTGGCGGTGTACGCCATGGGCGTGATCGTGGGCAACCGGGCACGTCGGCTGGTGCGTTCTTCGCTGTCGGCCATGGACGGTTACGCCTGGCTGTCGCAGGCGGGCATGTTCCTGTTGCTGGGCCTGCTGGTGACACCGTCGACGATGCTGCCCACGCTGGTGCCGGCGCTGGGGGTGTCGCTGGTCCTGATGTTCGTGGCGCGGCCGCTGTCGGTCTGGCTGTGCCTGGGGCCGCTGCGTTTTCCGCGCCAGGAGATCCTGTTCATTTCCTGGGTCGGCCTGCGCGGAGCCGTGCCCATTGTGCTGGCGGTGTTCCCGGTGATGGCCGGTCTGCCCGGCGCGCAGACCTTCTTCAACGTGGCCTTCGTGGTGGTACTGGCGTCGCTGCTGCTGCAGGGCAGCACCATTGCCTGGAGCGCCCGCCGCCTGGACCTGGCCCTGCCCGACCCGGACGACGAGGCCCAGGCCCGGCGGGTGTACGGCGACTTCGTGATCGACGCGGCCACCCCGATGGAGAACCTGTGCGCTTTCTATGGCCTGCCGGTCCCGGTGGAGGCACAACAGAGCGTGGCCACCTGGCTGCGCGACGAGATCCGCCGACCGCCCGTGGTGGGCGACAGCGCCGTGCTGGGCAACGCCGAACTGAGCGTGCGCCGCATGGAGGGCGAACGCATCCTGCGGGTCGGGATACGGCTGGGCTGAGCGGCCCGGAAGACAGCGGCCAGGCCACTGCGCCACACGATTGGATTACATTAATGACCCATCGGTCATTAATGCCATGCCCACCACCGCATCCGTATCCGCCGGCGCCCCTCGCCAGCGCCGTAAAGAAGCACGCCCCGGCGAGCTGCTGGACGCCGCCCTGGCCCTGTTTGTCGAAAAAGGCTTCGCGGCCACCCGTGTGGATGAGGTGGCCGCCCGCGCTGGCGTATCCAAGGGCACGCTGTTCCTCTATTACCCCAGCAAGGAAGAGCTGTTCAAGGCCGTCATCCACGAGACCCTGGCCGGCCGTTTCAACGAATGGAACGCCGAGTTCGAGGCCTTCGAGGGCAGCAGTGCCGACCTGGTGCGCTACTGCCTGCACAGCTGGTGGGAACGCATCGGGATGACGACGGCTTCGGGCATCACCAAGCTGGTGATGAGCGAGGCCGGCACCTTTCCGGAGGTGGCGGACTACTACCAGCGACATGTGATCGTGCCGGGTCACGATCTGCTCAAACGCGTACTCCAGCGGGGGGTGGACAGCGGCGAGTTCCGCCCCATGGACCTGGAATACGCGGTCTACAGCCTGATCGCACCCATGATCTTCCTGCTGACCTGGAAACACTCGCTGGGCGGTTGCTGCTCGGCCCAGCAGGCCCCGATCGAACCACGCACCTTCATCGACACCCAGGTGGACCTGCTGCTGCACGGCATGCGCGTGCAACAACCCTGAACCTCAAGCACCTGAACGCACCATGAGCTCCCACCCGCACCAACGCCCGGCCTGGCTCAAATGGCTGCTGCTGGTCCTGCTGATCGCCGGCATCGCCTTCGGCGTGGCCCGGGCGCTGAACAAGCGCGCATCGCAGCGCGAAACCGCTGCCAGCGCTGCCGCGGCCCAGCGACAGGCACCGGTGTATGAAGTCGCGGCGCCAGACGTCGTGCGGGTGCAGCGGCTGACGCTGGAGCAGACGGTGGCCGTCTCGGGTTCGCTCAAGGCGCTGCAGACCGCCACCATCAAGGCGCGCGCCGCCGGTGAGGTGCAGGGGCTGGGCAAGCGCGAGGGCGACAGCGTCACGGCGGGCGAGGTGCTGGCCCGCATCGACAGCACCGAGGCCACCGCCCGCGTGCGCCAGGCCGAAGAAACGGCCCGCGCGGCGCAGGCGCAGGTGGCGATTGCGCAGCGCAACTTTGCCAACAACCAGCAGCTGGTGCAGCAGGGCTTCATCTCGGCCACCGCGCTGGACACCACGGCCGGCAACCTGAACGCCGCCGAGGCCAACCACCGCGCGGCCTTGGCGGCACTGGACATCGCGCGCAAGGGGCTGGCCGACACCACGCTGCGCGCGCCGTTGAGCGGACAGATCGCCGCCCGCCTGGTGCAGAACGGCGAGCGCGTGGGCGTGGACGCCCGCCTGCTGGACGTGGTGGACCTCTCGGCCTTCGAACTGGAAGCCGCCCTCACCCCGGCGGACGCCGCTGCCGTGCGGCCGGGGCAGAAGGCCTCGCTGACGGTGGAGGGCCTGGCCCAGCCGGTGGCGGCCACCGTGGCGCGCATCAACCCCAGCGTGCAGGCAGGCAGCCGCAGCGTGCTGATCTACCTGCGTGTGCCCGCCGCAGCCGGCATGCGCCAGGGCCTGTTCGCGCAGGGTCACATCGTCACAGGCGCACTGCAGGCGGTGGCGCTGCCACTGTCGGCCGTGCGCAACGACAAGCCCGCGCCCTATGTGCAGGTGCTGGCGTCGGACAAGGTGGCGCACGTGGGCGTGACCCTGGGCCGTCAGGGCCAGCATGCCGGCGAAACCCTGCTGGTGGTCGATGGCGTGACCGGCCTGCCCGAAGGCACGCCGGTGCTGCGCGCCACGGCGGGCGCCATCCGCGAGGGCACGGCCGTGCGGATGGCCACCGCCGCCACCACCCAACCCTGAGCGCCCGGCCATGTGGTTCACCCAGGTTTCGCTGCGCAACCCGGTCTTCGCGACCATGGTGATGCTGGCCCTGATGGTGCTGGGGCTGTTCAGCTTCCAGCGCCTGAAGGTCGACCAGTTCCCCAACATCGACTTCCCGGTGGTGGTGGTCAGCACCGCCTACCCCGGCGCCTCGCCCGAGATCGTGGAAAGCGAAGTGACCAAGAAAGTCGAGGAGACGGTCAACGCCATCGCCGGCGTGAACGCGCTGACCTCGCGCAGCTACGAAGGCCAATCGGTCGTCATCATCGAGTTCCAGCTGCACATCGAAGGCCGAAAGGCCGCCGAAGACGTGCGCGAGAAGATCGCCACCTTGCGCCCCAAGCTGCGCGACGAGGTGGAAGAGCCGCAGGTGCTGCGCTTTGACCCGGCGGCACGCGCGATCTGGTCGGTAGCGGTCCTTCCTGACGCGAATACCCCCCGACAGCCGAGCGCCGTGGAACTGACCACCTGGGCCGAGCAGACGCTCAAGAAGCGGCTGGAGAACGTACGCGGCGTGGGCTCGGTGACCCTGGTGGGCGGAACGGAGCGCGCGGTCAACATCGACCTCGACCCCTCAGCCATGGAAGCGCTGGGGGTGACCGCCGACCAGGTGATGGCCGCGGTGCGCAGCGAGAACCAGGACCTGCCGGTGGGCACGCTCAAGAACGCCGAACGCGAGCGCGTCGTGCAGGTGCTGGGCCGCGCGCAGAACCCGCAGGATTTCAACCAGATCATCGTGACGCGGCGCGGCGGCAGCCCGGTGCGGCTGGGCCAGGTGGCGCGGGTGAGCGACGCGACGCAAGAAGTGGAGACCCTTGCCCTGTACAACGGCCAGCGCACCCTGCTGCTGCAGGTGCAGAAGGCACAGGACGAGAACACCATCGCCGTCACCGACGGCCTGAAGAAGGTGGTGGACGAGATGCAGGCCCAGCTGCCACCAGGCGTGCGGCTCGAACCCATCGCCGACGGCTCGCGGCCGATCCGGGTGTCCGTGGACAACGTGCGCCGCACCCTCATCGAGGGCGCTCTGCTGACCGTGCTGATCGTCTTCCTGTTCCTCAACAGCTGGCGCTCCACCGTCATCACCGGCCTGACCCTGCCCATCGCGCTGGTGGGCACCTTCTTCTTCATGAACCTGTTCGGCTTCACCATCAACATGATCACGCTGA
>CAZJZD010000045.1:0-31957 GCA_964550405.1 uncultured Hydrogenophaga sp. | reverse complement strand
TTCATGGTGTCGCTGGCCTTCGCCATCGCCGCCTCGGCCAACTTCCCGGTGCTGTTCCTGTCCATCCTCTGGAAGGGCTGCACCACGCGCGGCGCCGTCATCGGCGGTTTCCTGGGCCTGATCTCGTCGGTGACGCTGACCTTCCTCTCGCCCGCCGTGTGGGAAGTGACGCTGGGCAACCCCAAGGGCTCGGCCTGGTTCCAGTACAGCTCGCCCGCGCTGTTCTCCATGACCCTGGCCTTCGTGGGCATCTGGCTGTTCTCCATTCTGGACCGCAGCCCGCAGGCACAGAAGGAACGCGAAGCCTTCGCGGCCCAGCAGGTGCGTTCGGAAACCGGCTACGGCGCGGCCCGGGCATCGGCACACTGACCCGGTCAGCCGACCATGCAAAAAAGGGGCGCCATCGGCGCCCCTGTTGCTTTGGGTCTCACACTGCGCGTGTTCGCCACACGCGTGCACTCACACCGCCAAGCCCAGCGCCGCCGCCAGCTCATCCATGTGCCGGAACACCCGTGCCACCGGCAGCCCCTCGAACGCCCGCCCGTGCCCGGTCGGGCAGTAGCCCCAGACGGTGGCGCCGGCAGCCAGACCGGCGCGCACGCCGGTGGCGGTGTCTTCGATGACGAGGCAGCGCGCGGGCGCAATGCCCACGTGCGCGGCGGCGGCCAGGTAGACGTCGGGGTACGGCTTGGAGCGCGGCAGGTCGTGGCCGCTGAAGATGCGGTCTTCGAAGTACGGCGACATGCCAGCCATTTCGATCTGCATGACGACCTTGGCCTTGTCGGCGCCGGACGCGCAGGCGATGCGGCCCGCCGTGTGGTGGTGGGCGGCGATGACGGCGTCCAGTGCGCCGTCCATGGCCTTGAGTTCGGCGCGCAGGCGCTGGTCGCGCCGGGCGTAGAAGGCGCGCATCCAGTCGTCGGTGAGCGGCCGGCCGGTCTCCGCCTCGATGCGGGCGCGTTCATCGCGCACGGCCTTGCCGATGAAGATGCGTTCGCACTCGGCCTGGCTCAGCGCCCAGCCGGCTTCGTTGAGCATCTGGCGCAGCACGCCGTTGGTGATGGGTTCGCTGTCCACCAGCACGCCGTCGCAGTCGAACAGAACGGCATCGAACCGGGTTGTCGTGGTCATGAAAAGACTCATTCCAGCGCGCCCAGGTGCGTGGTGGCGGCAGCGGCCAGTTTTGCGTCAAAGGTGGCGAGCGGGCAGCACAGCTGTTCGGCCAGCCAGAGGTAGCTGGCGTCGTAGGCGCTGAGCTGGTAGCGCTGGGCCAGGGCATAGGTCTGCTCGACGTCGAAGTCGGTCAGCTCCACCGCCACGCTGTTCCATTGCGCCAGGCCCGCAGCAGCCGCTTCGGTCGCGCCCTGGCGCGCCTTCTTCACGGCCACGCTGCAGATTTCGGCCTGCAGCAGGTGGGGGGCGTACAGCCGGTGACCCGACAGGCGCTTGACCGCCTGGTCCATCCACGGTTCCTGGAACAGCACGCCGGCCAGCGCGCTGCAGTCCACCACCATCGGCGGGCGGGGCAGGTACTGGGCCGGCGGTTCGGCCACGTGCAGCACCGGCTGCACGGCTGGAGCGGCCACGGGCTTTTTGCGGCTCATCGTGCGTCGCGCTCCTGCCGGATGAGGTCGATGCTCGAAGGACCGGATGCCAGGCCACGCGGATGGCTGGCGCGCAGTTCGGCGGCGACCTGCTCCACCGGCTTCCATGGCTGGCGCGTGGCCGAGAGCGCGGGCGCCCGCCTCACACCACCGAGCGGTGCTTCGGCCGCATCGGCGGTTTCGGCCACAGCCCGCTCCAGGATGGCCATCAGCTCCCCCTGCAGGGACCGGTGGTTGCGCATCGCCCGCTGGCGCAGGACCTCGGCCCAGGCTTCGGGCACGTCCTTGATGGAGAGGTTGGACATGGAATGGCTCCAGAATGAAACGGGAATCATTTTGGAGCCAAAAAGGATCAGCGTCCAGCGCCGAACTCAGATGTCCCCGTCCACATAGAACCAGCGCCCGCCCTCGCGCACAAAGCGGCTGTTTTCGTGCAGGCGCTGGCCGCGTCCGCCGACACGCGAGCGGGCGACGAATTCCACCTCGGCATGGTCGGCATCGATGACGCGGTGGCGTTTCACCTCCAGCCCCAGCCACTTCACACCGGGTTCGAGCGTGAGGTCGTCCGGGCGGGTGCTGGCATGCCAGCTGGCGTTGAGGTAGTCGACCCGTTCCAGCACGAAGGCGCTGTAGCGCGAACGCATGAGGTGTTCGGCGTCAGGAGCGGGGGTGTCGTGGTCGAGGTAGCGGCCGCAGCAGTCGGCATACACCACGGGGCGGCCGCGCGCATCGCGCCGGCCGCAAGGGCATTCGGTGGTCATGGGCCGATGGTAGCGGGCACGTACGACCGACACGCAAGGATGCTAGGGTGTGGCCCACCGCTGCAACGCCCGCAAGGAACACCATGGCCGATCTGTCCCGCTTCCCTGTCACCCGCAAGTGGCCCGCCCAGCACCCGGACCGCCTGCAGCTCTACAGCCTGCCCACGCCCAACGGTGTGAAGGTGTCCATCCTTTTAGAGGAACTGGGCCTGCCCTACGAGGTGCACCGTGTGGCCTTCGACAGCAACGACCAGCTTTCGCCCGAGTTCCTGTCGCTCAACCCGAACAACAAGATCCCGGCCATCATCGACCCGGCCGGGCCGGGCGGCGTACCGCTGGCGCTCTGGGAGTCGGGCGCGATCCTGATCTACCTGGCCGAGAAGACCGGCCGCTTCCTGCCGGCCAACCCGGCGCGGCGCTACGAGACCCTGCAGTGGCTGATGTTCCAGATGGGTGGCGTCGGGCCCATGTTTGGCCAGCTGGGGTTCTTCCACAAGTTCGCGGGCAAGGAGATCGAGGACAAGCGGCCGCTGGGCCGCTACGCCGCCGAGACCCGGCGCCTGCTGGGTGTATTGGACCAGCGCCTGGCCGGCTGCGACTGGATCATGGGCAGCGACTACACCATCGCCGACATCGCGACCTTCCCCTGGGTGCGCAACCTGGTGGGTTTCTATGGCGCCGGCGACCTCGTGGGGTTCGGCGATTTCCCCGAGGTTGAGCGCGTGCTCAAGACCTTCCTGGACCGCCCAGCCGTGCAGAAGGGCCTGACCATCCCCGCCGCACCGAATTGAGTCCACGGCAAGGCAGAAGTGCGTTTGCTCCAGGATGCGGTGGAACCGGCTTCGCCGGGCCACTCGCATCGCCCCTTTGAGGGGGTGACGCCGCAGGCGGCGCGGGGGTGGGCCTATTTTCTCCAGAACGCGCCAGTAAAGAGCACGAGCACCGTCAGCAGCTCCAGCCGCCCCAGCAGCATGGCAAAGCTCAGCACCCAGATCTGAAGGTCGGACAGCACGCCGAAGTTGCTGGCCGGTCCCACCAGCCCCAGACCCGGGCCGATGTTGTTGACGGTGGCGACCACGGCACTGAAGGCGGTGACGATGTCCAGCCCGGTGAACAGCAGCACCATGGTCAGGCCCATGGTGACCGCCCCGTAGATCAGCATGAAGCCGAAGGTGGCGTTGATCACGCTGGGCGGCAGCACGGCGCCACCAAGCGTGACCGGGTTGACCACCCGGGGATGGATGATGCGCACCAGCTCGCGTCGCGCCTGCTTGATCAGCAGCACCATGCGGACCATCTTGATGCCGCCGCCGGTGGAGCCGGCGCACGACACGAAGGTGCCCAGGAACATCAGCATCACCGGTGCAAACACCGGCCACTGTGCATAGTCGGTGGTGGCGTAGCCGGTGGTGGTGGCCAGCGACAGCACATGGAAGGCGCTGGTGCGCAGCGCTTCCGATGCGTCGGCGTACTCGCCGTGCACCAGCAACATGGCGGTGAGGAATGCAATGGACACCAGCAGCACGATCAGGTAGGTGCGGATCTCGCGGTCGTGCACGATGGGGCGCAGCGAGCGGCTGCGGATGACGATGAAGTAGCGCACGAAGTTGATGCCCGCGGCGGCCATGAAGAAGGTGGCCACCCATTCGACGGCGGGCGACTGGAAGTGGCCGATGCTGGCGTCGTGCGACGAAAAGCCGCCCAGGCCCATGGTGGTGCACATGTGCATGAAGGCGTCGGCCCAGTCCATGCCCGCCCACCGATAGGCCAGCAGGCAGGCGGCCGAGAACCCGAAGTACACCCCCCACAGGCCGCGCGCCGTCTCGGAAATGCGTGGCGTGAACTTGGCTTCCTTCATCGGCCCCGGCGTTTCGGCCTTGTAGACCTGGTAGCCACCCAGCCCCAGCATGGGCAGCACCGCCACCACCAGCAGCATGATGCCCAGCCCACCCACCAGCTGCAGGAAGCAGCGCCAGACATTGGCCGAGACCGGCAGGCTGTCCAGCCCGGACAGCGCGGTGGCGCCGGTCGCGGTGAGCGCGCTCATGGCTTCGAAGTAGGCCTTGGCCACGTCGATGCCGGGCACGGTGAACATCAGCGGTACCGCCGCGTAGGCGGGCAGCACGATCCACACCAGATTGACCAGCAGGAAACCGTCGCGCGCCTGCAGCTCGCGCCGGCGCCCCCGCGTGAAGAACCAGAGCAGCAGGCCACTGAGGGCGGTGAGTGCAAAGCCACCCTCCCACACCAGGGCGTGGTGGTGCGCATCCAGGAACCAAGCCCAGGCCAGTGGCACCAGGAACGTGAAGGAGAACGCGAACAGGATCAGCGCGAAGATGTTCAGGACCGGCAGCAGCATGGGCGTGACCTCAGCCCCAGAACGTGGCGCTGACCTGGAACAGCTTTTCCACTTCGCGCACCGAGCGCTTGTCGGGGATGAAGATGATCACGTGGTCGCCGTCTTCGATCACCGTGTCGTGGTGCGGCATCAGCACCTCGGAATGTTTGCCTTCACCGCGCACGATGGCCCCGAAGCGTGCACCCTTGGGCAGCCGGATCTCCTCGACCCTGCGGCCCACCAGTTTGGACGTCTTGATGTCGCCACGCGCAATGCCTTCCAGCGCCTCGGCCGCACCGCGGCGCAGGCTGTGCACCGCCGCCACATCACCACGGCGCAGATGGGCCAGCAGTTCGCCGATCACCGTCTGCGAGGGCGAGATCGCGATGTCGATGGTGCTGCCCTGCATCATGTCCGCATAGGCCCGGCGGTTGATCAGCGACAGCACCCGGTTGGCCCCCATGCGCTTGGCCAGCATGGCCGACATGATGTTGTCCTCGTCGTCGCTGGTCAGGGCCAGGAACATGTCCATCTCGCCCACGTTCTCTTCCTGCAGCAGGTCCTCGTCGGCGGCATCACCGTGCAGGATCAGCATGTTCGACGGCAATTGGCTGGCAAGATAGTCGCAGCGCTTGCGGTCGCTCTCGATGAGCTTGACCTCACACTGCCCCACCAGGCTGCGCGCCAGCCGCAGGCCCACCTTGCCGCCGCCGGCGATCATCACCCGCTGCACCGGCTTGTCCATGTTGTGGATGGCGGCCAACACCAGCCGAACCTTGCGCACATCGGCCAGCACGAACACCTCGTCGCCCGGCAGGATGCGGGTCTGCGGCGTGGCCTCCATCTCGGTGTCCAGGCGGTAGAGCGCGACCACGCGCATCTCGGCGTGCGGGAAACGGTCCCGGAACTCGGCGATGGTGTGGTTGACCACCGCGCTGCCGGCGGTGGCACGCACCACGATGAGACAGGCCCGGTTCTGCGAGAACTCCACCACCTGCAGCGCCTCGGGATAGCTGATGAGCTGGTGGATGTAGCGGGTGACCGACGCTTCCGGGCAGATGACGTTGTCCACCGCAAAGCCGCTCTTGCCCAGCAGTTCGTCACCATCGACAAACTCGGGCGAGCGCAGGCGGGCGATGGTGGTGGGCACGTTGAAGACGTCGTGCGCCACCTTGCAGACCACCAGGTTGGCCTCGTCGGCCGCAGCACAGGCGATCACCATGTCGGCATCGCGCGCACCGGCCTCCTGCAGCACCGAGGGCTGGATGCCGTTGCCCACCACGCCCCGCAGATCCAGCTTCTCTTCCAGCAGCCGCAGCTTGGCGGGGTCGGAATCGATGACGGTGATGTCGTTCTGCTCGGAGACCAAGCTCTCGGCCACACTTTCTCCGACGCGCCCAGCGCCCAGGATGATGATCTTCATCTGGAAATTATCGCCCCCCCTGCGCCGCGGGATGAGCTCCCCCCGCGCCGCCTTCGGCGTCACCCCCCTAGGGGGCGGCACTGGCGACCCGGCAAAGCCGGTTCCGCGGTGCCCTGGAATGGCTACCCCTCTCTCACAAGGCGCGCTGGATGATGATTTTTTGGACGTCGCTCGTGCCTTCGTAGATCTGGCAGACGCGCACGTCGCGCCAGATGCGTTCGACCGGGAAGTCGTTCACGTAGCCGTAGCCGCCCAGCGTCTGGATGGCCGCGGAACATACCTGCTCGGCGGTCTCGCTGGCGAAGAGCTTGGCCATCGCGGCCTCCTTCAGGCAGGGCCGGCCGGCGTCGCGCAAGGCGGCGGCGTGCCAGATCAGCTGGCGCGCAGCTTCCAGCCTGGTGGCGCACTCGGCCAGGCGGAAGCCCACGGCCTGGTGGTTGAAGATGGACGTGCCGAAGCTCTGGCGCTCCTTCGCGTAGGCGATGGCCACGTCCAGCGCGCTGCGCGCCATGCCCACGCTCTGCGCCGCGATGCCGATGCGACCACCTTCGAGTGCACTCAGCGCGATCTTGTAGCCCTCGCCCTCCTGGCCGATCAGGTTCTCGGCCGGGATGCGGCAGTTGTCGAAGTTGATCTGCGCCGTGTCGCTGCTGTGCTGGCCGACCTTGTCTTCCAACCGTGCGACCTGCCAGCCCGGGTTGTCGGTCGGCACCATGAAGGCGCTCATGCCCTTCTTGCCCGCGCCCTTGTCGGTCACGGCAATGACCACCGCCGCCTGGCCGTTCTTCCCCGAGGTGATGAACTGCTTGACGCCGTTGATCACGTATTCGTCGCCCTCGCGCACCGCCGTGGTCCGCAGGCCGGAGGCATCGGAGCCCACATGCGGCTCGGTCAGGCAGAAAGCGCCCAGGATGTCGCCGCGCGCCGCCGGCACCAGCCATTGCTGCTGTTGCGCCGGCGTGCCGTACTTCATCAGGATGGCGTTGTAGGGGCAGTTGGTCACGCTGATGGCGGTGCTGGTGCCGCCGTCACCGGCGGCGATCTCCTCCAGCACCAGGGCCAGCGTCAGGTAGTCCAGCCCCGCGCCGCCCAGTTCTTCGGGCACACAGATGCCGTAGGCGCCGAGTTCGGCCAGGCCCTTGTGCACATCCTTGGGAAAGTGATGCTCCTTGTCCCACCGGGCCGCGTTCGGCCACAGCTGTTCCTGCGCAAAGCTGCGCACGGCGTCGCGGATCATTTCCTGGTCTTGGGTCAGCAGCATGTTGTGTCTCTGGTTGTCCGATAGAAACTCACCACGACTCGGCGCGTCGGCCGTCGTGGTGGATGAGGCGTCCGTTGTCTTCGGCCGTCAGGCCGGCCAGCACGGCGCGCAGGCCGTGCACGCTGGCTTCGACGGTCAGGGGCGCAGCGCCACCGCCCATGTCGGTCTGCACCCAGCCCGGGTCCAGCGCCACCAGCAGGGCGGCCGGGTAGTCGTGGCGCGCGCTGCTCACCGCCATGTTCAGCGCGGCCTTGCTGGCGCGGTAGAGCCAGCTGTTGCTGCCACTCACAGGGCCGATCTGCGCCATGCTGCTGGACAGCGCGCCGAACACGCCACCCGCCGCCTCGACCATGGGCATGACCTGCGGCAGCACCTGCATCAGACCCAGCAGGTTGGTGTGCATCACGTGATCAAAAGCCTGCTGCGTGGGCGGCGACGTGGCATTGCCGCGGTCGATGACGCCGGCCACATACAGCGCCAGGTCGATCTCCACGCCATCGAGCTGCCAGGACAGGCCGCTCACGCTGGCCGGCTGTGCCACGTCCACGCGCAGCGTCTCCGCACCCAGCGCGCGCAGACGCTCCAGCCCCTCGTCGTCGCGCGCAGTGGCGATCACGCGGTCACCGGCCGCGCGGTACTGCCGCACGAACTCCAGACCGATGCCGCGCGAGGCGCCGAGGACGAGGACCGTGGCCATCAGATCAACTCGACGGCCATGGCGGTGGCCTCACCACCACCGATGCACAGTGTGGCGACACCCTTCTGCTTGCCTTGCGCAGCCAGTGCGTGCAGCAGGGTGACGACGATGCGGGCGCCCGAGGCACCAATGGGGTGGCCCAGCGCGCAGGCGCCGCCGTTGACGTTGACCTTCTCGTGCGGAATCGACAGCTCGGTCATCAGCGCCATCGGCACCACGGCGAAGGCTTCGTTGATTTCCCACAGGTCCACGTCGCCCACGCTCCAGCCGGTCTTGGCCAGCAGCTTCTGCGTCGCGCCCACCGGCGCGGTGGCGAACCAGTTGGGTTCCTGCGCGTGGGTGGCGTGGGCCACGATGCGCGCCAGCGGTTTCAGGCC
The DNA here is from genome assembly GCA_964550405.1 of uncultured Hydrogenophaga sp. GTDB lineage: Bacteria > Pseudomonadota > Gammaproteobacteria > Burkholderiales > Burkholderiaceae_C > Hydrogenophaga. Next base: position 23,496 of record CAZJZD010000045.1, on the reverse strand, counting down.
CTGGGCCTGGGCGGTGGACTGGCGCATCAGCACCAGCGCGGCGGCACCGTCGTTGATCGACGAAGACGAGGCGGCGGTGATGGTGCCGTCCTTCTTGAAAGCGGGTTTCAGCGAGGTGACCTTGTCGAGCTTGACCTTGCCCGGGCCTTCGTCCACCGAGACCACGCGCTCACCGCTGCGGTCCTTGACCGTCACAGGCGCGATCTCCTTTGCGAAGGCGCCGCTTTCGGTGGCGGCCTTGGCGCGCGTCACCGAGGCGATGGCGAAGGCGTCCTGCTGCTCGCGCGTGAAGCTGTACTTGGCGGCGCAGTCTTCGCCGAAGGTACCCATGCTGCGGCCCGGTTCGTAGGCGTCTTCCAGGCCATCGAGCATCATGTGGTCGAAGATGCGGTCGTGGCCCATGCGGTAGCCGCCGCGGCCCTTGAGCATCAGGTAGGGGGCGTTGGTCATGCTCTCCATGCCGCCAGCGACCATCACGGTCGCGCTGCCGGCCAGCAGCATGTCGTGCGCCAGCATGGTGGCCTTCATGCCCGAGCCGCACATCTTGGACAGCGTCACCGCGCCGGCCGACAGCGGCAAGCCGCCCTTGAGCGCAGCCTGTCGTGCGGGGGCCTGGCCCTGGCCGGCCATCAGGCAGTTGCCGAACAGCACTTCGTCGACCAGTTCGGCCTTGACGCCGGCGCGCTCGACCGCAGCCTTGATGGCCACACCGCCCAGGTCGTGGGCAGACAGGCTGGCGAAGTCGCTCTGGAACGAGCCCATGGGGGTGCGGGCGGCGCCGACGATGACGACGGGATCGGTGGTGTTGCTCATGTGAATCTCCTTTGAAAAGTCAGTCCAGAAGTGCTTTGTGCGCCTGCGCGCGGAAGCGCCGGGCACGTTCGTAGGGAAAGACGTCGAACACATGGCCCGCGGCGATGCGTTCCTTGTGCGCCTGCCAGAACGCCGGGTCCAGCAGGTCGGCATGGTGTTTCATGAAGTCCTCGCGCACCAGCGGATTGCCGAGCAGGAAGGGCTCGAAGGTTTCGGGGAACACATCGTGCGGGCCGACCGAGTACCAGACCTCGCCCGACATCTCGTCTTCCTCGTTGCGCGGCGGCGGCACGCGGCGGAAGTGGCAGTCGGTGATGTATTCGATCTCGTCGTAGTCGTAGAAAACGACCTTGCCGTGGCGGGTGATGCCAAAGTTCTTCCACAGCATGTCGCCCGGGAAGATGTTGGCCGCCACCAGGTCCTTGATGGCGTTGCCGTACTCGACCACGGCCTTGGTGATCTGCTCGCGCGCGCGCCGCAACGACGTGTCGTCCACATCCGGCGTCTGCAGGGTGTCGAAGGCCTCCTGCAGGTAGATGTTGAGCGGAATCATGCGCCGCTCGATGTAGCAGTGCTTGAGGATCACCTCGGTCGTGCCGTCGCCGTCGCGGTCGCTGATTTCCAGCTGGCTGGGGGCGAACTTGCGGATCTCCTCGATCAGTTCGTCGGTGAAGCGGTCGCGCGGAAAACCCACTTCGGAGAACTCCAGCGTGTCGGCCATGCGGCCCACGCGGTCGTGCTGCTTGACCAGCAGGTACTTGCCGCGGATCTGCTCGCGCGTGGTGTCCTTCTGCGGCGGGTAGTAGTCCTTGATGAGCTTGAACACGAACGGAAAGCTCGGCAGGTCGAACACCAGCATCACCATGCCCTTGATGCCGGGCGCGATGCGGAACTTGTCCGTGCTGTGGCGCATGTGCGCGAGGAAGTCGCGGTAGAAAAGCGTCTTGCCCTGCTTGGCCAGGCCCAGGGCGTTGTAGAACTCGGCGCGCGGTTTGCGCGGCATCAGGCTGCGCAGGAACTGCACGTAGGCGCTGGGCACTTCCATGTCGACCATGAAGTACGCGCGTGCAAAGCTGAACAGCATCAGCAGGTCGTCCTCGCCGAACAGCGCGGCGTCGATCACCAGGCGCCCGTTCTCGTTGTGCAGGATGGGCAGCGCGAACGGCACCTCCTGGAAACCGTTGATGATCTTGCCCACCACGTAGGCGCCCTTGTTCCGGTAGAACAGGCCCGAGAGCGCCTGGATCTGGAAGTTGGCGCGCAGCTTGTGGTGGTCGAAGCGCTGGCGCATGGCTTCGAGCACCAGGCCCGCGTCGCGCCCCAGGTCGTCAAACGGTACGCGCAGGTCGAAGTCTTCGATCATGCGGCGCACCTCGGCGCGCATGGTCTCGTGCGTCGGGTAGTAGCAGCGGTAGGTCGGCAGCGCCTTGGGCTCGTCGTTCTCGATGTACTCGGTGGACACTGCGGGCCGCACGAAGATGAAGTCGTTCTGAAAGTAGGCGCGCTTGAGGATCTTGGTGGTGACCGAGTTGAAGAAGGTCTCGGCCAGCTCGGGCTGGTGGTGGTTCACCAGCAGACCGATGTAGTGCAGCTTGACCTGCTCCCACACCCCCATGGGCTGCTGGTCGGCCTTGAACTCCTTGACCAGGCGCTGCAGGCACTCGCGCACCCGCAGGTCGTAGAACTCGATGCGGTCGCGCTGGGCGCGCTGCTGGGCCGCCCAGTCGCGCGACTCGAAGCGGTTCTTGGCGCGGGCCGACTCGGCGCGGAACAGGCGGTAATGGCGGTTGAAGCCGTCCATCATCGCTTTCGCGATGTCGTAGGCCACGGTCGAGTCCAGCCGCTGGGGGAACATGGCCTGTCAGCGCCTCAGGTCTCGGCGCGCGGGTAGCGCTTGAGCGCCGAGCGGAAAATGGGCATGACCTCTTCACGGTGGCTCATGCTCACGCCCAGGTCCTTGACCAGACCGTCCTTGAGCCCGTAGCACCAGCCGTGCACCGACACCTTCTGACCGCGGGCCCAGGCGTCCTGCAGCACGTTGGTCAGCGCGACATTGCCCACCTGCTCGATGACGTTCATCTCGCACAACACGTCCTCCTGCACCGCCACGGGCAGGTGGTCCAGTCGCTTGCGGTGGCGCATCTTCACGTCGTGCACGTGGCGCAGCCAGTTGTCGGCCAATCCCACACGCGCACCGCGCAGCGTGGCCAGCACACCGCCGCAGCCGTAGTGGCCCACCACCAGGATGTGTTCGACCTTGAGGTACTCGACCGCGAACTGGATGACGGAGAGGGCGTTCAGGTCCGAATGCACCACCACGTTGGCGATGTTGCGGTGGACAAAAACCTCACCAGGTTCCAGCCCGGTGATCTGGTTGGCCGGTACCCGGCTGTCGGAGCAGCCGATCCACAGGTACTTGGGGTTCTGCTGCTGCGCCAGCTGGCTGAAGTAGCCGGGCCGGTCCCGCTCGGTCTGCGCGGCCCAGTTGCGGTTGTTGTCGATCAGGGTCTGGATGGAGGTGCTCATGCGGCAATGTTACCTAGGCGACCCGCGCAGCGGTGGAGCGTGGGCGCCACCGTTTCGCCGCCGGGCCGCCCCAAGGCGAAACGCGCCCCCCTGGGGGGCAGCGACCCGCGCAGCGGTGGAGCGTGGGGGCCACATTCACATGGTTTCGGCGAACAGCTCGCGGCCGATCAGCATGCGGCGGATCTCCGACGTGCCGGCGCCGATCTCGTACAGCTTGGCGTCGCGCCAGAGGCGGCCCAGCGGGTACTCGTTGATGTAGCCGTTGCCACCGTAGATCTGCACGCCCTCGCCCGCCATCCAGGTCGCCTTCTCGGCGGTCCAGAGGATGACCGAGGCGCAGTCCTTGCGCACCTGGCGCACGTGTTCGGTGCCCAGCAGGTCCAGGTTCTTGGCCACGGTGTAGGCGAAGCTGCGCGCGGCCTGCAGCACGGTGTACATGTCGGCCACCTTGCCCTGGATGAGCTGGAACTCGCCGATGCTCTGGCCGAACTGCTTGCGGTCGTGGATGTAGGGGATCACGTTGTCCATGACCGCCTGCATGATGCCCAGCGGCCCGCCGGTCAGCACGGCGCGCTCGTAATCCAGCCCCGACATCAGCACCTTGGCGCCCATGTTCAGGCCGCCCAGGATGTTCTCGGCCGGCACCTCGACGTTCTGGAACACCAGCTCGCCGGTGTGGCTGCCGCGCATGCCCAGCTTGTCGAGCTTCTGCGCGATGCTGAAACCGGGCATGCCCTTCTCGATCAGGAAGGCCGTGACGCCGCGCGCCCCCATCTCGGGTTCGGTCTTGGCGTAGACCACCAGGGTGTCCGCATCCGGCCCGTTGGTGATCCACATCTTGCTGCCGTTGAGCAGGTAGTAGCCGCCCTTGTCCTCGGCCTTGAGCTTCATGCTGATGACGTCCGAGCCCGCACCCGGCTCGCTCATGGCCAGCGCGCCCACGTGTTCGCCGCTGATCAGCTTGGGCAGGTACTTGGCCTTCTGCGCGTCGTTGCCGTTGCGGTTGATCTGGTTCACGCACAGGTTGGAGTGCGCGCCGTAGGAGAGGCCCACCGAGGCGCTGGCGCGGCTGATTTCTTCCATGGCCACCATGTGCGCCAGGTAGCCCATGTTGGCGCCGCCGTACTGCTCGGGCACGGTGATGCCCAGCACGCCCAGTTCGCCCATCTTGCGCCAGCAGTCCATGGGGAACTGGTCGCTGCGGTCGATCTCGGCCGCGCGCGGGGCGATCTCGGCCTGTGCGAAGTCGCGCACCGCGTCGCGCAGGGCGTCGATGTCTTCACCAAGCTGGAAGTTGAGGCCGGGCAGGTTGGTCATGGGGATCTCCGTTGTGTGAGGGGTGTTCAGTAGGTCTTGGGAACGGGCACGATGGTTTGCTGCATCACGGCGCAATCGGACCGTTTGCCATCCGCCGCCACGTGCACCACCTCGGCGGTGGTGACGATGATGCGTTTGCCGCCACGCACCACCCGGCCCGTGGCCTGCAGCTCGCCGCTCTGGAAGGCCGCGAGGAAGTTGATCTTGTATTCGACGGTCGTGACCTCCATCCCGTCGGGTGCCACGGTGAGGGCCGCATAGCCACCCGCAATGTCGGCCAGCGCGCCCATGGCGCCGCCATGGAAGCCACCCTGCTGCTGCGTCACCCGATCCGAGTACGGCAGCGCCAGCGTCACCGTGCCGGGCGCCACGGCCAGCAACCGAACGCCCAGCTGCTGCATCATGCCCTGGCGGTCCAGGCTGGCCTGCACGCGCTGGCGCAGGGCATCGTGTTCGGGGCTTGTCTCGGCCATGGTTTCTGGTTTACGTTTACGTAAACGTCAATTATGGCCGACACCGCTCCCGGGCAGCAAGTGCGGGTCAACCCGCAAGCCTCGGGAACGGTCAGCGGGACAGCAACAGCGCGAGCAGGCCAAGCGCCGCCGGCACAGCCTGGATGAACAGGATCTTGCGGCTGGAGGTGGCCGCGCCGTACAGGCCGGCCACGAGGATGCAGGCGAGGAAGAACACCTTCACGCCGAACCCCTCGTCACCCAGCCACAGGCCCCAGAACAGGCCCGCAGCCAGAAAGCCGTTGTAGAGCCCTTGGTTGGCGGCCAGCACCTTGCTCGCTGCGGAGAACTCGGGCGTCAGCCCGAAGGCCTTGCGGCCCTTGGGCGTGTCCCAGAGGAACATTTCCAGCACCAGGATGTAGACGTGGATCAGCCCCAGCAGGGCGATGATGGCGGTGGCGACCAGGCTCATGGAACGGCTCCGGAAACGACAGAAGCCGCCCAGTCTAGACCTTGCCGGCCTTCTCCACCTTCGCCAGCAGCGCCTTGGCTTCCTTCTCGTGCACCTTGACCTCGTCCAGGTTGGCCATCAGGTCGGCCAGCTGGTCTTCGAGCTGGCGCTTGTGGTCGGCCAGCACGGTCAGGAACTTGCGCAGCTGCGGCCCGGTGTCGCGCGGGCTGTCGTACATGTCGATGATGTCCTTGGCCTCGGTCAGTGACAGGCCCAGGCGCTTGGCGCGCAGCGTGAGCTTCAGGCGCGTGCGGTCGCGCGAGCTGTAGACGCGGTTGCGACCGCCCGGCCCTTCGCGCTGCGGCTGGATCAGCCCCATGTCTTCGTAGAAGCGGATGGCGCGCGTGGTCAGGTCAAACTCGCGTGCGAGGTCGCTGATGGAATAGGTCTGTGGTGTCGCCATGGGGTCGGAGAACGTGTCGGCTTGCGGACAGCTGCGGACGCAGGGAGTTTCTAGAATGTCGCCAGATTGACGTTTACGTCAACGGCAGTTTAGCGGAAAGCCCTGCATGACCCCACCCTCCCGAGACCAGCTCGAATCCCGCCTGCACTACCCGCTGGGCGACGCCCTGCCCGCCCCCGGCCGCGCGCTGGCGGTGGCGCCGGGCGTGAAGTGGATCCGCATGACCCTGCCCTTTGCGCTCGACCACATCAACCTCTGGCTGCTGCGCGACACGCTGGACGGCCGCGAGGGCTGGACGGTGGTGGACACCTGCATCTGCCGCGACGAAGCGAAGGCGCAGTGGGAACAGGTGTTCGCGAACGAACTCGACGGCCTGCCCGTGCTGCGCGTGATCGTCACCCACATGCACCCGGACCACATCGGTCTGGCCCAGTGGCTGTGCGAGCGGTGGCATTGCATGCTTTGGATCAGTGCGACCGACTACAACATGGCCCGCATCGGCTCCCAGAGCACCACCGGCTTCGGTGGCGAGTCCGCCGCCCGCTTCTTCCGCGCGCATGGCCTCACCGACACCGACAGCCTCGACAAGATCCGCGCCCGCGCCAGCTACTACCCCAGCCTGGTGCCGGGCGTGCCGGGCCAGTTCCGCCGCCTGCTCGACGGACAGTCCGTGGCCATCGGCGGGCGCAACTGGCGCTGCATTGCCGGCTACGGCCACGCGCCGGAACACATCGCTCTTTACTGCGATGACCTCCAGGTGCTCATCAGCGGCGACATGGTGCTGCCGCGCATCAGCACCAACGTGAGCGTGTACGACGTGGAGCCCGAGAGCGATCCGCTCGCGCTGTTCCTGGATTCGCTGCAGCGCTACCGCCCGCTGCCGGCGAACACGCTGGTCCTGCCTTCGCACGGCAAACCCTTCACCGGCCTGCACGAGCGCATCGACCAGCTTGAAGCCCACCACGCCGAGCGACTGGCCGAGTTGCTGGCCGCCTGCCGCGAACAGCCAAGCAGCGCCTGGGACATCATCCCCGTGCTGTTCCCGCGCGCGCTGGACCTGCACCAGATCACTTTCGCCATGGGCGAAGCGGTGGCACACCTGAACCGGCTGTGGCTGGCGGGCTCGCTTTACCGCGAACGTGACGCCGACGGCGTCTGGCGTTTCAGTCCTGCAATGGAACCGCCGCCCGCCTGAGCGCCTGCCGGCGCTGGGCGTGGTCGGGCAGCACGCTGGCCACCACATCCCAGAACTGCGGGCTGTGGTCCATGTGCCGCAGGTGGCTGAGCTCGTGCACCACCACGTAGTCGATCATCTCGGTGGAGAGGTGGATCAGCCGCCAGTTCAGGCGGATGGTGCCGTCGACGCTGGCACTGCCCCAGCGCGTGCCGGCGCTCGACAGGCGCAGGGTCTTGTACGACACGCCCAGCTGCGGCGCGAAGTGCGCCAGCCGTTCGGCAAACAGCACCTTGGCCTGGCGCATCAGCCAGGCCTGCGCCGCGTCGCGCACCTGCTGCGCGGTGGCATGGCGCGAGAGCCCCAGGCGCAACACGGACAAACCATCGGCGCCGGCCGGCTCCAGCCGCTGCGCATGGGTCTGGGTCGGGTCCAGCACCAGCCGGGTCCGGCCGCCCAGGTAGTTGAACTCGCAGCCATCGGCCCACTCGGTGCGGGCGCGGTCCAGCTCGCCAGCCCGTTCGCGCGAGGCGCGCAGCTTGTCCAGCACCCAGTCGGCCTTCTGGTGGATGAAGGCCTCGACCTCGCCCACCGGCGTCCAGCGCGGCGCGCTCACGCTCAACCCCTCGGGTCGCACCGTCAGGCCGATGGTGCGGCGCTTGCCGCGCTTGAATTCGTAGGCCACCTCGCAGGCACCCAGGCGCAGCAGGCGGTTGGCGCGCGGGTGGTGCCAGGTGCCGGGTTGGAAGACCGCGCTCAGTGGTTCGGCCGGTGCAGCCGCAGGCTCGACCGGCGCCCGGCCAACGGGTACGGCGGTGGGCGCGGGGACCGGGTCCGGTCCCGCAAAAAGGTCGAGCGCCAGCTGAACGAAGCGCTGCATCGCCGGCTCAGGCCTTGGCGGCCTCGGCGGGGTACGCCGTGGGATCGAGGCGCCGCATCTCGGCCTCGATCCAGGCCTCCACTTCCCGCATCAGCTCGTCGGGCTCGCGGCCCACGCTGGAAATCGGCTTGCCGATGGAGAACTCCACCGTGCCCGGGGTCTTGATGAAAGCCTTGCGCGGCCAGCATTTGGCCGACGTCACGGCGATCGGGATCACGGGCGCGCCGGTGGCCACGGCCAGGCGCGTGCCGCCGCTCTTGTACTGGCCCTTCTGCCCGCGCGCGATGCGCGTGCCCTCGGGGAACATGATGACCCAGGTGCCCTGGTCCAGCAGGCGCTGGCCCTGCTCCACCACCTTGTTGAAGGCCTGGGCGCGCTTGCTGCGGTCGATGTGGATCATGTCCATGCGGGCCATGGCCCAGCCGAAGAAGGGCACGTACAGCAGCTCCTTCTTGAACACATACGCCAGCGGGTGCGGCATCAGCGCCGGCATGCTGAAGGTCTCCCAGGTGGACTGGTGCTTGACCAGCAGCACGGCCGGTGCGGTGCTGCCCACCGGCAGGTTCTCGTAGCCGATGACCTGGTTGCGGATGCCCAGGATCACCCGGCCGCCCCAGACCGCCGTCTTCAGCCAGCCGGCGCACATCCAGTACACGCGGGTGCTGTTCATGAAGGGCGAGGCCACCACCACCGCCAGGGCCCAGGGAATGACCGTGACGACCATGAACAGCATGTGCAGGATGGAGCGGATGAGGTTCATCGGTACCGTTCGGAAAAAGGGGTCATAGCGGTGCCAGGCCGGAGGCACGGGCATCGGCCGCCGGGTCCCGTGCCAGCAGCCAGTCGGCGAAGGCCGCCAGGTCCTGGTGCAGGCAGGTGCCGGCCGGCAGGTTCGGCAGCAGGTGGGCGGCGGATGCGGGGTCCGGCATGGCGGGCAGCTGGTCGCGCAGGTGGCCGGACTTGCCCGTCAACAGCAGGTGCGTGGGGCAGCCAGCACTGGCCGCCGCCTGCACATGGCGCAGCGCGTTACCGGCGGCCGGCACGTCGGCCAGGTCCAGACCGAAGCGCGCGCCGATCTGCTCGAACAGGCCCGGCGCCGGCTTGCGGCAGTGGCAGGCGTCTTCGGGCGCGTGGGGGCAGAAGAACACCGCCTCCACCCGCGCACCTGCCGCCGCCAACTGGCGGTGCATCTTGGTGTGGATGGCGTTCAGCGCGGCCATGTCGAACATGCCGCGGCCGACCCCGCTCTGGTTGGTGGCGATCACCACGCGCCAGCCGCCCTGGTTCAGCCGCGCCACGGCCTCCAGCGCACCGGGCAGGGCCTCCCACTCGTCGGCCGAGGCCACGTAGTCGTCGCGGCTGCGGTTGAGCGTGCCGTCGCGGTCGAGGATCAGCAGTTTCATGCGGTGCTCCTTCGAAGTGCCGGCGCGGCGTGCGTGCCGATCAAGCGGCCAGCCTGGACAGATCCGCCACGCGGTTCATGGCATTGTGCAGTTCGCGCAGCAGTCCGAGGCGGTTCGCCTTGAGCGCCGGGTCGTCGGCGTTGACCATCACGCCGTCGAAGAAGGCGTCCACCGGCGTGCGCAGCGCAGCCAGCGCCTGCAGGCTGGCGGTGTAGTCGCCCGCGTCGAACTTCGCGTTGGCGGCGGGAACAGTGGCCTGCATGGCGGCGTAAAGATCCTTCTCGGCCTGCTCCTGCAGCAGCGCCGCCTGAACCGCGGCGCCCTCGCCTTCGGACTTCTTGAGGATGTTGCCGATGCGCTTGTTGGCCGCGGCCAGTGCGGGCGCTTCGGGCAGCGCGGCGAAGGCGCGCACGGCCTGCAGGCGCTGGGCCACGTCGGCCAGACGCTGCGGGCGCAGGGCCAGCACGGCGTCCACTTCCTGCGCGCTGGCGCCCTGCTCGCGCAGGCCACCGGCAAGGCGGTCGTAGATGAAGTCGGCCAGTGCCGGGGTGGCGTCGCTGATCTTGTCGCCGAAGGCCGGCACCGCCGCCGACAGCAGCGCGGTCAGGGCCAAAGGCAGGTCTTTCTCGACCAGCATGCGGATCACCCCCAGCGCATGACGGCGCAGCGCGAACGGGTCCTTGTCGCCGGTCGGCAGGTTGCCGATGCCGAACATGCCGACCAGGGTCTCCAGCTTGTCGGCCAGCGCCACCACCACGCCCGTCTGGGTGCGAGGCAGTTCATCGCCCGCGAAGCGCGGCTTGTAGTGGTCTTCAATGGCGAAGGCGATGTCGTCGCTCAGGCCGTCGTGGCGCGCGTAGTAGCCACCCATGATGCCCTGCAGCTCGGGGAACTCGCCCACCATGTCGGTCACCAGGTCGGTCTTGGCCAGGCGCGCGGCCAGCAGCGAGCGTGCCGCCAGCTCGGGGCCGCCCAACTGCAGCCCGATGGTCTCGGCGATGGCGCAGACGCGCTCCATGCGCTCGCCCTGCGTGCCCAGCTTGTTGTGGTAGACCACCTTGGACAGGGCCGGCACACGGCTCTCCAGCGTCTTCTTGCGGTCCTGGTCGAAGAAAAATTTGGCGTCGGCCAGGCGCGGGCGCACCACGCGCTCGTTGCCACCGATCACCGCGCTCGCATCCGCCGGGCTGATGTTGCTGACCACCAGGAACCGGTTGGTCAGCTTGCCCTGCGCATCGAGCAGCGGGAAGTACTTCTGGTTGGCCTTCATCGTGAGGATCAGGCACTCCTGCGGCACGTCCAGGAACTGTTTCTCGAACTCGCAAATGAGCACGTTCGGACGCTCGACCAGCGCCGTCACCTCGTCGAGCAGCGCGTCGTCTTCGATCGGCTGGCAGCCGCCGCCGACCTTCGCAGCTGCGGCGGCCAGCTGGCGCGCAATCTGTGCCTTGCGCTCGGCGAACGAGGCGATCACCGCGCCATCTTTCGCCAGCGTCGCGGCGTAGGCGTCGGCATCGGCCAGCGGCACCGGGTCCATGGCCGCTTCAAAGCGGTGGCCGTGGGTGGCGTTGCCGGCGGTCAGCCCCAGCGCCTTGACCGGCACCACGTCGGCGCCGTGCAGCGCGACCAGGCCGTGCGCCGGGCGCACAAAGTTCACACTGGTCCAGCCCGGCAGCTCGCAATCGGTCTCCAACTGGTAGCTCATGACCTTGGGGATCGGCAGCTTGGCGATGGCTTCATCGAGCGCCTTCTGCAGGCCGGCCGCCAGATCGACGCCGGGTTGCACGCTGTCGAAGAACAGAGCTTCGGCCTTGCCGTCCAGGGCGCGCTTGAGACCGGCCACGGCCGACGCATCGGCGCCCAGACCGGCCAGCCGCTTGAGCAGCGCGGGCGTGGGTTGCCCGTCGGCGGTCAGACCGACGCTGACCGGCATGAGCTTCTGCGACACGGCCTTGTCGGCGGCCCTGGCGGCCACAGCCGTCACGTGCGCGGCCAGTCGGCGCGGGGAGGCGAATGGCGTGACCACCGCATCGGCGGCGGCCAGGCCCTGGGCCTTGAGCTGTTCGGCCAGCACGCCGGCAAACGCATCACCCAGCTTCTTGAGCGCCTTGGGCGGCAGCTCTTCCACAAACAGTTCGACGAGGAGGTTCTTCGTTGTCATTCTTCTTCTCTCGATCTCATGCCACTTTTTTCTCGATCTGCGCCACCCATTCGCGCGGCGCCATGGGGAAGCCCAGGCGCTCACGGCTTTCGTAGTAGCTCTGTGCCACGGCGCGCGCAAGGTTGCGGATGCGGCCGATGTAGGCCGCACGCTCGGTGACGCTGATGGCACCACGCGCGTCCAGCAGGTTGAAGCTGTGCGCGCACTTCAGGACTTGCTCATACGCCGGCAGGGCCAGCTGCTGCTCCATCAGGTGTTTGGCCTGCTTCTCGTGCGCGTTGAAGGCCGTGAACAGGAAGTCGGCGTCGGAATGCTCGAAGTTGTAGGCCGACTGCTCCTTCTCGTTCTGCAGGTAGACGTCGCCATAGCTCATGGTCTCGGTCCACTTCAGGTTGTAGACGTTGTCCACGCCCTGCAGGTACATGGCCAGGCGCTCCAGACCGTAGGTGATTTCGCCGGTGGCGGGCTTGCAGTCGATGCCGCCGACCTGCTGGAAGTAGGTGAACTGCGTGACTTCCATGCCGTTGAGCCAGACCTCCCAGCCCAGGCCCCAGGCGCCCAGCGTGGGGTTCTCCCAGTCGTCTTCCACGAAGCGGATGTCGTTTTTCTTCAGGTCGAAGCCGAGGGCTTCGAGCGAGCCCAGGTACAGCTCCAGGATGTTGGCCGGCGCGGGCTTGAGCACCACCTGGTACTGGTAGTAGTGCTGCAGGCGGTTGGGGTTCTCGCCGTAGCGGCCGTCCTTGGGGCGGCGGCTGGGCTGCACATAGGCGGCCTTCCAGGGCTCGGGGCCGATGGCGCGCAGGAAGGTGGCGGTGTGGCTGGTGCCGGCCCCCACTTCCATGTCGTAGGGCTGGAGCAGGGCGCAGCCTTGCTTGTCCCAGTAGGACTGCAGGGTCAGGATGATTTGCTGGAAGGTCAACATGCGGTGCGGCCCACGCGCAGGGCGGGCCCCGGAGGGTCTGGATCGGGAGGGCACAGCGGGGCCTGACGGCCGCGCTGCGAAACCGGGGATTTTACGGGCGCCGCCCTGTCCCTGGCCCCGGCGCCACTCAGCGGCGGCGGGCCGCGATCGCGTACCGGCGCAGGCCGGCGATGACGGCCACCACCGCCAGGCACAGCCCCCACACCGGCCACAGGCCCCAGCGGCTGGCCCAGCGGGCATAAGGCGTCAGGCCTTCACGCCCTTGCACCTGCGCCACCAGCCGGTCGCGCGTCAGCCGCGACAGCTGGTGGGTGACCACGCCACGGTGGTCGATGGCGGCCGTCGCGCCGGTGTTGGTGGCGCGCAGCATGGGCCGGCCGAGTTCCAGCGCGCGCAAGCGCGAGATCTGCAGGTGCTGGTCGATGGCCACGGTGTCGCCGAACCAGCCGATGTTGCTGAGGTTGACCAGCACGGTGGGCGCGGTGGCGGCGTCGGCAAAGCCCGCGGCCAGTTCTTCGCCGAACAGGTCTTCGTAGCAGATGTTGGCCGCCACGCGCTGGCCGGCCCAGGCCCAGGGCGCCTGCGCCAGGCCGCCCCGGCTGAAGTCGCCCAGCGGGATGTGCATGAGGTCGGTGAACCAGCGGAAAAACGGCGGGATGAATTCGCCGAAGGGCACGAGGTGGTGCTTGTCGTAGCGGTAGAAGCCGTCGCCCGGCAGGGCGTCGGGCAGGCGCGCCAGCGCGGCCGCCGCCGCATCGGGGGTGATGCCCCAGGCCGAATTGGTGTAGCCCGCTTCAAAGCTGCCCAGCGGCAGCCCCAGCAGGGCCGCCACGGGCTCGCGGCCCGGCGACTGGCGGGCCATCAGGCCCAGGAAGGGTTGCCAGAAATCGGCCCCGGCCTGCTGTGGCAGCAGGGGCATCGCGGTTTCAGGTGCCACCACCAGCTGCGGCGCAGAACCCGCCGGCGCCTGAACCGCTTCGGCCATCTGGCGCGGATACCAGTCCAGTGCCACCGCCATGCCGGTACCCGGTTCGAACTTCTGGTCCTGCGGAATATTGCCCTGCAGCAGCCAGACGCGCAGCTCGCCAGTGCCGGTGGCGCCGCGCTGGCCCAGATCGCGCCAGAGGCCACCGCCCAGCACGCTGGCCCAGAGCAGAACCACCCCGAGCGCGGCCAGGACTGCGGGCCAGCGGGTCGGCCACCAGCGCGCGGACAGCACGGCACCAGGCACCTGCCCTCTGGGGCGCAGGGCCGCGACCAGCCCGCCCAGCCACTGCGGCAGCAGCACCGCCAGGCTGTAGGCCAGCAAGGCGGCCACCGTCCCCATGCCGTAGACACCCACCCAAGGCGCCCAGGCGGCCATCAGGTCCACCTGCGCGTAACCACCGGCCCCCCAGGGAAAGCCGGTGAACCAGCGCCCGCGCAGCAGCTCGGCCAGGGTCCAGAGGGCGGCGAACAGCAGGCCCTGCTGCACCCGCGAACGCGGCGCCCACAGGGCCAGCAGACCGGCCGCCAGCGCGTAGTACAGCGACAGGAAGCCCGCCAGCGCCAGCACCGCCAGCGCCGCCAGCCAGGCCGGCAGGCCGCCGTAGGTGTGCATCGACACGAACAGCCACCAGAAGCTGCCACACAGCCAGGCCGTGGCGAACACCCAGCCGCGCCAGGCCGCCTGGCCCACGCGGTGCACATGGCGCAGGGCCCAGGCCAGCAGGGCCAGCGAAGCGATCTGCAAGCCCCCACTGGGCTGACCTGCGCTCAGCCCCGGCAGGGTCCAGCTGTGGATAGGCCAGGCCAGCGACGCTGCCTGGAGTCCACCCGCCAGCAAGCAGACCAGAAACCACAACACACCGCTGCCCCGCGCCTCTCGCCCGGGAGGGGTGCCGCTGAGCGCCGAGAAGCTGGACGGGGTGTGGAGGTTGCCGAACAGGCTGCGCATGGAGCGGTGGCGCGTGGGGGGGTATCAGGCCTCGACGGGCACCGGCATGACCTTGAACCACTTGACCGCGCCGCCTTTGCTGTGCAGCACGACGAAGCGCAGCCCGTCCATTTCGTGCACCTCGCCGCGCTTGGGCACATGGCCCATGGTGTGGGCCACCAGACCGCCGATGGTGTCGAAATCGTCATCGGCCAGTTGCAGGCCGAACTGTTCGTTGATGCGTTCGATGGCGGTGTCGCCGCTGACGCGCCAGGTGCCGTCGGCCAGCGAGAAGATGTCGCCATCGTCCTCGGCCACGTCGAACTCGTCCTCGATCTCACCGACGATTTCTTCCAGCACGTCCTCGATGGTGATGAGGCCGGCCACACGGCCGAACTCGTCGATGACGATGGCCAGGTGGTTGCGATTGCCACGGAACTCGCGCAACAGGTCGTTCAGGCCCTTGCTCTCGGGCACGAAGGTGGCCGGGCGCAGCAGGGCGCGGATGTTGAGTTCGGGCGCGCGTTGCAGCTTGAGCAGGTCCTTGGCGAGCAGGATGCCGATGATGTTCTCGCGCTCACCCTCGTACACCGGGAAGCGCGAGTGCGCGGTGTCGATGACCTGGTGCAGCAGTTCGTCAAAGGGAGCATCGATGTTCAACACATCCATGCGCGGGGCCGCCACCATCACGTCGCCGGCGCTCATGTCGGCGATGCGGAGCACGCCTTCGAGCATGACGCGCGATTCGGCGTTGATGATGTTGTTGTCCTCGGCCTCGGCGAGGGTCTCGATCAGCTCGTCCGTGGAGTCCGGCCCGGGGTGCAGGAACTCAGCGAGCTTTTGGAGGAAACCACGTTTGTCTTCATGCCGCAGGCTGCGCTGCGGCCCCGGACTGGGGGGTTGATCGGCCACTGGGATACGGGGATGGTTGCAACAGCGGGCAAGGATACCCCAAGGCCATGACGTGGCCAAACCGCCGCGCCGGGCTCACTTCATGCGGTCCCTGGAGTCGCGCACACCCTGGCGGATTTCCTGCAACAGGGCCAGTGCGTTCCAGAAGTGCTGGGCCTGTGCCTTGAGCTGGTAGTTGGTCAGCGCCAGTTGCTCGTTGATGAGTTCGGTCACGCGCGAATCGAAATCGGCCGGCGGCAGGCGCAGGTGCGCTTCGGCCTCGGCGCCTTCGCGCTCGATGCTCGCGCCAGCCTTGCGCGCGATCTTGAGCATGGCCGTGTTCTCGGTCAGCGCATGGATGAAGAGCTGGCTCACACCTTCGTTGCGTGCGTGCATGACGGCGCGCTCGAACAGGCGGCTGCCGTAGCCGCGGCCACGGGCCTGGCGCGAGACGGACACACCGAACTCTGCGCAGCTGTGGCAAGCCGGATCGACCGAATAGGCCAGGTGGGCCATGGCAATGAGATCGAGCTTGCGGTTGAAGATGCCGAAGAGCTCGTCGCGGTCGAAGCGCAGGCCATCGACGTAGCGGCCAATCTGCTCATCGTTCGCTGCATATCCGAAACGCAGGTAACGGTCGTGCGGCTCCAGTCCCAGCAGGTGCTGGCGCACCTGTTCGCGGTGCGAGGGTCCGATGGAGCGGATGGGCACGCTGGCCGAGACACCGGGCGCAGCGGCGCCGCGCGGCCGGGTGGGCAAAGACGAAGTCGCCTGGGCGGCTTGGGCCGCGTCGGCATCGGCGGAGGGGTTGGGCATCAGGCCTGTCGGTTCCATGCGGGCAAATATAGGGGTTAACCCTAGATTACCCAGACCGCCCGGCGGTAAACCCCGGAAAAACCGACGGAACGTGCCCTTTTTGGCCGTCCGTCGGCCACAGGTGTTGCATTGCAGCAAAAAAGTCAGCCAGCGCTCACACCGGAAGCGCCGTTGTGCTCTTGACCCGGTCCATGACAAAGCTGGTCTTGCAGTCCTGCACGCTGGGGTGGCGCAGCAGCACATCCATCATGAAGCGCGAGTAGGCCGGCATGTCGGCCACCACCAGCCGCAGCTGGAAGTCCATTTCGCCGGTCAGTGCGGCGCACTCCACCACCTCGGGCCAGTTCAGCACGCTGGCGCGGAACTCGTCCATGGGATTGCGCTTGGCAGCACCGCTGTGTTTTTCCAGCCGCACGGTCACATAGGCGGTCAGCCCCAGCCCCACCGCCTCCGGCTTGACCAGGGCCACGTAGCGGTCGATCACGCCCGTCTCCTCCAGCCGCTTGACCCGGCGCAGCACCGCACTGGGCGAGAGGCCGACCGCCTCTGCGATCTGGTCGTAGGTGGCGCGGCCGTCGGCCTGAAGGCTGCGCAGGATGTGGCGGTCGAGCTTGTCCAGTGCTTGCATGGCGATCATTTTGCAGGAATCCTGCAATCCGGACGAGTGGGGCGCCCCATTTCGCAATCATCGTGCGAACCTGCGCTCCTACAGTGGCGCTTTCCCCCAAAACACAGGAGACAGCCATGAACGCAGCCTTGCCGTCCGCCACGACCGATGCCCTGGCCCACTGGGACAACCCCATGGGCACCGACGGTTTCGAGTTCATCGAATACGCGGCGCCGGACCCGGTGGCCATGGGCCAGTTGTTCGAGCGCATGGGCTTCAAGGCCATCGCCCGGCACCGCCACAAGGCCGTGACGCTGTACCGCCAGGGCGGCATCAACTTCATCATCAACGCCGAGCCCGACAGTTTTGCGCAGCGCTTCGCGCGCCTGCACGGCCCCAGCGTCTGCGCCATCGCCTTTCGCGTGCAGGACGCCAAGGCCGCCTACGAGCGCGCCATCAGTCTCGGGGCCTGGGGCTACGCCAACGCCGCCGGCCCGGGCGAGCTGAACATCCCGGCCATCAAGGGCATCGGCGACTCCATCATCTATTTCATCGACCGCTGGCGGGGCAAGAACGGCGCCCAGGAAGGCGACATCGGCAACATCGGCTTCTACGACGTCGACTTCTACCCGCTGCCGGGCGCCGAACTGAACCCGGCGGGCCATGGTCTGACGGTCATCGACCACCTGACGCACAACGTGCACCGCGGCCGCATGGCCGAGTGGGCCGGCTTCTACGAGCGCATCTTCAACTTCCGCGAGGTGCGTTACTTCGACCTCGAAGGCCAGCAGACCGGCATCAAGAGCAAGGCCATGACCAGCCCCTGCGGCAAGATCCGCATCCCGATCAACGAGGAAGGCAACGACAAGGCCGGCCAGATCCAGGAGTACCTGGACCGCTACCACGGCGAGGGCATCCAGCACATCGCGCTGGCCTCGACCAACCTCTACGACACCGTGGACGCGCTGCAGATGGAAGGCCTGAAGCTGCTGAACACCAGCGAGACCTACTACGAGCTGCTGCCCAAACGCATTCCGAACCACGGCGAGGACATCGAGGCGCTCAAGGCTCGCAACATCCTGGTCGACGGCGCGCCGGGCGAACTGCTGCTGCAGATCTTCAGCGAGAACCAGCTCGGCCCGATCTTCTTCGAGTTCATCCAGCGCAAGGGCAACCAGGGCTTTGGCGAAGGCAACTTCAAAGCCCTCTTTGAGACCATGGAGCTGGACCAGGTCCGCCGCGGCGTGCTGAAAGCCTGAGATGGCCATCGAACCTGTGGTCTACGGCGCCAGCGAGCGCCCGCCGCGTGGCGACTACACCCGCGCCCGCGACGACTACACCTGCGCGCAGGACTGGTCGGCCTACACCGAAGCCGACCACGCCACCTGGCGCCGGCTGTTTGAACGCCAGAGCGCGCTGCTGCCCGGCCTGGCCTGCGACGCCTACATCCAGGCGCTGCCCTGGCTGGGCAGGCCCGATCGCATCCCGCGCTTCGAAGACATCAACACCCGCCTCTGGGCCGCCACGGGCTGGGAGATCGTGGCGGTGCCGGGCCTGATCCCCGAACGCCCCTTCTTCGAGCTGCTGGCGAACCGGCGCTTCCCGGTCACCGACTGGATCCGCACACCCGAGGAGTTCGACTACGTGGTCGAGCCCGACGTCTTCCACGACCTGTTCGGCCACGTGCCGCTGCTGTTCGACCCGGTGTTCGCCGACTACGTGCAGCGCTACGGCCAGGGCGGACTGAAGGCGCACGACCTGGGCGCGGGCGAGCTGCTCTCGCGCCTGTACTGGTACACCATCGAATTCGGCCTGATCCGCCAGCCCGATGGCCTGCGCGCCTACGGCGCCGGCATCCTGAGCTCGGCCGGCGAGCTGCGGCACAGCGTCACCAGTCCGCAGGCGCGGCGCATCGCGCTCGATCTGCAGCGCTGCATGCGCACGCGCTACAAGATCGACGACTACCAGGCCACCTACTTCGTCATCGACAGCTTCCAGCAGCTGTTCGACCTGACGGCGCCGGACTTCACCCCGCTCTACGAAGCGGTGCGCTCGCTCGGCGACCTGGCGGCCGACGCCAGCATCGCCAGCGACGTGTCCATCACCGTGGGGTGAAAGGCCATGGCCACGTGCGGCACGCCATCCAGGTGGTGGTTGTCGGCACCGGCCAGGGTCGCGGTGCTGGCCGGGAACACGATGTTGTCGGCGTTGGAATACCAGCACAGGAACGGCGGACGGGGCTGACCGGCCTCGCGCGCTTCCAGCGCCCGCAGCCAGGCGCCGCCGATCTGCATCTGCCGCCCGTTGGTGACGTGGCTGAAGTGCGCGAGCCAGGTGCCGTGGTGCGGTGTGCCGATGGTCACCACACCACACACGCGGTCGGCAGCACCCGGCGTGGCGGCCAGCCAGGCGCGCACCGCGAGTCCGCCCATGCTGTGGCAGACCAGCAGCGGCGGTTGGCTGGTCAGCGCCTCGGCACGGCGCACCGCGTCTTCGATCAACGGCACGTAGTCGTCGATGGAGCCGAACACCGGCTCCAGGTTGACCGAGGTCCAGGGTAAGCCACGTTCATCGAGCACACGCATCCAGGGCAGCCACAGACCCCGGTTGCAGACAAAGCCGTGCACGAACACCGCCGCCGTCTGCCCGGGGGCCGATGGCACCTGCTCGTCGGGCAGGGCACGCCAGCGGAAGGGCTGGCGCCAGGAGAACACCAGCGGCGCCACACGGACTTCCCACCACCAGGCCCGTGCGCAGGCCGCGAGACCGAGCCGGGGCGCAGGGTCCCGGCGATTGACCCGCTGCATCACGGCAAACTCCATCGCCAGCACCGGCGCGTAGCCCAGCAGCAGCATCAGCCCGCCGCCGACAGCCCACCCCTCCGATTGAGGCCACCACGCGGCCCACCAGACACCTGCAGAAACGAGCGCGGCCAGCGCGACCATCTGCTGCAGGCGCGCCAACACCGACCGGGCATGAACGGGCAGTCTGGTCTTGGACGTGGTGGGCGGTGGAGCGGCACGCAGCATGGGCTCACTATCGCACGTGCGTGCGCACATTTGCTTGCATTCCCGTAGGTCCGCCACTCTAGCCTGTGCCTGCGTGCCCGCTAGACTGGTCAAGTGATGAACGCCCCGTCCAGTGCCGCAGACCGCATCCGTGCCCAGTTGGACCGTGTCGCACACCTTCGCACCCAGGCCCGCGAGGACGGCTTGGCCGGAGCCGTGCACCAGGTCAAGCAGTTGCAGGCACGTCGGTTCCGTGCCACCTACGCCGACTTCCTGACCCACCCCCGCTACGCACAGGCCACGGCCTTTTTTCTCGACGAGCTGTACGGCGAACACGACTTTTCGGTACGCGATGCCCAGTTCGCCCGCATCGCCGGCGCCATCGAGCGCCTGTTCCCGGAAGCGGTGGCCGAACTGGCGGTGGACCTGGCCGAAACCCACGCTTTGACGGAGTCGCTGGACCACACCCTGGCGGGGCACTGGCTGGCGCTCGACGGTGACCACGCCTACGCCGAACACTACGTGCGCAGCTGGCGCCTGACCGGCGAACGTGAACAGCGCCAGCGCCAGTTGGCGGTGGTACAGCACATGGGCCTGGAACTGCAGCGCCTGACACGCATGAAGTCGCTGCTCATCGCCCTGCGCCTGATGCGCGGACCGGCGCAAGCGGCGGGCCTGTCTGCCCTGCAACAGTTCCTGGAAAACGGCTTCTCGGCTTTCGCCACCATGGGGGATGCCACACAGTTCCTTCAGGCGATCGCCGAGCGTGAGCAGCGCTGGATCAACGCCCTGTTCAACCAGCCGCTGCAGGCCTGCTGCGACGCCCTGCAGTCCGAGTTGAGCCGGGCCTGAGCACCCATCGCCGCTGTGCTTTGGGTGACAGCGCCCTAGGGCTGGCCCTGTGTGGCGCCCGCGCAGCTGCGGCCAGAATGCGCTCACAACCCTACCTCGGCACACCATGAACCGACCCTGGCTCGCGCACTATCCCGAAGGCGTCCCGCACGACGTCGATCCTTCGCAATACCGCTCGCTGGCCGCGCTGCTTGAAGAGTCCTTGCGGAAGAACGCCAAGCAACCGTTGTCGGTCTGCATGGAGCGCTGGATGAGTTACGGGCAGCTCGACGAGTACAGCAGCGCGCTCGGCGCCTGGCTGCAGTCGCGCGGACTGGAACCCGGCGCGCGCGTGGCGGTCATGCTGCCCAACGTGCCACAGTTTCTGGTGACGATGGCGGCCATCCTGCGCGCCGGCTACACGGTGGTCAACGTCAACCCGCTCTACACCGCGCGTGAACTGGAACACCAGTTGCAGGACTCCGGCGCCGAAGCCATCGTCATCCTGGAGAACTTCTGCCACACGCTGGAAGAGGTCATCGACCACAGCCCGCTGCGCCACGTGGTGGTCGCCAGCATGGGCGACCTGCTGGGCTTCTGGTACGGCCGCTGGATCACCTTCGCCGTGCGTCACCTGGCCAAGATGGTGCCCACCTACCGACTGCCGCTGACCGGTCCTCGGGGCCAACGCCACGTGATCCCGTTCCGCCAGGCGCTGGCCGAAGGCAGCAGCCTGAACATGCGCCCCAGCCAGGCCACCCACGACTCGGTTGCCTTCCTGCAGTACACCGGCGGCACCACAGGCCTGTCCAAGGGCGCCGTCCTCACCCACCGCAACGTCATCGCCGCCATCCTGCAGGCCGAAGCCTGGTTCGAGCCCGCCCTCAAGCGGGTCGGCGCCCCGCACCGCACCAACAGCATCGCGGCCCTGCCGCTGTACCACATCTTCGCGCTCACGCTCAGCCTGCTGACCATCCGCTGGGGCGCACACACGACGCTGATCCCGAATCCGCGCGACATTCCCGGGTTCATTGCCACCCTCAAGCGCCGCCCCTTCCATCTGCTGCCCGCGGTGAACACCTTGTTCAACGGCTTGCTGAACGATCCACAGTTCCGTCAGGTCGACTTTTCCCAGCTGCTGTTCGGTCAGGCCGGTGGTATGGCGGCCTCGGAAGCGACCGCCAAGCATTGGCTGAAAGTCACGGGCACACCCATGATTGAAGGCTGGGGCATGAGCGAAACCTGCGCCATCGGGACCAACAACCCTGTGGTGAACCGCGATTTCAGCGGCACCATCGGCCTGCCGCTGCCTGGCATCAGCATCGCCATCAAGGACGACGACGGCAACAGCCTGCCCATCGGAGCATCCGGCGAGATCTGTATCCATGGGCCCAATGTCATGGTGGGATATCACAACCAGCCGGAGGAAACGGCGAAGGCCTTCACACCGGATGGCTTCATGCGCACCGGCGACGTGGGCATCATGGACGAGCGCGGGTACACACGCATCGTCGACCGCAAGAAGGACATGATCCTGGTCTCTGGCTTCAACGTGTTCCCCAACGAACTCGAACAGGTCATCGCCGGCTGCCCCGGCGTGCTCGAATGCGCCGCCATCGGGGTACCCGATGAGAAGCAGGGCGAAGCCGTCAAAGTCTTCATCGTCCGCAGCGACCCGATCCTCCGGGAAGAAGACGTCGCACGTTACTGCGCCGACAACCTAACGGGCTACAAACGCCCCAAGTACATCGAGTTCCGAGACGAACTGCCCAAGACCAATGTCGGCAAGATCCTCAGACGGGAACTGCGCGCCCCCCGATGAGCCGCTCCATCGCCGAGACCCTTCGATCCGCTGGAGCCACCGTCTTCGAGCGCGGCTGGCTGTCCGCCAACAACATCCTCCTGCGGGGGCCGGGGCCGACAGCACTGGTGGACAGTGGGTATGCCAGCCATTCGCCCCAAACACTTGCTCTGCTTGAGCAGGCGCTCGGGGATCAAGCACTTGAATTGCTGCTCAACACCCACCTCCACAGCGACCATTGCGGAGGCAACGCGGCTCTGCAGCAACGCTACCCCGGGCTTCAGACATTGATTCCGCCCGGACAGGCCGCGGACGTCCGGACATGGGACGAAGACGCCCTGACCTATCGAGCGACGGGGCAGCGCTGTCCCCGCTTTGCATTCACTGGCCTGCTGACGCCCGGCCAGACCATCAGGCTTGGCGCGCATACATGGGAAATCCACGGCGCCAAAGGGCACGACCCACATTCCATCGTGCTCTTCCTACGCGCCGAACGACTGCTGATTTCAGCAGATGCGCTTTGGCAAAACGGCTTCGGTGTCGTGTTCCCCGAGCTCGAAGGCATCGCAGCCTTTGACGAAGTGGCCGAAACACTGGACCTCATCGAAGCCCTGAACCCGGAGACCGTAGTCCCAGGGCATGGCTCAGTGTTCCAGGATGTCCCTGCCGCCCTGACAAGAGCTCGAAGCCGGCTTGAGCAGTTCCGCGGCGCCCCGGAAAAGCACCGACGCCATGCCATGAAAGTGCTCGTGAAGTTCAAGCTCCTGGAATGGCGAGAGGTCCAACGGTCGGATCTGTACCAATGGGCATTGAACACGCCGTACTTGGCACAGGCCATGCCTACGGAGGCTGTTGAGCGCGAGCTTTGGCTGGAGGAACTGCTACAGGAACTCGCCCAAAGCGGCGCCCTTGAACGGAGCGGACAACAGATCTCCAACCGCTGAAGCGACTGAATGGTCGACCTAAAAAACAAAACCCCCAAATGCCTCTGGCACTTGGGGGTTTGCTCAATAAGAGCCTGACGATGACCTACTTTCACACGGGAACCCGCACTATCATCGGCGC
>CAZJZD010000044.1:0-34165 GCA_964550405.1 uncultured Hydrogenophaga sp. | reverse complement strand
GCCACGCCGCCGGCCAGCTTGGCCACGCGCTCTTGCAGCTTCTCGCGGTCGTAGTCGCTGGTGGCTTCTTCGATCTGCACACGCACTTGCTTGACGCGGGCTTCGATGTCAGCGGCAGCGCCGGCGCCGTCGATGATGGTGGTGTTTTCCTTGCCCACTTCGATGCGCTTGGCCTGGCCCAGGTCGGCCAGGGTCACCTTTTCCAGGGTCAGGCCGACTTCTTCGGCGATGACCTTGCCGCCCGTCAGGATGGCGATGTCTTCCAGCATGGCCTTGCGGCGGTCGCCGAAGCCCGGGGCCTTGACGGCGACAACCTTCAGGATGCCGCGGATGGTGTTGACCACCAGGGTCGCCAGGGCTTCGCCTTCGACGTCTTCGGCAATGATCAGCAGCGGACGGCCGGCCTTGGCCACGGCTTCCAGCGTGGGCAGCAGGTCACGGATGTTGCTGATCTTCTTGTCGAACAGCAGGACAAACGGGTTGTCCAGCAGGGCGGCCTGCTTCTCCGGGTTGTTGATGAAGTAGGGCGACAGGTAGCCACGGTCGAACTGCATGCCCTCGACCACGTCGAGTTCGTTCTGCAGGGACTTGCCGTCTTCCACGGTGATCACGCCTTCCTTGCCGACCTTGTCCATCGCGTTGGCGATGATGTCGCCGATGGACGCGTCGCTGTTGGCGGAGATGGCGCCGACCTGGGCGATTTCCTTGCTGGTGGTGGTGGCCTTGGAGGCCTTCTTCAGCTCGGCGATCAGGGCTTCCACGGCACGGTCGATACCGCGCTTGAGGTCCATCGGGTTCATGCCGGCGGCCACGTACTTCATGCCTTCGCGCACGATGGCCTGGGCCAGCACGGTGGCGGTGGTGGTGCCGTCACCGGCGTTATCCGAGGTCTTGGAAGCGACTTCCTTGACCATCTGGGCGCCCATGTTCTGCAGCTTGTCCTTGAGTTCGATTTCTTTGGCCACGGACACACCGTCCTTGGTCACGGTGGGGGCGCCGAAGGAGCGCTCGAGCACCACGTTGCGGCCCTTGGGACCCAGGGTGGTCTTGACCGCGTTGGCCAGGATGTTCACGCCTTCGACCATGCGGGCGCGGGCTTCGCCGCCGAAAATGACGTCTTTTGCTGCCATGTTGATTTCTCCGATTCAGTAAATGGGGTGTTAGAGGCGGCTGGGAATCACTTCTCAACCACGGCGAACAGGTCGTCTTCCTTCATGACCAGCAGTTCGTTGCCGTCGACCTTGACGGTCTGGCCGCTGTACTTGCCGAACAGGACGCGGTCGCCGACCTTGACGTTCATGGCCGACAGTTCGCCCTTGTCGTTCTTCTTGCCGGGACCGACGGCCAGGACTTCACCTTGGTCGGGCTTCTCGGCGGCGGCGTCGGGGATGACGATGCCGGAGGCGGTCTTGGTTTCGCTGTCAATGCGCTTGACGATCACGCGATCGGCGAGAGGACGAAGGTTCATTGCATCTCCTGAAATGGAAAGAAGAGGTTGGGGGTCTGGCGGTGGCCGGGCCACTGGGCTGGCGCTCCGCCGTTCGACCTGGAGTGGTGTTAGCACTCAACTCCAGCGAGTGCTAATCATAAGGGTGGTCCATACCGTTTTCAAGTCAGGTCCATGACGTTTTCTGAAAGTGCGGAACGCCATTCATGTTTCCACTATGCGCCACTTAACTTTCAACTTTGCTCTGTCTCTCTGGGCTAGGAGCACGCATCTGGGCACCGTGACACTTGTTGGGTCAAGCGCCAGACCGCATGTTTAGACCGTGTTATGTTACAAAATGATGCAAATGAGGTCTGTTCTGCGGACCTCGCAGCAGCGAACTGGGCGCTGTTAGGCAGTCAAGCTTGGAGGTGCGAGCGCCAGTGAGCGCGATGTAGCTTGGATTCGGTCCTGTGAAGGACGAGTCGCCAGTGAATTGGCTGAAACATCGCTGGCGAGTAGTCCCAGCGATCTGACCCAGGGAAAGTGCCAGCCGCCGCGAGCAACCCGCATGCGTATGTCAACGAGGAAGGCGTTGGGCTCCGGCGGATTCTTGCGTTTATGCCGGGTGTGATTGCAATGTGCGCAGGCTGCGACCACGTTGCTGGCTTCGTCCCGGCCGCCATCGCACTGTGCTAGCAGGTGCTCTGCAGTACATCGCAATCGCCAGGCACTTTTGACGGGGATGCCCGGCAGCTCCGCCGGGTCGTGGTGCCACATCTGGACACCGCAATACCAGCAGCGACCGTGCTGCTGTTGAAAAGCTCGAAGACGTAGGTTCTGGATCTTGGTTGGCATGGGGGACTCCTGGATTGGAAAGTCCCCGCTCCTGGTAACCAGTGATCACGGGCGCCGTCGCTCATGCGTATCGGCGGTGCTGCCCCTCAGGGGTCAGCGGGCACAGCCTCCCGGCGGTGCGCGAGCAGATTGTCTACTCCCAGCTGCCGTTTGGCAATCCTCTTGGCAGGGCCTGCAGCCTCCCAGCGCTTGGCGCCCAAGCGCCGGTCACACCTTCGATTTCGGCGGACGCCTGGGCGTCATGGCTAGCAAAGACTGGGCCGCACCCGGCAGCACATAGGCCGTCTTCAACACCACTTCAACCGCGTCCAGCATTGCCTGCGCTGCGTCCCGTGTCGGAACGAACCCGCGGTGGGCAGCCGCGTTGCCGGCATCCACCACGGCATTCAAGGCAGTGTGCTGTGAAGGCGAAAGATGTCCCACCTTGGCCAGGCCATCGAGCTTGACGTTGAATGGGCCGGCGTCGACACCCAGCAGATCAACGCTGATGACGTCCACCACCGCACGAATGCCCATGGCCGAGAGGGCGTACAACTCTGCGCCCATGGCTAGGTGCACTTCGCGCATCAGCACTTGGGCGGTGTCCGGCAGCTTGGTCAGCCATTCCGGCAACGCGGGTGCCAGCCGTTCAGGCTCGGGATGCGGCCCGCTCAGGCTGACCGTTGCTTGGCTCGGCGCGTCACCACAGGGTGGTCCGATCAAATTCCACGAAAGGACCTCCTCAATCACCGACAAGAAGGTGGTGTGCTTCAGAACCGTTTCACTCGCAGCAATCGATTCAATGGGCTGGTCTCCGCCGCCATTGCATCCGCCGTACCAGGGGACGTCCAGCATGTACCGCAACGTGTGACGGGCAGTGCCAGGTGTCATGTCGCAGGCCTTGGCCAGATCTTCCACCGTCGTCTGCGCATGCAGGTTCAATCTGAAGTGGTTGCGCAGTCCTGCCCAAAGCCTCTCGGCCTGCTCCAGCAATTGCTTGGCCGTCGGCACATCGAGCTGCGGTAGCGCTGTGACCCCGACCCGGTAACGCTCGCGATCGTTCTGTATGTACTGGTAGCGAACCAGCTGATCCAGTAGATCAAAATGGTCCGAGTGATCCGCTCGAAACCGTGCCGCCAACACCGTGCCATCACCGGCTTCACCGGCTTCCAGAAGCTGGGCCAGCAATAGCAGGGCTTCTTTGTTCAGATGGTTCATGACGGAATCACTTGGCTTTCGGCTGGCGCAGCCATGGAACTGTTAGATTGGCCTGCGCTGCCTTTGGCCAGGGCGTGCAACCCGTCTTCGCCCAGCCAGTCCTGCGCATCCTTCCACATGGCCTGGCGCCATGGGGTATCGGTGCGCGGCAAGGGGGTGATCAGATAGTCGGGATGCCACAGGCGCCGGCGCTGGGTGGCCACCACGGGGGCGAGCTTCTTTCCTGCTTCGAGCTGCACCAGCAAGGCCGCGGGGATGTCGTGACCGATCACCATCACCCCCAGCGACTGCGCCACCGCAACCGCCGCCACCATGTTGGACACACAGGGCGCGTGGTCCCAGTGCCAGCTGTCCGACAGCAGCCAGTACCGTGACAGTTCGGTGCCGTCCAGCCCGTCGCTGATCTCCTCGTACACCAGGCACAGCGGGCCGTGAGCTTCGGGCCCCACCGCGACGCCCGCCGGTTTCCACACCACCAGCAGGCAGCGAGCATCGGGTGCGATCCGCTGGCGTTCCAGCAGCCAGTCGCGGTAGCACGAAGGCTGCTTGTAGCCGTCCACCCGCAGGTGGGGTTGCGGGCTCACGCCGTCCAGCCAGGCGCGGTTGATCGCCAGATGGTCTGCGGCCCAGTCCAACAGCTCGGGCGTGACTTTGTCATTCAGCTTGTCGGGTGTCGAGAACGCTGCGTTCGGCAGCTTCAGCTCAGCGGGCAGCAGACGGGGAATCTGCTGGCGGGCGATGCCGTAGGCCTCGAAAGTTTCGATGAGGCGCTTGGCCTGGGCGCGGGCTGGGTCCAGCCGGTCGCGCAACCAACCCCAACCCTTGCTTACCAAGCCAAGACCCCAGGGAAGGTTGATTCCGTCCAGCATGTTCAGGCCACCTCGTCGATCAAGGCTTTGGACAGGTGGGCCTGGGTGGTCTGGCTGGCGGCGAGGCGCTGGCGAAGGTCATCGCACAGGCGACGCAGCAAGCCTACGCGGGCAACGATGCGTGCCTGTTCTGCGGGGGGTGGAACTGGCGTAAGCGCTTGACGAATCAATCCAACATTCAGCGTCGGTTGTGCCAGTGTTCGCGTATCGCCGACAAAGCTCTGTTGCATGAACCCCGTCTGCAACAAGAAGAGAACGAACTCCCTCAAGCCGCCATCAGCCGGAACAATGCGACATATGGCACGTGCGATGTTTGCACCCGCCCAAGTCGGAGGAGCAACACCCAGCTTGCCAATGCTGCCAACAACCCCCATCAATATCTCGCCGCCTTCCAGCCGCGTTCTCTGAAACTGGCTGTCGATGTCGTGACTGATCGACTTTTCTGGCATAGGTGCAGGGTTGTCGATAGAAAGATCCGCGATACGGACAAACGGCACACCGGCTTCAACATCAGGCCCAGGGACCAGCACACCGTAAGCGATTGGCTTGAGGGGGTGTATCAGCTCATCGAATCGCACCCAGGACCACCCTGTCGGAAGGACAAACGGCACCTCCTCTATCGCTACCGCCTCCATCGGTTTGTCCCGCTTGATCTTGCCCACAGCGATCAGGCGATCCTTCTCGGCGCGAATCTTCTTCAGCAATTCGCTGGCGGGTTCTTCCTTGGGATCCTGGGGTACGAGCAAGCCGCGCACGGCCAGTTGCAGGATGGTTTGCTCCAGGGCGTCGATGGCTTCTGGGCGGTCGAGCAGGACGTCGAAGTGGGTGGCGACGCGTTGCCAGTTGTCGGCCAGTTCTTCGGGGGTGGTGCTGGCGGTCAGCGCGCCCAGCAGGGTTTGCACAAGCTGGGCGTGTTGCGCGGCTTCGAGTTGGCCCTTGGCTTCGAGGGCATCGCACAGGCGCATGAGTTCTTCGATGCGGGTGACGATGCGGGATTGTTCGGCGAGGGGCGGGAGCGGAACCGGTGTCCGCAACACCACGTCTCGAGAAACGTTCTTCATGGAGCTACTCGTGCCAGAGGCACTTGATTCGTAGTGCCCTCTTGAGTGGCGCGCGTTGTTGCACAGATTCAAGAAAGCACGATCCATGTGGCTGGAAACGTGCAAACGGATGATCTTGTCGCTCAACATCAGTTTTGAGGCGACCTTACGAACGACTACAGACCTCGCCACCAGCTCTTCCGTGTTCGCGCGCGACAACAGAAAGTCGCCTTCTTGCACTTCGTATTCAGGTCTGGGCAGGAGGTCTGCGGGAAGCTCCTTGTTCGCAAGTGCATCAAATTGGCCCCAGGAGACTGCACTGACCTTGAGCACGCCCCAGTGGCCTTCGCGGCGTGGCGAACCGATGCAGGTCGGACTCCAGCCAGCTTCGCTGGAGTTGACCAGGTCGCCCATTCGCATCCACTGCCATCCCCGCGGCAATACAAACGGGTGCTCGTCCTCCGCCACGGCCTCCATCGGCTTGTCCCGCTTGATCTTGCCCTCGGCAATCAGCCGATCTTTCTCCGCCCGAATCTTCTTCAGCAGCTCGCTCGCAGGTTCGTCCTTCGCGTCCTGCGGCACCAGCTTCCCCTGCACCGCCAGAGTCAGGATCAGCTCACGCAGCTTGGCCACGCCACCGGGCGCGGTGGCCAACAGCTCGAAGTACTGCACCAGTGGCGGTTGCAGGGCGCTGAGGTACTTGGCGCTGGGTTCGCGGGCTTCCACCACCGCACTCATGCGCGGGCCCCGCTCAGCGATTCGGCCAGGATGGCCTTGAGCTGGTCGCGCAGGGCCTGCGCTTCAGCTTGCAGGCTGGCGTAGCGGCGCAGCAGTTCGTCTGGGTCGTGGCTTTCCTGCTCGGGGGCGTGGGGGTTCTTCTGGTCCAGGTTGTAGTTGGCGGCCTTGATCTGGTCGAGGCTGACCTTCCAGGCACGCTCGTTCTCCACCCGGTTGGCGAAGCCGTCGGCCTCGTTGCCCCACCACGCTTTCTCGGCGTCGAACTCTTCGATGCGGATGGGCTTGGTCTTGTTGTAGCTCTTCACGCCCTCAGGGTAGGGGTGTTCGTAGTACCAGATGTGCTGCGTGGGCTGGCCCTTGGTGAAGAACAGCAGGTTGGTCTTGATGCCGGTGTAGGGGGCGAACACACCGTTGGGCAGGCGCACGATGGTGTGCAGGTTGCACTCGGTCAGCAGCTGTTCCTTGATGCGGGTTTTGACGCCTTCGCCAAACAGGGTGCCGTCGGGCAGCACCAGCGCGGCGCGGCCGTTGGCCTTGAGGATGTGCTTGATGAGCACCAGGAACAAGTCGGCGGTTTCTTTGGTGCGCACATCGGCGGGGAAGCCCTGTTCGATGCCCGGCTCTTCAATGCCGCCGAACGGCGGGTTAGTCAGCACCACGTCCACCCGGTCGGCGGGGGTGTAGTCGCGCAGCGGGCGGGCCAGGGTGTTGTCGTGGCGGATGGCGCTGGGCACCTCGATGCCGTGCAGCATGAGGTTGGTGATGCACAGCATGTGCGGCAGCTGCTTTTTTTCCACGCCGCGGATGCTGGATTGCAGTTGGGCCGCGTCGGTTTCGTTCTTGACCTGTTTGCGCAGGTGTTCGATGGCGCAGACCAGGAAGCCGCCGGTGCCGGTGGCCGGGTCCATGACCACTTCGCCCAGCTGGGGGTTGACCATGTCGACCATGAACTGGGTGACCGCCCGCGGTGTGTAGAACTCCCCGGCATTGCCCGCGCTCTGCAAGTCCCGCAGGATTTTTTCGTAGAGGTCGTTGAACTGGTGGCGCTCGCTCTGGCGATTGAAGTCGATGGCGTTGAGCTTGTTGATCACCTGCCGCAGCAGCTGGCCGCTCTTCATGTAGTTGTAGGCGTCTTCAAACACGCCGCGCACCACATAGCCGCGCGGGTTGCGCACCGGGTCGGCCGGCAGGTTCTTGAGGGTGACGAACAGCTCGGTGTTGACGAAATCCAGCAGGTCGTCGCCGGTGATGCCTTCGGGGTTGGTGGCCCAGTGGCGCCAGCGCATGCTCTCGGGCATGGGGCTCTTGTAGTCGTCGCGGGTGAGTTCGAGCTCTTCTTCGAGCGCGTCGAACACTTTGAGGAACAGCAGCCAGGTCAGCTGGCTGATGCGTTGGGCGTCGCCGTCCACGCCAGAGTCCTGGCGCATGACGTCCTGGATGGACTTGATAACGGGGGAGAGATTGGACATGGGTCAGCGATCCAGCACTTTCTTCTTTTCGGTGGCGAACTCTTCCTCGGTCAGGATGCCCTTGACCTTGAGGTCGTGGAGTTTGGTCAGTTCTTCGTACTTGTCGAGGTGTGGCACCTCGCGGCTTTCCGCTTCGATGATCGGGGCTGCAGGCAGGCGAGGTGGCGTAGGCTGCGCGCCAGCCTTGGGTGCCTGTCGAACGTTTTTGTAGACACCCAACCCGGCGCCCACGATTGCACCCGCGATGGGCCCCACCACGGGCACAGGGACCGCAACGACAGCGCCAATGGCGGCGCCGGCGGCGGCGTCCTTGGCCATGTCGGTCTTGAGCGCGTCCTGGCCCAGTTGCTTGACCTCTGAAGCAGCCTTACTGGCGGAGTCCACCAGCGAGTCGGCCGCGCGTTTGATGTCGGCCGAGTCGGGCGTGAGTTCGCGGGCTTTTTCCATGCCCGAGCTCATCAGGTCGCTCGCTTTATCTCTGGCCTTGTTGAGAAAGTCTTTCATGCGGTGTTCTTCAAGGTTCAGTTGTTCATAGCGCTGCCGGGTGCGTAGAGCTCGCGTTCGAGCGTCTGCAGGGCTGAGAGGTATTGAGGCCGGCCGCCGAAGGCCCGCACCAGCTCGACCGGCAGGCCCAGCTGGTTGACGGGTGGCAGGGTGAGCACGTTGCTGGCTTCCAGCGTGGTGATGCCTTCGTCGGCGTATTTGTCGAGCAGGGCTTCGATGACCTGCCGGGCCATGGGACCGTACTGGGTGAAGACGTTGCGCTTTTTCACGCGGCTGGCGCGTTCGCGCCGGGTCAGCGGCGGCTGGTCGTAGGCCACGTGGAGCAGCAGGTCGAACGGGTCGAGGTCTTTGCCGACCTCGTCGGCCAGGGCTTCGATGAGCACGCCCTGCCGTTCGAGCTCTTCGATTAGCGCGGCCTTGCGGTCGGCGTCGTTCCAGGCTTGCAGGAACTTGTCGAGCGAGTCGTACTGGCGCTTGAGGTTGATGCGGGTGTAGTCGCGCAGACTCTCGGTGATGAGCTTGCCGTCAGCGTTGAGGTACTGCACGCGCTCGCGGGCGACCGACACCGTGACCATGCCGCCGACCACGTACCTTTTGGGCTCTGTGTCGTCGCCTTCACCAGGACCGGCGGTGGTGGGCCCCAGGGGCGGTTGATCGTCGCCCGGTTGCGGCGGCCTGTTCGGGTCAACGTCCACCGGCGCGTCGATGGGATCGCCTTCGCAGGGCACGTAGATCTGCACGGGCTCGCCGTCAAAGGCTGGGTCGGCAAAGTTTTCCGTTGCGCGCTTGAAGTCCATGATGGTGAACCAGGACTTGCCCAGGTCTTCGCGCAGGCGGGTGCCGCGGCCGATGATCTGCTTGAAGAGCGTCATCGACTTGATGTTCTGGTCCAGCACGATGAGCTTGCAGGTTTGCGCGTCCACCCCGGTGCTCATGAGCTTGGAGGTGGTAGCGATCACCGGGTAGGTCTTCTCGGGGTCGATGAAGTTGTCGAGCTCGCGCTTGCCTTCGGGGTTGTCTCCGGTGATCTGCACGACGTATTTGGGCTGCTTGGCGCAGATGTCGGCATTGGTGTTGGCCAGGGCCTGGCGCATGCGGGCCGCGTGGTCGATGTCTTCGCAGAACACGATGGTCTTGGCGTACCGGTCGGTCGCCTTGAGGTATTCGGTGACCTTGGCGGCCACCACCTCATCGCGCTTTTGCAGCACGAGCTTGCGGTTCATGTCCGCGCCGGTGTAGACGCGGTCCTCGATCAGGTTGCCGGCGTTGTCGCGCATGCCTTCGGTGGGACGCCAGCCAAAGGTGTCGCGGTCCAGGTCGATGCGGATCACCTTGTACGGCGCGAGGTAGCCGTCTTCAATGCCTTGCTTGAGGCTGTAGGTGTAGATAGGCTCGCCAAAGTAGTGACTGTTGGAGACCTCTTCGGTTTCCTTGGGCGTGGCCGTCAGGCCCACCTGGGCGGCACTGCTGAAGTAGGTCAGGATCTCGCGCCAGGCCGAGTCTTCGGCAGCGCTGCCGCGGTGGCACTCGTCCACGACGATGAGGTCGAAGAAGTCGGGCGAGAACTGCTTGTAGATGTTGCTTTCTTCTTCCGTACCGGTGACCGCCTGGTACAGCGACAGGTAGATCTCGTAGCTCTTGTCGACCTGCTTGGTGGTCTTGTTCACCGCCAGGGTGACTTCTTCCGTGCTCGCCTGGCCGTTGGCGTCGACCCTTTCAACGCCCTTGGCGTTCGGGCTGAGCTTGGCCATGGCGCCCTTGAATGGACGGAAGTCGTTGATCATGGTCTGGTCGATCAGGATGTTGCGATCGGCCAGGAACAGGATGCGCTTCTTGGCTCCGCTCTTCCATAGCCGCCAGATGATCTGGAAGGCGGTGTAGGTCTTGCCGGTACCCGTGGCCATGACCAGCAGCACCCGGTTCTGCCCACCGGCGATGGCCTCGACCGTGCGGTTGATGGCGTTGAGCTGGTAGTAGCGCGGCGTCTTGCTGGGCGAGTAGTCGAAGGCGGCAACGCGCTCGACTTCAGGCGTCCAGCCCTTCCAGGTGCAGTAGCGCTGCCACAGCTCCGCTGGCGAAGGGAACTCTTCCAGCGAGAGGCTTTGCTCCAGCACGCCACTGGCCAGGGTGGCGTCCCGAAAGACAAAGCCGTCACCGTTGCTCGCAAAGCTGAAAGGCACGTCCAGCAGTTCCGCGTACTGGATGGCCTGGCCCATGCCGGCGCCCACCGCGTGCTTGTTGTCTTTGGCCTCGACCACGGCCAGGGGGATATTGGCCTTGTAGAACAGGGCGTAGTCGGCGCGCAGCACGGTGCTCTTGTCGCGCTGTGCCCTCTGGCCACGGACCATCACGCGACCCGCCCGCAAGGGGAACTCGCGGTAGATCTGGTCCATGCCGTTCCAGCCGGATTTCTCCATGGCAGGCCGGATGAATTTGTCGCAGATGTCGCTCTCGGAGAGGTTCTTCTTGTCCATCGGGCTCCCTGGGCTCAAATTCAGTTTACTGGCCCGCTGAGTCTCGGTACAGAAGGCTCCAGGGAATTATCTGTTACGTGATGCGCCTGGTGTCTTGATGGATCTGTGGCAAGGTCCGATCGGGTCGCGCTATCCCAGAGCTGACATGCTCTCACTCAGCTCTTTCTTCTCCGAGCAAATGCACTCCACGTGCCTAAAAGAGCGTCAGTTGGGAAAGCTGAGGGTTCACGCCTGACCATCTGGACTTGCGCTTTTGGTGAAGCACAGTCGCCAGTAGCGACTGAGCCAGGTGGCGGTCGGCTGGGAACGCATTCCCTGTCATGCAGTCGGCGAGCAACTGAATGACGACGCTGGGCCGCTGTACGCGCAGCTGCGGTTCGCCCGATCGGATCAGCCCGGCAAATTCGTTCGCCTTGTTGAGGATCTCTTGGGCCTTCTTCAGCGCAGTCTTTGGGCGTGGTTTGGTTTGAACGAGTGATCTCTCATAGCTTGCAGCTGCCGCCAATGCGTAGGTCACGTGCATGCCGCCGCTCAAGCTGAGCGGCCAGATCAGCCGCATGAGGGGGTCCAGCGCCCCTTGGTGAGCGTTGACGCATTCATCGGATCGATCACCAACTGTGGTTGTTCTTGAAGCACTGCAACTTCGCTGCTCGCACCAAATGGAAAACTCAATCTCCAGTCGTGTCGCCTTGGTCGGTTCCACCTGACCTGAGAATTCAAGATGGCAGTTGCAAATAAACGGTGCGGGTCGGTTCCATGAGATAGGTCGGATGCAGTTTGGACAGGCATCCGCCAACACATCTCCGTGCCGGGTGCAGGCAGTATTCAGGCTGAAGTCCCACACAGCGGGGATATAGCCTTGAGCCTTCAGGCACATAAAACAGATCCGCGGATAACTGCGATTCAGGAAGTAGCTCCGCCCTATAGCCTGGCCGGCATAGACATAACCACCGCTACTTTGACCGGTGTGTGTCCAGCCCAATGCGCGGTCCAGCGCTTTTTTGTCTGCTCCGAACCACCGATGGAGCAAAGGAGTGTCCGCTGCATCCAGTGTTGCGTAGCGGCTTTTTCCGAGCAAGGATTTCAGTTGCGGTAGACCATTGAGACGGTTCTCCGCAGCCATACGCAATGCGTAGCCTTGACCCGATTCGCCTGGGCGCACTTCGCCATGAAAGGGAAACGTGAGGACCTGCAGGTCAACCATCGGCCCACCATTGGGCGAATGTTCACATCCGAACCCTGTGCCAAGTGCTGTCGCTGGGGCACTGCAACTGCTGTGGAGGTGGCTCATTGCAGGTTCGGCTCACTCGCTTTTGCACCTGATTGCAGCATCAGTCTCCGGAGTTCTCTTTGTTCGTCACGGATCACCCGAAGTGCTCTTGCTAGCCGCCGACGATCACGTGGTCGTAGCCCATCAGTCCATCGGGAAGTTCTTTGAGGTTCGGCCAGTGCACCCGAGGTGTCGACGAACGAGCAGCTGTTGAGCTGAAAAGCAGGCCCTTGCTTTTTAGAGCTCCGATTGATGCACGTGTCGAGACAGACGCTCTCATCCTGTAATGATGAGGATGACTGTTCTCTTGCCCTCTTCGGATCCCATTCCTCAAATGCACGCGTGACCACATCTGCCGACGGGAGCGCTTTTTTTGGTGGTGTCGGTTCGTCGTCGTAATACGAAAAATCAAACTCGAACTGGTTACCGTCCTGCCTGTAGGCTTCTCGAAGCTGGTTGATCAGTGCTGACACTTGGTCTGGAGCGGCATTGCCAGGACTGTCATCCGGTGACGTGTCTCCGGTGTCTGCCAACGGCATGCCACAACTACTGCACCTAGAGAGGTCCAGAGCGCCTCTGGCGCAACCTGCCGAGACGAGCAATGCACGGTGGACGCTGAGCGGGCTATTGCACCACGGACACTGTTCTTCGAGTCGGCATTGATGAACCTGACACCGGGTACACGCAGCCAACCTCCAGTGCCATCTCAGGTAGGGGATGGAATCGCTGGAGAAACACGCTGGACACCAGCGGTAGCTGGGCCGCTCCTGCACATGGAAGAGGTGTTTGTGCTTTCGTAATCGGCATCGGAACGTGTTGAGTGCGAACCTTGCTTCGCCACAGGCGGTGGCGTCAACGTCTGCAAGCTTGAGCAGCTTGGACCATTCTTCGTTTGACACGCTGTAGTCCCAGTCAGAGCGTCTCGGATGAATTTTGGTGACTTGACTGAGTCTGCTTAACGAGTAGCGGTGTGCTCCGCTCAAGCGTTGTACCCAGGAAGCAGGGCTCTCGTCCTGGAAAGGATCAGGTCTTGCCAGCAGGCAAGGCCTGATGCTCTCTGGCATTGATGGAGGTCTCATGCCTTTTTGTCTGCTGGGATCCGACTCGAAAACGGGTTGACGCGATCCGGTGTGCTGCCCCTTGCATCTATGAATGCCTTTACGAAGTCTTCAACGGAGACGCGAGATTCTTTGCGCTCAGCTGCGTGCATGCTTGCGTAGGTCAATAAGCGTTTGAGAGCTCTGAGGTTTCCTTCGGATGCCGCATGTAGTGGCTTGGCCAAGGGACCATTGATGATTTCCAAGTCGACCTCTTTGATCTGGGCAGAAAAGGCTGCCAGCAGTTGGCGCCACGGCTCGCCGAATTCGAACGGCGAAAGTACAAAGGTCGAACTTGCGCGGCTGGTGAACTGAGGGTTGATGGAATGCAATCGATCGAGCGCTCGGGTGCCTGCACCGATCACCGGTAAGTTGTAGCGGTCCATCCTGACCTTGAGCCAGTCGGTGACTGCCCGCGCTGTGATGTCTCGGTTCCCTTCACAAACGTGCTGCATCTCGTCCAGGAGGAGTGCCAACGGGCGCTTTCGCTCCAGCCCCCTGTCCACCATGTGGTTCATGCCGTCCAGGCTGGGTCGTGAAGGAAGCGCTGGGTAGCCCAATGCGAAGGTCATGGCTGATGCCAACTTGTGGGTGTCTACTGCGCTGTCAAGACTCACTTCCAATAGAGAGTCCTCTCTGGACATTCCTGCTGAACGTGTTACGTGTGCCTTGATCTTCTGCAGCAAGAGGCTCTTGCCCATTCCCGGTTCTGCCTGGATCAGGATACCGCTAGGCATTCTTAGATTGCGCAACGTGTCGATCAGGGCGGTACAGCTGTGGAACACGCGCATGAAGTCCGTGTGCTCGACGACGACCATCAGTACTGCATTGCCTGCGCGAAGCGCAGCAGGCGACCTAGGGCCATTGAAATCATGCAAGTTCATAGGTCTTCCTCCTCGAGCGAGTAGCCCTTGAAGGGAATGGCTCGTGGCAACAGATTCATCATGGCTGGGCTCGGTTCAGGAGGTGTCGGTACAGCAAGCTCACTTGATGCATCGCGCTTGGTGATTCGTGCGGATGACATCCCTTGAGCGCGGACCAGATCTGCGTCCTTACGTACTTTGATGCCACGTTTGGTCGCCTCGCTCCATCGGTCTTGGAGATCAGCCTGTGCGCGCAGCAGAACCTCCTCTGCGTTGAACCGTTTAAGACGCTGTCCTGCCTCCTTCCGTATCAACTCGTGTTGAAGAAGTGACAATCCGTTTCCGTATTCAAAGCTCGGCCGTTGAAGCTCAACTCTGATCCATTGATCTGTCTTGGGCAGGTGCACGTACATCCAGCCCAAGTCATCAGGGTCGAAGCGGATTTCGGTCCTGAAAGTCTGGTGGTGCCGTCGCCGATAGTCCTGCAGCTCTGCTGAGTTGTAGCGTAGGTAGTGGAAGAACACCCCATCGCCACTGATGATTCGCTCGGCAGAGATGCCCGTGGCCAGTTCAAGTGTGGTCAGATCTGTCGGAAGCATCGGTGGCGCAGACGAATGGCGACTGTCCTCCCAAAGATCGATTGGGCGCACCAGAGTTTTGGCGTGGATCTGATACGGATGGACCTTGGCCGCCCAGATCAGGAGGCAGGTACAAAGATCGTCAAAGAGAATCGCCGCCGACTTGGATGGATCCAGTGAGCTCGCATTCTTGATGGGCGCCCAGACCTTCCCTCTGTTTGGCAGGATGCGGTTGAACTCCATCATCACTCGCTCGACAGATGCCTTGAGCCAAGGCTGTCGCACCGGGTTGTAGATGATGTCAGCGCGAAGATGCCAGCCGATTCGACGGAAAGCTCGAGAGTGAAATTCCAGACCGTTGTCTACGACAAAGGTCTCTGGGACCCCCATCGCGCTCCAGTGGTGCTCGATCTCTGGAATGCCCTCAATCAGTTCGTCTTTGGGCAGGATCGAACAGCGTATGGCCTTGGCGACTGTGCCGCTGGAAGGTCCATAAAAGCTGATGTAGATACCCAGCACGTAACCCGAAAAGCGGTCTAGCACCACGGTGATCCAAGGGCGACCCAGCGGGATTCCCGTGCGTGGATCCAGCACCCAAACGTCCAGTAGGGTGTGATCGATCTCAGCACGCTCAAGAATCCGCGTGCTCTGGTCGCCTTTCATGCTGTAGCGCCACTTGTTTCTGGCGTACGCTGCTCCTAACCGTTTGGTGTCTCGAACGTATTCGGGTATCTGGTGGATACGTCGCATCACGGTTCTTTCTCCAGGGGCCTTGAGGTCAGACCCGTCGCGACGATTGAGCTGCTGGATCGCCCTGCACACTTCGGTGTGGGTCGCCTTCATGGATTTGCCGCGAGGTTGGAGGTAGTGCTTTCCGATCATCTCTTCTACGACCGACTCGACATCGTTCGAAATTCGATTGGGCTTTTGGGCAACCGCTCTCATGTCGCACAGCAGGTATGGATTCCCGCCACTCTGCCGGTAGCGTTTGAGCCAGCCCATCAAGGTTGCTGGCTTCGGTGGCTTGAGATCGACTTTCGAGGCACCGTCGGCCGCTTGACCATCCCCACTATGGACGAGCCTTGCGATCACTTCAGCCAGTTGCCTTGTGCTACCAGCCGAAGCCCTGGCTCTGATTGCTGCCTGCACGAACCGCATGCGAAACGCGATCAAGTCCTCCTGTTTCGGGTTCAGTGCTGCGGGCAGTTTGAGTGCCGTCGACTCATCTGGTAGCGAGGGCGCCGCACTCGAGTGCACCTGCGTGACCTCCCCGTTCAGGATGGCCTTGTATAGGCTGCCGACTTGGAACGTCATGACCTCAAACGTGTCGAGGTACTTGAACTGAACCCTCCCGTTCCCAAGATCACGCTCGAACTCAAAGGTCCGCATGCCCTTACGTAAGACCAAGCCACGTGCAAAAGAAATCATGGCAGTCCTCCTCGGCATGGTTGAACGACACGGCTTCGCTGGTGGAAATGTTCAGACCGCTGGGGACTCGAAACTGATGCGTGGCCACGAGATTCCAGATGGTTGACTCTGACGCCCCAGCTTCTACAAGGTCCTTCACAACGGCGTTACCTCTGAACTCCTCCTCCAGCAGTCGGCGACATTTGAGTGCGTCCATTGCACTGATGAAGAGCCGTCCGTAACGCATGAGGAGCAATGCACGGGCACTCAGCCCGTGCGCGTCTACATGCTTGTCGGTAACGATCAGTAGCGGGTAGCCGAGTCCTGCCAGGTGATCACGGGCAGCGGAAAGACGCGTCTGATGTTCTTTCAGGAAGACTGCAGGCTTGACCTCGATCACGACTTTGCGACCGTCGGCAAAGGTGATCAAGAAATCGGGGGTGTACCTGTGAGTCTGATTGGGTCCGAGCCAGACCTCAAACGGCTGGTGGACGATGTCTTTGACCACAGGGCAGCTGAGCGCAACCATGATGAATCGCTTTTCCAGATGCGATTCATGCTCTACCTCGTGATTCAACAGCCAACTGGCGTTGACGATCCCGACCTCGCGATGTGGCGCGCGGGTGACGACCTTGCGTGTCATTCATTCTCCGTATCGGTGAGCGCGCCTCGATCCCGAAAGGAATCGTGAGCGCGCGACTTGACGTCGCCACCGACCGGAGAGATACTTCGACCAAGGGTACCAACCTAGGTATCAGTTTCTCTGGTATCGGCAGCGCCAGTCACTTGAAAAGGTGGTTGGCGTTTTGCTTTTCTGGGCTACATGGTCTCCTCCTCGTCAACCGAGGTGATGCCCGGCTGCCTGGCCTTGAGCCCCAGCTTCACGGCGATCCTGTGCGACTCCCCTCTGGTCGCCTTTGACCTCCCACTCAACACCGCGTAAACCAAGTCCTGTCTGAACTGGTGCTCGCGCGCCCAATCGGCGACGGTCTGTCCGCTGAGGAAGAACTCAGCGCGTGCCTTTTCGAGCTCTTCGTGGTTGATTCGCATGTGAAGATGATAACTTAACTGTTCAAAAAGTCAAAAAAACACACCAAAAGTCTCGAAAAAGTGCGTTATGTGGTAAATTAATTTTGCATTTTGACCGATTCGCAAACTTGAATGACCGACACTCCACAGAGCCAGACTCGGCTGCACACCACATTTCCCGACTCGGCTGCATCCGTTGGAGCTCGGATACATGAGGAGCGGGTTCGACTGCAGCTGTCGCAGACCGAGTTGGCTGAAAAGCTGGGCATCTCGCGTACGAGTGCGACTCTCTACGAGGCTGGGAAGCACCTTCCTCGGGCGGAGGTGCTGATTGGTCTCAACGAGTTGGGTGCCGACGTCATGTATATCCTGACGGGTCGCAAGCCCAGTGCTGCCGCAGAACTCGACTTGGATGTCATGGCATTCGCGCTAGAAGAGGTCGCACGGCAGACTCCTTCAGGTGATCAAGTGCCGAGTTATCGAGAGGCCTTGTGTCGTGCGTGGCCGATCTACTTGGCACTGGTGAATTTCAAGCATCGCTCCTCGGGGTCTCCGAGCGTGACAGTCACTTGACCTTGAGCGGATGCTGTGCTCCGACGGACATGGTGCACTGACGTCATCGCGCGCGTGGTCAAACCAGTACGTCACTCCAGGC
This sequence comes from uncultured Hydrogenophaga sp., assembly GCA_964550405.1. Classification (GTDB taxonomy): domain Bacteria; phylum Pseudomonadota; class Gammaproteobacteria; order Burkholderiales; family Burkholderiaceae_C; genus Hydrogenophaga. The sequence continues at coordinate 16,691 of CAZJZD010000044.1, read as the reverse complement.
TGGCCAGGGCTTTAAGCGCTGCCAAGGCTTTATGTCTCCTTATGAGAAGTTCTGAAAAAATATCTGGGCCACAAGAAGCCCTGCTGGCCGCCCTGCGCGAGGCCTGGCTGCGCAACCCTGAGCAGCGCCTGGGCCAGCTGCTGGTGAACGCTGCCAACCCCAAAACTCCCTGCCCCGAGCTGTTTTACCTGGAGGACCAGGCGTTGCTCGAGCGGCTCAGATCTCCAGCACAAACGCAGGATTGAACACTTCGTTCTCCTGGCTTCCGTCCCGGTACACCTGACCGCGGGGGTTCGAGACAACCCGAGTCCCGTTGACCAGGTAGTCGCTGGAGCTGTGCATGTGGCCATGGATCCAGTACCGGCTGCGGCCCATCAGGCGCGTCAGGTCCGAGACGTATGCCGCGCTCAACATGTCAGCCGCGTACTTCAGCTCCACCGAATTCCAGTGCGGTGCGTGGTGCGTCACGACAACGGTCTTGTCGGGATCTCCCTTGGCAAGTTCCGCATCCAGCCACTGGACGTTCAGTTGATGCTCCCTCACGGAGTCGACCGGCATGAGCAAGCGTTGATTGATGCCGCCGCTGGGCGCTCTCTCAAAGCCCTTGGAGGTTTTGATGAGCCAATAGTCGTTCATTCGCATGCCTGCCTCGTGCATGGCCGCGTCGCGGTTGTCCGCGCCAAACACCTCAAAGTCGGTCCACAGCGTCGTGCCCAGGAACCGCACGCCACCAAGCGTCACGGCGTCACGCTGCAGCAAGTGAACGTCCATTCGCCGCGCGACCTCTTGCATCTGCTCCGACGTGGCATCGATGTTGTGTTTGTAGAACTCGTGGTTGCCGGCGACGTACACGATCTCCTTCGTGACGAAGCTTTCGCGCGCCCAGCGGATGCCATCGACGCCCTCTGCGATGTCGCCGGCCAGCACCACCACATCGACGTCATCGTCAATCCGGCGGTCGTTGCGCACCAGCCTGAATTTCTGCCACTCCAGGTGCAGATCAGACAGGACCAGGATCTTCATCTCGGCGGCTCCATCCCCAGCCAGGTAGAGCAGGTAGAGCCGCCGGCCTGCGCCGCCTTGGCCATGACCTGGACGATGCGGGCATCCGGGTAGTGGCGCAGCACCACACGCAGTTGCTTGCGCAGATCCTCAGGCACGTCATCTCGCAGGAGCATGTCCTGCATCAGTTCGCCGGCCTGTACCAAGGCGCGGGTTCTTTCGTGTGGCATCGTCATGTCCTCAAACCTCCACCAGAAAATCCGGCCTGAACCTAGTGTTCTCCGGCGTGCCGAGCTTCTTGCTGGTGACGTATCCTCGAGGATTGGCCACCACGCGCGTGCCCTGCACCATGTAGTCAAAGCTGTCATGGACGTGCCCGTGGATCCACAGAGCCGAGCGCCCCAGCAGGCCCGGAAGATCCGAGATGAAGCAGGGCGAGAGATCGTCGCCATCGAACCTGGGGTGCAACGACAGCCGTGACGGCGCGTGGTGCGTGACCACCACCGTCCTGGCCGGATCTCCCTTGGCAAGCTCTGCGTCCAGCCAGGCCACGCTCAGGTCATGCTCCTGGCGGGCATCCCCTGGCCTGAAGTTGCGCAGCGCAATGCCACCGTCTGCCTGTCGTTCAAAGCCACGGAAGGTCTTGATGTACCGGAAGTCGTTCATGCCCAGTCCGCCCAGGTGCATCGCCCCTGCCAGTTTCTCAGGGCCGTAGAGCTCGAAGTCGGTCCACAGCGTTGTACCGAGGAAGCGCACGCCACCGATCTCCACGGCATCGCGCTCCAGGAAGTGAACGCCCATCTGCTGAGCTACCTCCCTCATGCGGTCCATGAGGGCCTCAAAACCGTGGCTGTAGAACTCATGGTTCCCCGCCACATAGACGACCTCCTTGGAGATAAAGGTCTCGCGCGCCCAGCGGATGCCCCGCTCTCCCTCGGCGATGTCGCCGGCCAGCACCACCACATCGACCCCGTCGTCGATGCCACGGCCATCCTTGACCGTGGACAGGCGACCGAACTCCAAGTGCAAATCGGACAAGACCAGGATCTTCATCGATCACTCCCTTCGTAGTCGAAAACCATCTCACCCAGCCCGTTCTTGATGCAGCGGAAGTTGACCGCCACAGCGTCGAAGCCCAGGCGTTCGCGCTGCAGGGCGTACTCAGCGGTGCGGTCGTCATGCGTGTGGCCATGGAAAGCTCGCACGACCCCCAGGTCCCGTGCCAACTGATCGAGCGCCTCCCAGCCGTGGTGATGGGAGGAGAAGGCCTCGTGGGTGACCAGCACATCGGCCTGCAGCGCCGCCAGTGTGTCCAGCTCGTCCTTGTAGATCGCGCCGTGAAGGCTGGGGTTGCAGAGCTGCCCGCGCTTGACCAGGTTCGGATGTCGGTAGGTTGCCTCATGGCGGCTCGTGATCTTGGGCGCGTTCGGCGGATACCAGACCCTGCCGAGGAAGTTGCCGCCCAGGCCGGCCACCCGCACCTCGTCGAGATCCACCACCCGGCCATGCAGCGCAACGGCATCACCCGCGTCGTGCATGCGCGCCCAAGCCTCATGCGAATCCGCGTCGTGGTTGCCATGGATGAAGGCCACCCGGACCGCTGGAAAGGCTTCGCGCAGGGGCGCCAGCGCCTCCCGAAAGCTCATGCCCGGCGGATCGATGTCGCCCAGGAAAACGAGCCAGGACGGGTCTTGTTGCAGAACTGGTTGCATTGGTTGCAGCCTTTGCAACGCCTGCCCGATGTGATCGAACCCACCGTGGACGTCCCCCAGCATCCAGATGCGCCGCAGGGCCTCGTGGATGTGGGATTGATCCTGTTTTGATCCTGTTTTCATGCGGTTTTACTGTTTTATGGATCTGCGCTCTTGCGCAATTGCGGTTTTGCGCTGATGCGGTTCTGCGCTACTGCAGGCCTCCGGCTTGTTGCAGAACTGGTTGCATTGGTTGCAACCGTGCATCCAGACGAAGGGCGTCGGCTGCCGTGAAGCCCACCCGGCCGTCGATGGAAAGCAGGTTCTGGCAGCCCTTGCGGAACAACCGCGGGTTGTCATCCAGGGCCAGCCACTGGGCGTCTGGTCGGTGCGCCCGCAACCAGGACGTGCACTCGATCTCGCGCACATGGCGCTGGGCCGGTTCGCACGGGTCCTGTCGGCAGATCGGGGTGCAGCCCACCACCCGATCCCGCAGCGCAGGGCTGAAGTGCCCTTGCAGCTCTTGCAGGCTGTGGTGTTCGCGCCAGGACGAGCTGATGACGGCGTCTACCCGAGAGTGACGCAGCAGCACCTCTTCGATCAGCGGCAGGCAGCAAAACAACTGCGCGGCCGAGCACGCCTCAGGGTGCGTCACGCCATCGAAGTCCAGGAACAGAACTGGGTTCATGGCAGCTTGAGCGCCGAACCGTCGTCGGCCAGGTACAGATTGAGCTTCTCGCCGCGCTGGTGCGCTGCCTCATGCTCCTGGCAGAGCGTGAGCTTCCAGGGCGCTTCCACAAGCGCGCCAGGACGCCCGCAGACCATGCACAGAACGGCCGTACGCGCCTGCGCCAGCAGCTTGATGTCCAGCAGGCCTTTTCTCAGGTACGTCGTCTCGGCCGAATCCTCATCGTTCCCATCGGGATCGGCCAGAACGATCAGCCGCCCCTGGAAACGCGAAGAGCCGAACTTCTCAGAAAAGTCCACCCACTCGAAGCCGTAGCGATCGAGGCGGCCGCGCAGCAGCGCATCGACCTCGTGGCACATCGTCTCGATGACCGGCATCCAGCCGCGAGCAAAGCTGAACCAGCGCACACCAGGACCGGCGAACTGGTACGGATAGAGCGCCTTGAGCTGGCCCGGCGTCAGCGGACCAGGAATCGATGCGGGTAGTTCGTCTGGATTGGGTTCTTGCGGCATGGGGGACTCCTGTGGTTCTGGAGCCCTGGCCGCCTGCCCTGGCCCCGATGTGTCTACGGCGGCTGGGCTGGAAGCGTGAGAAGAGGATCTATGCGCGCAGGAACAGCCCGGCCGTGGTGGTGGTGACCACGGTTATCGAGTTGGTGCTGGAGGTGCGGCGCATGAACAAAATCTTGGAGGAAATCGCTGTTTCAGGCAAGGCTGCTGTGTCGAAGGCGTTGCAAGAAAAATAAACGACGTCGTTTAAGTGATGCAAAGCAAAGGCCTTGTGCACGCATGTCCCCTGCAGTCGAGGAGCACACGCATGTCCTCAAGATGCTGCCGGGAATTTGTGTCGGAAGTGATGGCTACTGTCGGTTCAAGGCTGAGTGCGGTCATTGTGGTCTGTGTCCAGCAGGGTCGCCATTGGCCAGAACCGGCCATTCACTGGGAGCGGCAACTGAGTTTCCGTTGAACTTTGGTGACTCAACACTGGTTTGCTAGCAAACATCACCAAAAATACCGCCAATGGAGGGAGATGCAAGTGATGGTGCCCCTTAGTAGATCTCGAGAATGCATACAAGGAGCGAACACATGCTGCAAATCACCACAGGGAAGCTTTTCACCAGATCTGTCGGACGGGAAAACCAGCTACGGGGAGTGCTGTACACGAACCTTCACTTGGAAAACCGCTTGAATCCAGTCTTAACCGGTCACCTCTTTGGGCGCCTTGCGCAAGCAGCAGAGGCATCAGGTAGTCCGAAGATGCTTGTATGGGAGTTCATCGAACGCATTGAAGAGCCTGAGTCAGGACCTCAGGTCGTCCTCTCCCACTGCGCCGACTCGTACCTGCAGGAGATGGCAACCGTTCTAAGCTTCGCATTTAACTGCACTTGCTCGCCAGACATCGAAGTTGTGCGTCGCCTGACCTCAGGGCAACGCGGCGTCTCCACAGGCAGAGCACCGAACACACTTGTCCGGCGCGTGTTTGATACTGAGGTCGTTTGCCTGCCGAGCGAGGAAGACGCCTTCATGCGTTTCTACTCTCAGCTCATGGGTCTCCCTCGAAAGACATACTTGGGAGTCATGCGTGCTATCCGCACGTACGTCACCGGCATGCAGCGAGTGGCGGACGACTTGGAACTCGCATACACCCTCCTGGTGGCCGCCGGCGAGTCAATGGCACAAGACTTCGATTCGTTCGAAGCAACGTGGGATTCGGTTAGCGAGCAAAAGCGATTCGCGATCGACGAAGCGTTGGGCGCTGCTTCAGTTGAGGTGGCCGAGGCGGTTCGGGCTGCAGTCCTAAGTACAGAACACACGGCACTGGCACGGCGCTTTCAAGCTTTCATCGTCGCAAATGTCGAAGCTGACTACTTCCGGGCTGGTTTTAAGCCGGAAGATATTCCTCTCGGAAGGTGTGACCTTCCAGAGGCGCTTGCATCAGCTTACAAAGTCCGTTCACTCTACGTCCATCAGCTCCAAGCCCTGCCAGACATGGTTTCAGTTGGGCATAGACATGTTGAGAGCGTTATCGAAGATCGCCGGCGCATGCCGACCTTGCAAGGTCTATCACGACTTATCAGGCATGCAATCCTGACATTTGTCGCGAAGCAGCCGACGCTTGATAGACAACCATACAAGTATCTCAGCGAGCTTGCCGGGGTGATTCAAGCACCGTTGGCACCCTGTTTCTGGGTGGGTCATGCGCAAGGGGACATTGCACCATTCGGCAGGCGGAAACTGGAAGGCTTCCTCGAAGAGCTTGCGCTTGCCGAACTTAAGAGCCCAGGGGCCACGGTTACCAACTTGACCGACGTACTGCACAAGTTCTTGGCGGACGCACCAAACATGAAGCGAGACCTCCGTAGGCCATACCTAGCCTTGCTGGTGCTATTTAATGCCATAGCTGGTTCTATGGCCGTTGCGCGGACGGGGGCTATTGAATCACTTATTCAAACTGAGCTTAGCAACACAAACCCAGAGACTTTGGTGACCTTGGCATTCTTCTCCGAAATTCCTCAGTGGACTATTGAGGTCCATGAGAAAGCCCTGGTGGACTACTTCAAGCAGAGAGCGCAGAAGTATGGATTGCGCTTGCCGCGGCTGTTTGAGGCAGCCGTTACCATTGAGCTGGCTGAGCGCAATCGCGCTAGCGGGCATGTCGACAGGGCGCGCGAGCTCGTAGTCATGGCTTCCGAAAACTACCCTGACCACGAGCGCCTACGCAGTTTCGCTGAGAACTTCTTGGGTGAGGAAGCCCTGAACTGGAGGTTGATTCTCTTGCCCGAGATGCCCGTTGCCATTGACTGCGAGTCCGGCGTTTCAGGAGGTTCGATCACATTACAGACATGATCGTCGTTTCCAGATGAGGCACACCTTGGCTGTCTGCAGCGCGCGCAGGAAGCCAATGATCTGTTCTTCCGTAAATCTCTTCTTCACGTCCAATCTCCTGTCTTCGGGATTGGACTCCAGAGTCAGCCGCTACTCAAATCCGGGGGGACGTCGTACAAGCAATTGCGCCAAGCACGCGGAAAAGTGGAACGCACGTCGGTACCGATCGGCGACAGCCAAATGCTCCAGGTCCGGCTTGAAGTGCACGTGCCGCCGAAGGGGTTTAGCCGGCACGAGGTGCAGCGGTTGCTCGTGATGTTCGCCGGCGTCACGCGATCGCGCACGGTGCCCTACGCGCTACGACTTTTGTTCGATGAGCCTGCGGACGAGGGCGACGACGCATCGGAATTTGACGGCTAACCTGTGGAAAGAACTCAGCACCTAGCGATGCGCCACATCGCTAGAACTTGGGCGCCTTCGGCTACTTGCTACTGGGTCTGCTTGGGTGCTGCCGTAGCGACCATGCAGGCATAGCCCCAGGTAGCTTGCCTCTTTGCTAGTTGGCGTGCCTTTGCAAAGCAGTAGTCCTGTTCGTTGCGAGCGATCCAAGGGATCTTTCGCTCAAGGTTGGATCGATAGATGACACGGCAAGCGAACCCCGAGCGCTTGGGATCTACCTCGACTGCAATCGAGCGTGAAGTAAGGCCGTTTGCGCAGACGTACGAGGTCTCGATCTGGGACGCCTTCACTGGAGTCTTTTCCGTTTCGTCTTGAACGATAACGGGCTCGATGTAGCCTTCCTTGGTGCCTTGAACAACGGCATTGCGCGCGTCCTTCATCGATACCTTACGGATCTGCTCGAAAAGTGGCGCGCTAGTGCCGTTATAGGTTATTACGATGGCAGGATAGATGGTCGCCTGCAGCACGCCGGGCGGCATGTTCCAGTTGACCGCCCATTGGTCGTGGAACACAGCCATAGCGTTGACACCGGGAATTTTTGAGAATCCCTTCAACAATGGTGCGCCTTCGCTAAGGGAAGGCCACTCGAAACGGGTCGGCGCAGCGTTGGGATCAAGAGGAAAGGCGGTACCGGTGTGAGGGGCGGTAGGGTCGAGCTTTGATTGGTCCCACCCGATGAACTTTCCGTCCTTGTACTTAGCGGCGCCCTCTGGCGGGTTACGGCACTCAATAGTGCTCGAGACACAGTAGGCTGGCCCTTTTGACCCCTTCAAAATGCTGTCCTTGCCAGGCTTATCAGCTTCGCTGAGTTCGTGCTGTGTGTAGGAACGGTAGCCCTCCTGAATCAATACCATGGAGCCCGCCCGGACGAAACCGTCTCTCACGGCGTTCTCGTCGCCGCCAGCCGCGGCGATGGCTAAGCCGCCAATAGCACCAGTTACCGCGACTCGCTTGGCGACGCCACTGGCGATCATGTTCCCAGCGGCATCGCGGGTCGGAATCGTTCCAGCCGTTTGGGTAGCAAAGGCGGTGGCGCCGGTGATGATTCCTACCCTCAGGGCCAGATTCACGTCGCCTCCGGTTTGGTGATAGGCCAGCCAAGCAGCATAGGCCGCTGATCCACCAGGTCCGCCGTAGACTGAGGCAGTGACCTGTCCAACCGTACTGATCAAGTCGCTTTCCATCGCGGCCTGTGCTGCTGCCTCGTTGGTAGTCTGAATGGGATCGGTCCCTAGGTGCCACATGGCGTCGATGGCCTTACCCTCGCGGATTCGATTGAGAGCCTTTTCGTACGACTTAATCGTGCCATTAGTCTGGGCCTCTACATAGCCCTTTATGGCTTCGCCTGCGTCGGCAATCTGCCGCTGAACGCGGCCGGCCTCATTGCTTGTGTCGTTGACGGCTTTCTTGGCATTTTTCTCGATGTCCCTCACCGCCTTGGTTAGGTTCCAAATGGCATCGTCTGCCGCCTTACGGGTCACTGGATTGACCATCCCCCCAGTCAAGAGGGCCGCCGCAACATCTCGATTGATGGGGGGGAGTTGAACTTGAACCGGTGGAACATCAATCGGACCGGGAACTGGTATCTGGATTTGGCCACCGCCGCAACCTACGTTTGCAAGCGCACAGGTGGTCTCGCAACCGGGAACGCAGACCTTGATACCAAACTCTCTGGCGCAGCACTTGGCGGCGCAGTCTACGCAGTCGCGAGCTACTGATAGGCGCGGCAAGAGGCTGCCTGACACTAAAAGGAAACCAGCGATAACTCCGGCGCGCATCAGTGACTTGAGGAAGTAAGCCATTGCAAACCACTCCTTTAGAGACAGTCCAAGTACTCTCTCCGCATGGCCTTGCCGCGAGGCAGTTTACGGCAGGGCTGGAGTGAAACGACTTGTGGTTTTCCTAAACTTAGGGGGTATTCTTTGATTCGACAGTACGCATTCATTCCGAGCAGAAGCGGTCCCCCGTGCGACTTTGTCTTGGCAGGCCAAGACCTTTGACCGCTTCAAGTTGAGTCGCAGAACGCCAAGCGGGTAGTGGCCATCTGGCGCAGTGACTGCATCATGGCGGTCAGCGAGAGTTCGGCTTGCAACGTCGAGAGGCAGCTACCGCTGCACTGCGCCTTTTGGTACCAGAACCTTTCGGCTGCATGGGTCGCATTCAGTCGGCCGTCATATCTTGCGCTTGCCCCTATCAGGCTCCGCCGTCGCGATCAACAACGCCGCCGGGAACTGCCGCATGTACTCCATCGATCTGGACGCTGGCGCCTCAAGCCATGGGTCGTATTGGTCTTCATGCAGGATGACGACCATGCGCTTCTCGTCCTGAGGCTTGTGGAAGTTCTTGAACAGTTCATGGTCGTCGGCATTGACCGTGAGCATGGTGAAGCTCAGTACATCTTCACATGTGGCCTTGCGGTTGCTGGTCCACAGACCCGCGATCCCCATGGGCTTGCCGTCTCGGCGCTGGATGCGCGTGGGCACCGCTGTGCCGCTTCGCCAGTCGGGTTCGTAGATGGCCTCCACAGGCACGATGCAGTGCTGCCCGTTGCGCCAGGCATCCCGGAAGCTCGGCTTCTCGGCCACCGTCTCTGACCTGGCGTTATAGGTCCGACGACCGAAGCTCAGCTCACCCGCCCAGTGAGGCACCAGTCCGAACAGGCCAGCCATGGCCTCACGGGCTGGAACGGCTTCATCGCCAACGTCTTTGTGCGGGTGACGGCGGATAAAGGGGGCCTCGTACAACGGCCAGACCTCGCTCTTACCCCTCGGGGGAGGCACCACCCCGAAGTACATGCGCAGGCGCTCTGGCTTGGTGCAGGCGTCGTAGTTGGAACACATGGAAGGACATTCTGGTCGGAATTGGCTTTCGTTTTATACTGTATAAATGAACAGTATTGGCATCAGTTCTGCTCCCCAGCTGCTGGTAGGTGCCCCACTGGTGCTGCCCATGCCCCAGGCGTGTGTGCGGGCAGGCTTTCCATCGCCGGCCGAAGACTTCACGGTCAACCGGCTGGACCTGACCCAGATATTGGTCACCCACCCACAAGCGACTTTCCTGCTGCGTGTGGCGGGCGCCTCCATGCGCGACGCCGGTATCGACGATGGAGACACCCTGGTGGTAGACAAAGCCATCAAGCCGCAGCACGGCCATGTGGTGGTCGCCGTTGTCGATGGCGAGTTCACCGTGAAGTACCTGCACCAGCGAGCAGGAAGGGTGAAGCTCAAGGCCGCCAACCCCACCTTTCCGGACATCGTGCCCAAGGACGGCCAGACCGTGGAAATCTGGGGCGTGGTGACTTCCTGTATCAAACGCTTCGTCGTCTGACGGGTACCACGGTGCAAAGGATGTGGCCATGTACGCCCTGGTCGATGGCAACAACTTCTATGTCTCCTGCGAACGGGTGTTCAGGCCCAGTCTGAACAGCCGACCGGTGATCGTGCTGTCCAACAACGATGGCTGCGCGATTGCCCGAAGCAACGAGGCCAAGGAGCTGGGCATCAAGATGGGGGCACCCTGGTTCCAGATACGGCACTTGGAGCAAAGCGCTGGTCTTGTAGCCCTGTCGGCCAACTTCACGCTCTACGGGGACATGAGCGACCGGATGATGAGCCTGGCGGCAGGGCTGGGGCCGACGCAGGAGATCTACTCCATTGACGAGAGCTTCATTGGCCTGGGCGGTGTGCGCGGCGACCTGGTGGCGCGCGCCTTCAAGATCCGCAGCCGCATCCTGCAATGGACGGGTATCCCGAGCTGCATCGGCATCGCCCCCACCAAGACCCTGGCCAAGCTGGCGAACCACATCGCCAAGACGGCTGAACGCAAACCAGGCAGTTACCCGAATGAGCTGGCCCAGGTCTGCAACCTGGCCGCACTGCCGGCACAAGACCTGGATGACGTGCTGCAGGCCACTGCCATCGGTGAGGTCTGGGGCGTCGGGCCACGCATCGCCAAACAGCTGCAGGAGGGTGGCATTCACAACGTGCTCCAGCTCGCCCGCATGGACCCGGCCACCATCCGACGCGGTTGGAACGTCACGCTGGAGAAGACCGTGCGTGAACTGCAGGGCCAGCCGTGTATTGAGCTGGACGACGCACCCGGCCCGAAACAGCAGATCGCCTGCACACGATCCTTCGGGCAACCCATCCACAACCTGGCACCACTGATCGAAGCCGTCAGCGAGTTCGCCTCTCGCGCGGCCGAGAAGCTCAGAAGCCAGAACAGCCTGGCCAAAGAAATGCTGGTGTTCGTGCACACCTCGCCTCACCGCCCTGGACCACAGTGCTCGCGCAGCGTCGTTGTGCCGCTGCGTCGGCCCACCGACGACACGCTGGCGCTGACCAAGGCCGCGGCCGATGGCATGCGGTTCATGTACGTGCCGGGCTACCGTTTCATCAAGGCCGGGGTGATCCTCGTGGACCTGCAACCGGCGAGCGTGATGCAGCGAGAGCTTGACCTGGAGCCAGGCGACGAACCAGAGGTTCCACGGGACCGATCAAAGCTCATGGTGGCCATGGACGCCATCAATGGGCGGTTCGGCAAGGGGACGGTGCATTCGGGTGCAACCGGCAAAACAGCACCGCAGCGAGCCTGGGGAATGAAGCAGGAGCGGCGAACGCCGCAGTACACGACTTGCCTCGCAGATGTGCCGGTGGCCAGAGCGTGAGGGTTCCCCATTTTGTGGTTGAGGAGCTGCACAAAACTCGTGGTGGCAGACCCATAATGGTTTCTGGTCAGTCTTGAACAGCTGGCCTTCCTCCTTGTAAGCCGCTAACAAGTGGCCTGCAGTTTGCCCGGCTGACACGCCGGGTTTTCTTTATGTGGAGCAAGGCAGCACCGATGCAGTCAATACAAAGCGTCTGGAGACACTGCTTCCTGGTGGCGCTGCTGCTGATGACTGCCGTGCGCGTCCACGCCGAAGCGTTGCAAGGCAAAGTGGTCGGTGTCGCGGACGGCGACACGATCACTGTCCTTGACCAGTCAAACAGGCAATTCAAGATCCGCTTTGCCGGGATTGATGCACCGGAGAAGGCACAGCCTTTTGGCCAGAGGGCCAAGGAGCACTTGTCGTCGCTGGTGTTCAGCAAAGTGGTGATCGTCGAGACTGAGAAAGTGGACCGGTACGGCCGCACAGTGGGCAAGGTCCTGCTGGACGGTCGGGACATCAACCTGGCGATGGTCGTTGCTGGTCTTGCCTGGCATTACAAGAAGTACCAGCTTGAACAGTCACCAGAAGACAGGCTCCTGTATGACAGCGCCGAGAACGAAGCTCGTGCGGTCAGGCGCGGCCTGTGGATAGGTCCACATCCGATCGCGCCTTCGGAGTGGAGGGCTGGGAAGCGTCTGCCATGAACTGCTGGCGGGCCTTTGGTAATCCAGCGGAGTGCTTCAACGCTTGTGACGTCAGCTGAACTGGTTTCGGGCAACGCGTCTTGAGTCAATAACGCAGCCCTTCGAATCTCGACGTCCGGTCAAGGCTGATTCGAGTCATTTGCTGATGGTCAACTGGACGTCAGCTGCAGCCGTCACCAGTCATTCGACGCAGGCCGCTGGCTAAGATCACTTCAGCCTCGGACTGGGACTGGCTGGCGGGTGCATGCGGCTTGGCTGCGAATGACTGGTCGTGGCTCGGACGTACAGGAGCTCCCGACCCCGAGCGGTAAATCGGCGGCGCGGATGAGATACCAGGTAGCCGCAACAACCGGTGAGTTCCGCCGGCCGGATCATGGCATCCTCGGCTCTTGCCTTCAGTACACACCTGCCGCTGATGAACAAAGCAGAAATTGAGCGCCACATCCTCGAGGGGCCGACATTGAAGGTCGCCATCTCGGTGGATACCTGCATCTACCAACAGCACGGTTTCCGTTTGGAGTCAGGGCAGCTTCGGCATTTGGAGCAGTTCAGCGGTACTGCCGGCGTCGTGGTGATATCGGACGTTGTGCAGCACGAAGTGCTGGCCCATATGGTCACCGAGGCAGTCAAGGCGAAGAGCAAGCTGAAAGGTGCGCTCCAGGACGTCCGCGACCATTGGCCCACGGCCGCAGGCGCGCCAACGCCGAGCGACATTTTCGGCACCGAGACTGCTGAGGTCGTGACTACAGGAAGGCTTGATGCCTTCCTGTTGCGCTGCGGTGGTGAAGTTATCAATGCCAGCGGCCGCGTGGACATCGCCGACGTCATGAAGCGCTATTTCCAGCCGTCCGTGCCTTTCGAAAGGTCGGGCGACAAGAAGCACGAGTTCCCAGACGCAGTGGCGCTGATAGCCCTTGAGAGCTGGGCCGAGGAACACAACAAGCCCGTCTTGCTCGTTAGCAACGACAAGGGCTGGCAGGCGTTCGCCGAAGCATCGGACCGCCTGTGCTGTGTTGCTGAGTTGGACGAAGCACTGGAGCTCTTTCAGAAGCGGGATGCTACTCGGGCCCAGCTGGTAGACCATGTGACGGCTCTGTTGGAAGCCGAGGCGGAGTCTTGGGACGGGCTGCGTGAGCTTGAAAGCCTGCTCAACAGCACTATTTGGGTCGAGGATGCAACGGCTATGTATGACTACGATGTCGACCTTCAAGTCGATGTCACGGAGGTCAAGTTCGTCGATGACCCTATGCTGGGATCGCTGCGGGCAATCGACTACTCCAACGGCGCCCTGACTGTAATCGGCAAATTCGAGGCGAACGCTTCCGTCGAGGCGACGTTTGACTTCGTCATGGATGGCGTCAACCTTGGTAGCTGTGTTGTCTCTAAGGAGAAGATCGTTTACTTCGAGGCTCTCATCACCTTCGAAGAGCCGGGCGGGGATGAACTGCGAGCGGTTGACATAGAACTCGTGAAAAAAATGCACAAGCTGTACTTCGGACACGTTGAGCCTGACTACTCCGGCGAGGACCCAGCGTTCGAAAAGTACTAGGCCCCAAGGCCTGCCAGCTTGCGCCGTGCCTCGGTCACTTTCGCTCGGTCTTCCAGCGTCTTGGCATAGACGGCAAGCTCCTCGACGTCGGCGGCGAATTCGGCCGGCTCAGGCAGCGCCGGGGGCGCTTCTGCACCGCCTTCATGGGTGAACTTCGAGCAGCGCGTCATCGCGTTATAGACGGCACTCGCATCGGTGTCGTCCACCGACACTGACTTCAGCCGCGTGGTCTCCACAGAGACCCGATAGCGTCGGACCGTGCTCTGCAGGAGCACATCCTCGACCAGCTGCTCCCAAGTGTCGCGCAACCGACGATAGCCGTTTCGGACCGCATCGTTGTAGCCCTCGACATTCCCATCTGTCTCCAAGAGGTTCTTGGCGTGTGCCGCCAAAGCACGAAGATCGCCGACGCGGTTCTTGAGCTTCTTGCCTTCGAACGGCAAGTCGTCTGAACACAAGCCCTTGCGCTTCATCGTCGCCGCCAAGTGGCGGTGCGCGAACTTCACGCCCAGATCCCCTGCAAAATCGGTGAGCGCCAGCGCGAAGGCGAGGTCATGCGTGAAGACGATGACCTGTCGCTTCTTTGCTTCGAGCACCAACCGCCTGGCAATTCGCTCGCGCCGAAGATGGTCGAGAGACGAGACTGGGTCGTCGAAGATGAGGCCAGAGCGCCCGGGCTCCATGCCAATCTCCGCTAGGAAGAGGGCCAGAGCCACGACGCGTTGCTCGCCTTCGCTGAGGATGGCAGACAACTTGGCTTTCGCGAAACGAGGCATGGTTCCGAGCTTGAGCTGCTGGAACCGAGCGCCCTTCTGACCTGTCATCTCCAACGTGACGTGCTGGCCGCGGATGCCTAGCGTTTCCAGTTCCTTCGCGAAGGCTGCCCTCAGCTCTTCTGTGACGTGGGCGTCGTAGAGCTCGGTCGTCTTGCGCGTCACCGCGGCGGTTCCGCAGCTCTTGATAGCCTCACCAAATGCATGGTCCCGCTTGTGCCACACGATGGCCTCGTAGACCTTTGGCAGCAACGGGCCAAGCCGCTCCCTTGCGTCCAAGTCAGCGAGGAGCCTGAGCTTGGCCGCTCGATCCTCGGGAGACATCGCCTTCTCGAACGTGTTCGCCTCGATGGTTCTCGCTTTGACCCATGCCTCTATGGCGGCGAACGGGGCCTCCGGCAGCGCTTCAAGCGGGTCGAGTTTGCGCTCAGGCGCCATCGCCTCTACCTGGGCCTTCCGGGCCTGCAGCGCTAGCGCGAATGCTTTCACCGAGGTCACGAGGTCCGGCTGCGTCTCAGCGAGTTCCTCTAGCAGCGCTGTGTCCGATGGGAAGGTTTCGAAGTTCAGGGCCTTGATGGACTTGTACAACCGCCCGGTCGTTTCGCGCTGTTCTTTGAACTTCCGTTGGGCGTCGTTCTCAAGGAACTCGACGAAAGACTTCAACCGCGCAGCAGCCTCGTCACCTAGTGGCTGCTGACAGAGCACGCAGCGGGCGCCGTCTTCCGGCCCGGGGAACGGACTGCCGGGGTACGCCGCTTTGGCCACAAAGTCCATTGCACTGCGCAGCAGCACTTCCCAGGGCTCCGAGCCGGTTCCTGCAACTTGTGCTCCGTTAGCTTTCAATATTTCAGCGGCCAACTTCGATGCAGCCTCGGCCGCGACCAAAGAAACGAAAGCCTGCCTCAGCTGTTCGATGGAGTCGTCCTGCAGAGGGGTTGTGCGTTCAGTCAGCTCGCCCGTCAGCGTGGCGATGCGCATTAGTAAGCGTCTGATGCTTGCTGCCTGCTTGGCTGGGTCCTGGTCGCTGAACAGCTTGCGCAGGGCCGCAAGGTCGAGGGCTTCCTGCTCCGATAGCTTGGCCAGCGCCTCGAATTCCTGGAGCTTGCTCTGCCGCCCGAGCTTCGCAATCTCACGACCCACAACGTGTTGCCCGGCTAAGGTCGCCAGTTGGTTGAGGTCAAAGCGGCTGGCCGCCCGCTCCAACTCGAGTTGGTCTTGGATGGCCTTCATCGCCTCGGCCAGTCCGTGCATCACCTCGAGGCCGCCTGGGACGAACAGGACCTTGGCTTGGCTGTCGACGAACACCCTGGCGCAATGCGCATCGAACACGGATATCTGAGAAAGCGCCGGCGGCGACGCCTTGTTCGCCGCCCAGCCGTCGGATTTTTCCGCGCCGCCTTCCAGCCAGTCAATAGTTGCGCTCGCCGCCGCATCCCTTTGGCCCGACACGTACACGTTGGGAAGAATGTCCTCAACGTTCCGGGCCCGACATGCTTTCTTGAGTGCTCGCGCATAGCCGGACTTTCCGACGCCGTTGTAGCCATAGACAACGGTGAGACCATCCGCCACGAAGGTCAGGCTCTGCTGGGAGTCAATTGCGTTGAGGCTCTGCGGGTCTCTGAGCGCACGAAGGCTGACGTCGACCCCTTCCTGAGCCGCGGCCGGAATCTGTGACGGGTCGAGCGGGGCGGGTTGGCGGCCTTTAGGGTCTTTGAAGCCATGGTGCACCTTGACCAGCGCAACCAGGTCTTCCTTGTCGCCTAAGCCCAACGTCCCCTGCTGAAGCAGCCTGCGGGCACAGTCGCTCAGCCACTGTGGCTGTTGGGCGAGCCAACCGCCGATTTCCTGGATGATTTGCATCCTCGCGCTCCCTAACGACGCTTCCTCGCGTCTTCAGGAGATGGTGCCATATGTAAGCGATGCTTGGATGGACCTATCGCAGCGAGATGTCCCGCTTCACAACGTCACTGGTGCCTGGTCGTCCTCGGACTTCAGAGTCACATGCTCGAGGCGCCAGTGCATCAGCAGCCTGCCAACTGCGCTGGCGACTACTTCATGCCAGGCAGCGTGAGCTCGACCGCTGATCGTAGATGACAGCGACCGCTGCTCTGTGATCCTCCGACGCCTGAGCGGCGAGGCAAGGCTGGTTGCCGGCTCTTGATGTGGACAGTTCATGCGGCGGCTGTGCACTCAAAGAGGACGATTCGCCAAATGCGCATGTGATCGGCATGAACCTTCCGACCCCGCAGCAAAAAGGGAGCGCAGAGACCGTGGTCGACCCGGCAGGCAGGACACATGCCCCGATGGCCAGGTCAAATTCCCCCACCCTTGGCCACCCCAAATTCCCCCAGG
>CAZJZD010000043.1:0-34258 GCA_964550405.1 uncultured Hydrogenophaga sp. | reverse complement strand
GATGTGTTCATCGTGCTGGCGGCGGGCGCCTGGATTCTGATGTCCTTTCGCCCGCTGGTCGCCTCCTCGGAGCGCCTGTCATGAACCGGCCCTGGACCCTGCTTCTGCTGGCCTGGCTGGTTGCGACCACCGCCACCCTGGGCGCACTGTTCATCGGTGAGGTCATGGGCATGACGCCCTGCGTGCTTTGCTGGTACCAGCGCATCTTCATGTTCCCCATCGCCATCATTCTGGGGATCGCCTGCTTCACCGATGACCGCCGGGGCGCCGTCTATGCCCTGGCCCTGGCCTTGGGCGGTCTGACCATGGCCGGCTACCACACCCTGCTGGTCGCGGGCCTGATCCCCAAAGCCTGGGTGCCTTGCAGCGCCGGCGTGTCTTGCGCGGACCAGAAGCTCGAAATCCTCAATGGCGTCCAGATCCCCTGGCTGTCTCTGGCCGCGTTCATGGCGCTGGTCATTCTTCTCGTCGTCTACCTCAGAAAGTCCCACCGATGAATTCCAAAAAAATCACCGTCGCCGCCCTGATCGCCATCGTCCTGGTGTTCTTCTTCCTTGGCATGAATGCCTACCAGAAGCGGGTCCAGAACTCGCAGGCGGAGAAGGTCAATCAGGTCGTCAAAGAAGCCACCGGTCAGCCGGCCACCCCGTCGGGCAGCCCGGCAGACAACCGACTGGTCCGCTTCCATTCGCCGGTCTTTGGGCCGCGCAACGCACCGGTCACCATCGTCGAGTTCTTTGACCCCGCGTGCGAGACCTGCCGCGCGTTCTACCCCATCGTCAAAGACATCCTCAAGCAATACCCGAACGATGTGCGCCTGGTGATTCGGTACGCCCCCTTCCATGCCGGTTCTGATCAGGTGGTCAAGCTGCTGGAGGCTGCCAAACTGCAGGACAAATACCTGCCCGTGCTGGAGATGGTGTTGTCGGCACAGCCGCAATGGGCCGACCACGGCAAGCCCAACCTCGATCTGGCGTACCGCGCCGCGCAAGAAGCGGGTCTGGACATCGCCAAGGCACAGGCCGACGCACAGACACCGGCCATAGAGGCGGTTTTGAAACAAGACATCGAGGACCTGACCGCACTGGAAGTGACCAAGACCCCGACGTTTTTCGTCAATGGTCGCGGTCTGCCGTCATTTGGCGATCAGCAGTTGATGGCGCTCGTGGCCGAAGAAGTGGCCAAAGCCAGGAAGTGACATGCGCCAGCTTTTCTCTCCCGTCTCGGAACGTCCGTCCACCGACCGCCGTCGTCTGGTGCAACTGGCACTCGCCAGTGCGGCAGGCGTCCCTGTGCTGATGGCCTGCTCCCCCAAGGTCGTGCCATTCAATAGCACCGATGTGACCGGCGCCTCCTTCGCCCAGGATCTGCGGCTCAAGGATCACCACGGCCGCCTGCGAACGATGAAGGACTTCAAGGGCAAGATCGCGGTCGTTTTCTTCGGCTTCACGCAGTGTCCGGACGTCTGCCCCACCTCGATGACCGCCATGGCGGAAGTCAAGCGCCTGCTGGGCGCTCAGGGTGACCAGTTGCAGGTGCTCTTCATCACGGTGGACCCGGAGCGGGACACGCAAGCGCTGCTCAAGGAGTACATGGCGAACTTCGACCCGAGCTTCATCGCGCTGCGGCCCGAGCCCGACGAACTCAAAGACGTCGCGGCGGCCTTCAAGATCTACTACAAGAAGGTCCCGGGATCGACACCGACCTCCTACTCCATGGACCACTCGGCAGGCAAGTACATCTTCGACACCGAAGCCCGGGTCCGCCTGTTTTCCGCCTACGGAACCGATGCCGCCACGATCGCGTCGGACATCCAGATCCTTTTGTCCAATGCTTGAGGCGCTTCAAGCCTTGGCAAAGCCACCGTCTGTCCTGCCATGAAGCCAGTCCACTTGCTCCCTTTGAAAACACTGATCCAAAGCCACCGACGGCCCGTGCTGGCGGCCCTGGGCAGCCTGATGCTGGGCACGGGTGTCGTGGCCTTTGGCGTCTCACCCAACTTGCCCGACGCGGCCCAGTGGCCGGTTCGGCAGGTGGTGGAGCCGGTGGACGCGTCGCTTGCGGTGCCTGACCTGACGGCATCGACTCCCGAGTTTCTGATTCACCAATCACAGCTCACCCGCCGCGAAGACTCCCTCCAGGCCTTGCTCAAACGGCTGGGTGTCGATGATCGTGAAGCACAGAGCTTTCTCGCGCGTGACGTCACATCGCGCCTGCTGCTGACCGGTGCATCTGGCAAGCTGGCTTCTGTCACCCGGACCCCCGAGGGGCAATTGAAGACCTTGTCGGTGCGCTGGGTGGACGCCAACAACCAGCGCGTCAGCCGACTGGTGGTGGAACAGCAGGACGGAGGATTCAACGCCCGACTCGAACAGCCCACGCCACGTCGCCTGGTGCAGTTTGGCTCGCTCACCATTCGCTCCTCGTTCTACGCGGCCACCGATCAGGCCGACATTCCGGATGCCATCGCCGCGCAGACGGTGGAGGCTTTTTCCGGGGACCTCGACTTCCAGCGCGACCTGCGGCGAGGCGCGCGTGTCGGCCTGGTCTATGAAGCCTTCGAGCTGGATGGTGAAATCCTGTTCGCAGGGCAGTTGCTGGGCGCCGAGATTCAGAGCGGCCAGGAAACACACCAGGCCATGTGGTTCCGGGCGCCCGGCAAAGCGGGCGAGTTCGTCAGCCTCGATGGGGAGAGTCAGCGACGCGCCTACCTGGCATCGCCCCTGGCGTTTTCCAGGGTCACCAGTTCTTACGGGCCACGCATCCACCCGGTGTTCGGGGGGCAAAAAGCCCACAAGGGCACGGACTACGGCGCGCCGGCCGGAACCCTGATTCGAACCGTGGCCGACGGGGTGGTGAGCTTCGCGGGTCGCCAGGGTGGCTATGGCAACTACGTCGTGATCCAGCACCCCGACAAAGCCGCCACTGCGTATGCGCACCTGGAACGTATCACCGTCCGCTTGGGCCAACGCGTGCAGCAAGGCCAGACCATCGGAACGGTCGGCTCCACCGGAACGGCGACAGGCCCGAACCTGCACTTTGAATACCTCGTCAAAGGCGTGCAAACCAACCCGTCGCGGATCGCCATCGATCCATCGGTCTCTACCGTTGCTGTCGCCCAGTTGCCCGGCTTCAAGCAGGAGTCCAAGGCCATGCGGGAACAACTCGCCATGGCCGCTTCCGTCGCCCTGGCCGACGCGCAATGACCTTTGGACAGAACGACTCCATGTCGGCACCACCCAATCGGGTTACCACCCGACGAAATTTGCTCTCCCGAGCCGCGCTCGCAAGTGCGTCTCTGGTCCTGCCAATCGGACTGGCCAGAGGCCAGACCACCAGGAACAGCGTGGACAAAGGCGCAGTGCTGGCCGGTTCATTGCGTTCGTCGCCGGAAGCGCGCCTCATCGCGGTCTACCGTGCCATCGCGGTCGGGGACCGGCAAGCCCTGCCAATGGCCGCGGCGCTGGTGCGCGACGTGCCGGGTTTCCAATTGGGGCAACTCGTCTACGGGGATCTTCTGATGACCCAGAGTGGAGCGCTGCCCAGCTTCGCCACGGTAAAAGATGGCCCTCCGGCCGTTCGCGAGCAACTGCAAAAACTGCGCGCCGAGGCCGCTCGGCGTCTGGCTTCGCTCAGTGAGATGCCTCCGTCCGGCACCGTACCGGAGCAGGTGCTGGAGCTTGCACGCAATGTTCGGCATGTGGTCGTCGTGGACGCCAGCCATTCACGGGTCTACGTGTTCGAGCAGAAGTCCAGCGGCCTGCAGCTGGTTCGCAGTTTCTATGCGTCCATTGGTCGGGCGGGTTTTGACAAAGAGGTGGAAGGTGATCTGCGCACGCCTCTGGGCGTCTACCACATCACCAGCCGGCTGGACGACAAGCAGGTTGAAGAGCTGTACGGAATCGGCGCGCTGCCGCTGAACTACCCGAACGAGCACGACCGCCGAATGGGTCGCACGGGCAGCGGCATCTGGTTGCATGGCGTCCCTCGCGTGTCGTACGCCCGCAGCCCCTATGCCACCGAAGGTTGTGTTGCTTTGGCCAACGACGACATGGCCTACCTCATGCGCGAGCTGGAGCCACGCCGCACACCGGTCATCATTGCCGACGAGGTGAATTGGGTCAAACCGGAGTCGCTCTCCACCCACAGAGCGGAGTTCCGCGAGCTGCTCTCACGCTGGACGCAAGCCAGGGCATTGGGCGACCGAGCGACGATCCAGGCCCTATCCACCCGCGATTTCAGGGCAGACGATGGGGTGCAGGATCGGCCGCTCAAGACGCTGGTGCGCGCTGTAACTCCAATGCGCCAGAGCCGGCGCATCGATCTCAAGGAGGTGTCGATCTTGCGCTGGAAGCGCGGCGCCGAAGTCACGGTGGTCAACTTTTCCGAGATCGTGGCGGGCGAGACACGCGGACTGGTCAAGCGCCAGTATTGGCGCAAGGAACAGGGCCGATGGAAGCTGTTCTACGAAGGCGTGACCGGCTGAGGCGCGGCGTTCTTACCGGTGGAGCAAGAACGCTCAAACCCGGTCACGTGTTCTGCATGTGCCCGTGGCGGTGGTGGATGTCCGGGTAGTGCGGGTGCGAGTGCACCAACGGCGTATGACGGTGCCGGTGTTCATGCGACTCTTGTCCGTCCCAGGGAAAGTCGTGGCTGTGCTGGTGGTGCTCGTCGTGCACGTGCCGGTGGGCATGATCAAATTCTTCATGCAAATGCTCGTGCTCGTGGCGTTCGGTAAGGTGAAGCCAAACACCCAAGGCCATCAGGCCACTGGCCAGCCAGAAACCCGCACTGGTGTCTTCACCGAGCAAGATCAGCGAGAGCGCCGCCCCCGCAAACGGGGCGGTCGAAAAATAGGCACCGGTGCGTGCCGTTCCCAGGCCGCGGAGCGCCAGCACGAACATCACCAGGCTGATCCCGTAGCCCAGAAGCCCGACCACCATCGCCGACATCACGGTGCCCAGGGGCGGCAACGCCGAACCCAACGCCATCGCGAGGCCGAAGTTGACTGTGCCGGCCACGAGGCCTTTGGAACTGGCGATGAACAGGGCATCCGACGCCGACACCTTGCGCGTGAGGTTGTTGTCGATGGCCCAGCAGAGGCAGGCGAGTCCGATGGCCGCAGGGCCGATCCAGCCAGACCCGGTATCGACAGCCCCCGACGGCCAGGACAGCACCAGACCGCCCGCAACGATGGCCAACATGCCCATCACAACGCGGCGATCGGCGTTCTCGCGGAAGGCCACCCAGGCCAGCACCGCCGTGAGCACCGCTTCCAGGTTGAGCAGCAGCGAGGCGGTGGAACCGGTGGTGCGGGTCAGACCGAACATCAGGGCCACAGGGCCCAGCACGCCACCAAAGGCGATGGCGCCCAACAGCCAGGGCCACTCCGCAGGCTGAAGACCCGATGCCCGCCACCCTCGGTCGCGCAGCAGGCGGGCCAGCAGCATGCCGACGCCGCTGCCCAGGTACAGCAGCCCGCCCAGCATCACAGGCGACACCGTGTTCACCAGCAATTTGGCCAACGGCGTGCTGGCGCCAAACAGCACGGCGGCCACCAAGGCATAGACAACGCTTTTGTTCATGTTCAGAGAGGGAGATACAGGGGCAGCATACCGACCACCGTTCACAGGTACTTGGTGATCAAGCGGAACTCTTCGAACGAGGAGCCTTTGGCCTCACCAGAGCCCTCGACCATGTGTTTCAGGCAATGATCCAGGTGGTCCTGAATCAGGGTCTTCTTGGCCTGAGCGACCGCCTTTTCGACGGCTTGCAGTTGCTGCGCCACATCCAGACAAGGCTTGCCCTGTTCCAGCATGGTGATCACGCTGGCGAGGTGCCCGCCGGCCCGGCGCAGCCGCTTGATGGTGGCGGGATGGGTTTCGTGGGTGTGTATGTGGGGCATGGTTTTGTATCCTCCCCCCGAGGTTACAATAATCCCGCAGACAAACGCTTGTCTTCACGACCCAAGATGCCAATCCTCCCTTTCAACCTTCACCTGCCTGACCGCAAGACCTGCTTGCGTTGGCTGGTGTTGATGGCGTTGATCTGGGGGACCCTCGTGTCATCCGTGGGTCTCATCACATCGCACGGTCTGGCAGGCCTTGCAGTGGCAGACCATGGTGTGGCGTCCGACGACGCACACGGACACGCCCATGACGAGGATGTCCCGGTGGCCGACCCGGCGGGCGCGCACCCGCATCACGCCACCGACCATTCCCACGACAAGGCGCACGCCTTGCCCGAGCAACTGGCCGTAGCCCCCGCCGCTTCGCCAGAGCGGATCGCCGTTGCCCAAGCCTGGGTCCCAGGGCTTGAAGCTGGCCGACTCGACAGACCTCCCAGGTCCTGAGACGCACCTCCCCGCGTCTCAAGCCGCGCTCGGCGGCTTGTCCCTATTCAATCGTTTCGGAGTTTTTTATGCACAGTTACATCTGGTGCAGGCAGCCGTTTGCGCCGTGGGCCAAACGCAGCCTGTCCACTGCATGGCTGGTGGTCATCAGCCTCGTGCTGTTGCTCGCCACCAGCAACGTGTTTGCCCATGCGGTGGCGCAGGGCGACAAGGGTTACATCCAGGAAATCACAGGCGTCAACATCCTGCCGTTCATGTACTTGGGCGCCAAGCACATGATGACGGGCTACGACCACATCCTGTTTCTCTTCGGTGTGATCTTCTTCCTCTACCGGCTTTCCCACATCGGTTTGTACGTGAGCCTGTTTGCCTTGGGGCACTCGACCACGATGATCCTGGGGGTCTACTTCAACGTCGGTATCAACAGCTACCTGATCGACGCCATCATCGGCCTCTCGGTGGTCTACAAGGCGCTGGACAACCTCGGCGCCTTCCAGCGGTGGCTGGGCTTTCAGCCCAACACCAAAGCGGCCACGCTGATTTTCGGCCTCTTTCACGGTTTCGGACTGGCCACCAAGATCCTGGAGTACCAGATCTCGCCGGACGGCTTGGTCCCCAACCTGCTCGCCTTCAACGTCGGGGTGGAAATCGGCCAGTTGCTGGCCCTGGCCATCATCCTGATCGGGATGAGCTACTGGCGCCGAACCGCCGGTTTCGTGCGCCACGCCTACACCGCCAATGTCGTCATGATGAGCGCCGGCTTCGTGCTGGTGGGCATGCAACTGACTGGCTATTTTGTGTCCTGATGAATTTGCGAGACCCTGAACATGTACAACAGCGAAACCCCCTTGCGTGCCGAATTGCCCACATCGAAGCAACTCACCCGTTCCACCATGATCGCGGCGGTGTGCGCAGTGGCCTTGCTGGCCACCGTGGTCATGCCGGCTGAGTACGGCATCGATCCCACCGGTGCCGGCAGGCTCCTGGGCCTCACCGAAATGGGCGAGACCAAGACACGGCTGATCAAAGAGGCTTTGGCCGATGCTGCACCTGCCTCGGATGCTGCTGCGGCGACCGCCGCCGCCATGCCGCCTGCGGTAAGCCCGGCCCCGACCACCAAGCCAGCGCCGCTGAATGAGGCGGCAGCGGCCACCCCCGAAAAAACCGCCGCCGCAGTGAAGTGGCGCGACGAGATGACCATCACCCTTAGCCCGGGCGAAGGCTCGGAAGTCAAGATGCGGATGAAAGAAGGCGAGCGCGCCGTCTTCGCATGGTCCGTCCAAGGCGGCGTGGTCAATTTCGACGCGCACGGCGATGGCGATGGCAACTCCATCAGCTACAAAAAGGGACGCTCGGTGCCCGCCGACACAGGCGATCTGGTGGCGGCCTTCACCGGCAATCATGGCTGGTTCTGGCGCAACCGAGGCGAAGACAAAGTGACGCTGGTGTTGCGCACCAGCGGCAGCTATGCCGACCTGAAGCGCATGAAGTAAACCGTACGGGAGATGTGCGGGCTTTGCCCGCACACAGATCCACAATCACCAGCGGCTTGAGCCATCGGGTCCGGCTCAGCTAGGGCTACCCGTTAAATTGTCGTCTCAGTAGTGGTTTGCCTAGGTATCGTGAACTCGTGCGCTGCGACTTGCAAAACCAAGTCCGAGTGTTCAAGCATCGCCGGCTTCACACGCTGACCAAGAGGAACCAAATACAGGTTGGCACCTTCGCGTCGAGCGAACTTCATGGCTGGAACGAAGTCGCTGTCGCCGGAGACGAGAACAATCGCTTGTGCCTGTCGCTTCAGAGTAAGGGCTGCGATATCCATGCCTATCCGCATGTCCACTCCCTTTTGGGAGATTTTGGGTCTGAGATCGTCAGTGCAGATCTCCACAGAGGCAGCTGAGCCGACGCATCCTGCTCAACAAGCCCTGGCTTTTTGGGTTTGCCACTGCGGCCTGAGGCAGAACCTCGACTACTCCTACCTCCTCCCTTACCGGTCCCTTGAGATTGACCTCTGGTGGCCGGTCAAGCAACGCAGTCGCTTGAAGCGCTGCTTGGTTGTGGGCTCTCGCATCCGTCGGCTCTACTCGCACCCACGCAAAGCACCAAAGGCAACTTCACTGGAGCCGGGTAGCAGTTCCGCACGGGGCGCACCGGCTGGATCAGGATATGGCGAACGCCGTGTGCCTCCGCCCAGGCCATGGATGCCCGGCTGGTGAAATCGGGGCCGTTGTCAACGGCTACTTGGCAACTGTCGCAGCCAAAGACTTAGTCCAGGCCAGCGCCTCGTCCAAGTCCAGGTTGAGGCTTGCGTAGGTCTTCCGCAGCAACTCAGGAGGCAGCGCCCAGTCCCACTTCTCTCGCTCTAGATTCTTGGCATCTTGTAGCAGGACATGCAATGACGGCGGCTCATCCACTGCTGCGTCACCCAACACGTCCAGAACCTCTCTCACGGAGCGACCATCCAGTCGAACTTCCACCCCTGGCCCCCCAGGAGTGGCAACCAAGCCGCGACGCGTCAACAGCGCTGCGATCGCCTCATTGGCGGAGTCGCCGAGCCAGGTAAGGAGAACCAGTTCTCGCCCCTGGTCGACAAAATAGGTTTTGGCCAGACCTCGGTCAGCATAGCTCTTGCGACCTTCCTCCAAGAACCGGCGGGCTACCTCATCCAGATACGGAAGTTGTTCTGTTGAGACCAGCAAGCGCCGCATCTCTTGCCGGACCTTCGTGTGTACCCGCCCCGCACCGCCTGAAAACAGGGGAGGAGTACCGCCCTTTGCGCGAGTCACATAGATGGTTTTTTGTTCCTCGTCCACGGATTCGACCAACCAGGTCTTTCCAGCAAATAGGATGCGCTGCCCTGCGGTGAGCATCTGGGACACTGGCAACGTGCCCAACATTCGGCCGGCGCTGACAATGCGGAACTCTTCATCTGCCGCAAACGCGGCGTAGAAGGAGTAGTGGTTGACGAACTTTTCCCCGAGTCTGCCGTGCAGTAACAGGCCTGCCGCGTCTTGAGTCAACAGCTCTTTGGAGCCAAGGTGTCGAACCAGCTGAACGAACTCTTCCTTGGATAGCTCCTGGAACGGCGTGGCTGGCGCGCATAGGAGCGCGTAGAGCTGCCCTATGGTGGCGCCTCCGCGCTGAGCGACTACAGACAGCATTTGCTGCACCAGCGTTGATAGGTGAGCCCCGTGTCCCCGAGGAGGCTCGAACCAGCCCTGCAGTAGCAGCGAAATCATCGCAGCCAGCTGCACGGTACCCAACCGAAGCACGCTGTCCAGCGAAGAGCGGGGATTCAGAGCCTCTTCAATGCAGTAGCCCCTGAGGATGGCAGGCTCTCCTTTTCGCCTGCCTGAGCGACCCAAGCGTTGGCGCAGACTGGCGACTTGCGGAGGCGGCCCAATCTGCACAACGCTCTTGACTGCACCGATGTCGATGCCTAGCTCCAGCGTGTTCGTGCAAATCGCGGAGGCGGGCCGTTCCTTCTGCTTCAGTGCGGCTTCAGTCTCAGCTCGAATTTCTTTTGAAAGACTTCCGTGATGGGGCCAGAATTCGTTGGGAACCTGTTGGTCGTGACACAGCTTGTTGAGCAGATGTGTGTACCGCTCCACTTCGCGTCGGGAGTTCGGGAAGACCAGGTTGTTAGAGCCCCGCAGCACTTTGAACATATGCGCGGCCAGAAGGGCCGGGGTTACCGGTTCATGCTCTGCCGCTTCATCGGAGTCCTCGCGCTTGATGACCACGGGCTCTTCGTAGCCCTTGACCAGGATTTTCAACTCAGCACCAGAGGACTTCGATTCAACCAGTGCGACCTGTTCGCCTGCGCCGGGCCGAAGGAATTCAGCGGCCAATCGCATGTCGCCCAAGGTGGCCGACAGCCCGATACGGGGAACAGTGCGACCTACGGCCGTATCAAGCCGATGCATGAGCGACTGCAGCTGCTTGCCCCGCTCGCTGCCGATGAAGGCATGGAGCTCGTCCACTACGAAGAATGCGGCCTCGCCGAACACTGCGCTGATTGCGGTGCCGCGATTGCAGAGTAGGGCCTCAAGGGATTCCGGGGTGATAAGAAGGACCCCTTGGCGCTTGGTCAGAAACCGTGCTTTGCTGGACGACGAGATATCTCCGTGCCAGGGCCAGACCGGGACTTCGAGTTGCTCGCAAAGACGCTCCAGGCGGCCGAACTGGTCGTTGATGAGCGCCTTCAGGGGGCTGATGTAGACGATGAGCCCAGGCACTTCCTGCTGGAGCAGGTGGGTCAGGGCAGGAAGGCAGGCCGCCTCGGTTTTTCCGGCGGCGGTGGCGGCAGCCACAATGACGTCGCGCTCTCCGGGAATGACAAGAGGGATGGCGGCCTCTTGAGCGTCTCGCAGAGATTCCCACCCTTCTGCCCAGATAAAGCGCTGGATGCGCTCATCGAGGAGGTGAAACGCTGCGGATGCGCGCTCGGTCATCTTTGAGCCAAGGGTTGCTTTCGATGCCTCGCTCACATCTTGAACGAGGCGAACTCATCGTCACCTTCGGCTTCAACAGCCAAGTCGCCAGCCGCGCCAGTGTCGGGGAGCACGTCGATACCTCCGAGGAGGTCTTGCCACGTGGCCCCAGCGTTTTGCTCAAGCACCGCCAAGAGGTTGATGAACGCGGTGATGGTCGTTCGAGGCGTCCGGAAATACGTGTCGCCGATGCGTTTGGAGCAATGCTCCATGAAGCTGTAGATGCCTTGGTCGGGGAGCAGGTACTTCGCCTCGTCACCGGACGCGTTCACGTGGCGAATTTTCTGCAAGAGGACGTAGAAGTCCTCCGGAGTGAGGCTGGCCAGGCGCACCACCGGGCCGCTGAAGTCGACCAGCCCCCCGGATGCGAACGTGTTTTGCGCGAGCCGGCTTTGCAGAGCAGGGTAGCTGTATAGCCCCCGACGTGTGTCCAGCAAGAACTCTGGAGTACCGCCCAACACGAAGCCCAGCCCCACGGCCGTGCCTTGTAGGGAGTCGTTGAGGATGCGCAGAATCTGCTCGTAGTTTGCGTTGCGGGCCTGGGTGTTGGCCAGCTTGTATAGGTTCACCAGCTCGTCCAGGCTCACCAACAAACCTGAGAAACCAGCAAGGCGCACAAACCTTGCCATCAGCTTGAGCTGGTCATACACCGCGGCGTCGTCAACGATGGTGCGAACTCCCAATGCCTGGCGCGCATCCGTCTTGGTGGAGAACTCTCCGCGCAGCCAGCGGACAGCATCGGCCTTGAGCTGCTCGCTTCCCTCCTCGAACCCGCGGCAGTAGGCTGCAATCACATCGGCGAAATCGTAGCCATTGACCAGCTCTGTCAGGTGGTCAAGCTTCTGCCGGATGACTGTTTCAGTTGATTGCCCCGCCGCTTTGGCTTCAGTTTTTGCGGTGGCAATGAACTTTTCCACGATACCGCTCAACGCGCCTCCGTCCGGTTTGGTCCGGGTGGACATGTTGCGCATCAGTTCTGCGTACAGCGAGCGTGCTTGGCCGCCGCTGGCATGAAGGCGCCGGTCGGGGTTCAGGTCGGCGCTTGCCACAACCAGCTTCTTCTCCATGGCCATTGCACGAACCAAGTTCAGGAAGAACGTTTTCCCTGCGCCGTATTCCCCGATGACAACCCGAAAGCCCGAGCCACCGTCGGCGATGCGCTCGATGTCTGCCACCAGGGTCTCAATTTCCCTCGCCCGGCCCACCTGAATCAGGTGCTGCCCCGAACGGGGCACGACGCCCGCGCGCAAGGATTGAATGACCGCATCGCGGTCTTTGGGACGAATGGTGCTCATGCTTCCAGTTTCTCCAGGACATCGGCGTTGACCTCCACAGGGTCCTCGCCTTCGGTGAAGGGCATATCGAGGGAGTCAAATGCTGCTTCGTTGATGCGCTCCAGCGCACCGTCCAGCATCAAATCAAGGTCGGCGGAAACGTCCAGCAGTTCCGCACGGCTCCACTGAGGCCGGGACAACAGCATTCGGGCCAACGTGGTGTGCGGCTCGTCCAAGCCCAGAATGGCGCTAGATGCTTCTTCCACCTCGGGCTCCGTGGCAGCTTCAGGTTCGAGCAGCGCGGCCGCCGGAGCGTCTTCTTCTTTGAAGATGTTGGCGAGCAGTGCAGAAACCTTTGCCGAGTCTTGCTGGAGCGCAGCAATGCGGGCTGGGTCGAGCTTGAAGCCGCCAGCGGCCTCAGCCTTGGGTGATTCGCTCTGGGGGGCGCCGGCAGCTGCCGCATGCACGTCAGAAAACACTTTCTTCGGCTCGACGCCCAGTGCCTTGTAAACCTTCTCCAGCATCTTCACTTCGTCGGGAGAGACCGTCCCGTCAGATTGCGCCACGGTGGCCATGAAGGCTGCAATCGTCTCCTTTGCCGATGGCTCCAAGGGCTCGAGCTTCTTTTTCAACGAGGTCAGGGTCACGGGAGCGACCATCAAGAGGCGCAAATGCGCAAGCAACCGCCGCAGGTGGTTGGGTGTGAGGTGCGTCCATGCCTGGGTTTGCTCCCGTAGATGGCTCATTTCCTTCACATTGAACTCTCCGTCTGCACTGGCCACAGCAGACGCCAGCTGCAGCGTGAGCATCGCGGCCTGGTACGCAGGGGTGGCGCGGGAAGTGACTTCACCCGGAGGGACGGCAAACAGGACAACGCGCTCTTCGGCCTTGGGCGTTTTCGCTCCGCCCAGAACATCGGGTTCCATGCCCATATTCAACGACTCAAGGGCCCGAGCCAGCGCCATGGTCTTGTCCTTGGTCAGCGTGGTCTGCGCGCCCAACGAGGTCAGCAGCTCCTGGAAGGTCATGCTCACCATGCCGTCGCCCATGCGGGTTTTGAGCTGCTGGAGAGCCTTCTGGGCTTGCTCGGGCCAAAGGGTGACCGGCAACTGCAACAGTCCCTCCAATGCATCCTTGCTCGAGCCGTTCTTGCCGAGGAATCGGCTGTACGGCTCCAGCTCCTTGGTGACGGTCTCCACAAGGTCCTGGAGCTTCTTCTTGGGACCAGTCAGCACGGTGATGTCCGGAACCTCCCCGAATGTAAGGGTCAGCTCTCGGTACCCATTGAATCCGGAAGATGCGGGCCGGTACATGAGTTTGAGCTTTGTGCGGTTGCGGGGCAGCGTCATGCCTGAACCAAAGGCTTCCTCGTACTTCTGAGCAAACAGAGCATCGAACTGCTCAGCGCACCTGATGGCAGGGGTGCGCAAGGAGATGCCGGGTTCGAGTTTCGCCCAGGCGAGTGCCAGCCGAGCGGGTACTGCCACCCCATCCACAGCCGCTTGCCCCAGCGCCAGCCGGATGTACAGCGGCAACTCATAGGCGCGAGGGAAACTCGGGATTGGCTTCTCGTACAACCTGGCGGGGTGCTCTGCAAGGGAAACCCAGTCGAGGAGGGCTCCCGCGTATCGCCGAAACGAGCCAGATTTTTCGCCGTAGATGCCGAGTAGACGACGTAGCTCGTCTGCGATAGTCGGCCAGTCGCTCTGAGCAGCCGGGTCGGAGGCGGCGTCTACAACTGCTCGGCGTTCCAGCCCGTAGAAGAACAGGAATACATACCCTATGTCGGCAGAGGGGTCCTGACGTCCCCCGGCGAGCCACTTCAGGTATGCGCCACGTGCGCTGCTCGGAATAGTCGAATAGCTGGGCCAGTAGCCTGTTTGCCGCTCCGCGTAGTCGCCGCTCTTGGACGCGCTGAGGGATGGGTCAATGAGGCAGGGGTCATCGTCTCCGTAGGGCGTCGCAAGGCGAGTGCCGACGTAAATCATTCCGCCCGGAATCGAGAATCCGGCGACGTTGATAGGCGAGCCTGGGCGAATCCAGGTGGCGCTGCCGAAGCCCTTCGGCGCGGCGGGGACGCGGTAGTCTCGAGACACGTCCGCAGGGTCGGGGCGATAGGCGCTAACCGGTTCATCGTCATCCACGAAGCGCTGCGCGCGAGCCCCAGATGCGCCAGCCCGAACTGTCGGATGTGGCTGCGTAATCTTGGGAGCGGGCTCGCGCTCAGCTTGGGGGTTGTAGTGCCGGTATGCAAAGTAGGCGACCACCCCAATGCCGAGCACAACCCAGACCTCAACCGGGACTGACATCATCAGTGCCAAGACACCGATTGCCGCTGCCCCCAAAAGCCCTCCCGAGCCTCCCTTTCCCTTGCGTGCCATTTGCTCGCTCCCTGGCCTATGGCCGTTGTTGAAAGTCCCAGCCGAGCCGGTTCACGGTTTGACCACCCCGCCAAGAAACCATACAACACTTCCGCTTCCCCTGAAGAGGTCACTTCGAGGTCCAGCGTTGTGGCGGCTAACCCCAGGCCTTCAACTGCTCAAAACCCAGGGCATTCTGTGGTACCCAAAGGCCTTCTTGCCAGTATCGTGCGGCGTTTGAGCCGAGCTCCGGTCCAAGCCGCTCCAGCGCGAGCGCCGCCGCAGTCGGTCGACCCTCTGGCTACTTCCTGGGTTGCCAATAGGCATCGGTACAGGTCCCGGGCAGGGTGAACTGCAATGTCCTGGTCACGGGCGGCTTCCATCGTATCCGGCACTACGGCATGTTGGCCAACAGCAACCGGCGGGACAACCTGGCGCTTGCAAGTCTGTTGTTGCAGGTGACGCCGTCATCGCCCGAAGCGGCAGCCGCCGATGGCTTGGACTCACCACGTCCTAATTTCGTCTGCATGACAACCAGCGGGGTGGGGCCGTCTCCGGCCGTGACAAGCGGCCGCTGGATGCAGTCATCGTAGGACAGGAGAGCCTGTTGCTGCACGAGAACGGTCGCGGGTCGTGCGAATACCACTGACATCCGCCGAAAACCCCGATTCAGACAAAGCACAAACTGTGCTGCATCCATCCAATGGGGGATGCAGCACCGATTGCCATTGCATCCTCTGGGCATGCTTACCAAACTGGAATATCCGCCTCCTTCGATATTTAGCTGCCCTTGTCGAAACACAGCAGGTTAAATAGGCGCAAGAGAGCGCTTACATTCGATTGTCTTCAGGGGAGTGATTCAGCATGCACGTCACTTTTGGCTTGTTCTTGGACGCCCGCCAGGGTCCGTCCTCGACGAACTTCTTCAATAATCCAGTAGTCGGCCGCCTCGGATTTCTATCCCTGCTGGAGACCTACCTTGGCCTGAGCGCGCCCGACGTGTCCAAGGCCAAACGCGTAGCGGTCTACTCCGGCCTGCTACGCGCCCATGACAACAACTCTCGCTTCTATAGCGAGTCCCTGAAGGTCGACAGCATCGGTACCGCCGCTCGACTCATGGCTTGGCGAGACGAGTGGCGACTCGGTGGCTGGGACGGCAGCGTGCAGCAAACGCACCCTACTCGGCTCCAGGAACTTGCTGCCATCGAGAAGGCGGCATTCGAAACGCTACCTGCCGGAGAAGCCGAACGCTTGCACCTGGTGGTGCACGCTCTGAGCGTGTCTGGCGCCGGTCCCATCACGTCTGTGAGTCTGGTTGACCCACCCGAGGACTTTCCGCTCCTCTGGCGGCAAGTGCTCGACCACCTGCCGGCAGTCGAGCTTTTACTGCCCGAACCACAGGGCGTAGGGCAGCTCCGCGCGGTCCAAGAACAGGCCCTGGCCGTTCTGGCCGGCCACCCGGCTGGCGACTTGGGAGCCCCGCGAGACGGTAGCGTCCTGTTGGTTCGCGCCCTCACGGCCACGACCGCCGCGCACTGGCTGAGCGCACACAACTCGCACGAGCCGGGCGACCGGCTGGTTCTGGCCGAAGACGCTGGCGACTCGCTGGACGTATCGCTGTCCGCAACTGGCGGGGTTAAGTGCGGGTTCGAGCGCCCGAGCCAGCTCCGTCCTGCCCTTCAGGCATTGCCCCTTGCCCTTGAGATGTGCTGGGCGCCGCTCGACATCAACCGGCTACTGGACTTCTTGACCCACCCGATCGGCCCATTCAGCCGTCGCGCGCGAAGTACGCTCGCCCGCGCTGTCGCCAAGCAGCCAGGGATTGGCGGCGAGGCCTGGACTGCAGCCAAGGCCAAGCTCGCCGAAGGGGAGGACGCCCAGGAAGTCGCCGACGAAATTGCCTTCTGGCTGGAATCCGAGCGCTGGACGCGCGACAACGGAGTGCCAGTCGACGCACTCATCGCTAGGGTTGACCGGCTTAAGGAGGCGATGCGGCGGCGCCTCACGGGTGAGGCAGCCGATGTTACGAGTTTCCTGGCTGCGCATCGCCAATGCTCAGCTGTCCACGACGCGCTGACCGAGCTCGCTGGCCAAGGCATGGCGACGGTGCTACCTCGGCAAATCGAGCAGTTGGTCGCCCACGCCACGCCCGCAGGGGCAACCGACCCCGCCGCGGTTTCGCATGTCGGCTGCATGCGCTCTGCCAGCACCCCAGCCGCCTGTATCGAGGCCGCCGACGAAGTAGTCTGGTGGATGCCGTCCACCCCCTCCCTGCCGTCGCCGCTTCCATGGTCGCCGTCCGAGGTGGAAGCTCTCACCCAGCTTGGTGTCCAGCTGCGAGACCCGGCACGAGAGCTGGTATCGCTGGCTTCGCAGTGGCTCCGCCCATTGCTTGCGGCACGCAAGCGCTTCGTCCTCGTCTGCCCGCCCCCTGGCGCCGAGGTGCATCCGATTCTCCAACTTCTGAAGCAGTTGCTGCCCACCATCGAGAGTACCGCTGTCAATCTTGACGCGGCGATAGACACTTCGCTCATCGCGACCATCGCCGCAGCACTGGCGCCGCAGCCTCTGCCGACTCCGCCTCTAACCGTCCAACTTCCGCATCCCGTGCAGCTTGGCGACTCTGCGCAGTCGTTCACCACGCTCAACGAGCTATTCAACGACCCTGCGCTTTTCGTCCTGAAGCGTGTCGCGGACCTGGAGCCCACCTCCGTCCTGTCGGTGGAGGAGGACAACCGCCTCTTGGGCATCCTTGCGCACCGAGTATTCGAGAAGCTCTTCGCACATGCTGATGCTCTGACTTGGTCAAATCCCGCTGCCGTTGCTTGGTTTCACACTGAGGCCGACACGCTCCTGCAGACTGAAGGCGCCGTCCTACTGATGCAAGGCGCTGGAGTCAGCCATCAGCACTTCCGAAAGGTCTGCGAGGGTGCCATCTGCAGTCTGCTCGACCACCTGAGGTCCGCCGGGGCCACTCAAGTTCAGACCGAGGTCTCATTCTCCGGAACCCTGGGTGCAGTACCGCTGGTCGGCAAGATTGACCTGCTGGTCACGCTCGGTGACAAGCGAACCGTCGCCCTCGACATGAAGTGGCGGAGCGACAACTACTACGCCAAGCTGCTTCGCTCCGGTGAGCACCTGCAGCTGGCTCTCTACTCCAGCCTCGTCGAGCAAACGAACGGTACCGCGCCCGCCGCGCTCGGCTACTTCATCCTTGAGAGCGGCGCGCTCTACATCACTGCCGCCGACATCTTCCCGAAGGCTCAGGTCAGGCGGCCGCCAGAAGAGGTGACCGTCGCCACCCTGCTGGACCAGGCACGTGCGACTTGGAACTGGCGTGAGCAGCAGCTGGACGCTGGAGTCATTGATGTAGTTCCGGTAGACCCGCAAGATGACTTCAAGGGGCCCGACGGAACGCTTCCAGTAAAGGGCCCGAACAGCCGCTTCGACGGCGGCTACCTCGTCTTGCTGGGAGGCTGGGAATGATGGACAACATCGAGTTCATCAGCGCCGGCGCGGGCAGCGGCAAGACCTACAAGCTGACCGAGACCCTCGCCCAAGCGCTCGAGTCCGGTGCAGCACGGCCTCACGCCATCCTGGCCACGACGTTCACGGTGAAGGCCGCCACCGAACTGCGAGAGCGCGCCCGTTCCTGGCTCCTCGAAAAGGGACGCATCGACTTGGCCACCGCCATCGGCCAAGCCCGGCTGGGGACCGTCAACAGCGTTTGCGGCCAGATGCTCAAGCGGTTCTGCTTCGAGCTGGGCCTGTCGCCCGACCAAACCGTCCTGGGTGAAGGCCAATCCAAGCGACTGCTCAAAGCCACCCTGGCCGAGTCCATGGATGCCGCCGCGCAAGCGGAACTGGTTTGGCTGACCGAGCGGTTCGGAATCGAGCAAGCGGACTGGTCCAAAACCGTCGAGGCCGTCGTCAAGGCCGCGCTCGACAATGACATCACGCCAGCGGCGCTTCGCGCGATGGGCGCGCAGAACGCGGATGCGATGCTTGCGAACTGGCCTGCTCCGACCGCAGGACCAGACCAGACCGACGTGCTGGTCGCGGCACTGTCCAGGGCGCACCAGGAGGTGGCCGCCTACGTCGAACAGCAGCTGGCTTCCGACGCAAAAGTAGCAAAGAACCTGACCGATGGGCTTGAGGACATCCAAAAGCTGGACCGCCGCTTTCAGAGCAAGCGTTGGAGCTGGCCAGACTGGATAGGGGCTGCCGGGTTGAACGCTGGCGCCAAGGTCAAGGACCTCGTAGAGCCAGTCAAGGCTGCCGCTCAGGCCCACGAGTGTCACCCTGCCTTTCATGCCGAGGTCCGCCGCTACCTGGACCTGGTGTTCAACCTGGCCGCCGACGTTCTCGACGCCTATGAGCAGGCCAAGAAGGCCCTGGGCGCCGTTGACTTCAGCGACCAGGAGGTTCTGCTGCTGCGGGCGCTGCGGACAAAGCCCAGCGTCCGCGAAGCCCTGGCGGCCGAGCTGGACCTCATCATGGTCGACGAGTTCCAGGACACCAGCCCGCTTCAGCTGGCGCTTTTCGTAGAGTTGGCCAAGCTCGCCAAGCGGTCGGTGTGGGTCGGTGACCCCAAGCAAGCCATCTACGGGTTCCGCGGCACGGACGCGAGCCTCATCGCTGGCGTCCTCGGCGCCATCAAGGATTGGGGCGGAACCATTGGGAAGGCCCTCGATACCTCCAGGCGTTCCGTCGAGGGGCTCGTAGCGCTCACCAACGGCGTGTTCGGGTCTGCGTTCGAGCCCGACCTGACCCCAGCGCAGGTTCAGCTGCAACCGCTGCGGAAAGTCATCCCGGACCAGTCAGCGCTCCTGAACTGGAACTTCGAGAGCAGCCGAAACGACTCGGACTACCTGGGTCTTGGACAAGCCGTCCGCGAACTGCTGGCTTCCGGGGTCAAGATCGAGGACAAGGACACTAGGCAGCTGCGACCGATTCAAGCCAGCGATGTCGGGGTGCTGTGCCGCTACAACGAGCAGGTTGAGTTCGCCGTCACGTCGCTTACCCGCTGGGGCATCCCTTCAGCCAGCCCACGCTCCGGCCTGCTGGGGACTGCCGAGGCCATCTACGTGACGGCATGCCTGCGGCGCATGAACGACCCGACCGACACGGTCGCGACGGCGCTGGTTCTAACTCTGTCCGACAGCATGCCGGTCGAGACATGGCTTCAAGATCGGCTGCAGCACCTTGCCACCGAGGGGTCCAAGTCCCACGAGTGGAAGACGACCGGCAATAGTGCCCATCCGCTGCTGGCCCGATTGGAAGAGCTGCGTCCTACGCTCAACGCCTTGACACCGCAGGAGGCGCTGCGACTTGCCGCTGCTGAGTCCCAGGTAGCGAGCTTGGTCGGCCAATGGTCGGCATCTCCCCACGAGAGCCGCAACCGCCTGGCCAACGTCGAAGCGCTGGTCGAGTTCGGCAAGGCTTTCGAGGACGAGTGCGTTGCCGCGAAGCGGCCGGCAACTGTCGGCGGCATGCTGCGCTGGCTGGACGAACTAGCCAGCGCAGAAGACGACAACCGGGCGACCTCAGCAGGCAACTCGGTCACAGTCCTCACCTACCACGGTGCAAAGGGTCTGGAGTGGCCCGTCGTCGTACTAACAAGCCTCGATGCGACGGCGCGCAGCTCACTCTGGGGCGTCCGCGCGAGGACGATCGGCGCCTTCGACCCGCAGCAGCCGCTCGCAAACCGCTTCGTCCACTGTTGGTTGAAGACCTGGGGCAAGCGATCCCAACCCCAGGCCGCCCTCCACGCCGAGGCCAGCGCCACTGGCCAAGCCATGCAGGCCGAAGCCCTGGCGGAGAACAAGCGCCTGCTCTATGTCGGCCTGACTCGTGCGCGCGACATGAACGTGGCCGTATCCTTCGTTCGGTCGCGAGGACCTGGGCGAGCCTGGGTTGGCGAGATTCAAGGCGCGACTGACCTATTGTTCGGCGACTCGGGAGCTTTGGCGCTGCCCTGCGGCCGACAGCTATCCCGGCTGACAAAGTCTTGGAGCAAGGACGACTGCGCCGTCGAGCCGCCGGCCAAAGCGCCCGAGACGTGCCACTGGTTCGCCCCGCGGCCACGGATGCGAGGCGAGCCCCTGTGGCTCCGCCCAAGCTCTGCCTCAGGCGGAGCCTTCAAGGTCGCCGAGACAGACACAATCGGGGTACGACTAAGCCTTGCGGGCAAGCCCGACATGGCTTCGCTGGGCACCGCGTTGCACCTGTGCATCGCGCGCGCCGCTGTTCTCGGCTCGCCCCGCCCGGAGGACGTCGAGCGCATCCTGAGCAGTTGGGCTGTCGCCCATTCCGTGGACAAGGATGCCGTTTGCGCCCAGGTCGCAGCGTTCCAGTGCTGGTTGGCCACGCGCTGGCCCGGCTGCCCTGTTCATGTCGAGGTGCCCATAGAAGCCGAAGGTCCGAACGGCACTCGTATCCGTGGCCGCATCGACCTTCTGATCGAAGCGAATGACGGCTGGGTACTTTTGGACCACAAGTCGAACCCAGGGGGCGCATCCAGAGATGAGGACCTGGTGGCCGAGCATGGTCCCCAGATGGGGTCCTATAGCCACGCGCTCCTCGCTGCGACCGGCAAGCCCGTGAGCCAGCGGTGGCTGTACCTGCCAGTTGCAGCGAGAGCAGTTCGCTTGGCATGAGTCTTACAGGTCGCAACGGACTATTGGGTAGAGCCGCTATGAAATCTAATCTTTTTGCTGAATATGTGTGCTCGCTCGAAACTGCCAGGCGTTGTGGCGGAGTAGTCAGATGACGAAAAGGCAATCCCGGACCGCAAGTTCAATTTTTCTCAAGGGCTTCAAGGAGCCCTATTTGCGCTCCAGCGAGCGGCCTTTCATCAAGCTTTTGAACTGGTACACCGGCATCGGCAAGACCTACAACGCTGCAGCGTTCAGCATCGAGCTGTTCCTGAAGTGCGACGTCATTCCCGTCTTCATCGCTCCACTTCAATCCCTGGTGTCTCAATTCAGCGGCGAGGTGCACAACCACCAGAAGGACCGCAGCTACGCTGACGAACTTGTGCAGGCTGTGAGCGACCATGGCGTCGACATTCCAGTCTACCGGCTGTATTCCCTTGAGTACCACATCAACGATCGCACTTTCTTCAGCGCCTGTCTGGCGCTGGTGCAATGGTTCGAGCGGCATCCCCATGTAGTCAGGCAGATGGAGAGGTCGCCAAAACACGCGGACAGCGACAAAAGCCTCCGCATGCGCATTCAGGAACTGCGTGCCAAGGCGGCTTCGTGCGAGCAATCGAATTTTCTGGGCATGTCCCGTTCTGACGAAACCTACGAGGACACACGTGCCACGTACGTCAAGTCAGCGCAGCAGGCTCGTGGTCTTGCGGACCGACTGGTCTGGAGATTGATTCAGCTCGACATCCAGAGCAGGCCGTCCATGCGCGATGAAGAGCGCTACATGCAAGCTCCACCTGTCGCGGAACTGATTCGCAGACTCCACCCCCTGCAGGCTTTTCTCGACACCCCAGGCATCATCGTGAGCACGGCATCCAAGGCTCAGGTGGCGCACAAAGTCTTCACCAGTGATAGCAAGGGCGGATTCCGGCAGCGCGACTGGGAGAACCTCCCACTGTTTCTGGAAGAGTTGAATCAGGATGACAGCGCCCTGGGACGGATGGTGTCTAGACGACCAGACTCCGCCAGGGTAGTCACGTTTGTCGACGAAGAGGAGGACTCCTATTGGTACCTCTTCGACCAGCGTAAGTCAGTGGTCAACTCTGGCGGCCGCAACGACCTGAACCTGGTGATCTCGGAGTTCTTCCAGTATTTCGACCTGAAGTGGCCGATGGCCTTCGAGCGTTTGGAACTGGATGGTCCTCGACGCGATCTTGCCAAGAAGGTGTACGAGCACCTTGAGGAGTTCGCGGCGATCAGCAAGGCCGTGGAAGACGAGTTCCGGCTGGAGGTCGAACGTACGCGCGCGTCTTTTGTCTCGCCTCCTCGCAGGGTGGCGATCTTGCGCGAAAAGCTTGAAATGCAGTTTCCCAAGACAGCGCAGTGGTTCAATGATGCTGAGTTGCTTGCGGTCCTCAAGCAACTGCATGAGCGCAACGACGCTCATGCTGACTTCAAGCGCTTCCGCCAGAAAGCCCGCGTACTGGCACGCATCCGCACTTACGTCGAGCAGATCGCGCACCGGGGCCTAGGCACCACGTATGACGTTTTCGTCAAGCTACACGATCTGGTGGCGAACAAGAAGTTCTTCACCATGAGCCGGTCCACCTACGGGGAGGTGCTGGACCAGCCCGGCCAGACCTTCTTCACGGAATCGGCCAGTGTGATGGACACCGAATTCCTTCGCCAAGTTCAGCTTACAAAAGATACAGCGGAACAGACCATCCGTCTTGAATACCACGACGGGAACACACCCGATGGCGCGTACACCCTCTATGACTACCTACGTCTGGTTGTGTTCATGGCACGGGTGCTGGCTGTGACCAGCGGCGAGGACTCCATCGAGATGTCCAAGATCGACCAAGAGAGGTACCCTAGTCTCGATAGGTTCCGCTCGGACGTTCGTCGATTGTTCGATAGCAGAACCACTTCGGAGGGTCTCGAGACGGAGGTAAGCGACAAAGAGCTTCTCACGGACTCATTCCTTTTTGAACACACCAAGTCGGTCGTGACGCTGGAAGAAAGCCGCCATCAGGCCGAGGAGTACAACAAGGATGCCGACGTCTGCCTCACGTTGACCATTACATCGTTGCGAGCCACGCCCGAAGAAGACATTGTTAGGGCACTCGGTCGCAACAATGGTGTTTATCTGATGAGCGCCACGGGCGGACTTGACTCCGCGTCTTCGGGTGCGTTCAACACCAAGCACCTGCGCCGTTATCTAGAAGAACGCGGAGGGCTTTTCTCGGAGATGGGCGACGACGAGCTGGAAGTGGTCGGCGCAAAGGCACTCGAATTCTTGAACAAACGGGAGCGGCGGGTTGTCATCCTGAGAGACGAAGACCCGGCGCCCACCTTCGACGTTTCGAATGCCTTTATAGGGCTGTACCAGCAGTTCGACGAAGCGAGGCCGAAAAAGGGCGATTCTGGCTACGCCCAACTGAACCGGCACAAGCGCCACGAACTGCAGGGACTGGTGGCCAGCTTGGACAAGCTGATGGCAACCAACATCCGCTCGGGCTTAGTTCTTTGCCAGACGACGCAGCATGTGAAGAAGTGCCTGCAGCGGATGGCGAACTCGCCGCTGGGCTTGGTCAGGCAGATGGACACCACCGGTGACTACTTCACTATCAAACCGCGAGCTTTACCCACCTATACCCAATACGGTCAACAGGAGGAAATCCACATCGTCCTGTACTCGGCAGAGCGCTTCCGTAAGAAAGACCGATCCAAAACCGGCGCAGCTGATCAGGACGACGACAAGGGGCAGTTCAGCAAGGAACTGGAAGATGCCCTCGACATCAGCCACAAAAAGGTGCTGCTTTGGAGCGCCTACGCATCGGCGTCCCGCGGAATCAACTTCCTGACAAAGCAGAACGGAACAGAACGCGACTTTGAGCTTTTCTGCCTGTTAAACGACCCGTACTACACCCGGCACACCCGGCCAGGTACGAGCGGCTTCTCTATGGAGATGTTTCAGAGTTTCGCCCAAGTGCTTCGTGAGGATCCCAACTGGGCGGCCATGTCGAAGGGAGAGCTTCTTTTCGAGTACTCGCGCAATCGATGGAAGCGCCTCCGAAAGGAGCACGTCATCGACATCACCCGAACCGTATTCCAGGCTTTAGGACGTGGCGAGCGTCGGCCTTCGGTCGTGATGCCCACGCAGCACCTTTACGTCAGCTCGGAAGCAGCGCGGATGGTCCACCTCGGGTTGCGGCACGCGCCAGAGCTTCGCAAGCGCGCATCTCCAGCGCAGCGAGCCGTGTTGGAGCAACTCTCGCTTCATCACTGGAAAACTCGGGCTTTTGAGACATCCGAGGAACGGGAGAATCACCACGTCCAGAGCTTGGAAAAGGCAATTGCCTTTCGGGAGTTCACCAGCTCAATGCCGGGCCGCTTTCGCACAGATGAGAATGCTCGTCGCACGTGGGAGCTGCTTTTCCGTTCGACTATGTTCACGGACCCGCAGAAGTACCTGGGCGACCTGCTTGCCGCCGGTGTTCCAGATGCATACCTCAATGGTTGCTTTGTTGAGGTGCCGTTTGGCGCAGATGTCTACACCCGGCAGTTCTTCATGGCAGGCATGAACGACTTGGTCATTACCGACGCCGAGGATGGCACGGAAGCATATGACTGGACCAGCATGGTGATACCGGAGAGCCTCGCTTCGCGCCTGTCCGAAAACACGCGCAAGCTCCTCAAGGAGTGGCGCGGCTTCCGTCTTGCTGACAAAACCAAGCGTTTGGTGCCTCAGCCCTGGTTCGTGACCGAGATCATGAAGGGCTATATCGCGGAACTCGAATTCGAGCAGTACGTTGGCGAGCAATTCGCTGTCTGGGCTCACGAGCTGCCCCTAGAAGGCGGGCCTGTGAAATATCTGAAGCCAGATCTGGACCCGCTCTATCCGGAGCTCTACCAGCTCTACGACTACTACCTTCAGCCGGAGCAGAACGTGTGGGTGGCCGTTGACCTCAAAAACTGGACTCGCAACACCGACAGCCTGAAGAAGGAGCAGCTGCTGGAAACGGCGAAAGCCAAGCACGCCAAGCTCCAAGCCTTGCTGCCTGGCGTTACCGTCCACACGCTGTATGTGAACCTACAGGGTGCGCACAAGTTTGGTGGACTCCACCCAGCGAAAGGCACGATTCGCTTCATGGCCATGTACGTAAGAAACACTGGCGACGCTGGGTGGATGCCTAACGCGAACCTGCGCGACGCCATTCTGGGGAAGTAATGCCCATCCAAACACTAGACCCGCAATCAACAGCTCATGCACGCTTGAACGCGTTACGTTTCGACGTCCCTGTGTCTGAAGTGGCACAGCGTCTCGCCAAGTGGCAGGCAAGTCGAGACGGCTTATTGGTACCCATACCGATCGAGATGCCGAAGGTCGGAGAAGGTACGCCGCGCGGTGTGAGCTTCTTCCGAGACCGGGCAAAACTTGTTCGCGCCGAGATCGCGCGCGAACTGAAGTTGGAAGGGGACGCAGCCTCCAAGATTTCGTTCACGATTGCTGGCAAGGACGCTTGGTACCTTGGCCCCCGACCGAAGCTGGACACAGAATCGATGCTGGCCGCCGTCGCGGCCCAGCCGGCGAAGTTCATCGAACTGATGCTTCTCAAAGAGCTGATCGAGTCCGCTGCATTCGAGGAAGACACGTTCGTTAGTGGCGGATTCGGGCCGAGCGTTTACCTTGGAAGTGCCAGCCAAGCCTCAAAGAAGTACCTCCAACTGGCGGAGGCAGAGTTCAACGTGAACACGAAGCATGGCCTGCTGTTGTGCGACGTGAAGTCAAAGCGGTTTTCACGCAAGATTTCCGCCGGCGAGGATGCTGTCGCCACCCGCTTGGCATCGGCGGGCGAGGGCTACCTGGTCGGGGTGACACGGATTGTCCCGGACGACTTCTTTGAGGTGGATGCACGCAAGCACCCGATGGAAGGGCTGAGCCTGGACCGCGAAAAGGTGCGTCGCACCCGCTTGTATTTCCTGAACCTCCTCACGGAGTTCGCGACGACCCTGTTCACCCGGGCCAAGGTGCCTTTCGCACGAGAAACCTTCGTAGCCACACACTATGTAGACGACGCGTATATCCCCCTTGAGCCTCTGGCCAACCTGGAGCGGCCGCTGGTGGTTGTGAACACGACGAACGAACCTATGACGACTGACGCTCTCGCACCGTTGGTCAGATTTCCAGAGTACCTGCCGGAATACCACGTGGCCGGGAACAAGAAGACGCACTTTTTGGTACCAGACGTGCGTCTCGCAGTCGATGTGCCGACGAAACTCGAGTCGGACCTCAACTACTTGTTTCTCAGCGCGGCTGACGGCGACGAAGCGGGAAGCATTCGACTGGCAAAAGGATCCGCTGACAGTGACTTCCGTCCGGCGCGACCGGAGACTGCGTATTCAGCCCTCGCCAAAGGGGACGGACGGGCGGACCCCTACACGGAGGCCAAGTTCCGCAACCTGCTGTCTCGCGACACTTTCGAGG
This sequence comes from uncultured Hydrogenophaga sp., assembly GCA_964550405.1. Classification (GTDB taxonomy): domain Bacteria; phylum Pseudomonadota; class Gammaproteobacteria; order Burkholderiales; family Burkholderiaceae_C; genus Hydrogenophaga. The sequence continues at coordinate 7,635 of CAZJZD010000043.1, read as the reverse complement.
TTGCCACCCAGGGACTGGACCACGCGCCGAAAGCTCTTGCAGAGCTTCGCCCTGGTAAGGCCAAGGATTCCGCGGCCAGGCAGTTGCAAGAGGCACTCAAGCGCTGCCTCGTTGAGCTCTCGCTCAAGGAGGTTCTCCTTGGCAAGAAGCCGATCGTGGCGCCATCCATGCCTGCAGACGTTCCGAGACAACTGACGCTACTGGCCACGCGGCGCATTCGAATGCCCGGCCGCCAAGTCCCCGAGCAGATGGTGGCGGCTATCGACGTGACGGTAGACGGTGACAGCCTCCGTGTCACGCGCACCCGCCGCACCCCGTGGGGCAAAGCGGGGTCCGTCCTGCAGTTCGTTAAGGAGTTCCCGTTCCTTCAGGAGACAGGCAAGGAAGGCATCAAGGACGGTCAGTTCTGGGTAGTGGATGCCAGGACCCGAGAGCGGCTTACCGCTTGGTCCGGATCCTTCGTCCCCAAGATCATCCTGAACGACTCGTATCCCTCCATCGAGGTCGCGATTGCTGCGCAGGACGAGCACCGTTCAGCGCAGATTGAAGAGGGAGGCAAAGGCAAGCTGCTGTCAAAGGGGCGCGACTTCAATCTGCTGCCGTACTACATCTCGATGTTCAAGCCTGGCTACGGCCATCACGGCGAGCGCATCGGCTTGAAGATCGCCATACAGGATTGCGGTACTTGGCTACGGGTCTTCGTTCCTCCGGAGGGCGGAATCAACGGCTCGGGAGATTCTCTCTCCGGCATGCGCGATGTAATGCATTACGCTGCCGACGGAGCCACAAGCCTAGGTGGTCTGCCGGACCTTCCGCTGGTTCGCCTCTACCTGCACACTATGACGAACGGCGTTCTGGTAGGCGGCGACAACTCGAAGATGAGCGTGCTCGAGAAACTTGCCCGACTTGCTCTGGAAAACTGATGCAAATTCAAAGCGCTCATCATCACAGGCGGGTTCTTCGAGGCACTTGAAGTGCTATGTTTGGTGACCCGCGGCGTGCCGCAGTAGCGGGTGGTGCGTGGGCGGCCAGACTTGTGTGATCAAAACTTGTTCAATTTTCGGATAAGCGGTGATGGTCATTCAGTCAAACACTTTTCTTTTGCACCAGCAGACTCGGTAAACGACGACATCGATTTGAGTGACAGCATGCGCTGCAATCCAGCCGATCGACAAATCGCATACGCAAAGAGCAGAGCCTTACAGTAGTCGTGAGCTACACAGCCAGCGCATCGTCTGACACGCTCTGGGGCGGGCGAGCCGCCATAAGAGCACTGCTGTGCTGGTTCACGGTGGCCACCTGGTGCGGAGGAACTGGCCATCGAGTGAGCGTATAGCAAGGGGCTCAAGGTGATCGTATGCCCAGCCGACTGGGCGAGAGATCAGGAGATCTGCGGCTTTCAAGCGTAACCAGCGCGTGATTGATGGGATGACCCGGACGGAGTGATCCTCTTCTTGGGGACTATGTTCTGTAGATGACTTCACAGCGAGACAGGACGCTGAGGCGAAATCCGATCCATGACCCCTTAGCGTGATACCCGCCGCCACCTTGGGACTTCATACGGGCACGCATCCGCGAGCTGGTTTCACTGCCGCCTGATGCTACGCTGCCAAAAGTCGTTTCGTATCAAAGCGGTTTGAGACTATGTTTCGCCATGACATCGTGTCAGCAACACCAGTTTTGAAACTATGTTTTGATCTTTGAGACTTTGTTTTCCGATACCTCCCGCTCCCCCATGCTGCGTTACCAGACCCTTCCCGTCACGGCATTTGCCCAGAACTGCTCCATCGTCTGGTGTGACCAGACGATGGAGGCCGCGGTCATCGACCCCGGGGGTGATCTGGCCCGCATTGAAGCCGCCGCACAGCAGCTGGGCGTGCAGCTCAAAGCCATCTGGCTGACCCACGCCCACATTGACCACGCGGGCGGCACGGCCGAACTGGCGGCGAAGCTGGACCTGCCCATCATCGGTCCGCACCCGGGCGACCAGTTCTGGATCGACGGCCTGCCGCAACAAAGCCAGATGTTCGGCTTTCCGCCCGCCGGACACTTCACCCCCACGCGCTGGCTGGCCGATGGCGACACGGTGCAGATCGGCAGCAGCGTGGTGAACGTGCGCCACTGCCCGGGCCACACGCCGGGTCACGTGGTGTTCCATTCACCCGAAGCGAAGCGGGCCTTTGTCGGCGACGTGCTGTTCGCCGGCAGCATCGGCCGCACCGACTTCCCGGGCGGGAATCACGCCGAGCTGATCAGCAGCATCCGCGAACGCCTCTGGCCCATGGGCGACGACACGGTGTTCATCCCCGGGCACGGGCCGGAGAGCACCTTCGGGGAGGAGCGGCGGTTCAATCCCTATGTCGCACAGCGCTGAACCCGGCGGGCCTCACCCCTTGCGCGCCGCCTCATACAGCCCCTGCACCTTCGGCACGTTGGCCTGCAGTTCCCGGATGCGGTTGGGGCCGGTGGGGTGCGTGGACAGGAAGGACACGCCGCCCTTGCCGTTCTGGGCGGTCATCTTCTCCCACAGGCTCACGCTGGCCTGCGGCTTGTAGGCCGAGCGGGCGGCCAGTTCCAGGCCCACCAGGTCGGCTTCGGTTTCGTCCTCGCGGCTGAACTTCAGGCTCAGCAGCTGTGTGCCGAGGTTGGCCGCCACGTCACCCAGCTGGCCCAGCCCCAGCAGGGATGACAGCACCGACAGGCCCAGTCCGGTCGCCTGTGTCTTGGCCAGGCGCTCGCGGGCGTGCTCGCGCAGCGCATGGGCCATTTCGTGGCCCATGATCATGGCCGCCTCGTCGTCGTCGAGCTTGAGCTTGTCCAGGATGCCGGTGTAGAAGGCGATCTTGCCGCCGGGCATGCAGAAGGCGTTGACCTGGTCGCTCGCGATCAGGTTGACCTCCCACTGCCAGTCCCGGGCGCGGCTGTTCCAGCTGTTGGTGTGCGGGATCAGGCGGTTGGCCATCTTGCGCAGCCGCTGTACCTGCGGGTGGTGGTCGGGCACCAGGGCCTTCTGCTGGCGGGCCTCCTCCATCATCTGGCCGTACTGCAGGTTGGCCGCCCCTTCCAGCTCGGCGGCGGGCACCAGCTTGCGCATGGACGAAGACTTGCCCACGTCCACCTGGGCCAGGGCGTCGGCGCTGGCGCCCACCGCGGCCGCGGAGCCGGCGAGCAGGAAAGCGCGCCGGGCCGACCAGACGTGATCGGGTTTCAGGGTGGCGGCGGGGCTGCCGCCTGATTTGAGTTCGCAGAGGAAGCACATGGTGGGCCAATAATAGACAAGCCTTTTGTTCCCGGCCACCACCCGGTGGTTCCGACCGCACGTCCCCTCCGCCCATGCCCGAGTCTTCCGTCACACCGGTGTCCGAATCCGGCACCGCCCCGCCCCGCCCCAGCTGGGCCGAGACCTGGCGTGCCTACCTGCAGCCGGCCAGCCTGCGCATGTTCGCGCTGGGGTTTGCCGCCGGCCTGCCGCTGCTGCTGGTGCTGGGCACGCTGAGCTTTCGCCTGCGCGAGGCGGGGCTGGACCGCACCACCATCGGCTACCTCAGCTGGGTTGGTCTGGCCTATGGCTTCAAGTGGGTCTGGTCACCGCTGGTCGATCGGCTGCCGATCCCGTTGCTCACCCGCTGGATGGGCCGGCGGCGCAGCTGGCTGCTGCTGTCGCAGCTCGCCATCATGGTGGCGCTGGTGGGCATGGCCATGGCCGACCCGCGCAGCCAGCTCGATCTGGTGGTCTGGTGCGCCTTGGCGGTGGCCTTCGCCTCGGCCACGCAGGACATCGCGCTCGACGCCTTCCGCATCGAATCGGCCGATGCCGCACACCAGGGCGCGCTGGCCGCCACGTACCAGACCGGCTACCGGCTGGCCATGATCTGGGCCGGTGCCGGCGTGCTGTGGATCGCGGCCCGTGCTGAAATCCCGTCGGCCACGGTGGCCGCTGCAGCGGCAGCGCCGGGTGCGCTGTACCAGAACGGGGCCTGGGCCACGGCCTATCTGGTGATGGCGGCGAGCATGCTGGTGGGCGTGTGCACGGTGCTGTTCTCGCGCGAGCCGGCGCAGGTGGCGCTGCCACCCAGCCGCAACGCGGCCGAGTGGTTCAAGGGCGCTTTCATCGAACCCTTCGCCGACTTCCTCCAACGCTACGGCTCGCACGCCGTGCTGATCCTGGCGCTGATCGGCGTCTACCGCATCAGCGACGTAGTCATGGGCATCATGGCCAACCCGTTCTACGTGGACATGGGCTACACCAAGGACGAGGTGGCCGCCGTCACCAAGATCTACGGCGTGATCATGACCCTGGTGGGCGCTTTCATCGGCGGCGCGCTGTCGCTGCGCCTGGGCGTGATGCGGGTGCTGATGCTGGGCGCCGTGCTCTCGGCCGCGAGCAACCTGCTGTTCGCCTGGCTCGCGGGCCACGGCCACGACGTGACGGCGCTGATCGCCGTGGTCTCGGCCGACAACCTGAGCGCGGGCGTGGCGTCGGCGGCCTTCATCGCCTACCTGTCAAGCCTGACCAACGTGAGCTATTCGGCCACGCAGTACGCGCTGTTCAGCTCCATGATGCTGCTGGCGCCCAAGTGGCTGGCCGGCTACTCCGGCGCGTTTGTGGATGCCTACGACTACCCCACCTTCTTCACCGCCACCGCCTTCCTGGGGGTGCCGGTGCTGCTGCTGATCTGGCTCGCCGGCCGTCAGGGTTCACGCAACTTTACGCAGTGAACACCCGGCATTGACGCGCGCGCGCGAACATGGCCCCATCCTCTTTGACCTTCTGACACCGAACCCATGAGCGCACGCATCCTGATGATCGAAGACGACGCCCGCCTGGCCCAGATGGTGAGCGAATACCTCGGCCAGTCCGGCATCGTGGTCACCCATGCGGGCGATGGCGAGACCGGTCTTGAACAGCTGCCGCTGGTGCAGCCGGAGCTGGTCATCCTCGACCTGATGATGCCCGGCATCGACGGTCTGGAGGTCTGCCGTCGCATCCGTGCCCTGCCCGGCGAAGCGGCGCGTGTGCCCGTCATCATGCTCACCGCCAAGGGCGATCCGATGGACCGCATCATCGGCCTGGAAATCGGCGCCGACGATTACCTGCCCAAGCCCTTCGAGCCGCGCGAACTGCTGGCCCGCATCCGCGCCGTGCTGCGCCGTCGAACCGACCCGTCCGGCGCCGTGGCCACCCGCAGCACGCCGGTGCTGCGCTTCGGTTCGCTGGAGATCGACCGCGACGCCCGCACCGTGCTGGTGGCCGGTCAGGCCTGCGAGCTCACCTCCTACCAGTTCGACCTGCTGGTGGCCATGGCCGAGCGCGCCGGCCGCGTGCTCACGCGCGACCAGATCATGGAGGCCGTGCGCGGCCGCGAGCTCGAAGCCTTCGACCGCAGCATCGACGTGCACATCGGCCGCATCCGCAACGCCATCGAGGCCGACAGCAAGGATCCCAAACGCATCCTCACGGTGCGCGGGGTCGGTTACGTCTTTGCCAAGCAGCAGGACTGAGGGTGATGAAGAGCCGCCTCGGTCAGAAGCTGTACCTGCGCATCTGGCTGGCCATCGTGGCCGCTGTGGCGCTGCTGACCCTGGTGGTGGGCTGGCTGTGGCAGATGGCGCTGGACCATGACCGTCAGGAGCGCGACGACCGCATGGCACGGGAGCTCGTGGTGCGCAACGCTGCGGGCGAGGTGTTGGGCAAGTCGCCCGCCCGTGCCGTGCGTGTGCCGGGCCAGGGGCTGGAATTCCAGGTCGAGATGAACGACGGCCAGACCCTGTACATGCAGCTGCCGCGCCCCAACCGGCCACCGGGGACCGCACCGTCCACGCGGCGCAACGACAACTGGTGGACGCTCTCGCCCTTCGGCTTCGTGGGCATGATCAGCCTGGTGGGCCTGGCCGTGGCGCTGGGCGCCTACCCGGTGGTGCGCCGCCTGACCAAGCGGCTGGAGGGTCTGCAGAAAGGCGTGGAACGCTGGGGGCAGGGCGATCTGTCCACGCGCCTGCCGGTGCAGGGCCAGGACGAAGTGGCCTTTCTGGCCGAGCGTTTCAATGCCTCGGCCGAACGCGTGCAGCAGCTGCTGCAGTCGCACAAGACCCTGCTGGCCAATGCCTCGCACGAGTTGCGGTCGCCGCTGGCGCGCATCCGCATGGGGCTGGAGCTGCTGGGCCGCGACCCTGGCACCGCCAGTGCCCGGGCCGAAATCGCGCGCAACATCGCCGAACTCGATCAGCTGGTGGACGAGATCCTGCTCGCCAGCCGGCTGGACGTGCGCGACGCCAACGACGCCAGCGCGCTCGGCCCGACCGAGGAGGTCGACCTGGTGGGCCTGGCGGCCGAGGAGTGTGCCCGCACCGGCGCCGACCTGGAGGTGACCGATGGTGCGACGCCGGTGGTGGTGCAGGGCCACGCGCGGCTGCTGCGCCGGGTGCTGCGCAACCTGCTGGAAAACGCCCGCCGTTATGGCCAGCCCGCCGAGCCCGCGGCCGATGGCGAGCCGGCCGTGCGCCTGGTCATCGGTCGGCAAGGCGCCGGGACCGTGGTGGCGGTGGAAGACCGGGGGCCGGGCGTGCCGGCCGAACTGCGCGAGCGCATCTTCGAAGCCTTCTACCGCCTGCCTGGCGCCAGCGAACGCGAAGGCGGCGTGGGCCTGGGCCTGTCCCTGGTCCGCTCGATTGCCGAGCGCCACGGCGGCCGCATCCGCTGCGAGGAGCGCCCCGGTGGCGGTGCCCGTTTCGTGCTGGAGCTGCCGCTGGCCTGACGGGTTGCCGTTCAGGCCTGAAAACCCGCCGCCGGGCGGCTCAGGCCCGCTTTCAGGCCCCAAAAGCGACCGCTCCCCCAAACAGGGGATGTTCGGTTTTTTTGCGGCAACGCACAATCCCGCCTGTTGCTGTCACGACAGACCTACAAAATGGGCCTGGCAAACAAATACGTTAATACCAACGTTTGAATCTGGTCTCCCAACGACGTCCTTCCAAGGACTTCTCAAGCCACCTTTCACGAGGTGGCTTTTTTTTGCCTGTTGGTGGCCCGGAAACGAAAAAGGGCGCCCGAAGGCGCCCTCATGGCGGTGCCGTACCGCGTCGCGTTCAGTGGCCGTGTGCCACCACCTCGCCCGCCTTGAGCTTGTAGACGGTGCCGCAATACGGGCAGCGCGCCTCGCCGGTGCGGGCCACGTCCAGGAACACCTTGGGGTGGCCGTTCCAGAGCTTCATGTCGGCCTTGGGATTGGGGCAGAACACGCCACCTTGGGCGTTCAGGTCCTTGGCGGCCAGTTCGATGGTGGAAGAAGTGCTCATGGGATGTTCCTCAGACCTTCGTGAGCCAATTCGAGTACTTGGCGTTGCGGCCGCCGACGATGTCGAAGAAGGCCGACTGGATCTTCTCGGTGATCGGGCCGCGGCTGCCCGAACCCAGTTCGATGCGGTCGAGTTCGCGGATCGGCGTCACTTCGGCGGCAGTGCCGGTGAAGAAGGCCTCGTCGGCGATGTACACCTCGTCGCGGGTGATGCGCTTCTGGATGATCTCCAGGCCCAGGTCCTTGGCGATGTGGAAGATGGTGTTGCGGGTGATGCCGTTCAGGGCACCGGCCGACAGGTCGGGCGTGTAGATCACGCCGTTCTTGACCACGAAGATGTTCT
>CAZJZD010000042.1:0-35322 GCA_964550405.1 uncultured Hydrogenophaga sp. | reverse complement strand
TGCGCAAAGACCATCCGTTGTTTGCCCAGCGCATCCGCCAGGCGGCCCGCAAGGGGGCTCAGGTGAACGTGCTCAACGCTGAGTCCCAAGACTGGGCGATGACCGTCAAAAACGAAGTGCTGGCCGACAGCACGCAATGGGTGGCCGCCCTCGCCGGCATTGCCAACGCTGTGGGCGCCGAAACCGGTGTGCTCGCGCCGGTGGCCGCCGACGTGTCCGACGCCGCTCGCGCCGTCGCCAAGTCCCTGCTGGGCGGCGAACACAAGGCGATCCTGCTGGGCAATGCCGCAGCGCACCACGCCCAGGCGTCCAGCCTGCTCTCGCTGGCCAACTGGATCGCACAGCAGACCGGCGCTACGGTGGGGTACCTGACCGAAGCCGCCAACACCGTTGGTGCGCAGCTGGTCAACGCCATGCCCGGGCAAGGTGGTCTGAACGCCGGCCAGATGCTGGGTGGCGCGCTCAAGGCGGCCATCCTGCTGAACACCGAGCCGGCTTTCGACAGTGCGGCTGGCGCTGTCGGTTTGCAGGGTGCGGGCATGGTGGTCACGCTCAGCCCTTTCAAGGCCAATCTGGACATCAGCGATGTGCTGTTGCCCATTGCACCTTTCACCGAAACCTCGGGCTCTTTCGTCAATGCCGAAGGTCGCCTGCAAAGCTTCCATGCCGTGGTGCGTCCGCTGGGTGACACCCGACCGGCCTGGAAGGTGCTGCGCGTGCTCGGCAACCTGCTGGGCCTGCCGGGCTTCGACGCCGACTCTTCCCAGGCCGTTCTGACCGCTGCCCTGCCGGGCGTTGCAACCGGCCAGTTGGTGGATGCCTCCCGTCTCTCCAACGCGGGCGCGGCCTTCATCGACATGAGCCCGGTGCAGGGCCGGCCCTGCGTGGCATCCATCTACCAACTCGACTCGCTGGTGCGGCGCGCCAGTTCGCTGCAGCTCACGGCAGACGGCCGTGCTGCCCAAGGAGCACAGGCATGATCGACGCGATGTACAACGCCGGTCTGGGTTTGCTGGCCGCTTCGTGGTGGACGACCGCCGCCTGGCCGGTGATCTGGAACCTGATCAAGATCGTGGTCGTGCTGGCACCGCTGATGGGCGCTGTGGCCTATCTGACGTTGTGGGAGCGCAAGCTGCTGGGCTTCATGCAGGTGCGCCTTGGGCCGAACCGTGTGGGCCCCATGGGCCTGCTGCAGCCGATCGCCGATGCGGTCAAGCTCCTGACCAAGGAACTCATCAGCCCCAGCGCTGCGGCGCCGGGCCTGTTCCGCCTGGGCCCCATCATGGCCATCATGCCGGCCCTGGCCGCCTGGGTGGCCGTGCCCTTCGGCCCGGAGGCTGTGATCGCCAACGTGAATGCCGGTCTGCTGGTCATCCTGGCCATCACCTCCATCGAGGTGTATGGCGTGATCATTGCTGGCTGGGCCTCGAACTCCAAGTACGCGTTCCTGGGGGCGCTGCGTGCATCGGCCCAGATGGTGAGTTACGAGATCGCCATTGGCTTCTGTTTCCTGGTGGTGGTGATGACCGCCGGCAGCCTGCACCTGGGTGACATCGTGGCTTCGCAGTCACGTGGCATGGGGGCCGACATGGGCTTGAGCTTCCTGTCCTGGAACTGGCTGCCCCTGCTGCCCATCTTCGTGGTCTACCTGATTTCAGGCGTGGCCGAGACCAACCGCCACCCGTTTGACGTGGTGGAGGGCGAGGCCGAGATCGTCGCCGGTCACATGGTCGAGTATTCGGGCATGGGGTTCGCCATCTTCTTCCTGGCCGAGTACGCCAGCATGTGGCTGGTCTCCATCCTGGCCGTGCTGATGTTCCTGGGAGGCTGGTTGCCCCCGATCGACAGCGCCCTGTTCAACTGGATCCCGGGCTGGATCTGGCTGGGCATCAAGACCTTCGTCGTCGTGTCCATGTTCATCTGGATCCGCGCCACCTTCCCCCGTTTCCGCTACGACCAGATCATGCGCCTGGGCTGGAAGATCTTCATCCCCGTCACGCTCATCTGGCTGTTGCTGGTCGGCGGGCTGATGCAGACGTCCTGGAACATCTGGAAATAAGCAGGACGAACCATCATGTCCACTACCGTTTCCGCCAAAACCGTCGCACCGTTCTCGCTGGGCGACTTTTTCAAGAGCTTCCTGCTCGTCGAACTGGTCAAGGGCATGGCCCTGACCGGGCGCTACGCCTTGCGCCGCAAGGTGACGGTGCAGTTCCCGGAAGAGAAGACGCCGCTGTCGCCGCGTTTCCGTGGCCTGCACGCCCAGCGCCGCTACGAGAACGGTGAAGAGCGCTGCATTGCCTGCAAGCTGTGCGAAGCCGTCTGCCCGGCCATGGCCATCACCATCGAGGCCGCACAGCGTGAAGACGGTACCCGTCGCACGACACGTTACGACATCGACCTGACCAAGTGCATCTTCTGCGGCTTCTGTGAAGAAGCCTGCCCGGTGGATGCCATCGTCGAGACCCAGATCCTCGAATACCACGGCGAAAAGCGCGGCGATCTCTACTTCACCAAGGAGATGCTGCTGGCCGTTGGCGACCGCTACGAACCGCAGATCGCAGCGGCCAAGGCGGCCGACGCGCCCTACCGCTGAGAGGCCCGCGAAAGACCACCATGGATTACCAGACCGGCTTCTTCTACCTGTTCTCGGCAGTGCTGCTGTTTGCCGCCTTCCGGGTCGTGACCTCGCGCAACCCGGTGCATGCGGTGCTGTACCTGATGCTTGCCTTTTCGCAGGCAGCGGCCCTGTGGCTGCTGCTCAAAGCCGAGTTTCTCGGCCTGACCCTGGTGCTGGTGTACCTGGGGGCGGTGATGGTGCTGTTCCTGTTCGTCGTCATGATGCTGGACATCAAGCTGGACGGGGACGGCTGGGACTTCTGGCAGAACTTCCCACTGGCCGCCTTGTTGGGTGGCTTGGTCGCGGCCGAAATCACCGCCGTGCTGTGGGTGGGCTTTCCGGCCATCAGCGCCACCCCTGTGGGTGAAGCACCGGCCGATGTTTCCAATACCAAGGCCTTGGGCCAGTTGCTCTACACCGAGTATCTCTATCCCATCGAGGTGGCGGCCGTCATCCTGCTGGTGGCCATGATCGCGGCCATCGCACTGACCCTGCGCCAGCGCAAGGACAGCAAGGCGATCAACCCCGGCGACCAGGTGCGCGTGCGCGCGGCCGACCGCCTGGTGGTGGTGCCCCTTGCGGCGACACAAAAGGCTGCACCGGCAGCACACAACAGCGAGGAGGGCAAGGCATGAGCCTGACGCTTGGACATTTCCTTTCCGTTGGCGCGGTCCTTTTCGCGCTGTCGGTGGTGGGCATCTTTCTCAATCGCAAGAACCTGATCGTGCTGCTGATGGCCATCGAACTGATGCTGCTGGCGGTCAACATGAATTTCGTGGCTTTCTCCCATTACCTGGGTGACATGCACGGGCAGGTGTTCGTCTTCTTCATTCTCACGGTGGCCGCCGCCGAATCGGCGATTGGCCTGGCGATCCTGGTGCTGCTGTTCCGCAACCGCTCGTCGATCAGCGTCGAGGAACTCAACACCCTCAAAGGATGACCATGAGCTCCACCCTTTCCGCAAGCACGCTCCTGGCTGTTCCACTGGCCCCCCTGGTGGGCTCGGCCCTGGCCGGTATCCTGGGCACCGCCTTCGGCGGCAATTTCATCGGTCGCCGCGCCTCGCACACCTTCACCATCCTCGGCGTTTTTGTCGCCTTCATCCTGTCGGCCATGACGCTCAAGAGCGTGGCGCTGGATGGCGCACGCTTCAACGAGACCATCTACGAGTGGATGGTCATCGGTGGCCTGAAGATGGAGATCGGCTTCATGGTCGACGGCCTGACGGCCATGATGATGTGCGTGGTGACCTTCGTGTCGCTGATGGTGCACCTCTACACCATTGGCTACATGGAAGAAGACGCCGGCTACAACCGCTTCTTCGCCTACATCTCGCTCTTCACCTTCTCCATGCTGATGCTGGTGATGAGCAACAACCTGCTGCAGCTGTTCTTCGGCTGGGAGGCGGTGGGTCTGGTGTCGTACCTTCTGATCGGTTTCTGGTTCAACAAGCCGACGGCGATCTTCGCGAACATGAAGGCCTTCCTGGTCAACCGGGTGGGTGACTTTGGCTTCATCCTGGGCATTGGTCTGATCGTGGCCTACACCGGCACGCTCAACTACACAGAGCTGTTCGCCAAGGCCGGCGAGCTCGGAGCGATCGAGTTTCCCTGGACCTTCTTCGGTCAGGACGCCTTGCTGATCACTGTGATCTGCATCTGCCTGTTCATCGGCGCCATGGGCAAGTCGGCCCAGTTCCCGCTGCACGTCTGGCTGCCCGATTCCATGGAAGGCCCGACACCGATCTCCGCGCTGATCCACGCCGCCACCATGGTGACGGCCGGCATCTTCATGGTCAGCCGCATGTCGCCGCTGTTCGAGTTGTCGGACGCCGCGCTCAACTTCATCCTCGTGATCGGCGCCATCACCGCGCTGTTCATGGGTTTCCTGGGCATCATCCAGAACGACATCAAGCGCGTCGTGGCCTATTCGACGCTGTCCCAGCTCGGCTACATGACGGTGGCTCTGGGTGCCTCCGCCTACAGCGTGGCGGTGTTCCACCTAATGACGCACGCATTCTTCAAGGCCTTGCTGTTCCTCGCCGCCGGCTCGGTCATCATGGGCGTGCACCACAACCAGGACATCCGCTGGATGGGTGGCTTGCGCAAGTACATGCCCATCACCTGGATCACCTCGCTGCTGGGCACCCTGGCCCTGATCGGCACGCCGTTGTTCGCGGGCTTCTATTCCAAGGACGCGATCATCGAGGCGGTGCATTTCAGCAACCTGCCCGCATCAGGGTTTGCACACTTCGCGGTTCTGGCCGGTGTGTTCGTGACGTCTTTCTATTCGTTCCGTCTGTACTTCCTGGTGTTCCATGGTCAGGAGCGTTTCGACCAGAACCCGGACGCACACCACGATGACCATCACCATGATGACCACGGACATCATGGTGATCACAAGCCGCACGAGTCGCCCTGGGTCGTGACCGTGCCGCTGTTGCTGCTGGCTGTGCCGTCGGTCGTCATCGGTTACATGACCATCCAGCCCATGCTGTTCGGAGACTTCCTCAAGGATGCCATCACCATCAATGCGGCGGCGCATCCGGCCATGGCCACGTTTGCCGAAGAATTCCACGGTCCTCTGGCCATGGCCCTGCATGCCCTGTCCACCGCACCGTTCTGGCTGGCGCTGGCCGGTGCCGTGACCGCCTGGTACATGTACCTTATCAACCCGGCCGTGCCGGCGGCATTCGCCCGCGCGCTGCGTCCGCTGATCACGGTGCTCGAGAACAAGTACTACCTGGACTGGTTCAACGAAAACGTGTTGGCCCGTGGCGCACGTGCGCTGGGTACAGGCCTCTGGAAGGGCGGTGACCAGGGTGTCATCGAAGCCGGCGTGGTCAATGCCAGCTGGAAGCTGGTCGGGCTGTTCTCTTCCGCGGTGCGCCGTGTCCAGAGCGGTTACCTGTACCACTATGCACTCGTGATGATCGTGGGCATCTTTCTTTTCATGACCTACTTCGTGTGGCTCGCAAAATAACAAGGGGAACAACAACATGGGTTTGCTGAGCCTTGCGATCTGGACACCGGTCTTCTTCGGTGTCGTGCTGCTGGCCCTGGGCCGGGATGAACATGCCGGGGCCGTGCGCTGGATAGCGCTGGTGGGCGCGCTGGTTTCGTTGCTCGTCACCGTGCCGCTGTACACCGGTTTTGAAATCGGTACCGCCGCAATGCAGTTCGTCGAAAAGGCGAGCTGGATCGAGCGCTTCAACATCCATTACCACCTGGGTGTGGATGGCATCTCCCTCTGGCTGGTGCTGTTGACTGCCTTCATCACCGTCATCGTGGTGCTGGCCGGCTGGGAAGTCATCACGGAGCGTGTGAACCAGTACATGGGCGCTTTCCTGATCCTCTCGGGTCTGATGATCGGCGTCTTCACATCGCTGGATGCGATGCTGTTCTACGTCTTCTTCGAGGCGACCCTGATCCCGATGTACCTGATCATCGGCATCTGGGGCGGCCCGAACAAGATCTACGCTGCGTTCAAGTTCTTCCTCTACACCCTGCTGGGCTCTTTGCTCATGCTGGTGGCCCTGATCTACCTGTACACCCAGGCTGGCGGCAGTTTTGATCTGGCGACCTGGCACAAGCTGCCGCTGGGTGGCACGGCCCAGACACTGCTTTTCTTCGCCTTCTTTGCCGCCTTTGCGGTGAAGGTGCCGATGTGGCCGGTGCACACCTGGCTGCCCGATGTGCACGTCGAGGCGCCCACCGGTGGTTCCGCCGTGCTGGCTGCCATCATGCTCAAGCTCGGTGCCTACGGTTTCCTGCGCTTCTCGCTGCCCATCCTGCCCGACGCTTCGCGCGAATGGGCCTGGCTGATCATCGGCCTGTCCCTGGTGGCGGTGGTGTACGTCGGCCTGGTGGCCATGGTGCAGAAGGACATGAAGAAGCTGGTGGCCTATTCGTCGGTCGCCCACATGGGCTTCGTCACGCTCGGCTTCTTCGTCTTCAGCGACCTCGGTGTGTCCGGAGCGATTGTGCAGATGATCGCGCACGGCTTTGTGTCTGCCGCCATGTTCCTGTCCATTGGTGTGCTGTACGACCGCGTGCACTCGCGCAACATCGCCGACTACGGCGGTGTGGTCAACACCATGCCCAAATTCGCCGCCTTTGCGCTGCTGTTCACCATGGCCAACTGCGGCCTGCCGGGCACCGCAGGGTTCGTGGGCGAATGGATGGTGATCCTGGCCGCCGTCAAGGCCAATTTCTGGATCGGCGCGCTGGCCGCCTCGGCCCTGATCTTTGGTGCAGCCTATTCGCTGTGGATGTTCAAGCGGGTTTATCTGGGGGCACCTGGCAATGACCATGTGAAGGAACTCACCGACATCGGTTCGCGCGAATTCCTGGTCATGGCGCTGCTGGCCATTGCCGTGCTGTACATGGGCGTGCACCCCAAGCCCTTCACCGACGTGATGGACGCATCCGTGGCCGAACTGCTGCGCCACGTGGCCGTGTCCAAGCTGAACTGAGCCCCACTGTAGACAAACGAGACCTCACATGATCGACAACATCAGCTGGGCTTTGGCGTACCCGGACATCCTCCTCCTGGTGATGGCCTGCGTCATTGCCCTGGTGGACCTGGGTGTCAAGTCGCCGCTGCGTTGCGCCACCCACTGGCTCACGCTGCTCACCCTCGCCGGCGTCGCACTGCTGACCGGCCTGTACGCCAGTTCGGGCCAGGTGGCCGTCGGCTTCGGCGGCCTGGTCATCAGCGACCCGATGGGCAACTGGCTCAAGTGCTTTGCTGCCATCGCGATGATGATCACCCTGGTCTACGGTCGTGCCTACGCCGGTTCGCGCGACATGCTGCGTGGCGGGGAGATGTTCACGCTCTCGCTGTTCGCGCTGCTGGGCATGTTCGTCATGATTTCCGGCCACAACCTGCTGGTGATCTACCTGGGACTGGAGCTGCTCACTTTGTCGAGCTATGCCCTGGTGGCCCTGCGCCGTGACGATGTGCGGGCGACCGAGGCCGCCATGAAGTACTTCGTGCTCGGCGCGCTGGCTTCTGGCTTCCTGCTCTACGGCATGTCGCTCGTCTATGGCGCCACCGGCACGCTGGACCTGGGGCAGGTGGTGCGTGCCATCTCCGGCGGGGAGCAAACCCTGGCCGGCTCGCCGCGCGTGCTGATGCTGGGTCTGGTGTTCCTGGTCGCCGGTCTCGCGTTCAAGCTGGGTGTCGTGCCTTTCCACATGTGGGTGCCCGACGTCTACCACGGCGCACCGACCGCCATCACCCTGATCATTGCCGGTGCCCCCAAGCTGGCCGCCTTTGCCATCGTCATCCGCCTGCTGGTGCAGGGCATGCTGCCCCTGGTGGTGGACTGGCAGCAGATGCTGGCCGTTCTGGCCGTTGCCTCGCTGTTGATCGGCAACCTGGCCGCCATCGCGCAGACCAGCCTCAAGCGGATGCTGGCGTTCTCGACCATCGCACAGATGGGTTTCATGCTGCTCGGTCTGCTGGCCGGCGTGGCGGGCGGGCAGGGTGGCAACATGGCCAACGCCTACGGATCGGTCATGTTCTACGTGGTGAGCTACGTGCTGACCACCCTGGGCACGTTCGGGGTGATCCTGCTGCTGTCGCGCGATGGTTTCGAGTCGGACAACATCGCCGACCTGGCCGGCCTGAACCAGCGCAGCCCGCTGTATGCGGGTGTCATGGCCATCTGCATGTTCTCGCTGGCGGGCATTCCGCCGCTGGTGGGCTTCTACGCCAAGCTCTCGGTGCTGCAGGCACTGCTGGCGTCGCCCGAGCCGGTGTATATCGGCCTGGCGGTGTTCGCGGTGGTGATGTCGCTCATCGGCGCCTTCTACTACCTGCGCCTGGTCAAGGTCATGTACTTCGATGCACCGACGCAGACCGCAGCCATCGAGGCGGGTGCCGATGTGCGCACCGTGCTGTCGCTCAACGGGGCTCTGGTGCTGGTGCTGGGCATTGTCCCTGGCGGCCTGATGGCCTTGTGCGCCGAGGCGATCAGCGCGCTCATCATCTGAATTCGCAGAACCTGAATCCGCGCGAGGAACGCCAGCGCGTGGTCAGGGTCATACCGCCACCATGAGCCACAACCTGTCTGTCTGGCTGGTCATCGTCGCGGCGGTTGTCGCGGCGAACCTGCCCTTTGTCAATCACCGCTGGCTGGCGGTGATCCCGCGGTCGAGTCCCAAGAGCCTCTGGATGCATGTTGCAGAGCTTGTGCTGCTCTATGTGCTCGTGGGGGCACTGGGTCTGGTGCTGGAACAGTCCGGTGGGCAGATCTACCCACAAGGCTGGGAGTTCTACGCCACGACGGCCGCATTGTTTCTGACCCTCGCTTTCCCGGGCTTCGTTTACCGCTACCTGCTGCGTCGGCGGGGTTGAGAAGTGGGCCGGGCATGAGCGGACTCGATTTGCACCTGCGCGAGCAAGCTGTTGACCGGGTGGAACTCCTGCGCGGCCACTTTCTGCATGTGGTGCGCGATACCGTGTGTCTGCCTTCGGGTCGGCAGGCCACGCGGGAATACGTGCTGCATCCGGGGGCGGTGATGGTGATCGGTCTGCTCGACGATGGGCAGGTGGTGCTGGAGCGTCAGTACCGCCATCCCATGGGGCAGGTGATGATCGAGTTTCCGGCCGGCAAGCTCGACCCGGGCGAAAGCAGCCTGGAGTGCGCGCGGCGCGAGCTGCGCGAAGAGACCGGATACAGCGCCTCCGAATGGGCATACGCCGGGCGCCTGTCGCCCACCGTGGCCTATTCGGATGAAATCATCGACATCTGGTTCGCACGGGGCCTGACCCTGGGTGAGCGGCGTCTGGATGAAGGTGAGTTCCTGGACGTGTTCAGTGCCTCCCCGCAGGACGTGCTGGCGGCCTGCGGGGACGGGCGCCTCATCGACGGCAAGTCTCTGGCCGGCGCCCTGTGGTTGCAGAATGTGCTGTCGGGTGCGTGGTCCCTGGACTGGTCGGGTCGTATGCCCGCTGACGTGGCCCGATGAACGGAGCTTCATGAAAGTCTTCAATTTGCGGTGTACGCATGGCCATGGCTTCGAAGGCTGGTTTGGTTCCGACCAGGAGCTTGTCAGCCAGCGCGAGCGCGGACTGCTGACTTGCCCGGTGTGTGGTGACGCGCAGGTCCAGAAGCTGCCCAGTGCGCCGCGCCTGAACCTGCGATCTGCAACGGTCGGCGGAACCGCGATGGCATCCGATCAAAGTGGCTTGCCCGCCGCCGCCATGGCGGTGACGGGCGCGCCCGAACAACTGGCGCAGATCCGTCTGCTTGAGGCGATGCGTCTTCTGGTTTCCCGGAGCGAAGACGTCGGGGAGCGTTTCCCGGAGCAGGCGTTGGCCATGCACCATGGCGAAATGGAACCTCGCGCCATCCGAGGCCAAGCCACAGCCGAGCAGGCGCTCGAATTGCTGGATGAGGGCGTGGCGCTGCTGCCGTTGCCGGCACTCAAGGAAACCCTGCACTAGTGCCTTCGAAGGCCTGTGCGGGGGCATCCTGGAACACCCAGACCACCATCCGGGAAGACGGTCCGCCTTGCGTCCGTAGCCGTTTGGCCGTGACACGGCTGATCCACGCCTGACCGCTGGCCCGGCGCAACACACGCTGTCCCTGCCATTCCTCGTGGGATCTCAAGTGGTGCCAGACGGCTGCGCTTGACCCTTGCGCCGAGTCGGGTGGGAACAGCCGGTCAAGCGTTCTCGTGAGGAGTGCGGCTGCCGTGAAGCCGGTTCTGGCTTCGAAAGCCTCGTTCACGGTGACCATCAGCCCCTGCTCGTCGCAGATGGCCACAGCCAGCGGAAGCTCCATCAGTGCCCGGTGAGCCAGGTCCTGCGCACCGGCTTCCTGCTGTTCGCGTGAGCTGTCTCGGCAGGTCGTGGCGTAGCCGATCAGTTCCTTGTTCCGGTTGCGTATGGCAAAGCGGTGTACCGCGAGCGCGCTCAGTTCGGTGTCGCCAGGCCAGTGGATCGACAGGTAGCGGTTCGATGGCAGGTGCAGTGGCTGGTCTTCGGCGGAGCCCACATCCAGTGCAGCCGCCGAAGGCGGCAGCAGTTCGGTGAGCTTGCGTCCGAGCGCGCGATCGCGCGGCAGGCCCAGCTTGTTCAGAAAGGCCTGGTTGGTCAGCATCAGCCGCCCATAGGGGTCGGTGGCAAAGGTGATGTCGTCGTTGCTGTCGAGCAGGGCGTTGAACACGCCGTGCTCGGACAGTCGGGCCTTTTCGGCGGTGCGGTCCAGCAGGACCACGAGATAGCGTGGCTCCTGGTGGAAGTCTTGCGGCAAACGAGCCGCGTGCAGGTCGACCCGACGTTCGTTGTGGTCGAAGCCGGTGAGCGTGATGTTGATGAGCGACGCCTTGCTCATCGGATCGAGCGATGACAGCAGCCGGTTCAGGCGCGGTCTGTCCTCTCGGGACATGGCCTGGTTCAGGCGCAGGTCGTGGTGCTGGTAGCGACGGGGTGGGCCCAGCCAGTCCTGTGACGCGTCGTTGTCCTCGACGATCACGCCGAAGCTCTCCAGCAGGAGGGCCGGCATGGGCAGCAGGCTGAAGAGCAGCTGGTAGCGCGCACGGGCGGCTTCGGACTTGGTTTGTGCGACAGCCAGCTCGTCGTTCTGGATCTCCAGCTCCTCATGGTAGATGCGCAGCTCCTCGATGAGGCGCGGCAGATCCATGGACTCGAACGCCTGCTGGGCTTCGGAGGGCCCCATCCGGGCCATGGCCAGTTGGGCCTGTTCACGAAGCGTCATCAGCCGCTGGCTGCGTGGATTGGACATGATGGTTCGGATCGGAAGCTTCCGCAGCCTGGGACTGTTCTATAAAACTTTCAAACTACATTGAAAGCCTTGCCCGGAGATGACAGCTGCAGAGATCTGGGCCTGATGATGGGCAACCGCGAAAGGATCGGACAGCAGTCTTTGACATTCAACAGGGTTTTTCCGGGATGGGCGGACCGGGTCACTGTGATTCCATTTGTATTCATTTCCGATAGGGCTGTCTTGTGGCACCATGCGCCGGCGTCCACCGGCTGCCGTCATGAACACTCCACCATCTCCTCCATCCGTCGACAAACCCCTGCCGGGCGACGGGGCATCCGAGCCGCTGTTCGTGATTGCCTTCGGGGCCTCCGCCGGTGGGCTGGACGCACTGGAAAAGCTGGTGGCCGATCTGCCACCCGATACCGGTGCTGCATTCGTGGTCATACAGCACCTGTCGCCGGACCACAAAAGCATGATGGCCAGCCTCCTGGCACGGCATACCAGCATGCCGGTGCAGATGGTCGAGGCCGACACCCTCATCGAGCCCAACCATCTCTACCTCATCTCGCCCGGCGTGCTCATGCACACCGACGGGCGCCTGCTGCGTCTGCGCCCCAAGAGCCCCCGCAGCCTGATTCTGCCGATCGACGTCTTTTTCCAGTCGCTGGCCACGCACCACGGCCGCCACGCCGTGGGTGTGATCCTGTCAGGCACCGGGTCCGACGGTACGCGCGGTGCAGGCGCCATCAACGAGGCTGGCGGCTTCCTGATGGCACAGGCGCCGGACAACGCCAAGTTTGATGGCATGCCGCGCAGCGTGATCGCGACCGGGCTGGTGGATGCGATCCTGCCGGTGGAGCAAATGGCCCAGCGCCTGCTCGCCCATGTGCGCAAGCCTCACATGGCACCGACCGATGACGAGAAGCCGGCTCCCGACCTGCCGCTGGGCATGGGTGCCGAAGCGGCGCTCAACGGCATCCTGCACCTGCTCATGCAGTTGGGCGGCATCAACTTTGAAGACTACAAGCCCGGGACCGTCATGCGCCGCATCGAGCGGCGCATCGTGGTGCAGCAGGTCGGCGGCATCGAGTCCTACCTGGCGCTGCTCAACCAGGACCGGTCCGAGGTCCTGGCCCTGCGCCGGGAGCTGCTGATCCCGGTCACCAGCTTCTTCCGGGACGGCGAGGCTTTCGAGACGCTCAACAGTCTGGTGATTGAACCGCTGGTGGCCGGCAAGGAGGCGGGGGAGATCTTGCGCATCTGGTGCGCCGGTGTGTCCACCGGCGAGGAAGTCTATTCGATCGCCATGCTCTGTCTCGAAGCCTTCGAAAGGGCCAAGCGCTGGCCGACCCTGAAGATCTTCGCCACCGATGTCGAGCAGGTGAACATCGAGACAGCCTCCATGGGCTCGTACCCCGAGTCGATCGCGGCCGAGGTGTCGTCCCAGCAACTCGAACGTTTCTTCGTCAAGAAGGGCAACCGTTTCGTGGTCAAGAACGAGTTGCGGCAGTGCATCGTGTTCGCCCGCCACAATCTGCTGGCGGACCCGCCTTTCACCCGCATGGACCTGGTCGTCTGCCGCAACACGCTCATCTATTTCCGCAATGCGGCGCAGGAGAGGGCGCTGCGCCGCATGCACTATGCACTGGGCCAGAAGGGTTACCTGTTCCTGGGTTCGAGCGAGTCGCTGGGCGAGCTCCAGCGGGATTTCCAGACGCTTTCGGTGCGCCACAAGATCTGGCAGGTGACGCGCCCGACCGGCCTGCCCCTGGACATGGCGCGCGGTACGGGTTCGGGGCGCAGCCTGCCCGGCGGGCCGGTCCGCAGCAATGTGCCGGCGCTCGTGCGCAACCGGGGGAACGGCATTGTGGACCGGGGCTACAGCAGTCTGATCAAGGCCTTTGCCCCGCCGCCGGCCATCCTGCTCAACGCCAGCCACGAACTGGTGCACTCTTATGGCGATGTCCACCACTTCCTGCGCCTGCGCGAGGGCCTGGCCAGCCTGGAGATCCACCGGATACTGCCCGACCCCCTGATTCCGGTGGCCGCTGCCCTGTTGTTCAAGTGCGCCCGCGAGCGCGCGCCGGTCAGCTCCGACCAGGTTCGCCTGGACGCCGATGCCGAGGCCGCCGGGGCTCCCGTGGTGCGGCTGTCGGCCTGGCCGGTGGGCGAACATGAAGGGCAGCCGTACACGCTGCTGTGCTTTGAAAGCCCGGCCGGCAGCGAGCGTGGCGAGTCCATGACCCCGGCGGACGTGCAGAGCGAGCACGCCGAGCGCATCGAGGTGCTGGAGCAGGAACTGGCGGCCACCCGCGAGAGCCTGCAGGCCACCATCGAGGAGCTGGAAACCTCGAACGAGGAACTGCAGGCCACCAATGAAGAGATGATGTCCTCGAACGAGGAGCTGCAAAGCTCCAACGAGGAGCTGCAGTCGGTCAACGAGGAGCTCAATACCGTCAACGCGGAGTACCAGGAAAAGATCGAGATCCTCAACCGCATCAATGCCGATCTGGACAACCTCATCCGGGTGGCCTCGGCCTGCACGGTGTTCGTGGACGAGCAGCTCCATCTCACCCGTTACACGCCCGATGCCACCCAGGTCTTCCGCATTCGCCCCGGAGATGTCGGCCGCCCGCTGGACGACCTGTCGCACAACCTCGACTACCCGGAGCTGATGCCCGATCTGCGCACCGCGCTGGAGGAGGAGCAGCCGCTGGAGCTCAGTCGCCGGGGAGGCAACGGACGCCATTACCTGATCAAGATGCAGCCTTACCGCATCCCGTCGTCGTCCAGCCGGGGCGTGGTGCTGAGCCTGACCGACACCACCAGCCTGCGTGAGGCCTCGTTCCTGCAGTCGGTGCTGGACACGCTGGCCGAGAGCGTGGCGGTGCTCGACGCCCAGGGCGTGATCACCATGGTCAACCGTTCATGGCTGGCCTTCGCATCGGAGAACTGCGCAACGGGTCGGGCGTGCGCCAGCTGTCTGGGCACCAACTATCTGCAGGTCTGCGACGGCTGCACCGGAGCCGATGCGACCCAGGCCCGGCAGGTCGCCGAGGGCCTGCGGGCGGTGCTGTCGGGCCGCCAGCTCCAGTTCAGCATGGAGTACCCCTGCCACTCGCGCGACCAGCAGCGCTGGTTCGTGATGAACGCCGTCGCCCTGAGCGGAGCCGACGGCGAGCGCCAGGGGGCGGTGGTCAGCCACGTGGACATCACCGCCTGGCGCGGCCGCCAGACCGCCTGATCAGGGGTACAGGCCGCGCAGGTCGCGGGCGTGCAGGATGCGCTTGCAGGCCACGATGAACGTGGCCGTGCGCAGGCTGACCTTGTTCTCTTCGGCCACCTGCCAGACGGCGGCGAACGCGCCCTTCATGATGCGCACCAGGCGCTCGTTGATCTCGTCCTCGCTCCAGAAGAAGCTGGAGAAGTCCTGCACCCACTCGAAGTAGCTGACCGTCACGCCGCCGGCGTTGGCGATCACGTCGGGCAGCACCAGGATGCCGCGGTCGTGCAGGATGTCGTCGGCCTGCGGCGTGGTCGGTCCGTTGGCGCCTTCGATGATCATCTTCGCCTGGATGCGCCCGGCATTGGCTTCGGTGATCTGCTGCTCCAGGGCCGCGGGAATCAGGATCTCGCAGGGCACGCCCCAGAAGGCGTCGTTGTCGATCACCTCGCCGCCGGGGAAGCCGGCCACCGAGCCGACGCGGGCGACGTGGGCGAGCAGGGCGGGCACGTCCAGGCCGGACTCGCGGTAGATGCTGCCACCGTGGTCCTGCACCGCGACGACCTTGGCGCCCGCTTCGGCGAACAGCTTGCCGGCGACGCCGCCGACGTTGCCGAAGCCCTGCACCGCCACGCGGGCCTTGGAGATGTCCAGGCCGATGTGTTTGGCCGCTTCGGTGCCGACGGTGAACACGCCGCGGCCGGTGGCTTCACGGCGGCCCAGTGAACCGCCCAGGTCCACCGGCTTGCCGGTGACCACGCCGGTGGCGGTGGAGCCCTCGTTCATCGAGTAGGTGTCCATCATCCAGGCCATCACCTGCTCGTTGGTGTTGACGTCGGGCGCGGGGATGTCCTTGGTCGGGCCAATGATGATGCCGATCTCGCTGGTGTAGCGGCGGGTCACGCGCTCCAGTTCACCGATAGAGAGCTGCCGCGGATCGACGCGGATGCCGCCCTTGGCACCGCCGTAGGGCACGTTCACGGCCGCGTTCTTGATCGACATCCAGGCGGACAGGGCCATCACCTCGGACAGGGTCACGTTCTGGTGGAAGCGCACGCCACCCTTGCCCGGGCCGCGGCTGGTGTTGTGCTGCACGCGGTAGCCCTCGAAGTGGGCCACGGTGCCGTCGTCCAGGTGGATCGGCACGTCCACGATCAGGGTGCGCTTGGGGCGCTTGAGGGTGTCCACCCAGCGGGCCAGGTTGCCCAGGTAGGGCGTGACGCGGTCGACCTGCTGCAGGTAGATGCCCCAGGGACCGAGGTTGGTCGGGTCCAGGTAGGACGGAAGAGCGCTGGTGAAGGCGGCGGGGCTGTTGGCCGCGGCGCCGGCCGGATGCGGTGCTTGTGACATGGCGAAAGGTCCTTTTGGGTTGTCTCATCGGCCCGGGGTCGGGTCGATGGGCGCGACTGTACGGACCGGGTGCCGGTGCTGTCCAAGGCCGAGTTGCCATTCGGTTATGCGATCGATGCATAACCTTGGTGTTTCAGGTGGGCGTCTGTTCCCAGACGTGGCGGGCCACCCGGGCCATGTTCCCGCCGAGGACGCCATCGATGTCGCCCGCAGTCATGCCGAGCGCGCGCAGGCAGGCGGGCAGCGTTTGCCAGGTCTCGATGGGGGCGTAGCGCATGCCGCTGATGCCGGCGCCGTAGCCCTCGCTCTGCGGCCACCAGTGCGACGGGTCGAACGGGGCGGGCGGGTTGTCGTCCAGCCCCGGCTCGCCGAAGCCGATGTCCAGTCCCAGTCCGACGTGCGCCGGACCCACCAGGTCGGCCACATAGGCCACATGGCGTGCAATGTCGGGCGCGGTGGGCGCATCCACGCCGAGAAAGCGCGACACGCCCGAAATGCAGACCACACCACCGGTGGCGGCGCAGGCGCGGATCTGTTCGTCGCTGATGTTGCGGCCATGTTCGGTCAGGGCCAGCGGGTTGGCGTGGCTGAACACCACCGGGTGGCGCGAGTGCGCCATGATGTCCAGCGTGGTCTGGCGCCCGGTGTGTGCGCAGTCGACGATCACGCCCGCCTCGTTCATCGCCTCGACCATGCGGCGGCCGAGTGCCGTCAGGCCCTGCGGTGCGTCGTGGCAACCTCCCGCAACGCTGTTGTTGCGGTTGTAGGCGAAGTGGATCTGCCGCACACCGAGGTCGCGGTACAGCGCCACCATCTCCGGTCGTTCGAGCAGCGGCAGTGCTCCTTCCAGGTCGAACCCGACGGCCAGCTTTCCCTCGTCGCGTGCGCGCTCGACGTCGGCCACCGAGCCCGGCAGCAGATAGCGCTCGGGCTGTGCGCGCAACCGGGCGCGGAAGGACGCGATCACCGGCAGGATCTGTGACAGCGGATTCATGTCCATCCCCACGTTGATGCTCACGTAGTGCACACCCGCCGTGCGGTACTGCTCCAGGGGGGCGAAGCCCGCGTCGGGGTGGAGGGGCAGGCAGGTGTGGGCTTCCCAGCGGATCATGTTGGCGTGCGGCGGTGGGCCGGTGAAGAGGGGCACCGATTGTGCTGTCATTGACCCCGGTCAGGTGGTGCCACCTAGGTGACGAAGTGGTGCCACGCAGCATGACGGTCGCGTGACGGTTTGTGACCATAATGACCGCTCGCTGGATGAGAGCGGAATTCGCTGCTCTCGCCACAACCCATACGAAGGACGATCCATGTTCGAACCGAAGAAACTGGTGGTGATGCTGGGCCTGAGCGCCGCAGCGGTGGCAGCCCAGGCCGCAGGCACCCTGATCTACTGTTCCGAAGGCAGCCCGGAAGGCTTCGACACCGCGCAGTACACCGCGGGCACGACATTCGATGCCGCCGGTCACGCCCTGTTCAACCGCCTGACCCAGTTCAAGAAGGGCGGCACCGACGTCGAGCCCAGCCTGGCCCAGTCATGGACCATTTCCGCTGACGGCCTGACCTACACCTTCAAGCTGCGCCCCGGCGTCAAGTTCCACACCACCGATTACTTCAAGCCCGGCCGCACCCTGACCGCCGATGACGTGATCTTCACCATCGAGCGCATGGTCAAGAAGGACCACCCGTTCAACAAGGCCTATCCGGCGCAGTTCCCTTACGCGTCGGACGTCGGTCTGGAAGAGAACACCGAATCGGTCACCAAGACCGATCCGCTGACCGTGGTGGTCAAGCTCAAGAAGCCCGATCCGGACCTGCTGGTCAAGCTGGCCATGCCGTTCGCCTCGGTGCTGTCCAAGGAATACGCCGACAAGCTGGTCGCCGAAGGCAAGGCCAGCATGATCAACCAGCAGCCGGTCGGCACCGGGCCCTTTGTGCTGCGACGCTACGAAAAGGACGCCCAGATCCGCTACGTGAAGAACAAGGACTACTGGAACGCCAAGGGCGTGCTGGTGGACAACCTGATCTTCGCCATCACCACCGACGCTTCGGTGCGCTTCCAGAAGCTCAAGGCCGGCGAGTGCCACATCATGTCCTTCCCCAAGCCGCAGGACATCGCTGCCATGAAGGCCGACCCGAACCTGAAGGTGGATTCGGCCCCGGGCTTCAACATCGGCTACCTCTCGTACAACACCGAGAAGGCCCCGATGAACAAGGTGGAAGTGCGCCAGGCGCTGGACATGGCGATCAACCGCAAGGCCATCATCGACGCGGTCTACCAGGGCCAGGGCCAGGAAGCCTCCAATCCGTTCCCGGCCTCGCTGTGGTCCTACAACAAGAGCCTGAAGAACGCCGCCTACAACCCCGAGAAGGCCAAGGAACTGCTGAAGAAGGCCGGCGTGGCCGAAGGCACCGAGATCACCCTCTGGGCCATGCCGGTGCAGCGCCCCTACAACCCCAACGCCAAGCTCATGGCCGAGATGATCCAGGCCGACTGGGCCAAGGTGGGCATCAAGGCCAAGATCACCCAATACGAATGGGGTGAGTACCTCAAGCGCATGAAGAACGGCGAGCACGACACCGGCCTGATCGGCTGGACCGGTGACTACGCCAGCCCCGACAACTTCCTGGGCGTGCTGCTGACCTGCGAGGCCGTGGGCGGTTCCAACTACGCGCGCTATTGCAGCAAAGAGTTCGACGGCTACACGCTCAAGGCCCGCAACAGCACCAACCAGAAGGAGCGCACCGATCTGTACATGAAGGCGCAGGAAGTGTTCAAGAAGGATCTGCCCTGGACGACCATCGCCCACTCGACGGTCAACCAGCCGATGCGCAAGAACGTGTCGGGCTTCGTGATCAGTCCGTTCGGCGACTACAACTTCGAAGGCGTTGGCGTGAAGTAACGCCCTCCCGATGGTTCGCATGGCAGGCGTCAGGTTTGACGCCTGCTTTTTTTGTGTTCGCATAACAACAAGGAGTGTTCTCTCATGCTGAGATACCTTCTCCAACGGCTGCTGGTGCTCATCCCTACCTTTCTGGGCATCACGCTGCTGACCTTCTCGCTCATCCGGCTGATCCCGGGTGACCCGGTGGAGGTCATGGTGGGCGAGCGCACGCTCGACCCCGAAATGCACGCCGCGGCATTGAAAAAACTCGGTCTGGACCAGCCGCTGT
Source organism: uncultured Hydrogenophaga sp. (assembly GCA_964550405.1). Lineage (GTDB taxonomy): Bacteria > Pseudomonadota > Gammaproteobacteria > Burkholderiales > Burkholderiaceae_C > Hydrogenophaga. The sequence goes on along the minus strand of CAZJZD010000042.1, from coordinate 16,218 downwards.
ACGTGCAGTACGGTCGCTACCTGGCCGATCTGGCACAGGGCAACCTGGGCCAATCGCTCAAGACGCAGGCCAGCGTCTGGACCGAATTCAAGTCGCTGTTCCCTGCCACGCTGGAGCTGGCGCTGTGCGCGCTGCTGATCGCGCTGGTGTTCGGCCTCATCGCCGGCGTGCTGGCCGCGGTGCAGCGCGGCAAGTGGCTGGACCACACCGTCATGACGGCGGCGCTCACCGGCTACTCCATGCCCATTTTCTGGTGGGGCCTGCTGCTCATCCTCATCTTCTCCGTTGGTCTGGGCTGGACGCCCGTGTCCGGCCGGCTGGACCTGATGTTCGATGTCCCGCCGCAGACCGGCTTCATGCTCATCGACGCCTGGCTGGCCGAGCGCGCCGACCCGGAACTCAACGCCGGTGCCTTCGTCGATGCCGTGCGCCACCTCATCCTGCCGGCCATCGTGCTGGGCACCATTCCGCTGGCGGTGATCGCGCGCATGACGCGCTCGTCCATGCTGGAAGTGCTGCGCGAAGACTACGTGCGCACCGCGCGCGCCAAGGGCCTGTCGCCCTTGCGGGTGATCTTCGTGCACACGCTGCGCAACGCGCTCATCCCGGTGCTCACCGTGGTGGGCCTGCAGGTGGGCACGCTCATGGGTGGTGCGGTGTTGACCGAGACCATCTTCTCGTGGCCGGGCATCGGCAAATGGCTGATCGAAGCCATCGGCCGGCGCGACTACCCGGTGGTGCAGAACGGCATCCTGCTGGTCGCCACGCTGGTGATCCTGACCAATTTCACCGTGGACCTGCTCTACGGCGTGGCCAATCCCCGCATCCGAGTCCAGTCATGAACCTGAACGAATTCTGGCGAGCCTTCTCGCACAACAAAGGGGCCGTGGCCGGGCTGCTGTTCATGGCGGTGGTCGTGGTGCTGGCGGTCTTCGCGCCCTGGGTGGCGCCGCACAGTCCGGTCGAACAGTACCGCGACCACTTCCTGCAGGCGCCGGTCTGGTCCGGTGGCACCTCGCAGTTCCTGCTGGGCACCGACGAACTGGGCCGCGACCTGCTCTCGCGCCTGATCCACGGCGCGCGCCTGTCGCTGCTGGTGGGCCTGATGTCCGTGCTGCTGGCCCTGGTGCCCGGCGTGCTGCTGGGCCTGATCGCGGCCTTCGCCGGCAAGTGGGTGGACGCGGCCATCATGCGCGTGATGGACATCGTGATGGCGCTGCCCTCGCTGCTGATGGCGGTGGCCATCATGGCCATCCTGGGCCCCGGCCTGATCAACGCCATGATCGCCATCGCGCTGGTCTCGTTGCCGGCCTATGTGCGCCTGGTGCGTGCCTCGGCCATGAGCGAACTGCAGCGCGACTACGTGACCGCCGCACGGCTGTCGGGCGCGCGCACGCTGCGCCTGATGTTCGTGACCGTGCTGCCCAACTGCACGGCGCCCCTGATCGTGCACGCGACCATGAGCTTCTCGGCCGCCATTCTCGAAATCGCGGCGCTGGGTTTCCTGGGCCTGGGCGTGCAGCCGCCGCTGCCCGAGTGGGGCACCATGCTCGCCTCGGCGCGCGACTACATCGAAAGCGCCTGGTGGGTGGTGACCCTGCCCGGTCTGACCATCCTGCTGTCGGTGCTGGCCATCAACCTGGTGGGCGACGGTCTGCGCGATGCGCTGGACCCCAAGCTCAAATCCGCCACCTGAAGCCGGGGAGCACACAACATGAGTCTTCTCGACATTCAGAACCTGCGCGTCGAATTCGGCGCCAAGGGACGCGCCTTCCGCGCTGTGGACGGGCTGGATCTGCAGCTGGACCAGGGCCAGGTGCTCGGCATCGTGGGCGAATCCGGCTCGGGTAAATCGGTGTCCATGATGGCGCTGATGGGCCTGCTGGCCGGCCAGGGCCACATCGTGGCCGACCGCCTGCACTTTGACGGGCAGGACCTGCAGACCATCCCGGCGCGCCAGCGCCGCAAGATCCTGGGCAAGGACATGGCCATGATCTTCCAGGACCCCATGACCTCGCTGAACCCGTGTTTCACCGTGGGCTTCCAGATCGAGGAAGTGCTGCGCGAGCACATGGGCCTGCGCGGCGCGGCGGCGCGTGCGCGCGCCATCGAGCTGCTGCAGATGGTGGAGATCCCCGGCGCCGCCAGCCGGCTGGAGAGCTTCCCGCACCAGTTCTCGGGCGGCATGGCGCAGCGCGTGATGATCGCCATCGCCATCGCCTGCAACCCGAAGCTGCTGATCGCAGACGAACCCACGACCGCACTGGACGTGACCATCCAGGCGCAGATCATGGAGTTGCTGGTGCAGCTGCAGAAGGCGCACAACATGGCGCTGGTGCTCATCACGCACGACCTGGCGGTGGTGGCCGAGGTGGCCCAGCGCGTGGCCGTGATGTACGCCGGCCAGGTGGTGGAGCAGGGCCCGGTGGACACGCTGTTCGCGGCGCCCACGCACCCCTACACCCACGCGCTGCTGCAGAGCGTGCCCGAGCACAGTCGCGGTGCGCGCCGCCTGAACACGCTGCCCGGCATCGTGCCCGGCCAGCACGACCGGCCCGCGGGCTGCCTGCTCTCGCCGCGTTGCCCGCGCGCGCAGGACCGTTGCCGCAACGAACGCCCGGCGCTGGTCAGTGCGCAAGGCATGCTGACCCGTTGCTTCTTTCCCATGACCGAAGAAAAGGTGGCCGCATGACGAACACCGTGATGCAGGCCGACACGCTGACGCGCCACTACCGTGTCGGCCAGGGCCTGACCAAACCCGCGCTCACCGTGCGCGCCCTGCAGGATGTCTCGTTCCAGCTGGAGGCCGGCAAGACCCTGGCCGTGGTCGGCGAATCGGGCTGTGGCAAGAGCACGCTCGCGCGCCAGCTCACCCTGATCGAACCGCCCACCGAAGGCCGCTTGCGCGTGGGCGAGGAGTGGGTGGTGCCGGGCGACCGCGCGCAGTACAAGCGCCTGCGCAGCCAGGTGCAGATGGTGTTCCAGAACCCCTACGCGTCGCTCAATCCGCGCCAGAAGATCGGTCACCAGATCGCCGAACCGCTGCTGCTCAACACCACGCTGTCATCGGCCGAGCGCAAGCAGAAAGTGCTGGCCAGCCTGGAACGCGTGGGCCTGCGGCCCGAGCATTACGACCGCTATGCCCACATGTTCTCGGGCGGCCAGCGCCAGCGCATCGCCATCGCCCGCGCCATGGTGCTGCAGCCCAAGATCCTGGTCGCCGACGAGCCCACGTCGGCGCTGGACGTGTCCATCCAGGCGCAGGTGCTCAACCTGTTCATGGACCTGCAGGAACAGCTGCACACCGCCTACGTGTTCATCTCGCACAACCTGGCGGTGGTCGAGCACATCGCCAACGACGTGATGGTGATGTACCTCGGCCGTGTGGTGGAGTCCGGCCCCAAGGCCACGATCTTTGCCAACGCGCTGCACCCGTACACCCAGGCCCTGCTGTCGGCCACGCCGTCCATCGACCCGGCGCAGCGGCAGAAGAAGATCAAGATCCACGGCGAGCTGCCCAGCCCGCTGAACCCGCCCAGCGGCTGCGCCTTCCACAAACGCTGCCCCAAGGCGGATGCGCGCTGCCAGTCAGAGCTGCCACGGTTGCGAACGCTCGAAGGCCGTCAGGTGGCTTGCCACCACGTCTGACGGACTTCAGGCGGAGAACTGCAGCGCGGCCAGGCCTGCGTACACACCGCCGAGCGCCACCAGCTCGGCGTGCGTGCCCTGTTCGACGATGCGGCCGTGCTCCAGCACCACAATGCGGTCGGCGCGCTGCACCGTGGCCAGGCGGTGCGCGATGACCAGCGTCGTGCGGTCCCGCATGGCCGATTGCAGCGCGGCCTGCACCATGCGTTCGCTCTGCGCGTCCAGTGCGCTGGTGGCTTCGTCCAGCAGCAGCAGCGGCGGGTTCTTGAGCATGGCGCGCGCGATGGCGAGGCGCTGGCGTTGCCCGCCCGACAGGCGCACGCCGCGTTCGCCCAGGAAGGTGGCATAGCCCTCGGGCAGGCGGGTGATGAACTCGTCGGCAAAGGCCGCGCGCGCTGCGGCGATCACCTCCTCGTCGCTGGCATCGGGACGGCCGTAGCGGATGTTCTCCAGCGCGTTGGCCGAGAAGATCACCGCGTCCTGCGGCACGATGCCGATGCGCCCGCGCAGGTCCTGCAGGTCCATCTGCCGGATGGGAACGCCGTCGAGCACGATCTGCCCGGCGGCCGGGTCGTACCAGCGCAGCAGCAGGCTGAACACCGTGCTCTTGCCGGCGCCGCTCGCCCCGACCAGCGCGACCGTCTGGCCGGGCGCAACGTCCAGCGAGAAGCCTTCCAGTGCCGCCTGCGCCGGGCGCGACGGGTAGCGGAAGCCCACGCCCTCGAAGCGCAGTGCGCTGCCCCCCGCCGGCCGGGCTGCCGACACGGGCTGGGCCGGTGACTGCACCGGCGACTGCAGGGCCAGCAGTTCCATCAGCCGTTCGCTGGCGCCGGCGGCGCGCAGCAGGTCGCCATAGACCTCCCCCAGCACCGCGACCGAGCCGGCGAAGATGACCACATAGACCACCGCCTGGCCCAGCTGGCCGGCGCTGAGTTCACCCGCCAGCACCGCCTGCGTGCCCTGGTACAGGCCCCACAGGATGAGCGCCGCATTGGCGATGATGATGAAGGCCACCAGACCCGCGCGGGCGCGGCTGCGCCGCACGGCGGTGGCGAAAGCGTTGTCGGTCGAGGTGGCGAAGCGCTGTGACTCGCGTGCTTCGGCGGTGTAGCTCTGCACGATGGGAATGGCATTGAGCACCTCGGCCGCGATGGCGCTGGAGTCGGCCACCCGGTCCTGGCTGGCGCGCGAGAGCTTGCGCACGCGCCGGCCGAACCACATGGCCGGCAGCACCACCAGCACCACCACGGCCAGCACCTGCACCATCACATAGGGGTGGCTGATGACCAGCATGACCAGCGCACCCAGGCCCATGACGGCGTTGCGCAGCCCCATGGACAGCGAAGACCCGACCACGGTCTGCACCAGCGTGGTGTCGGTGGTCAGGCGCGAAAGCACCTCGCCGGTCTGCGTGGTTTCAAAAAACTGCGGGCTCTGGCGCAGCACATGACCGTAGACCGCGTTGCGCAAGTCGGCCGTGATGCGTTCGCCCAGCCAGCTGACCAGGTAGAAGCGCGCGGCCGAGAACACGCCCAGCGCCACCGCCACGCCGAAGAGTTCCAGGAAGTGGCCACGCAGGGCCAGGGTCTGCGCGCTGCGGTCGGCCGGTACCAGGCCACCGTCGATCAGATGGCGCAGCGCGACGGGAAAGAGCAGGGTGGCCGCAGCGGCGAGGACCAGGAACACACCGGCCAGGACCATCTGCGCCCGGTAGGGCCGCATGAAGGGCAGCAGGTTGCGCAGGGCGCCGGGGTCGCTGGCGCGGGGGCGTTCGGATGCGGGGGGGGAAGACATGCCGGCCAGTGTGCCGGTTTTTTGGGGCGTGCCGCGTGCCGGGGCGGCAAGCCCTCAGCCGTTCACTCGGCCGGTGGTTCCGTGGCCTGCAGCAGGCGGCCATGGGCCTGCTCCAGTGCCTCGATCAGGTTGTCGATCTCGGCCATGAACTGTTCGCGGCTGCCCGGAGGCGAACGGGTGATCAGGTCGGTGCTGCGCTCGGCCAGATCCGCCTCACCCGCCTGGCGGGCCCAGCGCCGCACCTCGCACCACGCCAGCAATGCCAGGCGGCTCATGTCGCCATGGCGGCGTGCATGCTGCAGTTCGCCCAGGAGGTCTTCCAGGCCCAGTTGCAGCGGGGGAGGTGTGGTGTTCATGTTGCAGTGCAGCATAGCGCAATTGGCGGTCGCGTGCACGGATGAAATTAGAGGCCCCACTCAGGCTGCCGACAGGCGGTGGAAGCCCTCACGCCACCCGCCGGAGCTCCTGGGGGGTGACCCAGCCTTCGAACAGATGGACGAGGGGGCGCAGGCGGTCTTCGGCCACCGACTGACAGTGCTGCATCGAAATGAGGTGGTAGACCTCGCTGCGCATCCGCCACAGGTCGCGGTGGTGGCGGGCACTGCGGATCTTCAGCCGAAGCTGCTCGGCGGGCAGGCCCGAGCAGTCGTCGATGGCCCCCAGCAGGGCGCTGCGGGCGGTTTGCAGATCGCTGAGCGCCCGCGCGGGGCGGCGGACGGCGTTCAGCAGGCGGATGATGCGGGGTGACATGGTGGGGGATCGGGGGCAACGGGACGCGTCGCACGGGGTGGCACCGCTGTGGTGTGTAGCGGGCTGGACACGGGACGCGAGGTGTCGCAGAGGTGAGTGTGGATTGTCCGGGGCACCCGCATGGCGGTGCAGGGAGGGCTCTCCAGCGGAGGGGTGATATGCGTCACGCTGGTGTGGCGAGGGCGTGTAACCCATGCGACACAGTGCACCCCCGTTTGCGGGGGTCAGATCGCCAGTTTCTTCGCGTAACCCGTCATTTCCAGGTAGCCGCGGCCCACGTGATCGCCGTTGCTGGTCAGCAGGTCGGCCAGGCCTTCCCAGTACACGGTGCCGGTGCTCTGGCGGCCGTCGATTTCCTGTGGGTCGACCAACGCGCGCACCGTGTAGAAATCGGCCGGCGTGCGGATCACCCACTCCACCGGGTAGCGCGCGCCGGTGCGTGGGCTGGTCCAGTGGCGCTGGGGCACCCATTCCACCTCGCCAGGGCGGAAGCGGTAGATGTCGGTCGGGCTGCCGGCGCTGCCCGCCGCGCGGAACGAGCCGCCGGCCCAGAGCGCGCTGCCGTCGGCCCGGCGCAGGCGGAAGGCCGTGACGCAATGCCCGTCGAACAGGTTCATGCCGATCCAGTCCCAGCCCACGGCCTCGGGGTGCAAGAGCGCTTCGCTCCATTCGTGGTCCAGCCAGGCCGTGCCTTGCACGCGCAGGCGCCGGCCGGGCAGGCGCAAGCTGCCCTGCACCGCCAGCTGGGGGTGGGTGACGTAGAAGCTGGCGTTGTCGGGCAGCGGGCCCTTGCGCGAAAAACCTTCGTCCCCCTGCAGCAGGATGGCCTGCCGTGGTGTGACCGTGAGGTCCAGGCCCAGCGCGTCGCTGTCGAAGCGCGCTGTGTAGCGGCCGTCGTTCAGGCGATGCAGCGCACCGTCGCGCATCACCACCTGCAGGTCCTCGCTGCTGGCCCAGGCGGCGCCGGCCGGCGCCTCGCCGTTCCAGCGCGCGATGCGCTGTTCGTGGTGCAGCTGGCCCGCGCGCACGTCGGTGATGGCAGCGTGTGCCATCAGCAGCTGACGTGCCGCCAGCCGGCCGGGCAGGTCACGCGCCACGTCCACCCGGCTGCGAAAGAAGGTCAGCTGGAAGCCGAAGGTCTGCCCCTGTTCGTCCCGGGCATGACCGGTCAGGTACCACCACTCGGTGCGTGTGTCGTTGTGCGATCCGTGGTCGCGTGGAAAGCGCAAGGTGCGGGGCTGCAGCGGGGTCTGGGCCCACGGGGTCAGGGGCAGACCCAGACCCGCCGCCAGCAGGGCACGGCGCAGGGGGTCGCGCATCACCAGTCCTCCTTCACGGCCCGCACCGCATCCCGGCCGGCGGCGGCGCGCCCGGCCAGCCAGGCCGTCAGCGTGCCGGCCAGCACCACCGCGACGCACAGGGCCAGCAGGCGCCCGGCGGGCAGCGCCATGTCCATGGTCCAGTGAAAGCTCTGCGGGTTGACCACGTGCACCAGCACCACGCTCACGGCCAGGCCCAGCGCCAGGCCGGCCAGCGCGCCCAGCGTGGTCCAGGCCAGGCCTTCGAGCGCCACCAGGCCCAGGATCTGGCGCCGCGTCAGGCCCAGATGGGCCAGCAGGCCGAACTCCTTGCGCCGCGCCAGCACCTGGGCGCTGAAACTGGCCGCCACACCGAACAGGCCGATGCCGATGGCCACCGCCTGCAGCCAGTAGGTCACGGCGAAGCTGCGGTCGAAGATGCGCAGCGAGGTGGCGCGGATTTCGCCGGCCGAGGCGAACTGCAGCAGCTCCTGCGCGCCCATGTCGGCCGCGAGCTGCCCGATGCGTTCGCGCACCGCGTCTTCGGTGGCGCCTTCGCGCAGGTGCAGGGCCAGGTCGTTCACGCGGGCATCGCCGCCCAGTCGCAGATGGTCGGCCCGGTCCATGACCACGCTGCCGTGCTGGCGCGCGTAGTCGCGCCAGACGCCGGCCACGAAAAAGCGGGTGTTGCGCGCGGCCGGGTAGGCATCGGCCAGCGCCGGCCACCACTGGCCGGGTTGCACATGGTGCAGGTCCACCACCGCCTCGCTCACGTACACCGGCACCACCGGGGTGTCGGACGCGGGCAGCGCCCGCGCAGGCGCCACCAGCGGCAGCACCTGACCACGACCTTCTCCATGGTCCAGCGGCCGCACCAGCAGCACCACGGGTGGCAGCGCCGGATCAAGCAGCAGGGACGTGGCGCGCAGCGGCTCCACCCGTTGCACGCCCTCGACCCCGCCCACGGCCGACACGAAGGCCTCGGGCAGGGTGTTGCCGTCGCCCAGGCCCTGACCGCCCGCACGCACGTACAGCTGGGCGGGCAGCACACCATCGAGCCACTGCGTCACCGAATCGCGGAAGCTCGCGACCATGACCGTCAGCGCCACCGACAGGGCCAGGCTGGCCACCACGCCGCTGGTGGCCACCGCCGCCGATTCGCGCAGGCGGCGCGAGCGTTCCACCGCCAGCAGCGGCAGGGCATGGCGTGCCAGCCGTGGGGCCACGCGGTCGAGCAGGGCGCCCACGCCCAGCGGCAGGGCGGCGATGCCACCCACCAGCAACAGGCCGACCGACACATAGGCCGCCAGCGGCACGCCCGCGACGGGCGGGGCCCAGGCCAGGGCCAGCCCCAGCGCCAGCAGGCCCAGCGCCACCTTGTGCGGCCGCGGGCCACCGCCGGACACCGTACCCAGGCCCTTCAGTGCCTGCGCTGGCGCCAGACGCGCGCTGGCCTGGGCGGGCCACCAGCCCCCGGCGAGTGCCGCCACCACGCCCAGTGCGGCATAGAGCAGGGCAGCGGGCGGGCTCCACTGCAGGCGGGGGGCGGCACCGGCGAAGTAGCCGCCGCCCAGATCGCCCCCCAGCACATGCAACGCCAGGGCCGCCAGCGCCGTGCCCAGGGCCACGCCCAGCACACTGCCCACCAGGCCCAGCAGGGCCGATTCCGCCAGCACCAGGCGCAGCCGTTCACGCGCCGACAGGCCCAGCACACCGAGCAGGGCAAAGGCCTGCTGGCGCCGGGCCACCGACAGCGAGAGCACCGAGAACACCAGGAAGCCGCCGGTGAACAGGGCGACCAGGGCCAGCACCGTGAGGTTGACCCGGTAGGCGCGCGAGAGCAGGCTGGCGCGTTCGCCGGCCTGTTCGGGCGGTTGGGCCAGCACGCCGGGGGGCAGGGGCCGCCCGCGTGGCCAGGTGGCGGCATCGGTGCCCGGGCGCAGGCGCAGGTCGATGCGGCTGAGCCGGCCGGGCTGACCCATCAGGGCCTGGGCGGCGGCCACGTCCATCACCAGCAGCGGGGCCCCCGGGGCGTTCACCGTGCCGGCCACGCGCAGCGTGTGCCAGCGCAGGCCGCTCTGCACGCTCAGCCGTCCGGCATCGCCCAGCAGGGCGCGCGCCGCAGGGTTGGGAAACACCGCATCGGGCGCGAACAGGTCCAGCCGGTCGGCATCGGCACCGAGCACGGGCAAGAGGGCGGGCGAAACGCCGGCCACGCTCAGCGCGTCCACCCCGACGATGCGCAGCGCCACCGGCTGGCCCTGCGCGTCGCGTGCGCTGGTGGCCAGGTCCAGCACCGGACTGACCTGGGCCACGTCGGGGTCGGTGGCCAGGTCTTCGGTCAGCGCGTCGTCCAGCAGGCCCTGGCGCGCGCGCAGGCTCAGGTCGGGCTGGCCGTTGACGCTGCTGACGGCGCCAGCGAATTCGGCCAGGGCCGACGCGTTGATCAGTTGCACCGCCAGGGCCAGGGCCACCCCCAGCATGACCGCCACCACCGCCGCCGCATGACGCCAGGGGTGGTGACGCCATTCCGGCCAGGAGAAGGTGGTCAGCAACGGGAGCATGTGGGCAGCTTAGCGTGTGGGCTCCGGACGTGCACCCGGGCCCGATGCTTGCATGCGCCTATGATGGGTTTTTCTGCGCGCTGGAATGCCCGCACCGTCGCGCCCTGGTGTCGCGCGGTTCCGACTCCTCCTTTTCCCAGGGCTTTCATGGTTCGCATCCACCTCGCCATCGACCTGCAATACCAGGTCCTGACCCCGCCCGGGGCCGACTTCATCTTCAACCTGCAGTGCGCACAGACGCGCCAGCAGCGGGTGGCCTGGGAGGAGCTGCTGGTCAGTCAGCCCGTTCCGCAGACCAGCCACACCGACCCGGTCACCCACACCCGCACGCTGCGCCTGACCGCGCAGCCCGGGCCGCTGACGGTGCGGTACCGCGCGACGGTGGACATCACCCACCACAGCGAAGTGCCGGCCCAGCTGCTGGAAACGCCGGTGGCGCAGTTGCCGCCCGAAGCGCTGCCCTACCTCTACCCCAGCCGCTACTGCCAGTCCGACTGCCTGACCGCACAGGCCATGGGCCTGTTCGGCCACCTTCCCCAGGGCCATGCGCGCGTGATCGCGGTGCGCGACTGGGTGCGCAGCCAGGTGCGTTTCCAGTCCAACAGCAGCAACTCCATGACCTCGGCGCTGGACACCCTGCACCAGCACACCGGCGTGTGCCGCGACTTCGCCCATCTGATGATCGCCATGTGCCGGGCACTCAACATCCCGGCGCGGTTTGCCACCGGCATCGACTTCGGTGCCGACCCGGCCCTGGGGCCGACCGACTTCCATGCTTACGTGGAGGTCTACCTGGGCCACCGCTGGTACCTGTTCGATCCGTCGGGTACTGCCATCCCCATGGGTTTTGTTCGCATCGGCACCGGGCGCGACGCGGCCGATGCCTCGTTCGCGACCATCTTCGGCCAGGTGACGGCACAGCCGCCGCGCATCGACATCTCGGCCCAGAGTCACGCCGCAGCCGGCTGGGTCTACCCCGTTCACCGGGACGAGGCACTGTCCACCGATGCCGCGTCGCCCTGGAACCTGGTCAACGCCCGCTGAGCCACCTTCGTCGGGCGGGCAGGCCTCGGTCTGTGGTCCAATAACGGGTTTTCAACCCACCCACCCGAGACAGACTGCCATGGGCAACAAACTGATCACCGAAGCCGACCGCCGTGCCACCCCCCGTCCCACCGCCGCCAACGGCGCGGTGCTGCCCACGCCCGGGCGCGGCCAGCGCGTGAGCCTGGAGCGTGGTGTCGCCACCCGCACCAAGAAGAACCCCGGCAAGCGCTCCAAGAAGGGCGGCTGATCGGCCTGACCCACGGCAGCCCCGGTGGCTTCCGTCAAAACAAAAAAGGCCCTCGACAGAGGGCCTTTTTTGTTGGCGTGCAGGGCTCTCAGGAGAGCTGTTCGAGGCCGGCTGTGAGCATGTACACCCCGGGGGTGGTCATGGGCAGTCGCAGCTCCCACTGCAGAGCGTCGCTGCTTTCCCGGACGTCTGGCGTGGCGCAGTCCACCTCGCCGGCGAACGTGATCTGGCAGATGGCCGCTGTCGCAGGATCGGCCAGGGCCGACTTGTTCATGCGGAACACCGCGGTGGCCTCCGTGGTGGCGAAGTTGTGCGTGAACTCAAACCCGTTCACGGCGACGCCCAGCAAACGCTCGACCGGCACGTCGATCAGGTTCTCGCTGGTCCAGGACACCAGGTGGACGTTGTTGACGTCGAACACACGGCTGACCCCGGCGACGCAGCCCACGGAACCTGGGGCAAAGGCGCTGTCCATCTCCACCCCCATGCTGTCGGTCGGCTCGGCCGTGGGATAGCCGGTTTGCGTGACGTTGCGCAGGTCCCTCATCGGAACGTTCAAGGCCACTTCGAGCCCGGCGTACGAATAGCCCGTGGGCGAGGTCAGCAGGGTGACGCTGCCCTCATAGCCGTTGAGCAGCACGCGCTCGTTGGCGCGCACGCTGTAGGCCTCCGGGCCGGACTGGGCAACGGGCGACTGGCCGCAGACGGTGGCCTCCGCCATGGGCCAGGCCAGAGGCACTTTTTCGCTGGCCGGGTCTTCACCGCCGCCACCACCACCACAGGCGGCAAGCAAGGTCAGCACCAGGGCGCTCAGGGCCAGGCTCAGTTGGCGGGTGCCGGTTGGGGTTTTCATGGGTTCCTCCTTGGACCTTCGGGTGCGGGGTGCGGGGGTATGTTCAGGGGCACACCGCGTCATTGCTGATGCTTTCTTCGAACACTTTCCGGTCTTCTTGAGGGTTTTTTTCCTGTTCGCCACAGGCGTTTTCGGGGCTAGTACAGGCGGCCTACAATCGCGTTCCACACCGGGGGTGCGCTGTGGTCCTAAAGGGGGACAGCGCTGAGAAATACCCCTCCACCTGATCTGGGTTGTGCCAGCGTAGGGAGCGTGTTGAATCGGTCCGCCGTGCGCGGAGACCGGGTTTTCAATCGCTGGCCACGCGGCTTGTTTGATTTGAAAAAGGCGGTTTCCATGCAACGGCGGTTTCTGTTTTCGGCGCTCCTGTCGCTTTCGGGTCTGGCCCTGAGCCCTGCGGTCATGGCCCAGGCGCCTGTCACGCTGCGGGTGCTCACCCACGGTTCCTTCGATCTGCCCAAGGAGCAATTGGCCCAGTTCGAGAAGGACGCGGGCGTCAAGCTGCAGATCGTCAAGGCCGGCGATGCCGGCGAGATGACCAACAAGCTCATCCTGACGCGCGCGCGGCCGATCGCCGACGTGGTCTACGGCATCGACAACACCCTGCTGCCGCGTGCCCTGGCGGCCGGCGTGATCGAGCCCTACACCGGTCCGGCCGCGCAGCGCATGTCGGCCGCCACACTCGACGCGGGCGCGGTGCCGGTGGACTACGGCTTCGTGACCCTCAACATCGACAAGGCCTGGTTTGCCAAGAGCGGTGTGGCCCTGCCGACCACCCTGGACGATCTGGCCAAGTCGGCCTACGCCAAACTGCTGGTGGTGCAGAACCCGGCCACTTCCAGCCCCGGTATGGCCTTCCTGCTGGCCACCATCGGTGGCCTGGGCGAAGAAAAGGCTTTCGACTGGTGGAAGGCCATGCGCGCCAATGGCGTGAAGGTGGTCAAGGGCTGGACCGAGGCTTACTACACCGAGTTCACCCGCAACGGCGGCACGCGGCCCATCGTGGTCAGCTACGCCACCAGCCCGGCGGCCGAAGTCTTCTACAGCAAGGAGAAGATCACCGAATCGCCGACCGCCAACCTGTTCCTCAAGGGGGGGGTGTTCCGCCAGGTCGAAGGTGTGGCGCTGGTCAAGGGCGGCCGCCCGGCCGCGCGCGAGGCCGCTGGCCAGTTCATCGAGTTCCTGCGCTCGGCGCCGGTGCAGCAGTCGCTGCAGACCAGCATGTGGATGTACCCGGCCGAGGTCGGCGCTGCACGGGTCGATGTGCTCAAGCGCCACGCCAGCGAACCGTCGACCTACGACAACCCGGCCAGCGCTGAGGTGACCCAGCAGTCCAAGACCTGGCTGCAGCGCTGGACCAAGACGGTATTGAAGTGACGCCCCTGCGCCGCTGGCTGTTGCCTGCACTGCCACTGGTGTTTCTGGCGGTGGTGCTGGTGGCGCCGGTGCTGCGCTTGCTGGCCGAAGGGCTGGCGCCCGCGGTGGAGGCCGAACCCCTGCGCTGGCTCGACGTCTGGCAGGACGACTTCCTGCGCTGGCGCATCCTCTGGTCGTTCGCGCAGGCGGCCATCACCTGTGCGTTGGCCCTGCTGCTGGGCCTGCCCATCGCCTGGGTGCTGGCGCGGCTGGAATTTCCGGGGCGCGCCCTGGCCCTGCGCCTGCTGATGCTGCCTTTTGTCGTGCCCACCCTGGTGGCGGCGCTGGGTGTGCTGGCGCTGTGGGGGCCGCGCGGGCTGCTCGGGGAGCCGCTGGCGTCGGCCGGCGTCGATTTGCAGGAAACCCCGTGGCTGCTGCTCTACGGCAACCTGTTCTTCAACCTCTGCGTGGTGGTGCGCGCGGGCGTGGATGCGCTGGAGCAGGTGAGCGCCGCGCGTGTGGCTGCCGCCCGCACCCTGGGTGCCACGCCCTGGCGGGCGTTCTGGCGTGTGGAGTGGCCGGCCATCGTGCCCTGGCTGGCCTCGGCCCTGTGCCTGGTGTTCCTGTACTGCTTCGCCGGCTTCGGTCTGGCGCTGGTGCTGGGCGGGCAGCGCTACGCCACCGCCGAAGTCGAGATCTACACCCTGGTCGCCCACGAACTCGAACTGGGGCAGGCCAGTGTGCTGGCGGTCTGGATGCTGGGCCTGACCGGCGCCGTGGCACTGGCCTATGCCGCCATCGAACGGCGACTGGCCGCGCCGGACCGTGTGTCGCCGGTGCTTCGCCAGCGACCACGCGGGGCATCGCAATGGGCCGCGCTGTGGCTGGCCCTGGGGCTGTTGTCTGTCGTCTGTGCCGCGCCGCTGATGGCCATCGTCTGGCGTGCACTGGACGCTTTGCTGCTGGGGCAGGGTGCGGCGGTGCTGACCGAGGCCGACACACTGGACGCGCTGTGGAACACGCTGCGCTTTTCCGCCACCGCGCTGGTCTGCGCCACCGCGCTGGGCCTGCTGCACGCGCTGGGCGTGCGCGCACTCGACGCAGCCGCGCAGGCCCGCCACGCCGGCCCCGCTCCGGGGGCACTGGCCCTGCTCTGGCGAGCCGCGGCCTTCCTGCCCTTTGTGGTGTCGTCGGTCACCGTGGCCTTCGGTCTGTTGCTGCTTTACCCGGACGCCAGCGCCAGCCTGCTGCTGCTGATCGGCGCCTACGTGCTGCTGGCCTATCCCTTCGTGGCCAAGTCGCTGGCCGCGGCGCTCGACGCCTTGCCCACCAGCGTGGCACAGGCGGCCGCCACGCTGGGCGCGCGCCCGTGGCGCGTGTTCTGGCGTGTGACGCTGCCGCTGGTGGCGCCGGCCCTGCGGCGCGGCATGGCCTTTGCCGCAGCCACCGCGCTGGGCGAGTTCGCCGTCACCCTGTTTCTCGCGCGGCCCGAATGGACCACGCTGTCCACCCTGATCTACCAGCACCTGGGCCGCCCGGGCCAGGCCAACCTGGACGCGGCGCTGGTACTGGCCGGTCTGCTGATGCTGCTGGCGCTGGGCGCCTTCAGCCTGATCGAAGGCCGCAACCGCGAGAATGAACGCCATGCTTGAGCTGCGCGACATCGCCAAACAATGGGACCACCGGCCGCTGCTGGCCGGGGTGGACCTGCGCGTCGCCGCCGGCGAAACCGTGGCGCTGCTCGGCGCCTCGGGCAGCGGCAAGAGCACCTTGCTCAAGATCGTCGCCGGGCTGGATGCGCCCGAGCGCGGAAGCGTCTGGTTCGATGGTGAGGACATCACGGCCCTGCCGCCCGAGCGGCGCGGCTTTGCCCTCATGTTCCAGGACTTCGCGCTGTTCCCGCACCTGAACGTGCAGGACAACGTGGCCTTCGGCCTGGTCGAGCAGGGCGTGCGCAAGGCCGCTGCCCGCGAACAGGCGCGCGACATGCTCGCGCGCTTCGGCTTGGCCGGCCACGCCATGGCGCGTGTCTGGACGCTGTCGGGCGGCGAGCAGCAGCGCGTGGCGCTGGCGCGTGCGCTCATCACCCGGCCGCGCGCCCTGTTGCTGGACGAACCTTTTTCCGCGCTCGATGCGGCGTTGCGCGAACAGCTGCGCAGCGAGTTCCGCGACCGCATCACCGAAGCCGGCATGACGGCCATCCTGGTGACGCACGACGAGGCCGAGGCACGTGCCATGGCACAACACGCCTGGGCGCTGGCGGAGGGGCGGCTGCTCCAGCGCTGGTAGGGGGTGGTCCGCGCTGGTGGAGAATGACGGCATGGACGCCTACATCCTCATCGGCAACGCCAACACCCGCAAGACCTCCGTCATCCGCAGCCTCACCGGCTGCTTCAACCGCAGCGTGCGCGACGTCCAGTTGCAGTCCGGCCGGCCGGTCCGCTTCTACGCCCGCGTCGGCGCGCTGCAGAACACCCGCACCACACTGGACGAATTCGTGCAGGAAGTGAACCGTTCGCGCTGCGACGCGGTCGTCTTCAGCCTGCTGCCCACGGCCGTGCAGACCGATCTCATGGACTACCCCGACGCCCAGACCTATGTGGCCGGCCTGCGCGAGCGGGGCTGGCGCATCAAGGGCGTGGCCGTGCTGGGGCAGGACGG
>CAZJZD010000041.1:0-36903 GCA_964550405.1 uncultured Hydrogenophaga sp. | reverse complement strand
GAGCTGATCCACTCGCCGCCGGACTTGATCACGTCCTTGCTGCGGTCGGTGATCTGCATGAAGCCGTCGGCGTCGATGGTGGCGACGTCGCCGGTGGGGAACCAGCCCCGACCGGCCTTGTCGTACTGCAGCGGGTCGCCGCCCTCGCCCTTGAAGTAGCTGGCGATGATCCAGGGCCCGCGCACCAGCAGGTCGCCGTAGGCCTTGCCGTCCCAGGGCTGTTCCTCGCCCAGTTCGTTGACGATCTTCATGTCCACGCCGAAGACGCTGCGGCCCTGCTTGAGGCGCACCTTCATCTTCTCGTCGGCGGGCAGTACCACCTGCGCGTTCTTGAGGGTGCAGACCGTGCCCAGCGGCGACATTTCGGTCATGCCCCAGGCGTGCAGCACTTCCACGCCGTACTGGTCGTTGAAGGCAGCGATCATGGCCGGCGGGCAGGCCGAGCCGCCGATGACAGTACGCGTGAGGGTGCTGAACTTCAGGCTGTTGGCCTGCATGTGGCCCAGCAGCATCTGCCAGACCGTGGGCACGCCGGCCGCCATGGTGACTTTCTCGCCTTCGATCAGTTCATAGACCGACTTGCCGTCCAGCGCCGGGCCGGGGAAGACCAGCTTGCAGCCCACGGCCGCGGCCGAGTACGGCAGGCCCCAGGCGTTGACGTGGAACATGGGAACCACGGGCAGGATGGCGTCGCGCGCCGA
The DNA here is from genome assembly GCA_964550405.1 of uncultured Hydrogenophaga sp. GTDB lineage: Bacteria > Pseudomonadota > Gammaproteobacteria > Burkholderiales > Burkholderiaceae_C > Hydrogenophaga. Next base: position 36,202 of record CAZJZD010000041.1, on the reverse strand, counting down.
GCAGCCCAGCGCGTCGGGCAGCGCGGCGCCGTAGGCGTGCAGCAGCGTGGAGCGGTGCGAGTACACGGCACCCTTGGGGTTGCCGGTGGTGCCACTCGTGTAGCACATGCTGGACGCGCAGTTCTCGTCGAACTCCGGCCAGGTGTAGGTGTCGTCCGCAGCGGCGAGCCAGGCCTCATAGCTGCGGAGGTTGGGGATGCCGGTGTCGGCCGGCAGTTTGTCGGCGTCGCACAGCGCGATCCAGTGCTTGACGCCCGGACATTTGGCGTGCACGGCCTGCACCAGCGGCAGGAAGGTCATGTCGAAGCACAGGGCCCGGTCGTCGGCATGATTGACGATCCAGACCAGTTGCTCGGGGTGCAGGCGAGGGTTGAGGGTGTGCAGCACGCGACCCGAACCGCTGACACCGAAATACAGCTCCAGATGGCGGTAACCGTTCCAGGCCAGGGTGCCCACGCGCTCGCCGAAACCCAGGTGCAGGCCATCGAGCGCGTTGGCCACGCGGCGCGAACGGGCCGCCACCTGGCCCCAGGTGGTGCGGTGGATGTCGCCCTCGACGCGGCGCGAGACGATTTCAGTGCTGTGGTGGTGCCGGTCCGCGTGAACGATGAGGTTGGAAATCAGCAGCGGTTGGCTTTGCATCTGGCCGAGCATGGGTTCATCTCCTGGGGTGGTGGTTTTGCAAAAACGAACGGTCGTTCGCAATATCACCCAGCATCATGCACCAATCGGAGGACGGTTCACAGCCGGGCCTGCCCCTATGCCCCTGCGCGCGCGCAGGCTGGTCACGCTGGCGACAATGTGCCCCGCATCCCCGCCAAGGAGACCCCTGATGAGTGATTTTCCGGTCAAGAAAGATGAAGATGAATGGCGCGCCCTGCTGGCAGCCAAAGGAGCGGAGCCGCTGGCCTACGAAGTGACCCGCCACGCCCGGACCGAACGGCCGTTCACCGGCAAATACGAACAGGTCTGGGCCGATGGCAGCTACCACTGCATCTGCTGCGGCAACCACCTGTTCGATGCGGGCACCAAGTTCGACGCCGGTTGCGGCTGGCCCAGCTTCTGGAAAGCCATCCCCGGCGCCATCACCGAGATCTCCGATCGCAGCCACGGCATGGTGCGCACCGAAACCGTGTGCAGCCAGTGCGGCGCCCACCTCGGGCACGTCTTCGAGGACGGCCCCGCCCCCACCGGCCTGCGTTATTGCATGAATTCCGCCGCCATCGACCTGCACCCCAAGGACCCGACATGAAAGCCCAGAACATCCTCCAGACCATCGGTTCCACACCGCACATCCGCATCAACCGGCTGTTCGGCGATGCCAGCCAGTCCGTCTGGATCAAGTCCGAACGCAGCAACCCCGGTGGCTCGATCAAGGACCGCATCGCCCTGTCGATGGTGGAGGACGCCGAAGCCTCCGGTGCGCTCAAGCCGGGCGGCACCATCGTCGAACCCACTTCGGGCAATACCGGCATTGGCCTGGCCATGGTGGCCGCGGTCAAGGGCTACAAGCTGATCCTGGTCATGCCGGACAGCATGAGCATCGAGCGCCGCCGCCTGATGCTGGCCTACGGTGCCAGCTTCGACCTGACACCGCGCGAGAAAGGCATGAAGGGCTCGATCGCCCGTGCACAGGAGATCGTGGCCAGCACGCCCGGTGCCTGGATGCCGATGCAGTTCGACAACCCGGCCAACATCGCCGTGCACGCCAGAACCACTGCGCAGGAGATCCTGGCGGACTTCCCCGATGGCCTGGACGTGCTGGTCACCGGCGTCGGTACCGGCGGTCACCTCAGCGGCTGCGCCCAGGTGCTCAAGGCTGCCTGGCCACAGCTCAAGGTGTTCGCGGTCGAGCCGGTGGCCTCACCGGTCATCTCGGGCGGCAGCCCGGCGCCCCACCCCATCCAGGGTATTGGCGCCGGCTTCATCCCCGGCAACCTCAAGACCGAGCTGCTCGACGGGGTGATCCAGGTCGACGCCGAACCGGCGCGCGAAATGGCCCGCCGCTGCGCCCGTGAAGAAGGCATGCTCGTGGGCATTTCTTCGGGCGCCACGCTGGCGGCCATCGCGCAGAAGCTGCCCGATCTGCCGTCGAATGCCCGGGTGCTGGGCTTCAACTACGACACTGGCGAACGCTACCTGTCGGTGGACGGCTTCCTGCCGGCCTGAGCAGCTTCAGGCGCCGCGCACCAGCGCCATGACCTTGCCCGCGTCGAGCCCGCGGGCGGTCTGCTCGATCTGCGGCATGTACTGGCTCTGCAGGCGTTTGGCCGGCTCCAGCAACTGCTGGAAGGTCTGCTGCAACACGGCCGTGCTCATCACCCGGCCACCCGCGTAGTAGCGCTTGGCCACTTGGCCCAGCGCATAAGTGGTGGCAAACGAGAACGCCATACCGGTGGCCGCTCCGCCGATGCGGCCGATCGTGCGACCCGCCGCCTTGCCCAGCAGTCCCCCGATCAGCTTGCGACCGAACTGCTCGATGTACTGCGAAGTGATGCCCACGCCCGCCGCGGCGATGAACTCCCGGATGTGCCCCTGGTCCAGCTCCACACCATGGGCCTTGCCCACGGCATAGACCATCTTCACCTGCAACGGGATGATGGCTATGGACGCCCAGGACTGCGGCAGCAGTTCCAGTGCGCCGCACAGCAGCGCGTGGTTGAGGATGGACTGGTCCAGCCGGGCATCGAGCGCCGCATTGGCCGCAGCGCCCGGCGTCACCGCCGGCACCGGCTGTGCAGGTGATGCGGTCTCCGCGGCCTCGGCCAAGGCATCGGCCGGGGCTTCCAGGCGGGCGGCATCGTCGGCGGCTAGACCCAGGTGTTTTCGCAACTCCGCCAGGAAGCCGGCCTCCGCCGTGCTCTGCCGCCCGTCGGCGTCGCAAACGCAGACCGCCATTTCGTAGGCGAGTTGCCGGTGGGCGGGGTCGGTCAGGCCGTCCGCCGCGTCGGACAGGGACACACGCTTGAGCAGCACCGCCTGGTAGAGCTGCGCCAGCGCGGCCCCGCCGCCGGACTGCCCCAGCCCTTCGGCCACCCGGCGGACGGCCTCGCGTTCGGTGTCGGTTTTCTGCCCGTCCGCAAAGGCGGCGAGCATGGCAATGGTGAGGATGTGCTGTTCAGGGGAATGGGTGCTCATGACGGGAGCAGAGTCGCTCCCGCCGGACGGAGTTCCCCATTCACCCGCCCATTCAGCTGCGGGTCACGTCGATCGCGTCCAGGGTGGACCGCAGGATGCCCCGGACCAGCGGGAACATGTCGCCGATGGCGTCGAGCAGGCTGCCCACGGTGAGGCTGCAGACGCCGAGCAGGTGAGTCTGCGCAAAGGTGGCGGCGCCCTGGCCCGGTGCCTCGGTCAGACTGTGGGCGATCGCGGCGCTCAGGCCGTCCAGCTCCAGGATTTTCAGCCGCGCGGGCCGTGATGTCGCGGTCATGCCCATGCGCGACCAGTAGGCCAGCGCCACCTGCTCCACAAATTCGCGCTCCATCGAGGCCGACATCACTTCGCTGACCCAGGGGACCAATGGGCTCAGATGTCCCTTGTTGTCCTCATCGCAGAGGATGCGGTCCACCAGAGCGCTGGTGCGTTCGAGAAACGCCGCAAGGGAGGCCTTGAAGTTTTCGATCTGGGTTTCGTCGCTGTGCATGGGGCCTCCGATGGGGTATTGCTGTTCGGGGTGACATGACCCCCTGTGTATCTATCGGGTGTCGGACGCCGGTCTTTAGTCCTTGGCCCCTCTGCGGACGCGGGACGGCCCGGCAGGGATAATCCGTCCATGCGTCTTCTGATCGACTTTTTCCCCATCGGCCTGTTCGTGGCCGCCTTCAAGTTCTACGACATCTACGCCGCCACCGCCGTGCTGATGGCTGCGACGGTGCTGCAGACCGGCATCGTCTATGCCATCGACCGCAAGCTGCAGACGCTGCAGAAAGTCACACTGGTGCTGGTCGTGGTGTTCGGCGCACTGACCCTTGCACTGCATGACGAGCGTTTCATCAAGTGGAAGCCCACCGTGCTGTACGCCGGCATGGCGATCGTGCTGGGGGCGGCTCTCTGGGGCTGGAGAAAGAACTTCCTGCAGCTGTTGCTGGGCAGCCAGCTGAGCTTGCCCGACGCGGTCTGGACCCGGCTGACCGCCGCCTGGGTGGCCTACTTCCTGTTCATGGCGGCCATCAACGCCTACGTCGCAGCCTATTTTTCAACCGAAGCCTGGGTGGACTTCAAGCTTTGGGGCTATGTCTTCCCGGTGGCTTTCATGCTGGGCCAGGGCCTCTACGTGGCGCGGTATCTGCGCGACCCGGAACCCGACGCTCAAGGCGAGGAGAAACCGTGAGCTCGCCCGTGTTTTCGGCTACCGATCTGGAGCGTGCGCTGCGCGATGCACTGGCCCCGCATGTGCTCGAAGTCATCGATGAGAGTGCTGCCCACGCGGGCCATGCCGGCGGGCATGCCAGCGGCCGGGGAACACATTTCCGGGTCCGCATCGGCAGCGCCGCGTTCGCCGGCAAGAGCCGGGTGGCACAGCACCGCCTTGTGTATGATGCGCTGCGAAATTTCACGGCGGCCGGGCTTCATGCGCTGGCCATCGAAATCCGGGGTTGATGCGCTGCGCCCGACTGCCGCTGCGGCGCCCCGCCCACTTCCCATCCCTCCGAGGAATCTCATGAAAGTCTCTCTGCAAGCGCTGTGCGCGGCTGCCCTGATCGGCTGCGCCCCCTGGGTGTCCGCCCAGAACGTGGCCATTGTCAACGGCAAACCCGTGCCAACCGCCCGTCTGGAGGCGCTGGCCGAGCAACTGGCGGCATCGGGTCGTCCGGTGGACGACGCGGTGCGCGCGCAACTCAAGGAAGAAGTCATCCTGCGCGAGATCTTCATGCAGGAAGCCCAGAAACGCGGCGTGGCCAACACCCCTGAATACAAGCAGCAGATGGAACTGGCGCGCCAGACCATCCTGATCCGTGCCATGTTCGCCGACTGGCAGAAAAAGAACCCGGTGACCGACGAGGAAATCAAGGCCGAATACGACAAGTTCGCGTCGGCCAATACGGGCAAGGAATTCCGCGCTCGCCACATCCTGGTCGAAACCGAGGCCGAGGCCAAGGCCATCATCGCCGCCATCAAGGGCGGTGCCAAGTTCGAGGAACAGGCCAAGCAGAAGTCCAAGGACCCGGGATCCGGCGCCAACGGCGGCGATCTCGACTGGGCCAACGCTTCGAGCTTCGTGACCGAGTTCTCCGAGGCCATGATCAAGCTCGAAAAGGGCCAGATGACCGATGCACCGGTCAAGAGCCAGTTCGGCTGGCACATCATCCGCGTGGACGACATTCGCCAGGCTGCCCTGCCCGCCCTGAGCGACATCAAGGGCCAGATCGCCCAACAGATGCAGCAGCAGAAGATGGCCGAGTTCCAGCAAAGCCTGCGCAGCAAGGCCAAGATCCAGTAAGCCTGCGCGCACGTCAGAACCGCAAACGCGCCACTCGGCGCGTTTCTTTTTTTGATCCCAATGGAATGGGACGAGCCATCGCGGGTGGCTCCTGAGGTGACGGTGCAACTGGTTAAAGTTGGCCATCTTCATCCCGGGAGCCTCCATGGACGGCAACGCGAGCCCTTCTTCCGCCAGCCCGGCCGATTGGCCCGGCCGACGTGGACTGGACTGGCACCGGGCCCTGGCCTTCGTGCAGGTCGAGCGTGAGACCTTTGTGCAGCGCAACCCGGCATCGGCGGCGCTGGCGCAACAGGCCGGCGAGCACCTGCTCTTCGGCGTGCCGCTGCACTGGATGCGCGACTGGGGAACGCCGTTCCCCCTGCATGTCGAGCACGCCAGCGGCGCCGAGGTGACCGATGTCGACGGCCACCTGTTGGCCGATTTCTGCCTGGGCGACACCGGCGCCATGTTCGGCCATGCACCGCCGCCCGTGGCAGCGGCCGTGGCCCACCAGGCCGCACGCGGCTACACCACCATGCTCGCAACGCAGGATGCAGCGCTGGTGGGCCAGCAGCTGGCCCAGCGCTTCGGCCTGCCTTTCTGGCAGTTCGCCATGAGCGCCACCGACGCCAATCGTTACGTCGTGCGCTGGATCCGTGCCGCTACCGGGCGACGGAAGATCCTGGTGTTCAACGGCTGTTACCACGGCACCATCGAAGACGTGTTCGTCGACCTGGTGGACGGCCAGCCGGTGCAGCGCAACAGTTTGCTGGGCCAGGTGCACAACCTGCTGGAACACACGGCGGTGGTCGAGTTCAACGACCTGCCGGCGCTGGAAGCCGCACTGGCCGGCGGCGACGTGGCCTGCGTGTTGGCAGAGCCGGTGATGACCAACATCGGCATGGTGCTGCCCGAACCCGGTTTCTGGGAGCAGGCGCAGGCCATCATCCGCCGGCATGGCACGCTGCTGGTCATGGATGAGACCCACACCATCAGCACCGGACCCGGTGGCTACGCGCGCGAGCACGGCATCGTGCCCGACGCTCTGGTGCTGGGCAAACCGGTGGGCGGCGGCGTGCCCTGCGCGGTGTACGGCATGAGCGCCGAACTGGCGGCGCGCGCCGTCCAGGCCAAGCGGGACGCCCCGCCCGGCCACAGCGGCATCGGCACCACGCTGACCGGCAACATGCTCGCCATGGCCGCCATGAGGGCCTCGCTCACCGAGGTCATGGGGCCGGCCGCCTATGCCCACATGCTGGACCTGGCGCGCCAGCTGGCCGACGGGCTGCGCAGCGTCATCGGCCAGCGGGGCCTGCCCTGGTGTGTGACCCAGGTCGGCGCGCGTGTGGAGTTCCAGTTCTGTCCGGTGCCTCCGCGCAACGGCACCGAGGCCGACCGCATCCTCGATGCCGAGCTCGAACAGCTGATCCATCTCGGGCTGCTCAACCGGGGCGTGCTGATCACCCCCTTCCACAACATGCTGCTGGTCTGCCCGGCCACCACCCACGCGCATGTGGCGCAGCTGCTGGGCTCGTTTGACGAGGTCCTGGGCGCGATCACCCTGCGCCGCTGACCGGGCAACGCCTCCTCAGGCCCGCAGCCAGAGTGCAGCGGTCAGTAGGCCGATCAGCACCGGCTGGTGCAGCAGGTAGTAGCTCAGGCTCCAGCGGCCGAACACGGCCATGCCGCGACCGATGCCGGTGGCCGGCCCACCGGCGGCACCCAGCCAGGCGGGGCGGCGGTTCAAGGCCCACTGCCCGGCCGCCACGCCCCACCACATCACGCCCAGCCAGGGCAGCAGCGGCACATAGTCTTCCGTCACGGGCAGGCGACTGATGAAACCCAGCGCGTTCAGGCCCGGGGTGTTGAAAACCTCCAGCGCGGGCACGGCACCGATGAGCAGCGGGGCCACGAACTTGCCCGCAATGGCCGCCGCACCCAGCGGCCACAACCAGCCACCCCACCCCGCCGTCAGCCGCACCAGAATCAGCATCACCGCAATGCCGTGCAACACACCGAAATAGATGAAGGTGCTGGGAAACATCAGCGCCGACCCGGCCGACACCAGCAGCGCCGCCCCCGCCACCTGACCCCAGCGCCGCCAGAAGCGGGGCCAGCCCTGCCCCTGCGCCAGGGCCACCGCCTGCGACAGCCCGGCGGTGAACAGGAACAGGCTGACGATCGCCGTGCGCTGCCAGGTCCAGAACGGGTCGCGGTGGAAGTCCTGGTCGATGAGCCGGAAATGGTCCAGATCGAAGGCGAAGTGGTAGGCCGTCATCCACAGCATGGCGACGGCGCGCAACGCGTCGATACGGTCCAGGCGCTGCACCGGCCTCACACCCGACTGGCTTTGTGGTGGATGGCCAGCAGCAGCTGCGCCAGTTCGCGCGGCGCACTGACCATGGGGTCGTGCCCGGTGGCCAGTTCGTGCACGGTCCAGCCCGGCTCGCTGCGCACCCGCTTGCGGGAAGCGTCGATGGTGGCCAGCGGCGGCCTCGTGCAGTCGATGAAGCTGTGCGGAATCGCCCAGACCAGCGCCGGATCGAAGTGCAGCGGCTCCTGGTAGAGCCGGAAGGGCTGGGGTGTCTGTCGGCGGTTGACCCAGTCGCGGTCGGCGCCGCTCAGGCCAAACACGCTGGCGTCGGGGGGCGGGAAGCTCAACCCACCGCTGGCCTGGCCCTCGGCCACCCGTTTGGCCACCGTTTCCGGGCTGTGGTGGGTGCTCCAGCTCTCGCCGGGGTTGGGAATGCCGGCGTCCAGATACACCAGATGGCGCAGCAAACCCGGGTGCGAACGCTGCAGGCGGTCGGCCACGCAGGTGATCAGGTGCCCGGCGTAGCTGTGCCCCACCAGCACCACGCGTTGCAACTCCTCGGCCGTGATCAGGCCGATCACATCCTGGACATGGGTTTCGATACCGACCGACGGGCTCAGCAGGTGGGCCCGCTCGCCCACGCCGGTCAGGGTGACGGCATGGCTGTCCACGCCGGCCTGGCGCAACAGGGGCAGCACGCGGTGCCAGCACCAGGCGCCGTGCCAGGAGCCGTGGACGAGCACGATGGCGGTGCTGGTGCGGGGATGGGGTGCAGACATGGTGGTTCTCCGGGACAATATCGGGTTCGGCTCTTGCCCCTGATTCTGCCCCCTGCTGCCCCACGCACTGCCATGTTGTCCCACCAGCTCGAACTGCTTGCCCCCGCCCGCGATGCCGACATCGGCATCGAGGCCGTGAACCACGGGGCCGACGCGGTCTACATCGGCGGCCCGAGCTTCGGCGCCCGCACCAGCGCCGACAACTCGGTGCAGGACATCGCCCGCCTGGTGCAGCACGCGCACCGCTACAACAGCCGAATCTTCGTGACGATGAACACCATCCTGCGCGACGACGAACTGGAGCCGGCGCGCAAGCTGGCCTGGCAGCTGTACGACGCCGGCGTGGACGCGCTGATCATCCAGGACATGGGCCTGCTGGAGATCGACCTGCCGCCCATCCAGTTGCACGCCAGCACCCAGACCGACATCCGCACGCCCGAGAAGGCCCGCTTCCTGCAGGACGTTGGCCTGAGCCAGATCGTGCTGGCGCGCGAACTGACGCTGCAGCAGATCGCCGCCATCGACGCCGCACTCGGCCCGAAGGACGCGCCCGGCCGCGCCATCCTCGAGTTTTTCGTGCACGGCGCGCTCTGCGTGGCCTACAGCGGCCAGTGTTTCATCAGCCACGCCCACACCGGCCGCAGCGCCAACCGCGGCGACTGCTCGCAGGCCTGCCGCCTGCCCTATGAAGTCAAGGACAGCGAGGGGCGCATCGTCGCGCACGACAAGCACGTGCTCTCGATGAAGGACAACAACCAGAGCGACAACCTGCGCCAGATCATCGACGCCGGCGTGCGCAGCTTCAAGATCGAAGGCCGCTACAAGGACATGGCCTACGTCAAGAACATCACCGCGCACTACCGGGTGCTGCTCGACGAGATTCTGGAAGAGCGCCCCGAGCTGGCCCGTGCCAGCAGCGGCGAATGCACCTTCCACTTCCAGCCCGACCCCGACCAGAACTTCAACCGCGAGTTCACCGACTACTTCGTGCAGGGTCGCAAGGAAGACATCGGCGCCTTCGATACACCGAAGAACCCGGGGCGCCCGATCGGTCACGTGACCGCCACCGGTCCGAACTTCGTCGAACTGCAGACCGACGACCCGGCCACCGTGATCCACAACGGCGACGGCCTGTGTTACCTGGACCTGCAGAAGGAACTGGTGGGCCTGCAGATCAACCGCGCCGAGGCGTTGAACAAGAAGGGCCTGTGGCGGGTGTTTCCGAAGGACCCGATGGAAGGCTTCAAGGACCTGCGCAAGGGCGTGCAGGTCAACCGCAACCGCGACATGGACTGGGTGCGCGGGCTGGAGAAGAAGTCGGCCGAGCGCCGCATCGGCGCCTGGCTCACGCTTCATGAGACCGCCGATGGTTTGCGGCTCACCGTCACCGACGAAGACGGCCACAGCGGCAGCGCCACCCTGCCCGGCCCGCTGCAAGACGCCAAGGACCCCAGCCAGGCCGAGGCCAAGCTGCGCGAGAACCTCTCGCGCCTGGGCGACACCCTGTTCCAGCCGCTGGACGTGACGCTGAACCTGAACGGCCCGCGCTTCGTGCCCGCCTCCCAGCTCAACGCCCTGCGGCGCGACGCGGTGGAGCAGCTGGAGGCCGCCCGTGCCGCCGCCTGGCACCGCCTGCCCCGTGCGAAGCCGGTCGAGCCACCGGTGAACTACCCGGAAGACACCCTCACGTATCTCGCCAACGTGTTCAACCACAAGGCGCGCGACTTCTACGCCAAACACGGCGTGAAGGTGATCGCCGCCGCCTACGAAAGCCACGAGGAAGAAGGCGAAGTCAGCCTGATGATCACCAAGCACTGCGTGCGTTTCTCGCTCAGCCTCTGTCCCAAGCAGGCCAAAGGCGTGACCGGCGTCCAGGGCACGGTCAGGGCCGAACCCATGCAACTGATCAACGGCAAGGAGAAGCTGACCCTGCGCTTCGACTGCAAGCCCTGCGAAATGCACGTGGTCGGCAAGATCAAGCGCAGCGTGATGAACGCGGTGCCGGCGAGCCCGGTCACGTTCTACCGGACACGGCCCACCGTCAAGGCTTGAGCCCGCTCAGGCTTCCTCCCGCGCCTCCAGCAGCAGCTGCCGCACCTGCACGCCTTTGAGCTTCGCCATGGCGCGGATGCGAATGCCCTGCTCCGCTTCCAGCCGCAGGCGCTGGTGGTAGTCCAGCCCGTCGGTCTGGCCCGGGTTGTGAGCGGGGATGCGGCGGCTCCACTGGCGCTGGCCGTCGAACTCCACCGTCAGCTCCAGCCAGGCGTGCGCAGAGCCTGCGGGCACATTCACCATCAGGGTGGCGTCCACATCGAACACGCGGGCACGGCCGTTCAGGCCGGGGATGTCGAGCACGGCGACCGAGTCGCTGCCGGCGTCGGTGCGCCACAGTTCGGGGGTATGAATGGGCTGTTTCAATGGCGGCTTCATGGCGCGGCGACTGTACCGCAGCACCGCTTCACCCGTCGGACGCATGAAAAAGGGGCGCCGCAGCGCCCCTTGAGAAACCCGGCATCGGGTCAGATATAGGCGGCCACCGGCTTCACATGGCGCATGTGCAGGCTCAGGCCCAGCGCGGCCATGTGGTTGCTGTTGCGTCCGAGGATGGTTTCGGACAGCGGCAGGAACTCGGCTTCCTCAAAACGGGCATGTGCGCTGTAGTCGGCGACCAGCCGGTGCAGCTCGCTCACGTCCATGTCGGTGCTCTGACCCTTGGCGACTTTCTTCAGGTCACTTTCCAGTCGTTTCCACAGGCTTTCGAGCATGCGGTGTTCGTTGGTCAGACGGCGCACCATGAGCTGCACGCGCTCGGCCTCTTCACCCGGGTGGGCGCTGGCCAGCACCGCAGGGAAGAGCTCGCGCTCTTCTTCCAGGTGGTGCTCGAAGATGGCCTCGCGGAAGAACTCCACCGACTGCTCGGCCACCTGGCGCGCGCGGGCCGCAGGGGCCAGCAGCGCAGGCAGTTCGTCCAACGCACTCAGGCGCTTGAGGATGCCCTCGTGGCAGTGGGAGAAATTGGTCAGCGGCGCGTCGGCGTCGATGGCTGGTGGGTTGGGCTTGCTCATGAGGGGCTCCTCGGGTGTTGGGTGCCGGGGCAGATGCTCAGCACACTTACGATAATGGAGCCAGTCTAGGCACTGCCGCCGATCTGGGGTTGACGAATGTCAAGCCCAGATCGGGTCCCATGGGCAGACCCGATCAGTGCGCCGATTTGCCTCGCAACCGGTTGACGGCGTTGAACAGCATCACGGCGAGCGCACCGGCGATCACCCCCGCCAAGCCACCGGCCAGGCTGTTGACCACACCCGCGAAAGCACCCAGGCCCTCTGCCCAGTGCTCCACCGCGTGACCCAGGGCCGGCACCCCGTGCAGCAGGATGCCGCCACCCACCAGGAACATGGCCGCCGTGCCCAGCACGGAAAGGGCCTTCATCAACCAGGGCGCAAACACCAGCAGACCGCGCCCGAAGGCCTGCGCCGCCGAAGAGGCCTGGCGGCTCAGGTACAGGCCGGCATCGTCGAGCTTGACGATGCCGCCCACCAGTCCGTAGACGCCCACGGTCATGATGATGGAAATGCCCACCAGCACCGACACCTGCTGCAGAAAAGGTGCACTGGCCACGGCACCGAGCGTGATCACGATGATCTCGGCCGACAGGATGAAGTCGGTGCGAACGGCGCCCTTGATCTTGTCCTTCTCGAAGGCGACCAGATCCACCTTCTCGTCGCTCACGGCCTGCACCAGCGCGGCATGGTGTGCCTGGTCTTCCTCCGCAGCGTGGAAGAACTTGTGCATCAACTTTTCGGCGCCTTCAAAGCACAGGAACAGCCCGCCCAGCATCAGCAGCGGCGTGATCGCCCAGGGTGCCACGGCGCTGATGGCCAGCGCGGCCGGCACCAGGATGGCCTTGTTGATCAGCGATCCCTTCGCCACCGCCCACACCACCGGCAGCTCGCGGTCGGCGTTCACACCGGTGACCTGCTGGGCATTGAGCGCCAAGTCGTCACCCAGTACGCCGGCGGTCTTCTTGGCGGCCATCTGGGTCATGGCGGCCACGTCGTCGGCGGCGGCGGCGCTCTGGCGCGCCGCCACCTTGGTCATGGTGGCGACGTCATCGAGGATGGTGGCAATGTCGTCGAGCAGGACGAGCAGGCTGGAGGCCATGTGGGGTTCCCTGAATTTTTCTGTGTGTCCAAGTCGGGCGTTGAGCGCGGTCAGCCCACCCACTTGCGCGCGTTGCGCCAGATGCGCATCCACGGGCTGAGGTCGCTCACATTGCCGCTGGTCCAGCTCATCTGGATGTTGCGGAACACGCGCTCGGGGTGCGGCATCATGGCCGTGAAGCGGCCGTCGGCGGTGGTCACGGACGTGAGGCCCCCCGGGCTGCCGTTCGGGTTGAACGGGTACTGCTCGGTGGCGGCGCCGGTGTTGTCCACGAAGCGCATGGCGGCGATGGCCTGCGCCGGGTTGCCGCGGTGCTTGAAGTTGGCAAAGCCTTCGCCGTGCGCCACGGCGATGGGCAGGCGGCTGCCGGCCATGCCCTGCAGGAACAGGCTGGGCGACTCCAGCACCTCGACCATCGACAAGCGGGCCTCAAAGCGCTCGCTCTGGTTGGTGGTGAAACGCGGCCAGGCCTCGGCGCCGGGGATGATGTCGGCCAGCTCGGCAAACATCTGGCAGCCGTTGCACACGCCCAGGCCGAAGGTGTCGGCGCGGCCGAAAAAGCCCTGGAACTGCTCGGACAGCACCGGGTTGAAGGTGATGCTGCGCGCCCAGCCGATGCCGGCGCCCAGCGTATCGCCGTAGCTGAAACCGCCACAGGCGACCACGCCCTTGAATTCGGCCAGCTTCGCGCGGCCCGACTGCAGGTCGGTCATGTGCACGTCGTAGGCCTCGAAACCGGCCTGGGTGAAGGCATACGCCATTTCCACGTGCGAGTTCACGCCCTGCTCGCGAAGGATCGCGACCTTCGGGCGGCTCAGGTTCAGGAACGGCGCGGCCACGTTGTCCAGCGGGTCGAATGTCAGGGCCACGTGCATGCCGGGGTCGGCGGGCTGACCGGCAGCGGCGTGTTCGCTGTCGGCGCAGGCCGGGTTGTCGCGCTGCTGGTTGATCTTCCAGCTCACGCTGTCCCAGACCTGCTGCAGGTCGACCAGGCTGGCGCTGAACACCGCCTTGGTGTCGCGCCAGACCTGCAGCTGGCCCTTGCCCACGTCAATGGACGAGGACGCCGGGCGGGTCTTGCCGACGAAGTGGCTGTGTTTGGACAGGCCGTGCTCGCGCAGGGTCTGCATCACGGCGTTGCGGTCTTCGGTCTTGACCTGCAGCAGCACGCCCAGTTCTTCGCTGAACAGGGCCTTGAGCGTGAGCTCCTCGCGGCGGGCGCTGACCTGCTGCGCCCAGTTCTTGGCGTCGCCGCTGTCCATGCGGCTGTCGGAGATGCCGTCGCCCTCGGTGACCAGCAGGTCCACGTTCAACGACACACCCACCTGGCCGGCGAAGGCCATTTCGGCCGCGGCCGCCAGCAGGCCACCGTCGGAACGGTCGTGGTAGGCCAGGATCTGGCCCTTCGCGCGCAGCGCGTTGACCGCGTTGACCAGGTTGATCAGATCCTGCGGGCTGTCCAGATCGGGCACTTCGTCGCCCGGCTGGCCCAGGGTCAGGCCCAGCACGCTGCCGCCCAGGCGGTTGCGGCCCTTGCCCAGGTCGACCAGCACGAGGGTGGTGTCGTCGAGGTCGCGGTTGAGTTGCGGCGTGAGCGTGCCGCGCACGTCGGCCAGGGTGGCGAAGGCGCTGACGATCAGGCTGACCGGCGAGGTGACTTTCTTTTTCTCGCCATCGGCCTGCCATTGGGTGCGCATGGACAGACTGTCCTTGCCCACCGGCACCGACACGTCCAGCGCCGGGCACAGTTCCATGCCGATGGCCTTGACGGTGGCGTACAGGTCGGCGTCTTCACCGGGTTCGCCGCAGGCGGCCATCCAGTTGGCCGACAGCTTGACGCGCGGCAGTTCGATCGGCGCGGCCAGCAGGTTGGTGATGGCTTCGGCCACCGCCATGCGGCCGGACGCGGCGGCGTTGATGGCCGCCAGCGGCGTGCGCTCGCCCATGCTCATGGCTTCGCCCGCGAACCCGGCGTAGTCGGCCAGGGTCACGGCGCAGTCGGCCACCGGCACCTGCCAGGGGCCCACCATCTGGTCGCGGTGCGACAGGCCGCCCACGGTGCGGTCGCCGATGGTGACCAGGAAGCGCTTGGACGCCACGGTCGGGTGGCTGAGCACGTCGATGACGGCTTTTTCCAGCGACACACCCGTCAGGTCCATCGGCTGGAACTGGCGCTGCACCGTCTTGACATCGCGGTGCATCTTGGGCGGCTTGCCCAGCAGCACGTCCATGGGCATGTCGACCGGGCTTTCCTGGCCCTCGTCCACCAGCGACAGGTGGCGCTCTTCGGTGGCCACGCCGACGACCGAGAACGGGCAACGCTCGCGCTCGCAGAAGGCCTGGAACTGTGGGAGCGACTCGGGCGCGATGGCCAGCACGTAACGTTCCTGGCTCTCGTTGCACCAGATTTCCTTGGGCGCCAGACCGCTCTCTTCCAGCGGCACGGCGCGCAGGTCGAAGCGCGCGCCACGGCCGGCGTCGTTCACCAGTTCGGGGAAGGCGTTGGAGAGGCCGCCCGCACCTACGTCGTGGATGAACAGCACCGGATTCTTCTCGCCCTGCGCCCAGCAGTGGTTGATGACCTCCTGCGCGCGGCGCTCGATCTCCGGGTTGCCGCGCTGCACGCTGTCGAAGTCCAGCGAGGCGGCGTTGGTGCCGGTGGCCATGGAGCTGGCGGCGCCGCCGCCCATGCCGATCTTCATGCCCGGGCCGCCGAGCTGGATCAGCAGCGTGCCGGCCGGGAAATGAATCTTCTTGGTCTGCGTGGCGTCGATCTGGCCCAGGCCGCCCGCGATCATGATGGGCTTGTGGTACCCGCGGGTCACGCCGCCCACGTCCTGCTCGTACTCGCGGAAGTAGCCCAGCAGGTTCGGACGGCCGAACTCGTTGTTGAACGCGGCGCCGCCCAGCGGCCCCTCGGTCATGATCTGCAGCGGGCTGGCGATGTGCTCGGGCTTGCCACCCGGCTGGTCGCTCAGGCCGCCCCAGAGCTTGGAGACGGTGAAGCCGGTCAGGCCGGCCTTGGGCTTGGAGCCGCGGCCGGTCGCGCCCTCGTCGCGGATCTCGCCGCCCGCGCCGGTGGAGGCCCCGGGGAACGGGGAAATCGCGGTCGGGTGGTTGTGCGTTTCCACCTTCATCAGGATGTGGTGGGTGGCGGCTTCGGCCTGGTAGGCGGGCGATGCATGGCCGCCGGCCTTGGCGACGAAGCGCTCCAGCTGGTGGCCTTCCATGATGGACGCGTTGTCGGAGTACGCCACGACCGTGTGTTGCGGCGACGTCTGGTGCGTGTGGCGGATCATGCCGAACAGGCTCTTGTCCTGCGCCACACCGTCGATGGTGAACTGCGCGTTGAAGATCTTGTGACGGCAGTGTTCGCTGTTGGCCTGCGCGAACATCATCAGCTCGACGTCGGTCGGGTTGCGTTTCAGACCATTGAAGGCATTGACCAGGTAGTCGATCTCGTCGTCGGCCAGGGCCAGGCCCCATTCGCCGTTGGCTTTTTCCAGCGCGGCGCGACCGCCACCCAGCACGTCGACGTGCTCCATGGGCGCGGGGTGCAGTTCGGTGAACAGCGCCTCGGCCTGGCTGCGCTCGGTGGTCACGGCCTCGGTCATGCGGTCGTGCAGCAGGTCGGCCACGGCGCGCAGCTGGTCTTCGGACAGGCTGGACTTGCCCAGCAGGCCGCTCTTGAGTCCGACACGGAACTCGACCAGGCGCTCGACGCGGTGCAGCGCCAGGCCGCAGTTGTGCGCGATGTCGGTGGCCTTGGACGCCCAGGGCGAAACCGTGCCCAGGCGCGGCATGACCAGCAGCGCCGGTGCGCCGGCCTTTTCAGCCGCCAGATGCGCGTCGGTCGCCGGCTCGCCGTAGGTCAGCAACTGGCCCAGGCGCTCCACCGTGGCGGCATCGGGCTCGGCGTCGAACGACGCCAGGTGCACGAAGCGGGCCGAGAGGCCGGTGATCTTGTCGGAGATGCCCTGCAGACGGGGCAGGAGTTGCTGGACTTTGAAGTCGCTGACGGCGTTGCCGCCGTCAAAAAAGCGCAGGTGCAGGGTCACGGTGGGTGGCCTTGGGGCTGGATGACCGCTGGGGTCGGTGAAAACCCGCGATTTTACCGTGGGCCCTCAACCCACAAAGGCAGATCCAGGCCCGCGCGGCTCCGGCTCCGCCGGGCCGCAGCTGGCGCCCCCAGGGGGACGCGCAGCGGCGCGGGGGGACTAAAACTGGTAGCCGATGCTGAACTTGAGCACCGGCAGCACGCCGATGCCGTTGAGGTCGTCCTGTACCTTGCGCTCCTCGGCCGCCAGTGCGTCGGCCGCACCGGGCTGCGCCATCAGGTCGCCGGAGCCGGTCAGGCGCACCTTGGGCTTGCCGACCGCAACGCCCAGATCAAGCCCGAAGCTCCAGCCGGCGGCGTTCAGGCGGCCATGGCCCCAGCCCAGACCGAGGTAAGGCATGGTGCTGGGGTAGAGGATGGAGGCCCGCAGGGAATTTCCACTCGCATTGAAGGTCTGTCCGTCGAGGGTGATCGTGCCATTGTTGGGTTCGGCCAGCAGCTCACCCCCGGTGCGCCCCATGGCAGCGCCCAGCACCATGCGAAAGCTGCCATCGAACGGCCGGTAATCGGCAAACACCCCGCTGCCGCGCAGCTTGACATCGCCCCGGTAGCGGACCTCGTCCTCGGTGTAGGTTCTCGACACGGTCGCCTGTGCGATTTCACCGCGCAGCCCCCAGGAGGGGGTGATCGGCCGGTTGACCCCCAGTCCCCATCCACCGGTGCCGGCCACGCCGTAGAAGCCCAGGTTGAGGGGGGCCGGCGGGGCATCTTGCGCCAGCGCTGCACCGGACAAGAAGAGCAGCCCGAGAAAACCGATGGAAACGTTGCGCATGATGAAAGACCTTGTCGATGGTTCTGGAACAGTTGCCCAGATCGTATGGAAACCTGGCGCGCCGTGGTGCGCCGAAAAGCGGCTGGTTTGACCGCTGATCAGGACAAATACCCGGCGGCGATGCCCATGGCCGCCCCGTGGAACCGGTGCAGCCGTCCGGGTGTGCCCACGGCAAACACGGGATAATCCCGCCCCATGAGCATCACCTACAAAGACGAAGCCGGCATCGCGGGCATGCGAGAGGCCTGCCGCCTGGCCTCCGAAGTGCTGGACTTTCTGACGCCGCACATCCAGCCGGGTATCACCACCCTGGAAATCGACCGCCTGTCTGCCGAATGCATGAAGCAGCAGGGCACCCGCTCAGCCACTGTGGGCTACCAGCCGCCGGGCTATCCGCCCTACCCCGGCCACCTGTGCACCTCCGTCAACCATGTGGTGTGCCACGGCATCCCGAACGAAAAGCCACTCAAGAAGGGCGACATCCTGAACGTGGACGTCACCGTCATCACGAAGGACGGCTGGTACGGCGACAACAGCCGCATGTTCCTGATCGGCGGCGAGGCGGCCTGCAGCGTGCAGGCCCGGCGCCTGTGCCAGGTCACCTTCGAAGCCATGTGGAAGGGCATCGAGCTGGTCAAGCCCGGCGTGCGGCTGGGCGACATCGGTCACGCCATCCAGACCTATGCCGAGGGCAACGGCTTCACCGTGGTGCGCGAGTTCTGCGGCCACGGCATCGGCCAGAAATTCCATGAAGAGCCGCAGGTGCTGCACTACGGCCGCCCGGGCACCATGGAAGAACTCAAGCCCGGCATGACTTTCACCATCGAGCCCATGATCAACGCCGGCAAGCGCGACATCAAGGAGATGGGCGACGGCTGGACCATCGTCACGCGCGACCGGTCGCTGTCGGCCCAGTGGGAGCACACGGTGCTGGTCACCCCCACCGGCTACGAGGTGCTCACCCTGTCGGCCGGCAGCCCGCCGGTGCCGGCCTTCGTGCGCGCACCCGCTGCCGCCACCGCCTGAGTCCCGCCGGGACGCCTCCCGTTTTGCTGCCATCCCTTGCCATGGGCGATCTCAATGAACTGAGGCTGCGTTACCGCAGCGACAAGGCCGCGCTGCTGGCCGACCTGGGTGTACAGGGCGCCTCCACACGTGGGGTGCGCAGCGCGCTGCAGAAACTCTCGCGCCTGACCGACCGCACCCTGACCGCGCTCTGGCAACGCAGCGGCTTCGGCCCTGGCTGCGCGCTGCTGGCCGTCGGTGGCTTCGGCCGTGGCGAACTGTTTCCCCACTCCGACGTGGACGTGCTGGTGCTGCTGCCCAACGGCGCATCGCCCGACACCGACCCGGTGCTCAAGGAGCGTGTCGAAGGCTTCATCGGTGCCTGCTGGGATCTCGGTCTGGAGATCGGCTCCAGCGTGCGCACCATCGACGACTGCGTGGCCGAAGCGGAAAAGGACGTCACGGTCCAGACCTCGCTGCTCGAATGCCGCCTCATCACCGGGGCACGTCCGGCGGCCGTGCAGCTGGTGCGCCGTCTCGGCGAGGCCATGGACCCGCGGGCCTTCTTCATCGCCAAGACGCTGGAGATGCGCCAGCGGCACACCAAGTTCGAGAACACGCCCTACGCGCTCGAACCCAACTGCAAGGAATCCCCGGGCGGCCTGCGCGACCTGCAGATCGTGCTCTGGGTCGCCAAGGCCGCCGGCCTGGGCCGCAGCTGGGACGAACTGGGCCGCCGCGGCCTGGCCACCCCGCTGGAGGTGCGCCAGATCAAGGCCAACGAAGCCCTGCTCAGCCTGATCCGCGCCCGTCTGCATCTGCTGGCCAACCGGCGCGAAGACCGCCTGGTGTTCGACCTGCAGACCGCCGTGGCCGAGTCCTTCGGCTACAAGGCCCAGACGCCCGCGGTCATCGCGCCCGGGGCGAGCGATCCACACCACCCGCCCAGCCCGCGCACCGCGCGCCGCGCCAGCGAAGAGCTGATGAAGCGCTACTACTGGGCCGCCAAGGCGGTGACCCAGCTCAACCAGATCCTGCTGCTCAACATCGAGGAACGCCTGATCACCGAGGAGCAGGGGCCGCAGCAGATGCGCCCCATCAACGAGCGCTTCTACGACAAGGCCAACATGCTGGAAGTGGCCAGCGACGACCTGTACCAGCGCGACCCGCACGCCATCCTCGAAACCTTCCTGCTCTACCAGACCACGGTGGGCATCAAGGGCCTGTCGGCGCGCACGCTGCGCGCGCTCTACAACGCCCGGCCGCTGATGAACGCGCGCTTTCGGAGCGACCCGGTCAACCGCGAGACCTTCCGCCGCATCCTGCAGCAGCCCGACGGCATCACCCACGCCATGCGGCTGATGAACCAGACCTCGGTGCTGGGGCGCTACCTCTGGGTGTTCCGCCACACCGTGGGTCAGATGCAGCACGACCTGTTCCACGTGTACACGGTGGACCAGCACATCCTGATGGTGCTGCGCAACGTGCGGCGCTTCTTCATGCCCGACCACTCGCACGAGTACCCGTTCTGCTCGCAGCTGGCCGCCGGCTGGGACAAGCCCTGGATCCTGTACACCGCGGCGCTGTTCCACGACATCGCCAAGGGCCGCGGTGGCGACCATTCGGAGCTCGGTGCCCGCGACGTGCGCACCTTCTGCCGCCAGCACGGCATCGCCCGCGAAGACGCGAAGCTGATCGAGTTCCTGGTCGGCGAACACCTGAGCATGAGCCGCATCGCCCAGAAGGAAGACCTGAGCGACCCGGACGTGATCGCCGCCTTTGCCCGACGCGTGGGCAACGAACGCTACCTGACCGCGCTCTACCTGCTCACCGTGGGCGATATCCGCGGCACCAGTCCCAAGGTCTGGAATGCCTGGAAAGGCAAGCTGCTGGAAGACCTGTACCGCTACACCCTGCGCGCCTTGGGCGGCCGGGCGGCCGATCCCGGTGCCGAGGTGGAGGCCCGCAAGCGCGAAGCCCTGTCACAACTGGCCCTGCATGCCCTGCCCCACCTGGCCCACAAGGGCCTGTGGGACACGCTGGACGTGAGCTACTTCATGCGCCATTCGGCCGACGAGATCGCCTGGCACACGCGCGTGCTCACACGTCAGATGGCCCTCAACGCCAAGGCCGGTGAGTCCGAGAGCGACACCGGGGGCCGCCAGAGCAGCATCGTGCGCGCACGACTGTCGCCCGAAGGCGAGGGCCTGCAGGTGCTGGTGTACGCCGCTGACCAGAGCGACCTGTTCGCCCGTATCTGCGGCTACTTCGACAACGCGGGCTTCAGCATCCTGGACGCCCGCGTGCACACCACCCGCGACGGCAGCGCGCTCGACACCTTCCAGGTGGTCACCCCGACCCTGGCGGAGCACTACCGCGAACTGATCGCCATGGTCGAGAACGACCTGGCCCGCACCATCGACGACCGCGGCCCCCTGCCCTCGCCCAGCAAGGGCCGGCTGTCGCGGCGCGTCAAGAGCTTCCCGGTCACGCCGCGCGTGGACCTGCGCCCCGACGAAAAAGCCCAGCGCTGGCTGCTGTCCGTCTCTGCCAGCGACCGCGCCGGTCTGCTCTACTGCATCGCCCGCGTGCTGGCCAAGCACGACATCAGCGTGCAGCTGGCCAAGGTGTCCACCCTGGGCGAGCGGGTGGAAGACACCTTCCTCATCAGCGGACCCGAGTTGCAGGTCAACAGACGACAGATCGAGATCGAGACCGAGCTGCTGGAAACGCTGGAAGGCTGATGAGCTTCACCACCCTCGGACTCCTCCCCGCCCTGGCACAAGCCGCCGCCGACCAGGGATTCACCGACCCCACCCCCGTCCAGGCCGAGGCCATTCCGGTGGTGCTGCGTGGCGCCGACCTGCTGGCCACGGCCCGGACCGGCTCCGGCAAGACCGCGGCCTACGCCCTGCCCTTGCTGCAGCACCTCGTCAGCGCGGCCGCCGCCCCCGCCCGCGCGGTGCCGGCCCTGGTGCTGGTGCCCACGCGCGAACTGGCCGCCCAGGTCGGCGAGGTGCTGCGCAGCCTGGCGCAGGCGCTGCCCCGCCGCCTGCGCATCGCCGTGGCCTTCGGTGGCGTGTCGATCAACCCGCAGCTGATGGCGCTGCGCGGGGGCGCCGACGTGGTGGTCGCCACGCCCGGCCGCCTGCTGGATCTGGTCACGCACAACGCCCTGCGCCTGTCGGGCGTGCGGCACCTGGTGCTGGACGAGGCCGACCGCCTGCTCGACCTGGGTTTTGCCGACGAACTGGCGCAGGTGCTCCAGCAACTGCCGGCGCAACGCCAGAACCTGTTCTTTTCCGCCACCTTCCCGCCGCCGGTGGAGGCGCTGGCGCGGCAGCTGTTGCGTGAGCCGGTGCGCGTGGACGTGCCCACGCCAGCCGAGCCGGAAGCGGTCGTGCTGCAGCGGGCCATCGCGGTGGACGCCCGGCGCCGCGCGCAACTGCTGCGCCAGCTCATCCGCGAACAACGCTGGGAACGCGTGCTGGTCTTCGTGGCCACCCAGCACATGGCCGACCACCTGGCCAGCAAGCTGCACCAGGGAGATGTGTACGCCACCTCGCTGCACGGCGGCCTGAGCCAGGGCGCCCGCCAGCAGACCCTGCAGGAATTCAAGGACAAACGCTGGGATGTGGTCGTGACCACCGACCTGGCCGCCCGAGGCATCCACATCGACGCGTTGCCGGTGGTGGTGAACTTCGACCTGCCGCGCTCGGCGGTGGACTACGTGCACCGCATCGGCCGCACCGGGCGCGCGGGCCACAGCGGCCTGGCGCTGAGCTTCGTCACGGCCGAGCAGCAGGCCCACTGGCGCCTGATCGAGAAACGCCAGGGCCTGAGCCTGCCGCTGGAGACGGTACCCGGTTTCGAGCCGGTGGACCTGCCGCCCGAGAACGCCGGCACCGGCGGCATCAAGGGCAAACGGCCGAGCAAGAAGGACAAGCTGCGGGCTGCTGCGGCGGCGGCGAAACCGGCGGCGGACTGACGCAGGCCTTTAACTGGCCACTTGGGGGGCGGCTGACGGCGGCCGGCGCCCGGTCATCCGCCCGAACCACAGTGCCACGTCGTCCACGATGGTGAACACCGCCGGGATGACCAGCAGGCTCAGGAAGGTGGAGGTGATCAGGCCGCCGATCACGGCGATCGCCATGGGGGAGCGGAAGCTGCTGTCGGCCGCGCCCCAGCCCACCGCAATGGGCAGCATGCCGGCGCCCATGGCGATGGTGGTCATGACGATGGGCCGCGCGCGCTTGTGGCAGGCGTCCAGGATGGCGTGCAGCCGGTCCAGCCCGTGTTCGCGCCGCGCCTCGATGGCGTACTCGACCAGCAGGATGGAGTTCTTGGTGGCCACACCCATGAGCATGATCAGACCGATCAGCGAGGGCATGGAGAAGCTCTTGTTGGTCAGCAGCAGCGCCACGAAGGCCCCGCCCAGCGACAGCGGCAGCGCCGCCAGGATGGTGAAGGGGTGCAGGAAGGCCTTGAACAGCAGCACCAGCACGATGTAAATGCACAGCACGCCGGTCAGCATGGCCAGGCCGAAGCTGGCGAACAGCTCACCCTGCACTTCCGCGTCGCCGATCTCGATCACCTGCACACCGGCCGGCAGGTTCTGGATGCTGGGCAGCTTCTCCACCGCGGTCTTCATGTCGCCCAGCGCGATGCCGGCGAGCTCGACCTCGAAGTTGATGTTGCGCGAACGGTCGTAACGGTCGATGACCGCGGGGCCGCCACCGAAGCTGAGTGTGGCGACCTGGCCGAGCATGACCGGGCCCTTGGCGCCGGGGACGGCCAGGCGCGAGAGCACCTCCAGGTCTTCGCGCGCGGCGGCGTCGAGCTTGACCACGATGGGCACCTGGCGCTGCGGCAGGTTGAGCTTGGGCAGGGCCGCGTCGTAGTCGCCCACGGTCGCGATGCGCAGGGTTTCGGCGATGGCGCTGCTGGTCACGCCCAAGTCGGCGGCGCGGGCCAGGTCGGGCGTGACGATGATTTCGGTGCGCACCAGCGCCGCACTCGACTGGATGCTGCCCACGCCCGGGATGGTGCGCAGATCGCGCTCGATGTCGCGCGCCGCGCCGGCCATGGCGTTGGGGTCGTTGCCGGTGAGGGTGAGGATGTATTTTTCGCCCGAGCCCCCCAGGCCGACCTTGTAGCGCACGCCCGGCAGGTCGGACATGACCTCGCGGATCTGGTTTTCGATCACCTGCTTGCGCGGGCGCTCGCCGCGCGCGTCCAGCTGGATGGTCAGTGCCGCCTTGCGCGACTCCTGCGCGCCCTGCGGCGCGAACGGGTCGCTGCCGGCCGAGCCGGAGCCGATGGTGGTGTAGACCGACTTGACGTGCTTCACACCGCCCACCAGCAGACGCGCCTGCTCGGCGGTGGCCACCGTCTGCTTGAGCGTGCTGCCGGGTGGCAGCTCCAGGTAGACCTGGGTCTGCGAGTTGTCGTCGGGCGGGATGAAGCCCTGCGGCAGCAGCGGGATCAGCATGATGGAGCCGACAAAGAACAGCAGCGCACCCACCATGGTCACCCAGCGGTGGCGGATGCACCAGGCCGCCCAGCCCTGGTAGGTGTCGAGCCAGCCTGGCTCCTTCTGGTTGGTCATCCAGCCCCAGAGGCCGCCGAGCACGCGGTTGCGCCGCGCCCAGGCCGGCGCCTCCTTGGCGGTGACCACCGGCTTGAGGATGTAGGCCGCCATCATGGGCGTGAGCGCGCGCGCCACCACCAGCGAGGCGAACACCGCCAGGGCGGCCGTCCAGCCGAACTGCTTGAAGAACTTGCCGGGGATGCCGGCCATGAAGGCCGTCGGCAGGAAGACCGCGATCAGCGTGAAGGTGGTGGCGATCACCGCCATGCCGATCTCGTCGGCCGCCTCCATGGCCGCCTGGTACGGCGACTTGCCCATGCGCATGTGGCGCACGATGTTCTCCACCTCGACGATGGCGTCGTCCACCAGGATGCCGACCACCAGCGACATGGCCAGCAGGGTCACCACGTTGATGGTGAAACCCATGTAGTGCATGCCGATGAAGGCCGGGATGGCCGACAGCGGGAGCGCCACCGCCGACACGACCGTGGCGCGGAAGTCGCGCAGGAACAGCCAGACCACCAGCACGGCCAGGATGGCGCCCTCGTACAGCAGTGTCATGGAGGCGTTGTATTCGTCCTCCACCGGCGTCACGAAGTCGAACGACTCGGTGATCTTCAGATCGGGCCGCTCGGCCTGCAGCGCCTTGAGCTTTTCGCGCACGCCGT
Organism: uncultured Hydrogenophaga sp.; assembly: GCA_964550405.1. Lineage (GTDB taxonomy): Bacteria > Pseudomonadota > Gammaproteobacteria > Burkholderiales > Burkholderiaceae_C > Hydrogenophaga. Next base: position 11,368 of record CAZJZD010000041.1, on the reverse strand, counting down.
GGCCCACCTCCACCTCGCTGGCGCCGCGGCTGCGCGCCACTTCAAAGCCCACCACCGGCTGGCCGTCCAGGAATGCGGCGGCCGTGGGCTCGGCGATGGTGTCCTTGACGGTGGCGATCTGGTCCAGCCGCACGCGACGGCCGTCGGACAGTGCGATCTCCAGCGCGGCCAGTTCCTCGGCCGACTTCATGGCCGAGAGCGTGCGCAGCGGCTGCTGGCTGCCGCCGATGTCGGCCCGGCCACCGGCGCTTTCGATCTGCACCCGCGCCAGCTGGCGCGAGACATCGGCCGCGGTGGTGCCCAGCGACTGCAGCTTGAGCGGGTCCAGTTGCACCTGCACCTCGCGGTTGACGCCGCCCACCCGGTTGACCGCGCCCACACCGCGCACCGACAGCAGCAGCTTGGCCACGTCGTTGTCCACGAACCAGGAGATGGCCTCGTCGTCCATCTTGTCCGAGTGCACGGTGTAGGCCAGCACGGCGCCGCCGGCCAGCTCGATCTTGTTGATGATGGGTTCACGCAGGTCGGTCGGCAGGTCGCCGCGCACCTTGGCCACGGCCGAGCGCACATCGTCCAGCGCTTCCTGCGTGTCCTTCTCGATGCGGAACTCGGCGGTGATCGAGACCACGCCGTCCTGCACCTTGGTGTAGATGTGCTTGAGGCCCTGCAGCGAGGCCAGGCTGTTCTCCAGCTTGCGGGCCACGTCGTTTTCCAGCTGGTTGGGCGCGGCGCCCGGCAGGCTGGCGACGATGGTGATGTTGGGCACGTCCAGGTCGGGGAAGTTCTGCACCTTCATCGACTGGAACGAGACCAGCCCGGCGAGCGTCAGCATGACGAACAGCATCGCCGCCGGGATCGGGTTCCGGATGGACCAGGCGGAGACGTTCATTTCGCCACCTTCACGAGGTCGCCCTCGTTGAGGAAGCCGGCGCCCTGCACGGCGATGGACTCGTCGGCCTTCAGGCCATCGAGAACTTCCACGCGTTCACCCACTCGCCGGCCGGTCTGCACCCTGCGCTGGCTGGCCTTGCTGTCGGCACCGATCACGAACACGTAGCTGTGCCCGTCGCGCACCACGATGGCGGTGGCCGGCACGGTCATGGCGTCGCTGCGACCGAGCTCGAACTCGCCGCGGGCGAAGGTCCCGGCCTTGAGATCGTCGTGACGCGGCAGGTCCACGAACACCAGCACGTTGCGGGTCTGCGGGTCGGCGGCCGGGGCGATGGCCCGCACCTTGCCGGTCAGCCGGGTGCCGGTGGCGGCGGTGACCCGCACCGCCTGGCCCACATGGATGCGGCCCACCTCGGCGGGCGTCACCTCGGCGCGCCACTCCATGCGGCTGCCGCGCACCAGGCGGAACAGTTCCTGCCCGGCGCCCGCCACGGCGCCCACCGCGGCGTTGCGCGCGGAAATGACCCCATCGTCGGGCGCCAGCACGCGGGTGTTGGCCAGCCGCACCTGGGTGGCACCGTAAGCGGCCTTGGCCGCCTCCCACTGGGCTTTGGCCACCTTCTCGGCCGTCAGGTACTGCGCGATCTGCGACTGCGACAGCGCGCCCGTGTCCTGGATGGCGCGCGCCCGGTCGGCATCGGCCTTGGCGTTTTCGTGGCTGGCCTCGGCCTGCATCAGCGCCGCCCTGGCCTGCAGGCTCTCGGCTTGCGTGGTTTCGCCCGCCAGCGTGGCCAGCACCTGGCCCTTGCGCACGCGGTCGCCCACATTCACGTTGACCGTCGCCAGCCGCAGGCCGTTGAGTTCGGCGCCGATGCTGGCCTCCTGCCAGGCGCTGATGTTGCCATTGGCGGCCAGTGCCAGCGGCAACGCGGCGCGCTGTGGTTGGGTGACGGACACCGTCATGGCCGGCTTCTGGGGCGCGGCACTGGCCGCGGGGCTGGCGCCATCGGGCGCGGCAGGGGCTTCGGCGCCTGGTGAGCAGGCGGCCAGGCCAGCGGCCACCAAAAGGGTGGGCAACCAGACGAGAGAGGGCACCAGAGTGCGTGCAGAGGTCGTGTTCATGAAGCTTGGCGGGATTCGGTTGCGGTGCGGGCGGGGTCAAAGCCACCGCCCAGGGCCAGATACAGGGCCACCCAGGCGTTGAAGCGCTCCTGCTGCAGTGCGATGGCGCTGCTCTCGGCGTTCAGGCGCAGGCGGCGCGCCTCTTCCAGCTCGGGCAGGCTGGCCAGGCCCACGCGGTGGCGGGCCTCGGTGGCGAGGAAGGACCGGGTGTAGCCGGCCACGGCGGTATCGGTCGCCGTCAGGCGCTGTTCCAGCCCCGACAGGGTGACCAGCGCCTGCTCCACCTCGGCCACCGCCTGGCGCAGCGTGGCGGCGTAGGCGGCAGCAGCGGCTTCGTAACGGGCCTGGGCGGCGTCGGCGTTGCCGGTCAGCGCGCTGCGGCCGACCAGCGGCAGGGTCAGCGTCAGCGGGCCAACGGACCAGGTGTTGAAGCTGGTGCTGCCGCCGCTGGTGCTGTAGCGGTTGCGCAGCACGCTGCCCGAAAGGCTGAGGTTGGGCCACAAGGCGGCGCGGGCGGCACCGGCGGCCTCGCCGGCCGCCACCAGTTCGCGTTGCGAGCGCAGCACGTCGGGCCGCTGGCGCAGTACTTCGGCCGGCACGGCCTGCACCGACAGGGCCGGCATGGTCGCCGGTGCCCAACCCGGCTGCAGCTGCGCCCGCACCGTCGGCTCAGGCAGCGCTGTCAGCGCCACCAGGGCCTTGATCTGGCGTTCGCACTGCTCGGCCTGGGCCTGGGTGCGGGCCTGGGCTTCGGCATGGCTGGCCTGCGCCAGCGCCAGCACGGCCGGCGCCGTGAGGCCGGCGCGCTCGGTCACCGCGCTGCTGCGCGCGGTGGCACCGCGCGAATCGCGGTCGCCGGTGGCCACAGCCAGTTGCGCCTGGCACAGGCGTTGCGACACATACAGGCGCGCCAGCTCGGCCGCCACCACCACGCGGGCTTCGTGCCAGCCGGCCTCGGCCGCCTGCACCTGGGCACGTGCGCTGGCCCCTTCGGCCGCCGACTGGCCCCAGAGGTCGATCACCCACGCCGCCTGCAGACCCACGCCCAGCGCAGTGCCCACGGGTGCCGCCACGTCCGGCTTGCTGCGCGATGCACTGGCCACCGCGGCCACCTGAGGCCCGTTGGCCACCTCGGTGACCGCCTCCGCCGCCCGGGCGGACGCGATGTTGGCGCGGGCCGCAGCCAGGCTGGGGCTGTGTCGCTGCGCACGATCGATCCAGTCGGTCAGCACCGGATCGCCCAGCCGCGACCACCAGCCGGTCAGGTCGGCGCCCTGCCCCTGGTGCGGCAGCACGGGCGCCCACCATTGCGCGGGCAAGTCGGGTTCAGGGGGGGCTGGCGGGCGCGACACGGCGCACCCCGCCAGAAAGGCCGCACATCCCAGTGCGGCGAGGCTTCTTTTCATGGCTTCCCTTGCGCAAATGCGAATCGCTCGAATCTAGCCGATCCGTCGGCGTGAACATGTCGTTTTGTTTCTTGCGACGGCACGACACCGCGGCGGTCAGTCGTCTGTCGGGATATCCAGGCCGGGGAACAGCACTTCGGTGAAACCGAAGCGGCTGAAATCCCGCACCCGCATGGGGTACAGCACGCCTTGCAGATGGTCGCACTCGTGCTGCACCACCCGGGCATGAAAGCCCTCGACCTCACGGTCGATCGCGCTGCCATCCGGGGTGAAACCTTGGTAACGGATGCGCTGCCAGCGTGGTACCACACCGCGCAAACCCGGCACCGACAGGCACCCCTCCCAGCCCTCTTCTTCCTCTTCACCCACGGGAGTGATCACCGGGTTGATCAGCACGGTGCGCGGCACCACCGGCGCCCCCGGGTAACGGGGATTCGGCAGCCCGGAACCGAAAATCACCAGCTGCAGGTCCACGCCGATCTGTGGCGCGGCCAGGCCGGCACCGTTCACCGCTTCCATGGTTTCCTGCATGTCCGCCACCAGGCGGTGCAATTCGGGTGTGTCAAAGGCGGTGACGGGCTGGGCCACGCGCAGCAGCCTTGGGTCGCCCATCTTGAGAATCGGGTGGATGGCCATGCTCAATACTCCGGGGAGGTCTAAAGGTTGTCCCTGATGAACAGACATTGTGCGAGCGATACAGTGGATTTGTGTCCCCCCAGGGCTCCCCGCAACCCCTCAAGGAGGAAAACCATGCCCAGCCGCCCCAAGATCCGCACCGCCACCCGACCCAAGCCATCCCTTCGCCGCTGGCAGCGCGCCGCATTCGCCGCCCTGCTGCTGGCCGGCGGCGCGACCTTCCTGGCCAGCCAGGCCCGCGCGGCCGACATCTTCAAGGACGCCGATCTGGCCCTGGGCCAGAAGCTGATCGCGGAACACAAATGCACCCAGTGCCATATCAGCAAGGTGGGCGGCGACGGCAGCGCCATGTACAAACCCCAAGGCAGGATCAACACCGCCGGCCTGCTGCGCGGCATGGTGGAGATGTGCAACACCACCATGAACCTGGGTCTGTTTCCCGAAGAAGTGACCGCCGTGGCGGCGGTGCTCAACCGGGACCACTACAAGTTCAAGTAATTGTGGCCCCCACGCTCCGCCGCTTCGCGGGTCGCTGCCCCAGGACCGGGGAGGGACCCGGTCCTTACCGAGTCCGGGGGCTGATCCGGCTTGGGGCGGCCCGGCGCCGGATCGTTCGCCCCCACGCTGGTCGTGTCAGCTCTGCAGCAACGCCAGCATCCCGGCTTCGTCGATGACGGCCACGCCGAGTTCACGCGCCTTGTCGAGCTTGCTGCCGGCTTCTTCGCCGGCCACCACGTAGTCGGTCTTCTTGCTCACCGAGCCGGCCACCTTGGCGCCGGCGGCTTCGAGCATTTCCTTGGCCTGTTCGCGCCTGATCGTGGGGAAGGTGCCGGTCAGCACGAAAGTCTTGCCCGCCAGCGGTTGGGCGGCGCGTTCCGCGGGTGCGCCTTCTTCCCAGTGCACGCCGCAGGCGCGCAGCTGTTCCACCACCTCACGGTTGTGGGCTTGGTCAAAGAAGGTGCGGATGCTCTGCGCCACCGTCGGCCCGACGTCGTTGACCTCCAGCAGCTGCTCCACCGTCGCATCCATGATGGCGTCGAGTTGCCCGAAATGGCGCGCCAGATCTTTGGCGGTGGCCTCACCCACGTGGCGGATGCCCAGGCCGAACAGGAAGCGCGGCAGCGTGGTCTGTTTGGATGTCTCCAGTGCGTCCAGCACGTTCTTCGCCGACTTCTCGGCCATGCGGTCGAGGTTGGCCAGCGCCATCAGCCCCAGTCGATACAGGTCCGGCAGGGTCTTGACCACATCGGCGTCCACCAGCTGTTCCACCAGTTTGTCGCCCAGGCCCTCGATGTCCACCGCACGGCGCTGCGCGTAGTGCAGGATGGCCTGCTTGCGCTGGGCGCCGCAGAACAGGCCGCCGGTGCAGCGGTAGTCCACCTCACCGGCTTCGCGCACCGCGGCACTGCCGCAGACCGGGCAGGTGTGCGGCATGGCAAAGGGCTCGGCACCGGCCACGCGCTTCTCGGGCAACGAGGCCACCACCTCCGGAATCACGTCACCGGCGCGGCGCACGATCACCGTGTCGCCCACCCGCACGTCCTTGCGACGGGCTTCGTCCTCGTTGTGCAGCGTGGCGTTGGTCACCGTCACGCCACCCACGAACACCGGCGCCAGCTTGGCCACGGGCGTGAGCTTGCCGGTGCGGCCCACCTGCACGTCGATGGCCAGCACCGTCGTCATCTGTTCCTGCGCCGGGTACTTGTGCGCCACGGCCCAGCGCGGCTCGCGGGTCTTGAAGCCCAGTTCGCGCTGCAGCGCGAGCGCGTTGACTTTGTAGACCACGCCGTCGATGTCGAACGGCAGCGCGTCGCGCTTGGCCGCGATCTGCGCGTGAAAGGCCACCAGGCCGGCCGCGCCCTGCGCCACGCAGCGGTCGGCGCAGACCGGCAAACCGAAGGCGGCGAGCGCATCCAGCAGGCCGCTGTGGGTGTCGGGCAGGGTCCAGCCCTGCACCTCGCCCAGGCCGTAGGCGAAAAAGGACAGCGGGCGCTGCGCGGTCACGGCCGGATCGAGCTGGCGCACCGCGCCGGCGGCGGTGTTGCGCGGGTTGATGTACGTCTTTTCGCCCTTCTCGCGCTGCCGCTCGTTGAGCTGCTCGAAGTGATCGCGGCGCATGTAGACCTCGCCGCGCACTTCCAGCACCTCGGGAAAAGCGCCGTGAGTTTCGCCGCCGGGCCGCCCCAAGGCGAAACGAGCCCCCTCGGGGGGCAGCGAACCACGCGAAGCGGGGAGCGTGGGGGCCAACATCAACGGGATCTGCCCGATGGTGCGGATGTTCTGCGTGACGTCCTCGCCGGTTTCGCCATCGCCGCGTGTGGCCGCCTGCACCAGCACGCCGGCCTCGTAGCGCAGGTTGATCGCCAGGCCGTCGAACTTGAGTTCAGCCGCGTACTCCACCGGCGGATCGCTTTCCGCCAGGCCCAGTTCGCGCCGGACACGGCCGTCAAAGGCCTCGGCGCCTCCCGCGGTGGTGTCGGTCTCGGTCTGGATCGACAGCATGGGCACGGCGTGCCGCACCGGGACCAGCCCGTCCAGGATCTTGCCGCCCACGCGCTGGGTCGGCGAATCGGGCGTCAGCAGCTCCGGGTGCGCGGTCTCGATCGCCTGCAGTTCCTGGAACAGCCGGTCGTATTCGGCGTCCGGAATCTCCGGTTCGTCAAGCACGTAGTAGCGGTGGGCATGGTGGTGCAACTGCGCACGCAAGTCGGCGGCGCGCTCCGCCGGTGTGGGTTCGGCGGCAAACAGGTCAAGCGTCATCAGGAGAACAGGCGGCGGGCCTGGGGCGAACCAGCGGACAGGTCGTGGCTGTCGAGCGCGTCGTACAGCGATTCGAGGTCGGCACCGATGCGGTCCATGGTGTCCTGGCTCAGCAATTGGCCCGCGTCGTCGGTCACCACGCCGTCCATGGCCTCGGCCAGCGCGGCTGCGGCCTGGCGCAGGCGCACAAAGGGCTGCTCGCTGCGCGGCACATGGGTCACTTCCAGCGACAGCACCACCTCGCGCAGGGCACTCTGTTCGGGGTCTTCGGCCATGGCGGCCTGCGGGTCGAAGGCCAGGCTCAGGATGGGAGCCTGGCCGACCTCGCTGCCAGCCAGCACCATGCGGCCGGGCAACACACCGGCCACAAAACCCAGCCGCGCGGCGTGCTGGGCCACGTAGCCCGGGCTCCAGGCGGCGCGGCGCGCGCGCAGGGTAAAGCTCAGTTGCGCGTCATGGCCGCTGGCGAACTGGTCGAGCTCGCGGGCGCGCGCCACCTCGGCCCGCATGTCCGGGAAGTCGGGCGCGGCGCCCACGGCGTCGGCAAAGGCCTGGGTCTTGACCACGAATTCGGAGAACTCGATGTCGTTGAGCGCGCCGGAACGGTTGGCCAGTTGAACGCCGGCCTGCAGGGAGCCGTATCGCTGGCCGGGACGCGGCGCTTCCCATTCGCCGCTGGATTCGTTGAGCCCTTCGACCGCGAACGGCTTGCTGCCCACACGGCGCGTGGTGGGCATGGCGGCCAGCAGGGCTTCGCCCGACACCGGGGCATCGGGTTGCAGGGGTGCGATGACATCGATCAGCGCGTCCAGACCAGGCCGCTTGTCGGGGGTCGCCACGACCGCGTGGAGCGTGACCGGCACAACGACCCGTGCCGCGCCGTCACCTTCGGCCACCGGCGAATCGTCCAGCGTTGCGGCCTGCCCGTCACCGGGTTCCATGAGAACCGGTTCGATGCGGGCGTCGGTCGCGGCATCGTCGCCCAGGTGGGCATCGGGCGCGTGGCGTTCGGTGGCGGTGCGGGGGGCGCTGCGGCGCGCGACCCAGGCGTTGTAGATCACGACCGCGGCCAGCACGAGGCCGCCGGCAATGGCCAGGGAAATCTGCAGGGAGCTCATGGTGTCTGGGTGGGGTTCAGGAGGACTCGAGCATGCCGGCGGCGGACTCCATGTCCACCGCCACGATACGCGAAACGCCCTGCTCCTGCATGGTCACGCCGATCAGTTGTTCGGCCATTTCCATGGCGATCTTGTTGTGGCTGATGAACAGGAACTGGGTGCCCTGCTTGCTCATGCTGGTCACCAGCTTGGCATAGCGCTCGGTGTTGGCGTCGTCCAGCGGCGCGTCCACCTCGTCGAGCAGACAGAACGGCGCCGGATTGAGCTGGAAGATGGCGAACACCAGGGCGATGGCGGTCAGGGCCTTCTCGCCGCCCGAGAGCAGGTGGATGGTCTGGTTCTTCTTGCCCGGCGGTTGCGCCAGCACCTGGACACCGGCGTCCAGGATCTCCTCACCGGTCATCACCAGCTTGGCGTTGCCGCCACCGAACAGCTCGGGGAACATGCGGCCGAAGTGGCCGTTGACGGTCTCAAAGGTGCTGCCCAGCAGGTCGCGGGTTTCGTTGTCGATCTTCTTGATCGCGTCTTCCAGCGTGGTCATGGCCTCGACCAGGTCCTTGGACTGCGAATCGAGGAAGGTCTTGCGTTCGCGGGCGGCGGTGAGTTCGTCCAGCGCGGCGAGGTTGACCGCACCCAGGGCCTGGATGTCGCGGTGCAGGCGGTCGATCTCGCCTTGCAGGCCGGCCAGGCGCACATTGCCTTCGGTGATGCTCTGCGCCACAGCGGCGAGATCGGCGTTGGCCTCGGCCAGCAGCTGGCTGTACTGCTCCACGCCCAGGCGCGCAGCCTGTTCCTTGAGCTGGAAATCGGTGATGCGCTGGCGCAGCGGGTCCAGCTCGCGTTCGAGCTTGAGGCGGTGCTCGTCGCTGGCGCGCAGCTTGGCGGTCAGGTCGTCGTACTGGCTGCGCAGCGCGGCCAGGGTCTGCTCGCGTTCGAGCTTGACGGCCAGCACGTTCTGCAGACCGGCCTGGGCAGCGGCATCGCTCAGGCGCGAGAGTTCTTCCGCCGCGCGCTGCTCCTCGTCGGCCAGCGATCGCTCCTGCGCCGCTGCGGTGTCCAGCGAACGCTGCAGTTCGGCCTGGCGAGCCTGCAGGCTGCGCAGGGCGAAGGTGGCTTCCTGCGCCTGGCGCTCCAGGCTGCGCTGCTGTTCGCGCGCATCGCTGAGTTGGCGCTCGGCGGCGATCACCTGATCGTCCAGCTGGGCGTGGCGCTCCTGGCTGTCGGCCAGCTGCATGTCGAGTTCTTCGAAGCGGGCCTCGGCCGTCACGCGGCGCTCCTGCAAGGCTTCGAGCTGGGCGTCCACCTCAGCCAGGTCGGCCGCGATCTGTTCGCTGCGGGCGCGGGTCTGTTCGGCCAGCTGGGTCAGGCGCAGGGTCTCGACCTGCAGCTCGTGGGCCTTGCCCCGGGTTTCCGCGCCTTCGCGGCGCGCGGTGACCAGGCGCTGCGAGGCCTCGGTGTAAGCGGCTTCCGCGCGCACCAGGTCGGTTCGCGCCTGTTCGCTGATCAGGGCCTGGGCCCGGACCTGTTTCTCCAGCTGTTCGATCTCCTGTGCCCGGGCCAGCAGGCCGGCCTGCTCGGAATCGGGGGCGTAGAAGCTGACGCTGTGCGCGCTGACGGCGTGGCCGCTGGGCACGTAGATGACCTGACCGGGCTGCAGCTGGGCGCGCTGCGCCATGGCCTCGTCCAGGCTGGCCGCCGTCAGGCAACCCTGCAGCCAGTCGGCCAGCAAGGCTTTTTGCCCCGCATCGTTCAGGCGCAGCCAGTCGGCCAGCGGCTTGAGGGCGCCGCCGCCGGCGGCCACCGGGGACGCCGACACCGGGCTGTAGAAGCTCAGCTTGGCGGGCGGCGCGTCGTTGGCGAAGGCACGCACCATCTCCAGCCGCGAGACTTCCAGCGCCGACAGGCGCTCGCGCAACGCAGCTTCCAGCGCGTTCTCCCAGCCCGGCTCGATGTGCAGCCGGCTCCACAGGCCTTGCAGCCCGTCCAGGCCGTGCTTGGCCAGCCAGGGCTTGAGCTTGCCGTCGGTGCGCACCTTGTCCTGCAGGGCCTTGAGGGCGTCGAGCCGGGCGGACAGGTCGGCCTGTTTGCCCGACTCCTGGTTGACCGCCTGCTGCGCCGCGCGCCGCGCGTCGTCGAGCTGGGGCACGTTGTCCTGCAGCTCGTGCAGCACGGCATCGGCCATGTCGGCCAGTTCCTGCGCCTGCGCCAGCTGGGTCTGCAGGTTCTGCAGGCGGGCCTCGTCGGGCGCGGCCAGCGCGTTGCGGTCGGCGCTGAGTTTTTCGCGCCGCACGCTGATCTGGCGGCTTTGTTCCTCGATGCTGCGCTGCTCGGCCGCCAGCACCTGGATCTGCTGCTGCACCTGGGTGACGCTGCCGCGCTGCTCGTTGGCGCGGTTCTGGGCAGCGCGCAGCGCGTCTTCGAGTGCAGGCAATGCCCCGGCCTGCTCTTCGCCCTGGGCGGCGAGCACGACCGACTTTTCCTCTGCCTCGACGATGGCGCCGGCCAGGTGTTCGAGCTCCACGCCGGCGTCCTGGCTGCGCGTGGACCAGGAGGCGATCTGCTCCTTGAGCTGGGCCAGCCGCTGCTCGACACGCTGGCGGCCTTCGACCACGAAGCGGATCTCGGCTTCCAGCTTGCCGACCTCGGCGCTGGCTTCGTACAGCTTGCCCTGGGCCTGGTTGACCTGGTCGCCCGCTGCGTAATGCGCCTGACGGATGGTTTCGAGCTCGCTCTCCACCCGGCGCAGGTCGGCGGTGCGCGACTCCAGGTCGTTCACCGCCTGGGCGGCGTCGTTCTTGACCTTGACCTGGTCGGATTCAGCCTCGCCGCGCTTGAGGAACCAGAGCTGGTGCTGCTTGAGCGTGGCGCTGGCGTTGAGTTCGTTGTAGCGCGCTGCCACCTCGGCCTGCTTTTCCAGCTTTTCCAGATTGGCGTTGAGTTCGCGCAGGATGTCTTCGACCCGGGTCAGGTTCTCGCGCGTGTCGGCCAGGCGGTTGGCGGTCTCGCGGCGGCGCTCCTTGTACTTGGAGACACCTGCGGCCTCTTCGAGGAACAGGCGCAGTTCCTCGGGCTTGGATTCGATGATGCGGCTGATCGTGCCCTGGCCGATGATGGCGTAGGCGCGCGGGCCCAGGCCGGTGCCCAGGAACACGTCCTGCACGTCACGGCGGCGCACCGGCTGGTTGTTGATGTAGTAGCTGCTGGTGCCATCGCGCGTGAGAACGCGCTTGACCGCAATCTCGGTGAACTGGCCCCACTGGCCGCCGGCGCGGTGGTCGCTGTTGTCGAACACCAGTTCCACGCTGGAACGGCTGGCCGGCTTGCGGTGGTTGGTGCCGTTGAAGATCACGTCCTGCATGGACTCGCCACGCAGCTCGGACGCCTTGCTCTCGCCCAGCACCCAGCGCACCGCGTCCATGATGTTGGACTTGCCGC
>CAZJZD010000040.1:0-36951 GCA_964550405.1 uncultured Hydrogenophaga sp. | reverse complement strand
CCATGGCGCGGCGGATGTGTTGCCAGTGCAGCAGGGCGCTCTGTTCGATCAGCGGATTGCCGGCCGCGCGGTACAGCGCCTGGTGGAAGGCCAGGTCGGCGTCGATCATGGCCTTGATATCCCCGCGCGCCACGGCCTCCCGGCCTTGGGTGAACAGGGCCGGGTCCAGCGGGGTGCGGCGCTCGGCCGCGCGGCGCACGGCCAGGGCATCGAGGGCTCCGCGCACCTCGTACACCTGGGCCAGCCAGTGCGGGTCGAGCGGGGTGACCTGCAGGCCGCGGCCCGGTGCGTCCTGCACGAAGCCGTCTTTCTTGAGCAGGCGCAGCGCCTGCATCACCGGCTGGCGCGACACGGCCAGCCGTTCGGCCAGTTCCTCCTGGGTGATGCGCTGCCCCGGCGCCAGCGAGCCTGCGCTGATGGCGTCGAGCAAGGCACGGTAGACCTGGTCGGCCAGATCGGGCGTGGTGGTCAGCTGCAGCAGTTGGGCGGTCATGGTGGGAATTCTGTACTCTGTATACAGAATACAGGGCTTTGAGGCGTTTGTCACTCGCAGCAGGGTTCCGTCTGACGGCAAACGGTGCAAAACCCGCGTGACACAATGCCCGGCATGAACGCCCCGACCGCCTTCGACACCGCCTGGCTGGAAGCCCAGTACAACAACCGCGCCCTGGTGCCCGGATACAGCGAACATTTCGAACGCTGGGCACGCACCTCGGCATCGGCACGCCAGAAGCTGCGCAACGCGCTGATCGACGTGGCCTACGGCCACGGCCCGGGCGAGACGCTGGACATCTTCCCGGCGCCCTCGCGGCCCGACACGCCTCCGGCACCGGTGCTGTTTTTCATCCATGGCGGCTACTGGCGCAGCCTGGACAAGTCGGACCACAGCTTCGTGGCCGAGGCCTTCGTGAGGAGGGGCGCCTGTGTGGTGGTGCCCAACTACGCACTGTGCCCGGCGGTGACAGTGCCGGACATCGTGCTGCAGATGGTGCAGGCCCTGGCCTGGGTGTACCGCCACATCGCGGTGCATGGGGGCGATCCGCAGCGCATCACGGTGGTGGGGCATTCGGCCGGCGGGCACCTGGCGACCATGCTGCTGGCCTGCCTGTGGCAGCAGGTGGATCCGGACCTGCCGCCCGATCTGGTCAAGGACGCCCTGTCGATCTCGGGTCTGTACGAGCTGGAACCGCTGCGCCACGCCCCGTTCATCCAGGGCAGCCTGCACCTGACCGAAGCCGACGCGCTCCGGGCCAGCCCGGCCCGCATGCCATCACCTTACGTGGGCGAAGGGCGGGGCGTGCTGGTGTCGGTAGCGGGCGGTGACGAAAGCGACGAGTTCCGCCGTCAGAACCGCCTGATCCGTCAGGCCTGGGGCGAGGATGCCGTGCCGGTGTGCGAGGAGGTGCCGCGCCGCAACCACTTCAGCGTGCTCGATGCGCTGGTGGAGCCTAAGCACCAACTGCACAAGCTGGTGCTCCGCATGCTCGATCTCACATGAACAGATGCTCGCCGGCGTTCTCGCCGCCGAGGATCACGTAGTTCACTTTCTTCAGATCGGTCAGCTGCGTGCCGCCCGCGTAGCTGATGGAGCTCTGCACGTCTTCCTGCATTTCGCGCAGCGTGTCGGCCAGCTTGCCCTTGATGGGTTCGAGGATGCGCTTGCCTTCGACGTGCTTGTACTCGCCCTTGTTGAAGTCGCTGGCCGAGCCGTAGTACTCCTTGTAGAGCTTGCCGTCGACCTCGACCGTCTGGCCCGGTGATTCTTCGTGGCCGGCGAACAGCGAGCCGATCATTACCATCGTGGCGCCGAAGCGCACGCTCTTGGCGATGTCGCCGTGGTGGCGGATGCCGCCGTCCGCGATGATGGGTTTGGTCGCCACGCGCGCACACCACTTGAGCGCCGAGAGCTGCCAGCCGCCGGTACCGAAACCGGTCTTGAGCTTGGTGATGCAGACCTTGCCCGGACCCACGCCGACTTTGGTGGCATCCGCGCCCCAGTTCTCCAGGTCGATCACGGCTTCGGGCGTGGCCACGTTGCCGGCGATCACGAAGGCGTTGGGCAGCTTCTGCTTGATGTGCTCGATCATCTTGCGCACGCTCTCGGCGTGGCCGTGCGCGATGTCGATGGTGATGTAGTCGGCGCCCACGCCGTCGGCGGCCAGGCGGTCGATCACGTCGTAATCCGGCGTCTTCACGCCCGAGCTGATCGAGACGAACAGGCCCTTCTCGCGCATGCGCTTCGCATAGGCCACGTTGTCCAGATCGAAGCGGTGCATCACGTAGAAGTAGCCGTGGGCGGCCAGCCACTCGCTGATGGACTCGTCCAGCACCGTCTTCATGTTGGCCGGCACCACCGGCAGCTTGAAGCGCCGGCCGCCGAACTCGATGGAGGGGTCGCACTCGCTGCGGCTTTCCACGCGGCATTTGCGCGGCAGCAGCAGGATGTTGTCGTAGTCGAAGATTTCCATATGGGCCTTTCAGTCACCCCGCCGTGTTCGTGGTGGTGGGGTGGGTTGGTGAAAAGGCGCTTGGAACTGGCCGGTGCCTGCTTTCCGGAGCCGGAAAAAAGAAACCGGGCGCAATTGCTTGGGCCCGGTGATTGATTCTAGGCCGGTCGGGTCCTGCCTGGTTCTCTGTGTACCGATATGGCGGTCATACGGCATTCCGTATAGGGAAAACGGGCAGAGGCCTGCTTCCTACAATCGACGCATGTTGTTTGAAGATCCCACTCCCCTGGTCGCGGGCCTGAACCCCGAGCAGGCTGCCGCCGTCACCCTGCCGCCCGAACACGCGCTCATCCTGGCCGGCGCCGGCTCGGGGAAGACCCGAGTGCTCACCACCCGCATCGCCTGGCTGCTGCAGAGCTCTCAGGTGGGGCCGGGGGGCATCATGGCCGTGACCTTCACCAACAAGGCGGCCAAGGAAATGATGGTCCGCCTGACGGCCATGCTGCCGGTGAACGTGCGCGGCATGTGGATCGGCACCTTCCACGGCCTGTGCAACCGCTTCCTGCGTGCGCACCACCAGGCGGCCGGCCTGCCGCAGACTTTCCAGATCCTGGACACGCAGGACCAGCTCTCGGCCATCAAGCGCCTGTGCAAGCAGCACAACGTGGACGACGAGCGCTTTCCGCCCAAGCAATTGCAGTACTTCATCAGCGGCTGCAAGGAAGACGGGCAGCGTCCGCGTGACGTGGTGGTGCGCGACGAGGAGACGCGCCGCAAGGTCGAGATCTACCAGCTCTACGAAGAGCAGTGCCAGCGCGAAGGCGTGGTCGACTTCGGCGAGCTGATGCTGCGTTCGTACGAAGTGCTGCGCGACAACGACCCGATCCGCGTGCACTACCAGCGGCGCTTCCGTCACATCCTGATCGACGAGTTCCAGGACACCAACCGCTTGCAGTACGCCTGGATCAAGATGTTCTCCTCGCCACCGCTCGAAGGCCTGCCGCCCTCGGGCAACGCGGTGTTCGCGGTGGGCGACGACGACCAGAGCATCTACGCCTTCCGTGGCGCGCGCGTGGGCAACATGGCCGACTTCGTGCGCGAGTTCCAGGTGCAGCACCAGATCAAGCTGGAGCAGAACTACCGCAGCGCCAGCAACATCCTCAACACCGCCAACGAGCTGATCAGCCACAACAGCCGCCGCCTGGGCAAGAACCTGCGCACCGACGCGGGCGCAGGCGAGCCGGTGCGCGTGTACGAATCGGTGAGCGACTTCGCCGAGGCGCAGTGGATGGTCGACGAAATGAAGCAGCTCGAACGCGAGGGCACACCGCGCAGCGAGATGGCGGTGCTCTACCGCAGCAACGCACAGAGCCGCGTGGTCGAGACCGCGCTGTTCAACGCCGCGATCCCCTACCGCGTCTATGGCGGCCTGCGCTTCTTCGAGCGCGCCGAGATCAAGCACGCGCTGGCCTACCTGCGACTGCTGGAGAACCCGCACGACGACACCAGCTTCCTGCGCGTGGTGAACTTCCCGCCGCGCGGCATCGGCGCGCGCAGCGTTGAGCAGCTGCAGGACGTGGCGCGCGCCAGCGGCTGCTCGCTGCACGACGCGGTCAGCGGCGTGACCGGGCGCGCCGGCACCGCCATCGCCAACTTCGTCGCGTTGCTGGACGTGATGCGCGAGAAGACCGAAGCGATGACCCTCAAGGAGATCATCGAACTGGTGCTCGACAAGAGCGGCCTGATCGAACACTTCCGCGCCGAACGCGAGGGCGAGGACCGGGTGGAGAACCTGGAGGAACTGGTCAACGCGGCCGAGAGCTTCGTGATGCAGGAAGGCTTTGGCCGCGACGCGGTGGCGCTGCCGGTGGACGAACACGGCACGCCGCTGACGCAAAGCCCGGTCAGCCAGGGCTTGGACCCGGATGCCCCGGTGCTCAATGAATCGCTGGCGCCCGATGCCGAAACCGGCGAGACGCTGAGCCCGCTGGCCGCCTTCCTGACGCACGCCGCGCTGGAGTCCGGCGACAACCAGGCCCAGGCCGGGCAGGACGCCGTGCAGCTGATGACGGTGCACGCCGCCAAGGGCCTGGAGTTCGACTGCGTTTTCATCACCGGGCTGGAAGAGGGCCTGTTCCCGCACGAAAACGCCATGAGCGACCGCGACGGGTTGGAGGAAGAGCGCCGCCTGATGTACGTGGCCATCACACGGGCGCGCAAGCGCCTGTACCTCAGCCATTCGCAGACGCGCATGCTGCACGGCCAGACCCGCTACAACCTCAAGAGCCGTTTCTTCGACGAACTGCCCGAGGCCTGCCTGAAGTGGCTCACGCCGCCGCAACCGGCCTGGGCCGCCGCGGCGCCCTCGGTGGGCGGCTGGCAGGGGGGCCGGCGCGGCCTGTACGCCACCGGTGGATCAGCGGCCGCGAACCCGGCCTGGTCACCGGGTTTCCTGTCCACCGGCAGCGGCAACCCGCCGCCCAAGGCCAGCGAGCCCGACCGCGGCGTGGATATCCGCACCGGGCAGAAGGTGTTCCACAGCAAGTTCGGCGAGGGCAAGGTGCTGGCGCTTGAAGGTGCTGGCGCCGATGCCCGCGCGCAGGTCAGCTTCAGCCGCCACGGCACCAAGTGGTTGGCCCTGAGCGTGGCCAAGCTCACGCCGGTGGACGACTGAGACAAAAAAGCCACCGGTGCTGTGCACCGGTGGCTGTGAACAAGTTGCCCAGGCTCTGATCGCTCACGCGAACTGTGCAACCCTGGAGATCCTCCCGAGAGGACCAGGCCCCGCCGGAGCGGGGCCATGGGAAACGATCAGAAGTCGTGGCGCACGCCGAAGGCGTACAGGGTCTCGTCCTTGGTCTTGGTGCCGGCGGCGTTCTTGACATCGACCGAACGGAAACCGGCATAGGCCTTGGTGCGCTTGGACAGGGCGTAGGTGGCGCCCAGGGCGAAGCCGGAGGCCTTGCCGGTGGTGGCGCTGCCCACTTCGGTCTTGCTGCTGGCGAAACCGGCCGACACGGCGACCGCACCGAAAGGCACGTTCACGCCCATGGTGTATTCGGTGTCTTCGGCGCCGCCGGTGTCGGCGTCGCGCATGTTGAAGCCGGCGGACACGCTGGCCACGCCGAAGTCGTAGGAGCCCGACAGACCGGTGTACTCGGCGCTGGTCTTCTCGTCCTGGTAGCCCAGGGCGACGTGCAGCGGACCGGCCTTGTAGCCGGCCTTGAAGGCCAGCTTGTCGGCCTTGGTGGTGGCGCTTTCATCCAGCGAGAAGTCCAGGCCGGCGTAGAAGCCGCCGATGGACGGGCTCAGGTAGGTGACCATGTTGTCGAAACGGCTGGCGTAGTCGCCGCCCGACTTGTACACGCCGTTGTTGGTCGGCGTGAAAGCCGAGTCGAACACGTTGGAGCTGATCGACAGGGCGCGCACATCGTCGTACACGGTGGTGCCGCGGCCCAGGCGCAGGGCACCGAAGTCGCCCGACAGGCCGACCCAGGAGGCGCCCTTGAACTGCACGCCGTCCAGCGTGCCGGTGTCCGAGAAGAAGCGGCTTTCGAGCTGGAAGTTGGCTTTCAGGCCGCCACCCAGGTCTTCAGAGCCGCGCATGCCCCAGCGGGGCGAGGTCAGGCCGCCGTCGCCGCCGGAGAACATCTTGGTGATCGCCTTCTTGTCGGCCGATGCGCTGCCCTGGTCCTTGATGCTGCCGACCGAGGTGTCGATGCGGCCGTAAAGGGTGACGGAAGACTGCGCCATGGCGGCGCCGGAAGCGGCCAGAACGGCCAGAGCGATGAGGCTCTTTTTCATGGTGTGTCCTTGATGGATTCGATGGAACAAGTGGGCGTGATGCCCGCCTGATGCAGATGGCAAGCAGGTGCCCGTATTTCAGCGACCGCGGATAAAACTTCTGTGACAGTGTTTCGCGGTTGCTACAGATCGTGTAGCTGCGGGGGTTGTCACAGCGGCGTCATCAGGGTTTGCCAGCGTTGAGCAGGCGGGTCCAGCCGGCGCCGTCGTTGTCGTTGACCACCCACAGGTCGCCTTTGAAGACCACCATGCCTTCGGCCTTTTCGTGCAGCCAGTTGAAGTCCTGGCGCAGGTCGCGTACCAGGGTCTTCTTCAGCACCGCGCCTTCGGTCACATCGGCGGCGTTCACGCTGTAGACGCGCTTGACCTCGGCGTTGATCGCGCGGCCTTCGCCACCGCCCTTGTCGCGTTCGAGCAGCAGCAGTCGGCCGTCGTCCAGGAGCTGGATCTCCGACAGGCCCATCCAGTACGTCTTGGCGTCCCGGCTGTGCTGTTCCAGCGGGACCAGCGCGCTGGTCCAGGTCATCGTCGGCAGGTGCAGCTTGAGGATGGCCGCCTGTGGTTTGCCCAGGTCGTAGCCGCGCTGCACCGCCATGTACAGCGTCTGCCCGTCGGCACTGGCGGTCACGCCTTCGTAGCCGGTACCGGTCTTGGCGCTGGCGAATTTCGCCTGCACGCTGGCGGGCAGCTTGATGCGCTGTTGCACCGCGCCCGTGGCGTCCACCTTGATCAGCTCGTTGCCGTCCACTGTGGCGCCTTCGGATGCGATCCAGAAGCCATCGGCCAAGCGGGCGATGCCCTCCGGGTCCACCTTCAGCGGCTGGCCCTTGTCGGTGAGCGGGATCACCTGGTCGATCACGACCCGGCCTTGTGCGGCCTCGGTCATGTTCAGGCGCCAGATGCGCGAGTGGCCGAAGGCGTTGTCGGGCACCGCGTAGAGATGCGTGCCGTCGGTGGTCAGGCCCGAGAGTGCGCCCCAGGGCAGGCCGGCATCGCGCGCCACGATCTGTGGCTCGCCCACCGGCGCGCCCTGGGCGTGGAAGCGGTAGAGGTTGATGGAGCCGTCGCCCTCGTTCGCCGTCACCGCCAGCTGCTGGCCATCGGTGCGGCGCGTGATGGTGGTGATGCCTTCGGGCGACAGGCCCGTGGGCAGCAGCTGCACGAAACGGGGTTGCGCCGGATCGCTGACCTCGTACACGGCCAGGAACGATCCGCGTTCCGAACCCACCAGCAGATGGGGCCGGCCGCCGAAGCGGGCACTGGCTACGTCTTCGATCTCCACGCCCTTGGACGCCGAGCGGTGATCGGGGTAGTGCCCGTGCAGCACCGCGTGCCGTTCGGAGCGGTCGCCGGTTTCGTACACCACCTCGCCCCGGACGTTCATGAGCGTGAAACCGCGGCCACCGGGCAGGGTGCCGTCGGCGGCTTTCTTGCCATCGCCTTCGTTGGCCAGGGCGAACACCTGGTTCGACACCCAGCTCACCGCGTCGGGTTCGCGTCGGCCGCTGAAGCTGTCCTTGAAGGCGATCTCCTTGTCGCGTTGCAGGTCGGCATTGCCGTTGCGGGTGACTTTGCCGGCAGACAGCACGCGCAGCAGACGGGCCTGGCGCGGCGAGCTCAGGTCGATCAGGGCTATGGCGTTGTTCTCCTGCAAGGTCACCGCCGCGGTGTGGCCGTCGGGCGAGACGGCCACGAACTCGGGTTGCGGGTCCTGCGGGTAGAGCGCATCCGGCAGCGCCTGGAGCGCCTCGACCAGTTCGATGGACTGCAGACCACTGCTTGCGCCGCCGTACAGGTCCTGCAGGCCGACCACATCGATGCGGCCCGGGCGCTGGCCGCCCAGTGTGGCGTCACCCTTGGTGTCGGTCTCTTCGTCCTCGATGGCGACGATGGCGCGCAGCGTCTTGCCGCTGCCGGCCATGGCCAGCGAGTCGGGGCCGATGCCGATGAGCACGTCCTTGACGTGGCGGACGGCGCGGGGCTGGCGGATGTCGTAGATGCGCAGGAAGCCGCGCCGTGCATTGGCCGCGTCGTCGTCCATGCGCAGCGCGACCACGGCATAGCGCCCGTCGGGCGTGATGGCGACCGAAGTGGGTTCGCCCACGCCACCCAGCCGCAAATCCACGCGGGGCAGGGTGACGGGCCGGGCCGGGTCGCTGATGTCCACCAGGCCCAGTGCGCCCGCGTCGGCGCTGGTGTAGACCAGGGTCAGGCCATCGGGTGTGGCGGTGATGATCTCGGCCACGCCGTCCACGGCCAGGTGGTGGAGCGGGGCGAACGAGCCGACGGTGGGTGCGGCCGGCGGCTGGGCCGCAGCGGGAACCGACAGGACGGGGGCAGCGGCCAGCAAGGCCGCCAGCGTGCACTGGCGCAAAAGGAACATGGTGACGACAGGTTGGGAAGGAAGCTTCCCAGCCTAGGGCGCGCGTGTGTCGCCGCCATGACGAAGCCGGCCCGTGGGCCGGCTTCGTTGCACGCCCGAGGTGGCCGTGCTTCAGGCGTCGCTGCGGACAGGCGCCGCGTCGGCGGCCTGCTGCATTTCACCGACCTGCACCGACAGGTCCAGCAGCCGCACCTTGGAGCTGTAGTAGCGGTCCAGGCGCCACTCCTTGAGCAGGTCCATGGCCAGCTCGAAGTCGTCGTAGTCCAGCTGGTAAAGGCTCTGGAGGGCAAACGGGGTTTCGGATTCCAGTGCCACCACCAGGGCCGACAGGGTCTGGGCGGTGGTGGACTCGGGCTTCTTCTCGATCAGCTTACGGGCTTGTTTCAGGGCGCGCATGGCGGTGCTCTTTCTCTCAACGGTTTTGTGGATGCGGGGCCGTGAGAACCAATGACGTACACGGCATGGTTTGAGCATATCGGAGCGCCCGCCGTTTTCCGTGACAGAAGCATGTCAGTCGCATGACGCGGCGCCGGGCCGCGCGCTTCAGGGCAGCACCACGCCCGCCGCCGTGGTCACCGCCTGGTGCGAATAGTCGGCCGCGGCCGGGCGGCCAACGCTGCCCAGCGACAGCACATGGTCCACGAAGGTCTGCGTGTAGAGCAGGTAGTTGTTGACGACGTTGCCGGTGGCGAACACCGTGCCGAAGGTGGTGTAGCCGTCACGCCCGCTGGCGATGAAGTCGTTGGTGGCCACGGTGTAGGTGCGTGCCGGGTCGATGGCGCTCCAGGCGCCGGTGCTGCGGTTGCGCACCTGCACGTTGGAGAAGCGCTGGCCGCGCGGCTGGCTCATGTCCAGGTGCCAGCGCAGGCCGGCCGCATAGGGGTGCGAGCCGCTGGACTGGCCCGCGTCCAGGTGGTTGGCCACCGCGTCTTCGAGCACCTGCACCAGCTGCTGGCCGGTCATGGGCAGTTCCACCAGGACGTTGGTGAAGGGCAGCAGGGTGAAGGCGGTGTTCATGCTCAGCGTACCGGCGGGCACCGCGATGCGCACGCCACCGGCGTTCTGGATCGCCACGTCGGCGGCCAGGCTGCCGGCGAGGAAGGCCTCGGCCACCACCTGGGCTGCGTCGCTGCCGCGGGCCAGGGTGTTCGCCGCTTCGCAGCCGGTCACGCCGGCCGAGCGGTTGGTGCTCTCGCCCGGCACCCGCACCAGGCACAGCGCCTCGGTGGCGGTGCCGATGGTTTCGGCCTTCTTCGCATCGACCTGGGCCGCATACGAGGCCAGGGTCAGGGCGGCCACGGTGTCGGGCTCGGTCACCCGCACCGCCGGCACCGAGCGCAACGCCTGGAGGATCTGCAGCCGCGTGGCGTTGTCCACCGCCACCCAGGCGCCGCCGCTGTCCTGGCGCTTGAAGCTGCTGCCCACCAGCAGCGAGGCCTGGCCGTTGCAGCTCTCGATTTCGCCCTGTCGGTTGAAGTTCAGGTTGAGTTCGCCGATGGCCTTGCTGTATTCCCAGGCCTGGGCCACACAGACCGGCTTGCCGTCCTTGTTGGTCAGCCGCGTGGGGTAGGCGCCCGAACTGCTCAGGCCCAGCGCGCTGAAATCGCCCAGCAGCGAATGCGAGTCGCCGCCCACGATGGCGTCCACATCGGTCAGTTGCGCGGCCATGGCCTTGTCCGCTTCGTAGCCCTGGTGCGTGAGCAGGATGAAGTGGCGGATGCCCTGGGCCTTGAGGCGATCGATCTCGCGCTGGGCGGCCGCCACCTCGTCGTCGAACACGGTGGTGGCCAGCGGACGCGACGAGTTGGTGGTCTTGCCCTTGATGTCGATGCCGATGATGGCCACGCGCACGCCGTTGACCGTCTTGACGGTGCTGGGCTGCAGGTAGCCCATGGCCAGCGGCGTGCCGGCCTGCGGTCGCACGTTGGCGGCCAGCACCGGGGTCTGGCAGCTTCCGCTGCGCAGGTGGTCGAGGAAGACCTTCAGGCCGGCGTCGCTGTCGTCGAACTCGTGGTTGCCCAGGGCGAAGGCATCGAAGCAGACGGTGTTCATGAGCGCGGCGTCCGCTTCACCCTTGAACAGGGTGTAGTAGAGGCTGCCGGTGATGGCGTCGCCCGCGTGCAGCCGGATCACGTCGTTGCGGTTGTCGTAGCGCTGGAAGGCGCTGGTGACGCGGGCAAAGCCGCCCAGGTCCACCCGTGTGGCGGTGCCGTCCAGGGTGAGCGTGGTGTCGGCGAAGGCGTCGAGCTGCGAGTGGTGGTCGTTGATGTGGGCCACCGTCAGGCTCAGCGGCGCGAACGTGGGTTCGCCGGAGGCAGCATCGTCCGAGCCACCGCAGGCGCTGAGGGCCAGCAGGCTGAGGGCGAGAACGGCGGGCAGGGAGTGGCGTGGCGGCAGTTTCATGGCGTCGGGGCAATGGCATTGAAAGCCGGCAGCTTGAAGCGCGAGGGTGTGACGCCGATGACGGGTCCGTGAAGCCGCCGTGACAGGTCAAAAAAAAGAGCGGCCGAAGCCGCTCCGAACTTTCATGCAACGGAAAAACGCCGGATCAGGAGCCGATCACGCCGCCATCGTTCCTGGTGATGACGATGGTGGCCGAGCGCGGGCGCTGGCCGGCACCGTAGCCGGCGTTGGCGGGCCAGCGGCTCTCGTACCGTGCCGGGTCGGTGACGTCGGCCATCTTGGTGTTTTCGCCTGGGTGCTGGATGTTGATGAACACCGCGCGGCCATCGGGCGTCTCGCACCAGCCGGTGATTTCCGCGCCCTTGGGGCCGACCAGGAAGCGTGCCAGCGTGGCCGGCGTCGGTGTCTTGCCCACATAGGTGGTGACGTCCTTGTCGCCGTGCTTCACGGTGCGGGCCGCGCCATCGCCCACCTTGCCGGGGATGGCGGCCAGCATCATGCAGTTGGTCTGGTCGGTGTAGGCGCCGTCGTCGGTCTGGATCCAGCAGATGCCGGTGGCCGGGCTGAAGACGAGGCCATCGGGTGAGGACATGTCGTTCTCGTCGGTCAGGTTCGACAGGTTCACGCTGGCCTTGTCGGCACCCGCTTCGGCGCCGAAGACATAGATGTCCCACTTGAACGCGGTGCCGGCTGGACTGGCATCGGCCATGCGCACGATGTGGCCGTTGACGTTGCCTTTCTGCTCCTTGCTGCCCTTCATGTCGGTGTAGACGCGCGGGTTGGCGGCGTCAGCGGAGGCGGCGGTGCGGTTGCTGTTGTTGGTCAGCGTGATGTAGACCTCACCCGTGCGCGGGTTCACGCCGCCCCATTCGGGGCGGTCCATTTTCGTTGCCGCCACGGCGTCGGCGGCCAGGCGGGTGAAGACCGCCACGTCGGCGTTGCTCTTGAACTCGAAGTACGAGCTGCCTGCGATCACCGGGTTGTTCATCGACAGCTCGACCCATTCGCCCGTGCCGTCATCCTTGAAGCGGGCGACGAACAGGGTGCCCTTGTCCAGGTACTTGTCGCCGGCGGCCAGGCGGTTGGCCGGCTGGGCATCTTTCGGATCCCACCGGGCGTCCGATACGTACTTGTAGATGTACTCGTTGCGCGCGTCGTCGCCCATGTAGCAGACGATGGGCTGGCCCGCCACCGGCCTGGCGAAGGCCACGCTCTCGTGGGCAAAGCGGCCCAGGCCGGTGCGCTTGCGCATCGGGGCGGTGGTGTCGTAGGGGTCCACTTCGACCACATAGCCGAAGGTGTTCATCTCGTTGCGGTAGTCGTCCTTCGCGCTGGCGCCGATGGCGCTGTTGTTCCAGCGCACGAAGCGGTCTTCGCTGCCACCGCTCTCCCAGCCGTGGCGGCTGGCGTCGCCTGCCTTGCGGCCGTAGCGCTTGAGGGCCTGCACCTGCTTGTCCTTTTTGCGGGCGTCGTCGTCCTTGGCGTCACGGAAGAAGTAGCCGTACCAGTTCTCTTCACCACTGACAAAGGTGCCCCAGGGCGTCTTGCCGGTGCCGCAGTTGTTCAGCGTGCCGCGGCACTGGGTGGCGTCGGTGCTGAACTTCGTCACCAGGTGCTCGCTGCCACGGGCCGGTCCGTGGATGGCAGCCGGCGTCATGGTGGTGATGCGGCGGTTGAAGGGCGAGGACTGCTGGTAGGCCCAGCGCTTGCCATCGGTCCGGACCTCGACGAAGGACAGGCCGTGGATGGCCAGCTCCTTGTCGATCTCGCCGGCCGGGCGCGGCAGCGTGGCCGTGCCACCGTTGGCATGGATGAAGAAGGAGGCGAGCTTCTCGTCGGTGGTGGCTTCATGGTTCACGCCCAGGATGCCGCGGCTGTTGAAGCTGTCCGACGGCTTGCCGGTCGCGTCCAGGCCGAACCACTCCATGCCGTCGTGGTGGTCACCGGCGCGTTGTTCGAACTGGGTGTCGGTGCCATCGTTCTGGTAGGCCGGCACTCCGGCGGCCAGCGGGTCGCCCAGCGCATAGATGACCTGGGCGGTGTAGCCCTCGGGGACGCTCACCCGGTCAGCGGTGGTCTTGGCCACCGGCTTGAAGCCCAGGCGGTCGACGGTGGTGCCGCTGGCGCTGCCCGTGGTGGCGCAGCCGGTCACGGCGGTGGCGCCCACGGCGGTGGCGGCCAGCCCCGCACCCTTGAACAGGTTGCGGCGGCTCATCCGCTGGCCCAGCACCTCGTCGAAGTGCGGGCTGGCGCTGGTGTTGGAGTCTTCGTCGTTGAAGTCGATGCGGTCGGTGGTGGGATTCATGGGTGCTACCGGTCGGGTGAAAGGAACGGCCGCAGTGTCCTCAGTCGTCGTGACATTCTCGTGAAGACCGGGTGAAGACTTCGTGACCACCCCGCCGGGACGAAAAAAGGCAGGGCCGTCGCCCTGCCTTGGCAAGCGTTCGGGGTGGACCTGCGCTCAGGTACCGACGCGGCCGCCGTCGTCCTTGGTGATCATCACCGTGGCCGAGCGCGGACGACCCGTGGCGCCGCCGGCGCCGTAGCCGGCGTTGGCGGGCCAGTGGCCTTCGGGGTGCTGCACGTTGACGAAGATTGCCTTGCCATCCGGTGACTCGGCCAGGCCGGTGATTTCCTGCCCGACCGGTCCGACGAGGAAGCGCTTGAGCGTGTTCTTCGTGGGTTTTGCGCCCATCTGCGTGGTCACGCTGGTGCTGCCATAGGTCAGCGTCAGCGGGCCGCCATCACCGACGCTGCCCGGTATGGCGGCCAGCATCATGCAGTTGCTCTCGTCGGTGAAGGCGCCGTCGTCGGTTTGGATCCAGCACAGGCCGGTGCTGCCGGTGAAGACGATGCCGTCGGGGCTGGAGAAGTCCTGGTCGGCGGTCAGGCCCGAGAGGTTGACCGTGCGGGTGTCGGCATCGCTCTCGGCGCCGAAGAGGTAGATGTCCCAGCTGAAGGAGGTGGCCGACGACAGGCCGCCGGTGTCCTTGAGGCGGATGATGTGGCCGTTGACGTTGCCGCTCTGGGTGGTGGTGCCCCCGTACACATCGACATAGCCGCGCGGGTTGGCCGCGTCCAGCGGCTGCTGCGAGCCGGTCGGTGCGGCGCGGCGGTTGCTGTTGTTGGTCAGGGTGATGTAGACCTCCCCATTGGCCGGGTTGGTGTAGCTCCACTCGGGCCGGTCCATCTTGGTGGCGCCGGCGGCGTCGGCCGCGATGCGGGCGTGGATCAGCACATCACCGTCGTCTGCGAAGCTGTAGGCCGTGTAGCCGCTGACGGCCGGGTTGGCCATGCTCAGTTCCACCCACTCGCCGGTGCCGTCGGCGTTGAACTTGGCGGCGTAGAGCGTGCCGGCGTCCAGGTACTTGTCGCCCACGGCCATGCGGTCGGCGCGGTTGGCATCGGCCGGGTCCCACACGGCGTCGGACACGAACTTGTAGATGTATTCGCCGCGCGAGTCGTCACCCATGTACAGCGCGATGGGCTGACCGGCCACCGGGGTGGAAACGGCTGCACCTTCGTGTGCCATGCGTCCGGTGGCGGTACGTTTCTTGACCACTGACGTCGGGTTGTACGGGTCGATTTCCGTGACGTAGCCCTGGCCGTTGATCTCGTGGCGGTAGTCCTCGGCGGCGGTGGCACCGGTCACGCTGGTGTCCCAGCGGGCGTAGGCGTCCGCACCGCCGGGCACCGTGTTCCAGGCGTAGGCGTGGGCAGACCCGGGGCCACGGCCGTAGCGGCTGAGCGCCAGGTTCTCCTGCGCGGTGCGGGCCGCCGCATCGCCGCTGGCGCGGTAGAAGAAGTTGGCCCAGTTTTCCTCGCCGGTCAGGTAGGTGCCCCAGGGGGTCTTGCCGGTACCGCAGTTGTTGATGGTGCCGCGGGTCTTGGTGCCATCGGGCGAGAACTTGGTGACCAGCTTGGCGTGGCCGCGGGCGGGGCCTGCGAACTCGATCTCGGTCATGGTGGTGATGCGGCGGTTGAAGGCCGAACCTTGCACGTAGGCGAACTTGCCGTTCGATCCTTTGGCGATTTCCACAATGCTCACGCCCATGGCGGCGGTTTCGATGTCCACCTCGGCAGCCGGCCGCGGTGCGGCCGTGGCACCGTTGGCGTGCAGGAATTCCTGGCTCACCCATTCATGGTTGATGCCCAGCAGCGCGCGGCTGCTGCTGGCGTCGTCGCGTGCACCGCTGGCCGACAGGCCGAAGTACTCCATGCCATCGTGCCACTCGCCGCAACGCTGATCGAAGTTGCCGTCCGTGCCGTCGTTCTTGTAGGCGCTCAGCCCAGCGGCGATCGGGTCGCCCACGGCGATCAGCACCTGCGCGGTGTAGCCGTCGGGCACGGTGAAGGCATCGGCGATGCTCTTGGACACGGCCGTGAAGCCCAGCAGGGTTTCGGTGGGTGTGGTCGGTGTGGTGGTGGCGTCGTCACCGCCGCCGCAGGCGGTCAGGCCCAGGGTGCCCAGCCCGCCCAGCACCATGGTGGCGGCACCCCCCATGCCGCCGCGCAGCAGGCCACGACGGCTCAGGCGCGCGGCCATCACCGCTTCAATACCGGGGTTGGCCGAGTGGTTGGAGGACTCTTCGATCTTGCGGCTGGCCAGATCCAGCGGGGCGCGTGCGTTCATGTGGGGTGACCTCATGCGGGGTTGAAAACGCAGCACTTTGGTCGGCGCGCGTGACGCCACCATGAAGACCGCATGACGCCGCGATGACGCCCGGCGCAGGTGTCCTCAGCGCCGATCGTTTTTCAGCGCCGGGTGCGGCTGGCCGGGCTGCTCGTCCAGCAGGCCCTTGCCGTCGCGCACACCCTTGCGGCCGGCGACCTGCCAGGCGGTGCGCTGGCCCACCAGACGGGCCAGCGCCTCCATTTCCTCGTCGCGCACGTTGAACACCGTGGCCGGGCGGATGTGGCGGCCGTTGCGGGCCACCGGTTCGCCCCAGAAACACTGGTGGTAGGCGGCCTCGGAGAAGACGCGCTCGGGACCGCGGTACACCTCCGCACGGCCCCAGGCGTTGCAGAAATAGGTTCGGCCGCCCTGGTCGTCCATCACCTCGGCGTAGGCCCCGGCCGGGCCCTGGATACGGGCCGTCAGCGTGGGCGTGCTGATGGCGCGCTCACCGGGTCCGAAGGCGCTGGCCAGGCCGCCCGAGAGCAGACGCACCAGGGCCACTGCGTACAGGCTGGTGCCGCGTTCGACGAACACCCGTGTCTGTGCCCGCAACAGGAAAGCGGAGCCGCCGATCACAAAGAGCACGCGGCCGCCCGGGCCGGTGGCCACCTCGTCGCCGGTCTGCACCGTGTCGTCTGCCCGCAGGCGCTGTCCGTTGAGCAGCACCGGGCCGCTGAACTCCAGCACATTGCCGCGGCCCTGGGCGAGGGCGGGCACACCGGCCGCCAAGGCCAGCCAGCCGGTGACGGCGGCCAGTGCGTCGCGGCGCGTGCGACAGGGGAGGCCGGTGGTCGGCGACATCATGTGTTCTCTTCTGTGGTGGGTGGGGTGGTTTCGTCGCCGATGAAGCTGTCGCGGAAGGTGAACCAGACCGATGTGTTGAACATCGCGGCCAGCAGCAGCATCACGGGGTAGAGCACCAGCTGCACCGCCCCCGTGCCCAGCAGGCCGGCCAGCAGGCTCAGGACCATCGCCACCGCCATGATCACGCCGGTCCAGCCCAGCATGAACAGCAGCATGGCCCCCTTGTTGGCCCAGCAGGCCATGAAGCTGAAGAACAGGGCCTTGAGCGGACCCACGCCGTGCCAGTGCAGCAGGGCCGGGGCGTGCCAGAAGCCGGCCATCACGGGCAGGTACAGCAGCATCAGCCACCACAGGTGGCTGCCACCCAGGGCCTGTTGCAGGGCTTCGGGTGTCATCTCGGGTTCCGGGGGTGTCGGCGGATCGCCGGACAGCAGGGCGGCGGCCAGCATCAGCAGCATCAGCACCGCTGCGTAGGCGCCCCCCAGCGTGAGCATGGCCTGTGTGCGCTTCGGGCCCTGGCGGAAGGCGGTCACCAGCGTCAGCGGCATGGGGAAGCGCCCGGCATCGGCTTCGCGGGTGGCGGCCATCAGGCCCAGCGTGGCCGCCGGCACCAGCGCCAGCGCCAGTGCCGGCCCCAGCAGCGGCACGAGGGACAGCACCGACACCGCGCCCATGAACATGAAGAACAGGCCACCCATGGCCAGGGGCTGGCGCAGGAAGGTGCGCACGCCCAGGCGGACCCAGGTGAAGCCGGTGCGGGCGGGGACAACGTTGAGCTTCATGTGGAGAGGGCCTCTTCACCCAGCAGGCTGCGGGTCAGCTGGGCGGCGTGCTCCACCCGCTGGCGCAGCACGCGTTCGAAATGCGTGGGGTCGTGCGGTTGGAGCATGCTCGCTTCGCGCGGCAGGTGCCAGTCCCACAGACGCGAGAGCCAGAACCGGAACGCGCCCGCACGCAGCATGGCCGGCAGCAGCTGGCGTTCGGCCGCCGTCAGCGGGCGCACCGCCTGGTAGGCCTCCAGCATGGCCTGGGCCAGCGCCGGCACGTGCTGCCCGTCGCGCTCGTCGGCCGCGTGCACGATGCACCAGTCGTTCAGGCAGACCGCCAGGTCGAACAGGAAGCTGTCGTGGCCGGCGAAGTAGAAATCGAAGAAGCCGGTGAGCTGTTCGCCCTCGAACATCACGTTGTCGCGGAACAGGTCGGCGTGCACCGGGCCGCGCGGCAGCGCGGCGCTGGCGGCGCTGGCGGCCACGTGGTTCTGGTGGGCCAGCTCGGTGCGGATCAGGGCGCGCTGTGCGTCGTCCAGGTGCGGCAGCACCACCGGCACCGTCTCGTTCCACCAGGGCAGGCCACGCAGGTTGGGCTGGCGCAGTTCGAACTCGCGCCCGGCCAGGTGCATGCGCGCCAGCATGTCGCCCACGGCGCGGCAGTGCGCCACGCCGGGTGCCAGGTTGCTCTTGCCACGCAGCTTGTCGACCACAGCAGCGGGCTTGCCCTGCACGGTGTGCAGGATGCTGCCCTGTGCGTCGGCCGCCGGGCACGGCACCGGGATGCCCCGTCCCGCCAGGTGTTTCATCAGCTGCAGGTAGTAGGGCAACTGTTCGAAGCTCAGGCGCTCGAACACCGTCAGCACGTGCTCTTCGGTCGCCCCGTCGCGTTCGCAGGTGACGAAATAGTTGGTGTTCTCGATGCCACCCTGGATGCCGCGCAGGTCGGTCAGCACGCCCAGGTTCAGGCGTTCGATGAGGGCAGCGGCTTCGGCAAACGGAACTTCGGTGTAGACAGCCATGGGAGAAACGGGAAGGGGAGGCGGACCGCCTGGGGGCAAGGGCGGGGCCTGGCGCCCGCCGGCGTCCGGCCGGAACCGCCGATTGTAGGCAGGCGTCCCGCCGCGACCCCCGGCAGCCGCCCCGCATCCCCGACAATCGCGCCCATGTCCGAACCCACCACGCCCTCCCGCCGCCTGTTGCTCGTCGACGGCTCCAGCTACCTCTACCGCGCCTTCTTCGCCGGCGGCGACGCCATGAGCATCACCCGGCCCGACGGCACGGTGCAGAAGACCGGCGCCATTCGCATCATCATCAACATGATGCAGAAGCTGCTGAACGACTACCCGTCGGCCTATGCGGCCTGCGTGTTCGATGCCAAGGGTCCGACCTTCCGCGACGCGATCTACCCCGAGTACAAGGCCCAGCGCAGCCCCATGCCGGACGACTTGCGCAGCCAGATCACGCCCATCCACGAGGTGGTGCGCCTGAGTGGCTGGCCGGTGCTGGACGTGCCCGGTGTCGAGGCCGACGACGTGATCGGCACGCTGGCCGTGACCGCGGCGCAGCAGGGCATCGAGGTGCTGATCAGCAGCGGCGACAAGGACCTGGCCCAGCTGGTCAACGAACACATCACCATCATCGACACCATGAGCGGCAAGGTCCGCGACCTGGCCGGGGTGGAGGCCGAGTTCGGCGTGCCCGCGCGCCTGATGCTGGATTACCAGATGCTGGTGGGCGACCAGGTGGACAACGTGCCCGGCGTGCAGGGTGTGGGCCCCAAGACGGCCGTGAAGCTGCTGCAGGAGTACGGTTCCGTCGACCAGCTGATCGCGCAGGCCGACCAGGTCAAGGGCGCCGTGGGCGAGAAGCTGCGCAAGGCGCTGGACTGGCTGCCCACCGGCCGGCAGCTGCTGACCATCAAGACCGACTGCGACCTCAACGGCTGGGTGCCCGGCCTGCCCGCGCTGGACGCGGTGCGCATGGGGCAGCCGCAGAAGGAACCGCTGCGCACGTTCTACGAAACCTATGGCTTCAAGGGCCTGGCCAAGGCGCTGGGCGGTGGCGATGCGCCTGCGCCCGCCCCGGCACCCGCCGCGGCGACGGGGGCCACCGACGACCTTTTCGCCGAACCCGCCGCCGCCGCGCCGCGCGCCGCCAACCTGACGTACGACACCATCCTCACCTGGGACGCCTTCGACCGCTGGCTGGCGAAGATCGAAGCCGCGGACCTGACCGCCATCGACACCGAAACCACCTCGCTCGACGAAATGGTGGCGCAGATCGTGGGCATCAGCTTCAGCGTGACCCCGGGCGAGGCCGCCTACATCCCGCTCCGGCACGAAGGACCCGACGCGCCCGAACAGCTGCCGCTGGACGATGTGCTGGCCCGGCTCAAGCCCTGGCTGGAGAACCCGGCGAGGCACAAGCTCGGACAACACATCAAGTACGACCGCCACGTCTTCGCCAACCATGGCATCGAGGTGCAGGGCTACGCGCACGACACCATGCTGCAGAGCTACGTGCTGGAAGTGCACAAGCAGCACGGTTTGAGCAGTCTGGCCGATCGTCACCTGGGCCGCAGCGGCATCAGTTACGAAGACCTGTGTGGCAAGGGCGCGCACCAGATCCCGTTCGCGCAGGTGGCGGTCGAGAAGGCCGCCGAATACTCGTGCGAAGACAGCGACCAGACCCTGGACGTGCACCGCGTGCTGTGGCCGCAGATCGAGGGCGACGCCAAGCTGAAGTTCATCTACGCGCTCGAAATCGCCAGCAGCGAGACGCTCTACCGCATCGAGCGCAATGGTGTGCTGATCGACGCGCCCACGCTCGCGAAGCAGAGCCACGAACTGGGCCAGCGCATCTTCGCGCTGGAGCAGGAAGCGTATGAAATCGCCGGCCAGCCCTTCAACCTCAGCAGCCCCAAGCAGCTGGGCGAAATCTTCTTCGACAAGCTGGGCCTGCCCGTCATCAAGAAGACCGCCACCGGCGCGCGCAGCACCGACGAGGAGGTCTTGGAGAAGCTGGCCGAGGACTACCCGCTTCCCGCCAAGATCCTGGAGCACCGCAGCCTCATCAAACTCAAGGGCACCTACACCGACAAGCTGGCGCAGCTGGCGCTGCCGCGCACCGGCCGCGTACACACGCACTACGCGCAGGCCGTGGCCGTGACTGGGCGGCTGTCGAGCAACGACCCCAACCTGCAGAACATCCCCATCCGCACCGCCGAAGGCCGCAAGGTGCGCGAGGCCTTCGTGGCCGCACCGGGCCACGTCATCGCCAGCGCCGACTACTCGCAGATCGAGCTGCGCATCATGGCCCACCTGAGCGACGACCACGCCCTGCTCAAGGCCTTCCAGGAAGGGCAGGACGTGCACCGCGCCACCGCGGCCGAGGTGTTCGGCATCACGCCGGCCGAGGTCAGCAGCGAGCAGCGCCGCTACGCCAAGACCATCAACTTCGGCCTCATTTACGGCATGGGGACCTTCGGCCTGGCCAAGTCGCTGGGCATCGAGAACGCCGCCGCCAAGACCTACATCGACCGCTACTTCGCGCGCTTTGCCGGCGTCAAGCAGTACATGGACGACACGCGCGAGCTGGCCAAGCGCCAGGGCTATGTGGAAACCGTGTTCGGCCGCAAGCTGGTGCTGCCCGACATCCAGAACGCCAAAGGCGCCAAGCTGGCCGCGCTGGAACGCCAGGCCATCAACGCGCCCATGCAGGGCACGGCGGCCGACCTCATCAAACTGGCCATGGTGGCGGTGCAGAAAGCCCTGGACGAGCAGGGCAAGGGCACGCGGATGATCATGCAGGTGCACGACGAACTGGTGTTCGAGGTGCCCGAATCGGAAGTGGACTGGCTGCGCACCGAGATCCCGCGCCTGATGGCCGGCGTGGCACAGCTCAAGGTGCCGCTGCTGGCCGAGGTGGGCGTGGGGCCGAACTGGGAACAGGCGCACTGAACTTTGCATCGGCGTCCGGGTCTTCCGTGACTCCCAACCACCACAGGAGACGACCCATGCTCAACGAATCCCTGACCCAGGACCTGTCCGCCCTGCTGCCGGGCCAATCGACCGAAGCCGGCGCCACGCGCCGCACGGCGCTCAAGGCCGCCATCGGCGTGGGGTATGCCGCGTCGGTGCTGCCCACGCTGGCGCAGACGGCCATCAAGACGTCGGCCGACGGGCTGGTGGCGGGCGACGTGACCATCGACGTCAACGGTTTCGGCATGCCGGCCTACCGCGCTGCGCCCGCCGGCAAGACGGGGCTGCCGGTGGTGCTGGTGCTGTCCGAGATTTTTGGCGTGCACGAGTACATCGCCGACACGGCGCGGCGCTTTGCCCGCGCGGGTTACCTGGCCATCGCACCCGAGCTGTTTGTGCGCCAGGGTGACGCCCAGGGCTATGGCGAGATGGCCAAGCTGATCGCCGAGGTCATTTCCAAGGTGCCGGACGCGCAGGTGCTGGGCGACCTGGACGCCACCGTCAAATGGGCCGCGGCCAATGGCGGCGATGCCTCGAAGCTGGGGGTGACCGGCTTCTGCTGGGGTGGGCGCCAGACCTGGCTGTACGCGGCCCACAACCCCCAGGTGAAGGCGGCGGTGGCCTGGTACGGCCGGCTGGTGGGCAATGTGAACGAGCTGACGCCGCGCCACCCGGTCGATGTGGCCGTGAGGCTGCATGCGCCGGTGCTGGGCCTGTACGGCGCGGCGGACACCGGCATTCCGCTGGACACGGTTGATAAGATGAAGACTGCTCTGGCCGCCGGGAACGCGGCGTCCCGGGCATCGACCTTTGTGGTGTATCCGGACGCACCGCACGCCTTCCACGCCGACTACCGGCCGAGCTTTCGCAAGGAGGCGGCCGAGGACGGCTGGAAGCGGGCGATGGACTGGTTCAAGCAGCACGGCGTGGCCTGACGGCCGCTCGCGCCACCCCGCAGGGCCGCGTGTGCGGCCCTTTTTTGTTGAACGGAAGAACATGATCCTGATGGCGATCCTGCTGGGCACGGTGGCCGCTGGCGTGGGCAGCGTGTGGCTGGCTGCGGTGCTGGGCTTTGCGATGCTGGCGCGTTTCACGCAGCACATGCTGAGCCTGGCGGCGGGCGCGCTGCTGGCCACGGCCTTCATGCACCTGCTGCCCGAGGCGTTCGAGAGCGAGGCCAGTGCGCATGAGCTGTTTGCGCTGTTGCTGGCGGGGCTGGTGTTCTTCTTCCTGCTCGACAAGGCCGAGCTCTGGCACCACGGGCATGAACACCACCAGGGTCACGATCATGACCACGGGCATGCGGCGCACGACCATCACCACGGACATGAGCATCACCACCATCACCACGCGCCGCGTTCCGGGGGCTGGGCGGTGCTGGCGGGCGACAGCGTGCACGCGTTCGGTGACGGCATCCTGATCGCATCGGCCTTCATGGCGGACATGCGGCTGGGCGTGGTGGCGTCGCTGGCCGTGCTGGCGCACGAGGTGCCGCACCACATGGGCGACCTGGTGGTGCTGCAGCAGACCACGGGCACGCGGCGGGCGGCGCTGGTGAAGGTGTCGCTGGCCGGCACGGTGACGGCGTTGGGTGGCCTGGTGGGGTATTTCCTGCTCACGCAGCTGAGCGACTGGCTGCCGTACTTCCTGGTGGCGGCGTCCAGCAGCTTCGTCTATGTGGCGCTGGCCGACCTGATTCCGCAGTTGCAGAAGCGGCTGGGCCTGCGCCAGACGGTGGCACAGGTGCTGTGGCTGGGCTCGGGCATTGCGCTGGTGACGCTGGTCAGCGGGCTGGCGCACAGCCACTGAGCGCGGGTTCGTCCGGCCGCTGATCAGGCCGCGCTGTCGCGGCCGAACGAGAACTCGAACACCGCACCCTGGCCGACCTGGCCTTCGCCGCGGATGTGGCCCCCGTGGCGCTCGATGATGCGCCGAACCGTGGCCAGGCCGATGCCGGTGCCTTCGAAGTCCTGCGGCGAATGCAGGCGGTTGAAGGGCTTGAACAGGCGGTCGGCGCGGGCCATGTCGAATCCAGCGCCGTTGTCGCGCACGAAGAACACCGGTGGCTCGTCTGCCCGTGCGGGCAGCTGACCCAGTTCGATGCGCGCCTCGGGCCGGTTGCGGGTGTACTTCCAGGCGTTGCCCAGCAGGTTCTCCAGCACCACCTGCGCCAGCCGCGGGTCGCAGTCGGCCTTCAGTCCGGGTGCGATGAGCACGTCGATGTCCCGCGTCGGATCGCGGTGGCGTTCCTGGCGTATCACCCCTTCGGCCAGGTCGCTGAGGTCGATACGGCTGCGCTGCAACTGGCCCTGGCTGACCCGGGCCAGGGCCAGCAGGTCGGTGATGAGGCCGTTCATGCGCGTCACCGATGCCATCACACGATCGACCAGGTCGGCGTCGTCCGGGGTCAGGCGCTCGCTGATCTGCTCCTGCAGCAGGTGCATGAAACCGTCGATGGCGCGCAGCGGGGACTTCAGGTCGTGCGAGACGGTGTAGGCGAAGGCATCGAGTTCACGGTTGAGGTACTCGAGCTGCCGGGTGCGCTCCTGGACGCGTTGTTCCAGCGTGGCCTGCAGTTGCAGGATCTCGCGGTCGCGGCGCAGGCGCAGCAGCTCGGCGTTGCAGCGGCTGGCGAAGATGGTGAGCATGGCCTGCAGGTCGGGCTGCAGTTGCGGTCGCTGGCGCCACACGGCGGTGAGCAGGCCCACGGCGCTGCCGTCGGCGTCCCGCAGGGGCAGGCCGACGAAAGCGCCCAGCGGTTCGTCCCGGAACGGCGGGGCCAGCGGCAGAGGGCGGGCCACGGGTTGTTCCAGCAGCAGCATCTCGGGCTGCGCCAGGGCTTGTTCGCAGAGTGTGCGGCGCAGATCGCTTTCCTGGTTGGGCAGCAGCTCGCCGTTCCAGCGCAGGGCCAGCGTCTGGAAGCGCCGCTGTTCGTCCTGCTCGCCGATCATGACGCCGTCGGCGCCGATGGCCTGGGCCAGGTGTTCGGCCAGTGAGCGGAAGAAGGCCTGCCCGGTCTCGCGGGACACACCCTCGGCCACCCGCAGCAGCATGGCTTCGCGGCGTTTTTCGTCGTTCACGTTGAGGGTGAAGGACAGCGCGCAGGCTTCGTGGTCGATCTCGATGATCTCGGCCCAGATGCGCACATCCACCACCTCGCCGGACTTGGCCCGCATGCGGGTCTCGTAGCCGACCAGGCTGCCGTCCCGCATCAGCGTCTGCACATACTGTTCGCGGTCCAGTTCGCTCAGCCACACGCCCACTTCCTGGGCGGTCTTGCCGGCAAAGTCCGCCTGGGTGTAACCCAGCACCCTTTCGTTGGCGGGGTTGACTTCGATGAACCGGCCGTCGCTGAGCCGGGTGATGGTCATGCCCAGCGGACTGAAATTGAACGCCTTGGAGAAGCGCTCGCGCGACTTCTCCAGTTCGGCGCGCGAGGCGACCTCGGCACTGATGTCCAGCACCATGCTGATCACCAGCCGTTCGTCACCGTGCTGCACGACTTCGGCGTGGAGCTGCCCGTCGAATGTGCTGCCGTCGCGGCGGCGTCCGCGGGTGACCAGACCCTGCACCCGTCCGTCCGCGTTGATGCGGTCACGGAAGCTCTCCCGGGCGCCCGGCTCCGCCCACAGCGGCGGCAGTTCGGTGCCCACAATTTCGTCCCGCGGGTAGCCGAACAGGTTGCAGAACGCCTGGTTGCAGTCGATCGTGATGCCCCGGTCGATGGACTGCACCAGGCAGGCCACCGGGTTGTTGCGCAGCAGCACGTGGATGCGGGCTTCGCTGCTGCGCAGATCGGCCTCGGCTTGCTGGGCCCGCAGCAAGGCCTTGCGTTGCTCCTCGAACGAAACGAACAGCCGGTGGCGACCGTAGTAGAGGCTGAACAGCATGGTCAGCAGCACGGCGGTCTGGGTGATCCAGAGGGCCCAGCCGCGCTTGAGGTGCGCGGGGCGCAGCAGGTCCAGGTTTTCGGCGGCGCTGAGCGCGGCCAGTGCCAGCAGCGCGAAACCGCCCGCCAGCAGCATGCTGCGTGCCGGCAGGAAGGTACCCGCGCCGACCACGCCGGCCAGCATGACCATCACCGCAGCGCTGCGCACCGAGCCGTCGGACAACACCCCGACCACCGACACCAGCAGGGTGGCCACGACCACCGTGTGGGCGGCCAGCCAGGCGTGCCCCGTGCGCTGCAGCGCTGCGCAGGCCCACACGATCAGGGTCAGGGTGGCGGCGGCGCCCGTGATCAGCGAGAAGCCTTCGCGCAGGAACAGCGCGGCGACGACCAGGGGCGCCACCACCGCCAGCACCTGCAGGAAGACGCGCAGCGCGCGTTCCTGGGTTTCGCGCAGGGCATGGCCCGGTGCGGCGAGCAGGGGGTCTTCGGGCAACGGGGT
Organism: uncultured Hydrogenophaga sp.; assembly: GCA_964550405.1. Classification (GTDB taxonomy): domain Bacteria; phylum Pseudomonadota; class Gammaproteobacteria; order Burkholderiales; family Burkholderiaceae_C; genus Hydrogenophaga. Next base: position 11,291 of record CAZJZD010000040.1, on the reverse strand, counting down.
TGCGGTGTCTTGAGGCGCGTGGCGGCTCATGTCGGAAGGGCCTCTGAGGGGATGGCCGCCGGGGTGGCGCCGCGGAACGGGCCGAAGGAGAAGGTGAATTCGGCGCCGCGGCCGGGGACGGCATGGGCCCGGATGCTGCCGCCGTGGCGTTCGACGATGCGCCGCACCGTCGCCAGACCAATGCCCGTGCCCTCATAACCGCTGCTGGGCGGGTGCAGGCGCTGGAAGGGCTGAAACAGCTTGTGGGCGTAGGTCATGTCGAAACCGCTGCCGTTGTCGCGCAGCACGAACACGCCCGGTTCCGACGGGTGGTGTTCCAGCTCGATCAGTGGCCGGGGCTGGTCGCGGGCGTACTTCACCGCGTTGCCCAGCAGGTTCTCCAGGGCCACACGCGCCAGGCGCCCGTCGGCGTGCGCCCGCAGCCCGGGGGCGATGTGCCAGCGCAGTTCGCGGCCAGGCTCACGCGCCTGTTCCTGTCGCAGGATCTCCAGGGCCAGGGCGCTGATGTCCACCGGACTGCGTTCGAGTTCAGCCTGGCTCACACGGGCCAGCGCCAGCAGGTCGGCGATCAGCTTGGACATGCGCTGCGTGGCCGCGAGGACGCGCTGGAACACCTCGCGTTCGTGCTCATTGAGCCGGTCGTCCAGGGACTCCTGCAGCAAAGCTGTGAAGCCATCGATGGCCCGCAGCGGCGACTTCAGGTCGTGCGAGACCGAGTAGGCAAAGGCGTCGAGTTCGGCGTTGAGCTTGTGCAGCTCGGCCGTTCGTTCGCGCACCCGCTGGTCCAGCGTCTGGTTCAGGTGCAGGATTTCCCGGTCGCGGCGCATGCGCATGAGCTCGGCGCTGGCCCGGCTGGCGTAGATGGTCATCAGGGCTTCGGACGGTGCGTCAATCTCGACCGGATGTCGCCAGAGCGCGTGGATGAGGCCGATCGGGCTGCCATCGGCGTCCAGCAGGCTGTGGCCCGTGTAGGCCTTGAAGCCGCCTTCGACCAGCGGTTTGTCATCGGGAAACAACCGGTCGGCATCACGTGGGTAGGTGCACAGTTCGAGCCGGTGGATGGTGTCGGCGCACGGTGTCCCGGCCAGGTCGTAGACATAGTTGTCCGCCGGCTGCCCGTCGAGGTACACCGCCAGGGTCTGCATGCGCCCGTCGCTCATGCGCTCGGCAATGCCCGTCATGTCAGCCTCCAGGCTGGACGCCATGTGCTCACAGAGTTTGATCAGCAGGTACTCGCCCGATTCGGCCGCCACACCGCTGGCCAGGGAGGCGAGCAGAGCCTCGTGACGTCTTTCCCTGGTCACGTCGATGATGGTGGTGATCACCAGCCGGTCGCCCGGCTGGTCGCTCATCTCGCTGGACACCAGGACATCGAACACGGTGCCATCGGCCCGCAGGCTGCGGGCGGCAAAGCGGTCGGTCCGGCGGGCGGTGCCCAGTTGCCGGATGTACTCCAGTCGCTGCTCCGGCTGTGCCCACAGGACGTTGTCCAGTTTGCCCACCGCCTGTTCCCTCGTGTAGCCGTAGCAGCGTTCGAAGGCCGGGTTGACGTCCAGGATCAGGCCGTCGCGCGCCGACTGCGCCAGCATGGGGCTGGGGCTGTTGCGGAAGATGCGCACGAAGCGGTCGAGGCTGCGGTCGCGCTCGCGTTCGGTGCGCAACCGCTGTTCCAGTTCGGCCTGCAGCCGCTCCATGGCCTGCTCGTTGCGGCGCCGGCTGTAGTAGACCATCAGCGCTGCGACGACGATGCAGGCGGCGTAGGTGACCACGGTGGTGGGGCCGACCATTTTTCCGCGCGGGACCATCAGCCCCATTCCTTCTGCCCAGAACAGCGCCGTGATCAGGCTGATGGAGGCCACCACGGTCACCACCGTGGCCCGCAGGCTGCTGAAGATGCCGGCACCCACGACCGCGCAGACAAACAGCATCACACCGGCGAACCGCACCGATCCGTATGCCACGGCCGCCACGGTGGCCGCCACCAGGGTGCCGCCGATCACCAGCAGGATGGACAGTTGCACCCGTCCGGCGCGCAACAGGAACCAGCCGAAAACCGCAAACAGCGCGATCAGCGCAGGCGCAACGGCATCCAGCCGGCTCACCCCGAAGGCGTACAGGTACAGCGCCATGCCGGAGGCCACGGCGGTCACGATGCCCACGATCTGCAACAGCGTCTTGCGCAGCAGGTCGTCCAGCGGCAGTTGTGGGGGGGAGAGATGAGGAAGGTTCACGGTTGGACGGGTGCGGGCGATCCGGGTGCTGGCTGACCACGGATGCCCGCCCATGGGCCATTTATCGGCGCGGATTCAACGGGCTTGAGCTTGCGCGCACGGCATGCCGGGTGTGTTGCACCACTCGCTCCAGCTGCCGGGGAACAGGGCCGCGCGGCCCAGACCGGCCACTTCCATGGCGAGCAGGTTGGGCACGGCGCTCACGCCACTGCCACAGTGGTGCACCACCGATGCGGGATCGCGTCCGGCCAGCAGGCGTTCGAACTCGGCCCGCAACTGGTCGGCCGGCTTGAAGCGCCCGTCCGGCCCCAGGTTCTCGGTGAAGGGGCGGTTCAGCGCCCCGGGGATGTGGCCGGCCACCGGGTCCATGGGCTCCACTTCGCCTCGGAAGCGGGCGGCGGCGCGGGCGTCGAGCACGGTCTGTCCGGGCTGGCCGAGGCGTCGGGCCAGTTCAGCCGTTCCGGTCACGGGTGCCAGGGATGGCTGCAGGACGAAGTTGCCCGGTTGCGCCGGTGGCGGCAGACCGGTCTCGACCGGGCCCCCCATGGCCAGCCACGCGGACAGACCACCGTCCAGCACGGCGACCGCTTCGTGACCGCACCACTTGAGCATCCACCACAGCCGGCCGCAGTAGTTCGCGCCCTGCCGGTCGTACACCACGACCTGCTGGCCCGCCTGCAGGCTGCAACCCGCCAGCCAGGCGGCGGAGGCTTCGCGTGTGGGCAGCGGGTGTCGGCCACCGCTGGCGCAGGGCTCGCCGTCGTGGGCGCTCAGGTCGTGGTCCAGATCGGCGTGGCGTGCACCGGGGATGTGGCCTTGCCGGAACTGCTCGGCGCCGGCGGCGGGGTTCATGAGGTCGAAACTGCAGTCGAAGACCAGTGGTGCGGGACCACGGCTCAACAGCGCCTGCAATTCGATGGCAGAGATCAGGGTGCTGTGCATCGGGCGCATTGTGCGGGAGGCCACCCCTGGTGCCCAATAGAACGAAGGTTTTCGTCCGTGACGCCCCTCACCAAAAGCCGTCAGCTGTGGTCTTCGGCGGGCGCCGATGGCACCGAGCGGGAGCGCAGCACGGTGGCGGTGATGCCGCTGGCGATGATCAGGCCCATGCCCAGCCAACCCACCAGAGGCAGCTGGTCACCGAACACCGTGATGCTGTAGAAGCCGGCGAACACGATGCCCGAGTACTGCAGGTTGGCCACCACCAGGGTGGCGCCACTGGCATAGGCGCGCGTCATGCACAGCTGGCCCAGCACCGCCAGCAGCCCGATGGGCAGCAGCCACAGGGCCGAGGGCCAGTGCCACGGCGATGCACCGACAAACACCATGCCCAGGGCGCCAGCCAGCACCGCTCCCAGCGAAAAATAGAACACGGTGCGTGTCTCGGGTTCGCCGACCTTGGACAGGGCCGAGACCTGCAGGTAGGCCAGCGCCGACGTGACGCCCGAGAACAGGCCCACCAGGGCGCCGATCAGCTGGTCGGGCTGGAGGGTCGGACGCAGCACCATGGCCACACCCGCGAAGCCGGCCAGCACCGTCGCAAACAGCGGCCCCTGCCGCAGGATGGGCTCACTGCCCTTGCCCTGCAGCAGCAGCGCGCCACCGAGCAGGAAGGCCGCGATCCAGATGCTGCTCATGTAGTTGAGCGTCATGGCCGTGGCCAGGGGGAGGGCGGCGATGGCGTAGAACCAGGTCGTCAGCGAAATGGTGCCCACGATGCTGCGCCACACGTGCATGCCCGGCACCGTGGTGCGCAGCGACACACCACGCACCCGCGTGATCCACCAGAGGAAGACGGCACCCAGCGCACCGCGGTAGGCCACGATCTCGAAGCTGTTGAAATGCGCCGAGGCGAACTTGATGCACACCCCCATGGTGGCGAACAGGAACGCCGCCAGCAGCATCCACAGCGCTTGCATCAGGGTGTCGTCATCCGTGCCCGGTACCACTCGTGGAAGTGCTGCATGCCGTCTTCCATCGGGCTCTGGTAGGGGCCTACCTCGTTGTCGCCGCGCGCGAACAGGGCCTTGCGGCCGGCGTCCATGCGCTCGCCGATCTCGTCGTCCTCGATGCAGGTTTCCATGTAGGCGGCGCGCTGCGCTTCCATGAAAGCCGGTTCGAAGGCCACGATTTCCTCGGGGTAGTAGAACTCCACCATGTTCAGCGTCTTGTCCACGCTGACCGGGTGCAGGGTCGAGACCGTGAGCACATGCGGGTACCACTCGACCATGATGTGCGGGTAGTAGGTCAGCCAGACCGCGCCCTGTTCGGGCAGCTCGCCGTTGCGGTACTGCATCAGCACCTCGTGCCACTTCTGGTAGGTCGCGCTGCCGGACTTGAGCAGGTTCTGGATGCCCACCGTCTGCACCGAGTACTCGGGCTTGAACTCCCACTTCAGGTCGTCGCAGGTCACGAAGTTGCCCAGACCCGGGTGGAAGGGCACGACGTGGTAGTCCTCCAGATAGACCTCGATGAAGGTCTTCCAGTTGTAGTTGCAGGTGTGCAGTTCCACGTGGCCCAGCACCATGCCCTCGAAGCTCAGCGTGGACGCCGGGCCCATGCCCGCCAGATCGGCGGCGATGTCGCGGCCGTTGTCCTCGAACAGCAGGCCGTTCCATTCGCGCAGCGGGTAACGCTTGAGGTCGGCACAGGGGTCGTGCGCAAAGTGCGGGGCGCCCAGCAGGGTACCGAGTTGGCTGTTGGCGCTCTGGCCGCCGTTGTAGGTCCAGCGGTGCAGCGGGCAGACGATGTGGCCGCCGCTGTGGCCCTTGGCGTTCTGGCCCAGGTTGCCACGCCCTTTGAGCATCACGGCCTGGCGGTGACGGCAGATGTTGGAAACGAGTTCCACGCCGTTGGCGGTGCGCACCAGCGCCCGGCCTTCCCCTTCCTGCGGCAGGGCGAAATAGTCGCCCAGTTCCGGAACCGCATTGGCATGCCCCACATAGCGGGGACCGCACTGAAAGATCGTTTCAAGTTCCCTGCGGAACAGTGCCTCGTCGAAGTAGCTGGAAACCGGAAGTTGGCTTTCGGCCTGCTGGAGTTGAAGACTCAAATCAGACATGGTGGTCCTGACCTAAAGACTCCCCCTATGAAGGGGCAGGGGACAAGCGCTTGAACGAGTGAACGATCGCTGCGCGGGAAGGGTGGAAGTGCTGCGTCCCTCCGGGCGTGTGAGGCCCGTCAGTTGAACAAGGAAAAAAGAGCGCGGATTCTACCCCGGGGTGACCAATGCCCCGCCTGTGCGTCGGCCTGTTTGTCAGCCGTACACAGGGGTGGCAGATAAAATGCCCGGTTACCCACGACGGGGTGCCGCCGGCACCCTTCACAGAGACCGCATGAGCACATCCTCTTCCGCCAAGCCAGCCCGCGCGAAATCCGACGCGGCGGTGGCCCCGAGCTACGAAGCCGCCCTGCAGGAGCTGGAGCAACTGGTGGCGCGGCTGGACGCCGGCCAGCTGCCGCTGGACCAGTTGCTCACGCAGTACCGCCGAGGTGCCGAACTGCTGGCGTTCTGCCGCTCCCGCCTGGATGCGGTGGAACAGCAGATCAAGGTGCTGGAGGCCGGTGAACTCAAACCCTGGGACGGCGCATGAGCGGACGATCGAACGCAGACACCGGCCAGCGCGAGACCACCTTCGCCGACTGGCGCAGCGCACAGCAGTTGCGGATTGAACAGGCGCTGGAGCGCTTCGTGCCGTCCAGTGCCCCGGCCGGCCTGGGCGACGCCATGCGTTACGCCGTGCTCGACGGCGGCAAGCGGCTGCGGCCTTTGCTGGTGCTGGCGACGGCCGATCTGGTGAGCGGTCAGGCCGAGGCGGCCCTGCGAGCTGCCTGCGCGGTCGAACTGATCCACGCCTACTCGCTGGTGCACGACGACATGCCCTGCATGGACGACGACGTGCTGCGCCGTGGCAAGCCCACGGTGCATGTGCGGTTCGGCGAGGCGCAGGCCCTGCTGGCCGGCGATGCCCTGCAGGCCTTGGCCTTCGAACTGCTGGTGCCCGGTGACGGCTCGGTGTCCGACGCGCTGTCTGCCTCGTTGTGCCGCCAGCTGGCGCTGGCCGCGGGTGCCGACGGCATGGCCGGCGGCCAGGCCGTCGACCTGGCCAGTGTCGGGGTGTCGCTGGACCTGCCGGCGCTCGAAGCCATGCACCGCCTCAAGACCGGCGCGCTGCTGCAGGCCAGCGTGATGATGGGCGCCAGCACGGGGCCCATCGCCGTGGCTGCGCGTGAGCAGCTGTCGGTGTACGGCGCCTGCCTCGGCCTGGCCTTCCAGGTGGTCGATGACATCCTGGACGTCACCGCCGATTCGGCCACGCTGGGCAAGACGGCGGGCAAGGACGCCGCGGCCGACAAACCCACCTTCGTGTCGCTGATGGGGCTCGATGCCGCACAGACCTATGCCGACCAGGTGCTCGACCAGGCCCACGCTGCGCTGCAGCGCAGCGGGCTGGCCCGCACCGGCACCTTGCACGCCCTGGCCGATTGGGTCGGGCGCCGGGCCAGTTGAGCGCCCGTCCACACGCCATGAGTGAATCCGCCATGCATTCCCTGCTGTCTTCCATCGAATCGCCGGCCGACCTGCGCCGCCTGGGTCGCGCGCAGCTGCAGCCCCTGGCCGATGAACTGCGGGCCTTCGTGCTCGACAGCGTGTCCAAGACCGGCGGTCACCTCAGCTCCAACCTGGGCACGGTGGAACTGACCATCGCGCTGCACTACGTCTTCAACACGCCGGAGGACCGGCTGGTCTGGGACGTGGGCCACCAGACCTACCCGCACAAGATCCTGACCGGCCGGCGCGACCGCATGCACACCCTGCGCCAGCAGGGGGGCGTCAGCGGCTTTCCGCGCCGCGATGAAAGCGAGTACGACACCTTCGGCGTCGGTCACTCGTCCACCAGCATTTCGGCCGCGCTGGGCATGGCCCTGGCCGCCAAGATGAAGGGCGAAGACCGCCACGCGGTGGCCATCATCGGTGACGGCGCCATGACCGCGGGCATGGCCTTCGAGGCGCTGAACAACGCCGGTGTCGAGCACGGCCGCCTGCTGGTGGTGCTCAACGACAACGACATGTCGATCTCGCCCCCGGTGGGCGCGCTCAACCGCTACCTGGCCCAGCTCATGAGCGGCCAGTTCTACGCCGCGGCCAAGAACGTGGGCAAGACTGTGCTCAAGGGCGCGCCGCCGCTGTTCGAGCTGGCCAAGCGGCTGGAAGAGCACGCCAAAGGCATGGTGGTGCCGGCCACGCTGTTCGAGAAGTTCGGCTTCAACTACGTCGGCCCCATCGACGGCCACGACCTCGACTCCCTCATCCCGACGCTGGAGAACGTGCGCCAGCTGCTGGAAAAGGGCGAGGGCCCGCAGTTCCTGCACGTGGTCACCAAGAAGGGGCAGGGCTACAAGCTGGCCGAGGCGGACCCGGTGGCCTACCACGGCCCGGGCAAGTTCGACCCGGCGGTGGGCATCGTCAAGCCCGCGACGCCGCCCAAACCCACCTTCACCCAGGTGTTCGGCCAATGGCTGTGCGACATGGCCGAGCAGGACCACCGGCTGGTCGGCATCACGCCGGCCATGCGCGAGGGCTCGGGCATGGTGGAGTTCCACAAACGCTTCCCCGGTCGCTACTTCGACGTCGGCATCGCCGAGCAGCACGCGGTCACCTTCGCCGCCGGCCTGGCCTGCGAAGGTCTCAAGCCGGTGGTGGCCATCTACTCCACCTTCCTGCAGCGCGCGTATGACCAGCTGATCCACGACGTTGCGCTGCAGAACCTGCCCATGGTGTTCGCGCTCGACCGCGCGGGCCTGGTCGGTGCCGATGGCGCGACCCATGCCGGCGCCTACGACATTGCCTATCTGCGCTGCATTCCGAACATGGCCATCGCCTGCCCGGCCGACGAAGCCGAGACGCGCCAGCTGCTGTCCACCGCGCATGCGCAGAACCACCCGGTGGCCGTGCGCTATCCGCGGGGTTCGGGTGTCGGTGCCGCCGTGCCGACCAGCCTGAATGGCCTGCCCTATGGCAAGGGTGAAATCCGCCGCCGTGGTCGTAACGTGGCCATCCTCGCTTTCGGCACCCTGCTGCAACCGGCGCTGGCCGCGGCCGAATCGCTGAATGTGACCGTGGCCAACATGCGCTGGGTCAAGCCGCTGGACCTGGACCTGTTGCGCGAACTGGCCCGCACCCACCAGGCCCTGGTCACGGTCGAAGAGGGCTGCCTGATGGGGGGCGCAGGCGCTGCGGTGCTCGAGGCCCTGCAGGCCGAGGGCCTGAACCTGCCCGTGCTCACGCTGGGCCTGTCCGACAGCTTCATTGAACACGGTGACCCGGCCCGGCTGCTGGCGGCCGAGGGGCTGGATGCCAACGGCATCGAGCGCACGGTTCGCAACCGCTTCAGCAGCCTGATCGAGGGCAATCCGGGTCTGAAAGTGGTGGCCTGATCGCGGGCATGCGGCCGCCGTGTTGAGGAATTTTCACGCTCGTTTTGAGCCTGCTCGAAATCGCACGATACCAAGCTTGCAGAAGGCTGAATGCACGGGGCATCTGCCCGGTTCAGCGAGGGAAAACCCCGGGTTTTCGGGTGAGGGCGCTTCCTACAATGCCGTGGACTGTTGCAGTCCCCGCCCCTTCCGGGAGCGGGTGTGAAGAACCAACCACGGAGTCATACAACATGGATCGTCGTTCCATCATCAAGCACGCCGGTATCGCTGGCGTGCTGGCCGCAGGCGCCGCACCCGCGGTGCATGCCCAGGCCGCCATCCGCTGGCGCCTGGCGTCGAGCTTCCCCAAGGCGCTGGACACCATCTTCGGCGCGGCCGACGTGTTTGCCCAGAAGGTCAACGCCATGTCGGGCGGCAAGTTCTCCATCTCGGTGCACCCGGGCGGCGAACTGATGCCCCCCTTCGGTGTGGTGGACGGTGTGCAGCAGGGCACCGTCGAGGTGGCTCACACGGCGCCGTACTACTTCTTCGGCAAGAACGACGTGTTTGCCATCGGCACGGCCATCCCCTTCGGTCTGAACAGCCGCCAGCTGACGGCCTGGTTCTACGACGGCAACGGCATGAAGCTGATGCGCGAGTTCTACGACCAGTACAACATCGTCAACTTCCCCGGCGGCAACACGGGCGCCCAGATGGGTGGCTGGTACCGCAAGGAAATCAAGACCGCCGCCGACATCAAGGGCATGAAGATGCGCATCGGCGGCTTCGCCGGCAAGGTGCTCACCCGCATGGGCGGTGTGCCGCAGAACATCCCCGGTGGCGAGATCTACCAGGCGCTGGAAAAGGGCACCATCGATGCCACCGAATGGGTGGGTCCGTACGACGACGAGAAGCTGGGCTTCTACAAGGTTGCCAAGAACTACTACTACCCCGGCTGGTGGGAAGGCGGCGCGCAGCTGGACTTCTTCATCAACAAGGCGGCCTTCAACGGTCTGTCGAAGGAAAACCAGGCCATCGTCGAGGCCGCTGCTTCCTACGCCCACACCGAGATGCAGGCCCGTTACGACGCCCGCAACCCGGCCGCCCTCAAGCGCCTGGTGGCCGCTGGCGCCAAGGTCCTGCCTTTCCCCAAGGCGGTGATGGACCTGGCGTTCAAGGAGTCGATGGCGCTGTACGCCGAACTCAATGACACCAACCCGCAGTGGAAGAAGATCTACGGCGACTACGCGGCCTTCCGCAAGGACGCCAACCTGTGGGCCCGCTTCACCGAAGCGACCTTCGACCGCTACATGCAGTCGGCCAAGCTGTAATCGGCCCGCCGTTTGCGCCCGCGAAAGAACCCCGCGACCGCGGGGTTTTTTTCGCAGAAGGCTGACGGGATCACCCTCCCGTCAGCGCGCCTTCAGGCCCGGGCTCGCCGCTTCGCTAGACTGCCGCCCGGCCCGCCATACCCATCACCCGTGGGGTTCAACATGTCCATCCTGCTCCAAATCTCCCGCCTGATCGATGCTTTCACCAGCCTCATCGGCAAGCTCGCCATGTGGCTGATCCTGGCCACCACGCTCATCAGCGCCGGCAACGCCATCGTGCGCAAGGTGTTCGATATGAGTTCCAACGCCTTTCTGGAAATCCAGTGGTATTTGTTCGCCGCCGTGTTCATGCTCGGCAGCGGCTACGCCTTCCTGCGCAACGCGCATGTGCGCATCGACTTCGTATCGTCCAAATTCAGTGCGCGCGGGCGCAACTGGGTGGACATCGGTGGCATCGTGCTGTTCGTCTTCCCCCTGTGCTACATGATGGGTACGCTGGCCTGGCCGCTGTTCATGAACGCCCTCAACTCGGGTGAGATGTCGTCCAACGCGGGCGGCCTGATCCGCTGGCCGGTGTACGCGCTCATTCCCGCCGGCTTTTCCCTGCTGGCCCTGCAGAGCGTGAGTGAGCTGATCAAGCGTCTTGCCTTCCTGACCGGCAACGGCCCCGACGTGCTGGCCCATGAGGGCCCGAGTGACGAAGAGCTCCTGGCCCAGCAGCTGCTGGAAGAAGAACAGCAACGCCTCAAGGCCGCGCAATAAACAGGGAGCGCCGCAATCATGGAATTCATCGCATCCAACTTCGTGCCCATCATGTTCACCGGCTTGCTGGTGTTTCTGCTGATGGGCTTCCCGGTGGCGTTCTCGCTGGCCGCCACCGGCCTGTTCTTCGGCTTCATCGGCATGGAGGTCGGGCTGTTCCCGTCCAACCTGTTCCAGGCCTTGCCGCTGCGGGTGTTCGGCATCATGCAGAACGACACCCTGCTGGCCATTCCGTTCTTCACCTTCATGGGCATCATCCTGGAGCGAAGCCGGATGGCCGAAGACCTGCTGGAGACCGTGGCCCAGGTGTTCGGCCCCGTGCGCGGAGGCCTGGCCGTGGCCGTGGTCCTGGTGGGTGCCCTGCTGGCCGCCACCACCGGCGTGGTCGCTGCGGCCGTGATCTCGATGGGTCTGATCTCGCTGCCCATCATGCTGCGTTACGGCTACAACCGGACGATTGCCACCGGCACCATCACCGCCTCCGGCACGCTGGCGCAGGCCATCCCGCCCTCGCTGGTGCTGATCGTGCTGGCCGACCAGCTCGGCCGTT
>CAZJZD010000039.1:0-37377 GCA_964550405.1 uncultured Hydrogenophaga sp. | reverse complement strand
TACCTGGCGCGCGGCATGCACATCGACGACTTCGCGCCCAACCTGTCGTTCTTCTTCAGCAACGGCATGGACCCGGAGTACACCGTGCTCGGCCGTGTGGCACGCCGCATCTGGGCGGTGGCGATGAAGGAGAAGTACGGCGCCAACGAACGCTCGCAAAAACTCAAGTACCACATCCAGACGTCGGGGCGCAGCCTGCACGCGCAGGAGATCCAGTTCAACGACATCCGCACGACCCTGCAGGCGCTGATCGCGATCTACGACAACTGCAATTCGCTGCACACCAACGCCTTCGATGAAGCCATCACCACGCCGACCGAAGACTCGGTGCGCCGAGCGATGGCGATCCAGCTCATCATCAACCGCGAGTGGGGCCTGGCCAAGAACGAGAACCCGAACCAGGGCGCCTTCGTCATCGACGAGCTGACCGAGCTGGTCGAGGAGGCGGTGCTGGCCGAGTTCGAGAAGATCGCCGAGCGCGGCGGCGTGCTTGGCGCGATGGAGACCGGCTACCAGCGCAGCAAGATCCAGGAAGAGAGCATGCACTACGAGATGCTCAAGCACACCGGCGAGTACCCCATCATCGGCGTCAACACCTTCCGCAACCCCAAGGGCGACCCGGTGCCGGAGTCGATCGAACTGGCGCGCTCGACCGAAGAGGAAAAACAGAGCCAGCTGCAGCGCCTGGCCGACTTCCATGCCCGCCACGCGAACGAAGCCCCTGCCCAGCTGGCCCGCCTGAAGCAGGCCGTGATCGAGAACAAGAACGTGTTCGAGGTGCTGATGGACGCGGTGCGCTGCTGCTCGCTCGGCCAGATCACCAACGCACTGTTCGAGGTGGGTGGCCAGTACCGGCGCAGCATGTAACGCTCGCCCACCGGGACGCCCCCGGAACAGGGCCGGGTTTCCAGCGCAGATTCCAGGGTGCGCCACAAGGGGGACTGCTAGACTGCACCGCCGGTCTGCCCATGCAGACGAGGCAGTCCTTGAGCCCAGATGTCGCCCATTTCTGACGCCCCGGCCGGTGCACGACCGGCCGCCTCCGAGCCGGTGGTGCCCTCATCGGGCACGCTCGCGTCCGACTGTGAGCGCCCTTGGCAGCGCACGCTCTCGGTGGCGGCCATCGGGCTGTTTCTGATGCTGTCGGGCGGTTTGCTGGTCTCCCAGCGCGAAGCGGCCCTGGAGCGCGCCGGTGCCCAGGCCCAGCGTGAAGTGGTTCGGCTGGCGGCCGAACTTGAACAGTCGCTGCGCATCGCCCAGGTTCAGATGGAACGGCAGTCCCCGGCCACGGACCGCAACGGCCCCGTTCCGTCGGCCGGATCGGACCCGCTGGTGCAAGCGCTGAACCTGCCCTTCGACCTCCGGCCGATCAACCCTTCCGGCGCACCGCCCCAGGCACTGCCCGCCGGCCAGTGGCAACCCGGTCTGGCCCGTCAGGATGCCGGGCAGTGGGTGCTGCCCCTGGTGTGGCGCCAGCCCCCCGAACGGGGCGGCCAGACCTGGGAAGTGCGGCTGCAACGCCAGGCACTGATGGCACGGCTGGCCTCCGAGCGGTTGCCCGAACACGGCAGCATGAGCCTGTTCCGGATCGAGGACGACGGCGCCACCACCGTGCTGGCGCGCTACCCGCTGGTGGAACGCGACCAGGGGCGCAAGGTCATGGGCCATGTGGCCACCGCCCTGCAGCAGTCGCCCAGTGGCGTCATCCAGGTCGTGTCCGCCATCGACGGCGTGCCACGCATCGTGGGCTACCACCGCCTCGGGGGCGGGGCCGACCGCCTGGTCGCGGTGTATGCGCTGCCCATCCAGGACGTGCTGGCCGCCTGGACCGCCATGCTGCCGGCGGCCATTGCCCTGACGCTGCTGATCGCCGGCGTCATGGCCTACGGTGCCTGGCGACTCGACCGTTCGGTACGCGCACTGGCCCGCAGCGAACGCCACTTCCAGACCCTGAGCGATCACATGCCCGATGTGGTGGTGCGCTACGACCACAACGGATGCGTGCTCTACGCCAACCGGGCCATCGAAGCGGCAACCGGCTGGCGCCCCGAGGCGCTGATCGGCCGCACGGTCCAGCAGATCGGGGGCGCCCCCGGCACGACCACCCTGTGGGCCGCCAGCCTGCAGCGGGTGATGCAGTCCGGGCAACCCGAGGTCCAGTACTTCAGCCACGAAGGACCGGCGGGCGAACGGCACTGGGAGGCCCAGGTCCGCCGGGAGCCCGGGCCCCCGGGGGAGACACCCACCGTGCTGGTCATTGCCCGCGACATCACGGAACGCCATGCCGCCGAGGCCCGCCAGCGCGCGGACCAGCAGCTCTTCGAAACCGTGTTCCAGGCCGCACCCGAAGCCATGTCGCTCAGCGAATGGGACTCCGGCCGGCTCTTGCTGGTCAACGACGCCTTCTGTCAGCTGTTCGACCGGCCGCGCGAACAGCTGGTCGGCCATTCGACGCTGGATCTGAAGCTCTGGCGCTCGCCGGCCATTCGGGAAGAGCTGCTGGAACGTCTGGCCCGCGGCGAGCGCGTGCGCGACGCCTCGGCCAGCAGTACCCGGCCCGATGGTCAGAACATCGAGGTGCGCTACAGCGCAGAACGGGTCACGGTCGAAGGCGCGCCGCGCCTGCTGCTGATGTTCCGCGACGTGACACAGCTCGAAGCCGACCAGCGGGCCCTGATGCGCAGCGAGCTGCGCTTCAGGCTCGCGGCCTCGCACGGTCAGGTGTGGGAGTGGGACGAAACAGAGGGCATGGTCCAGCCCAGCGAGGGCTTCTTCACCGCCCTGGGCCATCCAGCCCCCGGCCCGTCCGAACTGGGCAAACGCCTGCTGGAACTGATGCACCCGGACGACCGGCCCCGGCTGCGGGCAGCTCTTCTGCGGTTCTTCAAGGGCGAAGGTGACTACCAGCTGGAGTTCCGCGCATGCGATGCCGGTGGCCAGTACCGCTGGTTCGACACCCGGGGCGACGGCCTGCGGGACGAGACCGGCCATGTGGTCTACATGGCGGGCACCACCTTCGACATCACCGACCGCAAGGCGCTGGAAGAAGCGCAGCGCCAGACGCTCAAGCACCTGGACACGGTGGCCAACGCCTCGGCCGCCCTGGCCTGGACGGTGGACGCCGAGCAGCGCCCCGACTGGCTCAACCAGCCTTGGCTCGACTTCACCGGTCGTGACCTGGCCGCCGAATGCGAGGCCGTCTGGCTGGACGATTTGCACCCGCAGGACCGCGAGCGCTGTGCCCAGGTGTTCAACAGCGCCTTTGAAGCGCGCGAACCCTACAGCATGGAGTACCGCCTGCGGCGTCACGATGGCGAGTACCGCTGGCTGCACGAGCAAGGCAAACCGCGTCACGACGCCGACCAGCGCTTCATCGGCTACGTGGGCTCCTGCCTGGACGTGACCGATCTGCGGCGGGCCGAAGCGGTCGCGCTGGAGCGTGGCGCCATCCTGGAGCAGGTGTTCCATGTCATCCGGGACATGCTGTTTGTGCTGGACGCCGAAGAACGCTTCGTCTTCTTCCAGGCCGGCAGCGAAGACCGGCTCTACCGCAAGCCGGAGGACTTTCTGGGCCACCCCATGGAAGAGGTGATGCCCCCGATGCTGGTGTCGCCGCTGCGCGCCGCCATGCAGCGCGCCCGAGAGGAAGGCATCCAGGAGCTGGACTACAGCCTGGACCTGCCGGTAGGCACGCATTTCTTCAACGCCCGCCTGGCCTGGCTGCCCGGAGGCGAGCAGTGCATGTTCCTGGTTCGCGACACCACGGAACAGCAGACGGCCCTGCAGGCGCGAGAGCGCCTGAACGACTTCGTGCTGCTGCTGTTCCGCCTGTCCACCCGTTTCATCAACCTGCCGGTGAACGAGACGGACCAAGCGATCAACGACGCACTCGGCGACATGGGACGTTTTGTCGACGCCGACCGCGCCTACCTGTTCGACTACGACTTCACCTCCGACACCGCGTCCAACACCCATGAGTGGTGCGGCGACGGGGTCAGCCCCGCCATCGATGACCTGCAGGGCCTGCCGTTCGAGCTGATTCCCGAATGGATCGGACAGCACCGCCAGGGGCTGACCATGCACGTCGCCGATGTCCAGGCCCTGCCCGAGGGGAATCTGCGCCACCTGCTCGAATCGCAGGGCATCCGCAGCCTGATGGCCCTGCCACTGATGGACGGTGAGCGCTGCCTGGGCTTTGTGGGCCTGGACTCGGTGCGCAACACCCACGACTACGGGGAAGAGGAAACCACCCTGCTGCGGCTGTTCGCCCAGATGCTGGTCAACATCCGGCTGCGGGTGGAGGCCGAGGAAAAAATCGCCGGGCTGACCGAAGGACTGGAGCACAAGGTGGCGGAGCGCACCGCCCAGCTGCAGGACAGCGTGCAGCAGCTGCGCACCGTCAACCGCGAGCTCGAATCCTTCACCTACTCGGCCTCGCACGACCTGCGCACCCCGTTGCGGGGCATCGAGGGTTTCAGCGCCCTGCTGATCGAAGAACACGCCGACCAGCTGGACGAGCAGGGCCGCGAGTACCTGCGGCGCATCCAGCGCGCGACGCTGCACATGTCGCAGTTGGTCAGTGATCTGCTGGCCTACTCACGCCTGCAGCAGATGACCGAACAGATCCAGGCCGTGACACTGGCCGACTGCGTCCGGGAGGTGGCGACCCCGTTCCGCGATGAGCTGGAGACCCGACACGGTGAACTGCAGGTGCCGATGCCCGCAGGTCTGCAGGTCCTGGCCGACCCCAAGGGTCTGGCCATCGTGCTGCGCAACCTGATCGACAACGCGCTGAAATTCACACCGCCCGGCGAGCCGCCGCGCATCCGCATCGAGGCCCGGCCGCAGGACGGCCGTGTGCTGCTGAGCGTGAGCGACCAGGGCATCGGCTTCGACATGAAGCACCACGACCGCATCTTCGGCATGTTCCAGCGCCTGCACCGTCAGGACCAGATCCCGGGCACCGGCATCGGTCTGGCACTGGTGCACAAGGCGGTGGCGCGCATGGGGGGCACGATACGGGCCGAGAGTGCACCCGGACAGGGCGCCCGTTTCGACATCGACCTGCCCGGCGCCTGAACCCGCCCCACCGCATCGGGTACGAACTCGGCGCTTCGCCGCTCATGCAATTTGTCACAACTTCGGCCCTGACGGCTGACTGTCCAGGCTGCAGGCGGGTGCGTATTGACCACGATCAAGCCCATGATGGAGACCTCTGCCTAGCATGGGTTTTCAGAGGTCCGCATGAACTTCAACATCCTGCGTCATGGCACCTGCACGTTGGCGCTGCTCCTGGCGGGCGCTGGTGCGTCGGCACAACCGGCGCCCCAGCCCATGAACGCCAAGCTGGCGGCCGTGCTTCAGGATTCCCAGCAACTGGTGCTATACGCCCGCATCGGACAGAAGGTCTCCCAGTTCTGCGCCAACTGCCACGGGGCGGGCGGTAACAGCGTCTCGCCCGACACGCCGAATCTGGCCGGGCAGAACCCGGCTTATCTGCTGGAACAGTTGCATCAGTTCGCCGATGGGCGACGCCGCTACGAGTTCATGGAGCGGCTCATCCGCGCCATGTCCGAGGACGAAAAACTCGGTGTCGCGGTCTTCTACTCCCGCCAGAGCGTCCAGCCCCACCCGTCCGCCGAGGCTGCACTGGTCGCTGAAGGCAAGCGCTACTACGACAAGGTGTGCTGGCGCTGCCATGGCACCGACGGTCACGGCTCCGATGTTTACGCCCGCATCGCCGGCCAGCGTCCGGACTACCTGCAGACCACGCTGCTGCGCTACCGCAGCGGCACCGGCGCGCGCACCAACGCCCTCATGTCGGCGAACACGCGACTGATGTCGGATGCCGATATCCGGGCGGTCGTCGCCTACGTTTCCTCGATGCGCTGATCCGGGTTCTTGCGCGGCACCCACCGCTTGAGGTGGAGCGGTCGCGCGACAATGCCGACATGCAGCACCTCCCTGTCTCCCTCATCGGCGTGCCGACCGACATCGGCGCGGGTACCCGCGGCGCTTCCATGGGGCCAGAGGCTCTGCGCGTGGCGGGCCTTCAATCCGCCATCGAGAGCCACGGGCTGACCGTGCTCGACCGGGGCAACCTGGCCGGCCCGGCCAACCCCTGGCAGCCGCCGAGTGGTGGCTACCGGCACCTCGGCGAAGTGGTGGCCTGGAACACGACGCTGCACGAGGCGGTGTACGCCGAGCTGCGTGGCGGGCATCTGCCCATCGTGCTCGGCGGCGACCACTGCCTGGGCATGGGATCGATCAGTGCGGTGGCGCGCCACTGCCGCGATGCGGGCAAGACCTTGCGCGTGCTCTGGCTGGACGCGCACGCCGACTTCAACACCGCCGAACTCACCCCCAGCGGCAACATCCACGGCATGCCGGTGGCCTGCCTGTGCGGTCACGGACCTGCCGTGCTGACCGGCATCGGCGGCCACACCCCGGCCATCACGCCCGATGTGGTGCGGCAGATCGGCATTCGCAGCGTGGACCCGGGCGAAAAGCGCTTCGTGCACGAGGTCGGTCTGGAGGTGTTCGACATGCGCTACATCGACGAGATGGGCATGCGCCACACCCTGGAGCAGGCGCTGATGGGCCTGGACGAGAACACCCACCTGCACGTGAGCTTCGACGTGGACTTCCTCGACCCCGAGATCGCCCCGGGCGTGGGCACCACCGTGCCCGGCGGCCCGACCTACCGCGAGGCCCAGCTCTGCATGGAAATGATCGCCGACACCGGGCGTCTGGGTTCGCTGGACGTGATGGAGCTCAACCCGGCGCTGGACCTGCGCAACAAGACCGCCGAGCTGGCCGTGGACCTGATCGAGAGTCTGTTCGGGAAATCGACCCTCATGCGGAAAAAGTAGCGCCCGATCTCTTCCCAGGATGCCGCGGAACTGGCTTTGCCAGGCCGCAGGCATCGCCCCCTGGGGGGTGACGCGCGCAGCGCGGCGCAGGGGGGTCAACTTTTCCCGACGAGTTCAAGGTGCTCCACCACCGGTGGCTGTAGGAAGAACGGGCCAACGATGCCGCGCCACTCGGTGAAGGCGGGCGACTGGCGGAAGCCCACCGTGTGGTCTTCCAGCGTGTCCCAGTAGATCATGAGGATGTAGCGGCCCGCGCTTTCCTGGCTTCGGTTGACCTTGAAGCCCTTGAAGCCCTTGGCGCCCGCGATGACGGTGCTGGCACCGCGCAGGATGGCGGCTTCGAAATCGGCCGCCTTGGCGGGGTCGATGCGGATGTCGGCGTGTTCAAGAATCATGTTCGCTCCAGCGGTCTCAGGCCACAGCGGCCCGGCGATCTTCGCGAATCATATCGGTGGCCTTCTCGGCCATCATGATCACCGGGGCGTTGGTGTTGCCTCCCACGACGCTGGGCATCACCGACGCATCGACCACGCGCAGGCCGTCCACGCCGTGCACGCGCAGGCGGGCATCGACCACGGCCCCCGCGGCCGGGTCCGGCCCCATGCGGCAGGTGCCGACCGGGTGGTAGATGGTGTCGGCGTGGTTCCGCACGAACTGTTCGATCTGCGCATCGCTCAGCGCCTCGCGCGAGGCGGCCGCCTCCACGCCGCCGTGCCGCGCCAGCGCCGGCTGCTGCAGCAGCGCACGCATGGCCTTGAAGCCCCGCACCAGCCGGGCCACATCGTCGGCGTCCTGCAGGAAGGCCGGGTCGATCAGCGGCATCACCTGCGGATCGTTACTGGCCAGGCGCAGCGTGCCCCGGCTCTTCGGACGCAGCAGGCAGACGTGACAGGAATAGCCATGGCCCAGCACCGTCTTGCGGCCGTGGTCCACCAGCTTGCCGACGACGAAATGCAACTGCAGGTCCGGGATCGCTTCCCCGGGCGCGCTCTTGATGAAGCCGCCGGCCTCGGCGAAGTTGGTGGTCAGCGGTCCGCTGCGCTGCTGGCGCCACTGGAACACACCGCGCAGCATGTTCAGCACCCCCGGCACCGACACGCCGAACAGATCGGTGAGCTTCGGTGCGTTGACCACCAGCACGACGTCCGGGTGGTCGTGCAGGTTCCGGCCGACCCCCGGCACATCGAGCACGGGCTCGATGCCGAGCTCACGCAGATGGTCGGCCGGACCGATGCCCGAGAGCATCAGCACCTGCGGTGAACCGAAGGCCCCGGCGCTCAGCAGCACCTCGCCACCGGGCGTCAGGCGCAGGGTCTGCAACGGGCCACGCCCGCCGTCGGGCCGGTACTGCACACCCGTGGTCACCGGCCGGCCATCGACCATTTCGGTCAGCACCCGGGTGGTCAGCGCGCCGGTGATGACCTTGAGGTTGGAACGCCCCAGGTGCGGCGTGAGGTAGGCCTTGGCGGCGCTGAAGCGTTCGCCGTTCTTGTGGGTGACCTGGTAGGGACCGATGCCCTCCTGCTGCGCGCCGTTGAAGTCGCTGTTGAGCGGATAGCCCGCCTGGCGCCCCGCCTCGACGAAGTCCGGCAGCACCGGGTTGGGGGAGCGCAGGTCCATCACGTTCAGCGGACCGCCCGTGCCGTGCCATTCGTCGGCGCCGCGCTCGTTGTGCTCGGCGCGCTTGAAGTAGGGCAGCACATCGGCAAACGACCAGCCGGGGTTGCCTTCCGCGGCCCAGGCGTCGTAGTCCTGTGCGTGGCCACGCGCGTAGATCATGGCGTTGATGGAGCTGGAGCCTCCCAGCACCTTGCCGCGCGGCTGGTAGCCGCGCCGGCCGTTCAGGCCCGGCTGCGGCACGGTGCTGTAGCCCCAGCCATTGAGCTCGTACTTGGCCATCACGGCCAGCCCCGCCGGGCAGTGGATGAGCACGCTGCGGTCGGCTGGCCCGGCTTCGAGCAGCGCCACGCGCACGGCCGGGTCTTCGCTCAGACGGCCGGCCAGCACACTGCCGGCGGACCCGCCGCCCACGACGATGAAATCAAACATGCCTGTCTCCTGCGTTGCGCCGCCGTCATGCCTGTGCAAGACGCTGCGCGACAATGCGGGGCAAGTTAGCACAGGGCCTGCGCCGGCAGTAGGCTGGCCCGCCTAGACCCACCCCCATCCCACCTTCCAGGAGTGATTCCCTCATGAGCAGCATCCAGACCGTCGGCATCATCGGCGCCGGCACCATGGGCAACGGCATCGCGCAGGCCTGCGCCGTCAGCGGCATCCGCGTGGTCATGGTCGACGTGGCCCAGGCCGCGGTCGACAAGGGCCTGGCCACCGTGGCCGGCAGCCTGGACCGCCTGATCAAGAAAGAGAAACTGACCGCCGAGGGCAAAGCCGCCGCGCTGGCCCTGATCAAAGGATCGACCAGCTACGACGACCTCAAGGGCGCGCAACTCGTCATCGAGGCCGCGACCGAGAACGAAGGCCTGAAGGTCAAAATCCTGCAGCAGCTCGACGGCATCCTGGCGCCCGAGGTGATCGTGGCCACCAACACGAGCTCGATCAGCATCACCAAGCTGGCCGCCGCCACGCAGCGGGCCGACAAGTTCATCGGCATGCACTTCTTCAACCCGGTGCCCATGATGGCGCTGGTGGAAATCATCCGCGGCCTGCAGACCAGCGACGCCACGCACGACGCGGTCAAGGCCTTGGCCGAGGCCCTGGGCAAGACACCGATCACGGTGAAGAACGCGCCCGGCTTCGTGGTCAACCGCATCCTGGTGCCCATGATCAACGAGGCCTTCTTCGTGCTGGCCGAGGGTGTGGCCACGCCGGAAGACATCGATGCCGGCATGAAGCTGGGCACCAACCAGCCCATCGGCCCGCTGGCCCTGGCCGACATGATCGGCCTGGACGTGTGCCTGGCCGTCATGAACGTCTACATGGCCGAGTTCAACGACAGCAAGTACCGCCCGGCGCCGCTGCTCAAGGAGCTGGTGGCGGCCGGCTGGCTGGGTCGCAAGACCGGCAAAGGCGTGTACACCTACTGACCCGCACCGGCATCTCATCGAAATCCCGCTTCGGCGGGTTTTCTGTTTGAGGCAGATCAATTTGTGGCGGCGCAGCATCCTCAGAATGAACCCACCATTCCACAGGAGTTCGCCATGAGCGCCGCACCCGTCTCCATCGCCGTTTTCGAGTTCCTGGACGCCACCCACCGTGAAGTCCAGCAGCAGATCCGCCAGCTCCACGCGCTGGTGGATGCGATCGAGAGCGACGGCCTGAACCAGGCGAACCGGGGCCAGGCCCGGCGTGTGCTCGACTTCTTCAACGGGGAAGCACGCCAGCACCACCTGGACGAAGAAAAGCACATCTTCCCCACCCTGCTCGCGAGCCAGGACGCCGAGATCGTGCAGGCCACCGAACACCTGATCCAGGACCACGGCTGGCTGGAAGAGAACTGGATCCAGATCGCCCCGTCGCTGGAAGCGGCCACGGGTGGCAACCTGTGGTTCGATACCGCCGAGCTGCGCCACGCGCTGGAAGTGTTCGAGGCGCTGTACCTGGACCACATCCTGCTCGAAGAGTCCGTGGCCTACCCGGAGGCCAAAAAGCGTCTCCAAGGCATGAGCACCCTGGGCATGGGCCGCGAGATGGCACGGCGCCGCGTGATGCAAAAGCCCGAAGTGCGCCCCGGCACCTGAGATCCCGTACGCCGGCACGCAAGGAGCGCCACGCTTAAGATGCCCGCCCGGGACCGGTGGACGGCCCTCTGCGAGGCATTGCCATGAGCACACACGATTTCGACTTTTTTGTCATCGGCGGCGGCAGCGGCGGCGTTCGCGCCGCCCGCATGGCCGCCGGGCGCGGCGCCCGCGTCGCACTGGCCGAGACCCTGGGCACCGATGGCCTGGGTGGCACCTGCGTCAACGTCGGCTGCATCCCCAAAAAGCTCTACAGCTACGCGGCGCACTACGCCGACGCCTTCGAGGAATCGCACGGTTTCGGCTGGGAAGGCGAAAAGCCCGTGCTGAACTGGGGCACCCTCAAGGCCAACCGCGCCCAGGAGATCGCGCGCCTCAATGGCGTCTACGCCAACCTGCTGCGCGGCTCGGGCGTCACGGTCATCAACGGCTTCGCGCGCATCGATGGCCCGAACGCCGTCACGGTGGCCACGCTCAACGCCGACGGCTCGCCCGGCCACCAGCGTTTCACCGCCGCGAACATCCTGATCGCCACCGGTGGCACGCCCTTCGTGCCGCATTTCGTGGGCCGCGAGCACGTCATCACCTCCAACGAGGTGTTCGACCTCGAACCCTTCCCACAGCGCCTGCTGGTGGTCGGCGGCGGCTACATCGCCTGCGAATTCACGTCCATCTTCAACGGCCTCGGCTCAAAGGTCACCCAGCTCTACCGCGGCGAGCAAGTGCTGCGCGGCTTCGACGACGAGATCCGCCACTTCGTCGCGGGTGAAATGCAGAAGTCCGGCGTGGACCTGCGCCTGAACGCCGGCGTGGTGGACATCCGCAAGACCGGCGACGGCCTGCGCGCCGAACTGGAAGACGGCAACGTGGTCATGGCCGACGCGGTGCTCTACGCCACCGGCCGCAAGCCCAATGTGCAGGGCCTGGGGCTGGAGGCCCTGGGTGTGGCCCAGGGCGCGCAGGGCGAGGTGCTGGTGGACGAACGCTACCGCACCAACGTGCCCGGCGTCTGGGCCGTGGGCGATGTCACCAACCGCGTGCAGCTGACGCCGGTGGCGCTGGGCGAAGCCATGGTGGTGGTGGACCAGCTGTTCGGTCCGGCCGCCGGCAAGGCCCCGCGTGAGATGAGCTACGAGTTCATCCCCACCGCCGTGTTCACCCACCCCAGCATCGGCACCGTGGGCTACAGCGAGGCGCAGGCGCGCGAGAAGTTCGGCGCGGTCACCGTGTTCCGCAGCGAGTTCAAGGCGCTGAAACACACGCTCTCGGGCAGCAGCGAACGCACGCTGATGAAGCTGATCGTGGACAGCGCGAGCGACCGCGTGGTGGGCCTGCACATGGTGGGCGCCGAAGCCGGCGAGATCGTGCAGGGTTTTGCGGTCGCGATGAAGGCCGGCGCCACCAAGGCCGTGTTCGACAGCACCATCGGCATCCACCCGACGGCAGCAGAAGAGTTCGTGACCATGCGCGAACCCGTCAAAAACTGAACCACACCACCCCGGCCGCCACCAGCCCGGTGTGCAGCCACAGGCCCGGTGCCAGCCAGCGCAGGTAGGCGCTGCCGCCCGTCAGGCCGGCGGTGAAGCTCTTGCTGGCGGCGTGCACCAGCAGCGCCAGCGCCACCGCCCACACGCCGACCGGACCGGACACGGGCGTGGTGGCGGAGAACACCGCCGCCAGGGCCGAGTGCAGGTCGGCCAGCGCGGCGACCAGCGCGCCCGCCAGCAGGCCTGCATCGCCCAGCCAGCGCTGCAGCGCATGCACCGCCAGCTGGATACCGCTGAGCAGCGCAGCCACGGCCGCCGCGCCACGCAGGCTGAACATGCGGTCGTCGCCCCCCGTACCCAGACCCTCGATGCGCGGGGACGACACCGCCAGCCCGTCGCCATCGGCCGGTGCGCCACGCACCAGCAGCCAGCCCCAGATCGCCACAACCACCAGGCCGACCAGAGCGGGCAGCCACAGCCGCACCAGCCAGGCCGGCTGCATGGCCGCGGCCACCAGCAACAGCTGCAGCTGGGTGGAGACGCAGGACAGCAGGCCACCACCGGCCATCAGCCTTGGATGCGCGCCCTGCTCCCGCACGGCCAGCCCCAGCGTGGCGATGGTCGCCGTGCTCGACACGAAGCCCGAGGCCAGCGCCGACACCGCCACCGCATGGCGCGCCGCGAGCAGCCGTGCCGCCAGGTGCGCCACCGACTGCACCCCCAGCAGCAGCACCAGCAGCTGCACCACCTTGTGCGGGTTCAGCGGGGTGCCCCACAGCGGCTGGTCGGGCACCAGGGGCAAGGCCATCAGCGCCAGCGCGGCCAGCACGATGCCGTCGCGCACTTCACCCGGCCGCAGCCACTGGAGGGCAAAACCATGCAGCCGTTCGCGGCCGGCCAGCAGCGCCGTCAGCCCCACCGCCAGGCCGGCGGCCAGCGGCAGGCTCCAGACACACAGCACCCCGTTCAGGTAGGTCAGCAGCAGGGCGATTTCGGTGGTCACCCCGGGGTCGTCGGACCGGTCGCGCCGGTAGGCCAGCAGGGCCAGCCCCACCACCAGGGCCGCCCCCAGAACCACCAGTCCGGTGATCTGCGTCAAGGCCGCCGCCGCACCCACCACGCTGGTCACCGCAAAGGTACGCAGACCCGCGAAGGCGCGGTTGGGTCCACTGCCCTTGCGCCGCTCGCGTTCGATACCCACCAGCAGCCCGCAGCCCAGGGCCACGGCCAGCACGGCCGCGGCATCATCGAACAAAGGGGTGGCGGTCAATGGCATGTGTGCATATCCGTTGTGCAGCCACTGTAGCGCCGCCAAGGCGCGGTGCGACTCAGCCGGCCACCAGGCCGTCCATGCGCACCACCTCGAAGTGGCGGCCTTTGACCTGCGCCAGCTGGCCCACCAGGGCGTCGTTGTCCCAGCGGTCGTCGGGCGCGCCGCTGACGTACCAGTTGCTGCCGTTGTCGGCCACGATCATGCCGTGCACCTGCATGGCGGTCAGCAGCGCGCGCACCTCGGGGCTGAAGTGTGCGGGGATGACGTAGCTGCGCTTGAGCCGCACCCGCATGCCCATGGGCGGCAGGCTGGCCGAGGTGTTGGACGAGGCCCAGTGCGTGGCCGGCGGCACGTAGGCGCGGCGGCTGCGCGCCACGGTGAAGCGCAGCGCGTGGCGGATGCCGCCGGGGCCGAGCGCCGCCTCCTCGTAGCGCGCCAGGCCGGGGAAGATCGGAAGGCCCGCGGCGTCGGCGCTGGTCCAGCCGGGCTTTCCACCGGGTCGCACGGTGTTGCTGTCCAGGCGGAACACGGCGCCGCAGTCGGCGTTCCAGGACCCGTCCGGGTTCGGAAAGGCACGACCGAGTTCGTACAGGCGGTGGTGGTCGCGGTCGATCACCAGCACGTGGCGGTCGCCGGTGGCGCCGGCACCGCCTTCGATGGGTGCGTCGCGCGGCACCGGGTAGGGGCCGGGATCGCTTTCGTCGCCATAGGCGGTCCAGTGCACCGCCACCGGTGGCTGGCTGCCCGCCACCACCACATACGGGATGCCGATGGGCGCGCCGTTGTACAGCCCGGCGCCAAAGTCGGGGTGCAGCCCCGTGTCCAGCCCGATGCTGGCGATCAGCGTGTCCGAGGCGGGGTCCACCGGCAGGGCCGAGATGTCCTGGTTCCAGGGGTTGTCGGCCGGGAAGCAGACGCCGCCGTTGAGCGCCGCACCGGCACCCAGCGCAGCCGCCGACAGGTTGCCGAAACCGCCGCCCGAACCGGGCACCGGCGCGCCGCCAACGCCGCCCAGGCCAGAACCACCGTCGGCGCCCGCGCTGCCACCACCACAACCGGACAGACCGGTCACGGCCAGTGCAGACAGGGACAACAGGGCGGCGCGACGGTTCGGGTGCATGACAAGACAGGTATGACCAACGGGGATCCCCATCATGCCGTCCAGGGCCGAGACCACCGTCACGAAACGTATCGGCACCGCGGGCCACAATAGCCGCATGCACAAAAGCCCCACCTTCATCGCCCCCCAGCTGTTCGACGACCCGGCCGCCGCGCTGGCCCAGGTGCAGCACATCTACAACAGCAGCGTCGCCTTCCTGCGCGAGGCCATGCACCAGTTCGTGGACGGCCACGACGCCGGCGGTGCCCGCATCCGCGCCTGCTACCCCTTCGTGCGCCTGCACTCGCGCAGCGTCTCGCGACAGGAGGCGGGCCTTCAGAGCCGGCTGAGCTACGGCTTCGTCGCCGGCCCGGGCCGCTTCGAGACCACGCTCACCCGCCCCGACCTGTATGCCGACTACTACCTGGAACAGTTCCGCCTGCTGCTGGCCAACCACGACGGCAAGCTGGAGGTGGGCACCAGCACGCAGCCGATCCCGATCCACTTCTCGTTCGCCGAGCACGAGCACGTGGAAGGCGAGATGAGCGCCGAGCGCCGCGCGCTGATGCGCGACGTGTTCGACCTGCCCGACCTGACCGTGATGGACGACGGCATTGCCAACGGCACGCACGAGCCCAAGCCGGGGGAGCCGCACCCGCTGTCGCTGTTCACCGGCCCGCGGGTGGACTATTCGCTGCAGCGCCTGCGCCACTACACCGGCACCTCGCCCGACTGGTTCCAGAACTTCGTGCTGTTCACCAACTACCAGTTCTACATCGACGAGTTCATCAAACTCGGCCACGCCGAGATGGCCGATCCGGCCAGCGACTACATCGCTTTCGTCGAACCGGGCAATCTGGTCACGCGCCGCGCCGGCCTCAACCCCGAAGCCATCGACGCGCTGGGCAAGGCCCTGCCCCGCCTGCCGCAGATGCCGGCCTACAACCTGCTGCGCGAAGACCGCAGCGGCATCACCATGGTCAACATCGGCGTCGGCCCGGCCAACGCCAAGACCATCACCGACCACATCGCCGTGCTGCGCCCGCACGCCTGGCTGATGCTGGGCCACTGCGCCGGCCTGCGCAACGGCCAGCAGCTGGGCGACTACGTGCTGGCGCACGCCTACGTGCGCGAGGACCATGTGCTCGACGAAGAACTGCCGCTGTGGGTGCCGATCCCGGCGCTGGCCGAGATCCAGGTCGCGCTGGAACAGGCCGTGGCCGACGTGACCGGCGTGCCGCCGCAGGAGCTCAAGCGCATCATGCGCACCGGCACCGTGGCCAGCACCGACAACCGCAACTGGGAACTGCTGCCCGACAACACGCCGCAGCGCCGCTTCTCGCAATCGCGCGCCGTCGCGCTGGACATGGAAAGCGCCACCATCGCCGCCAACGGTTTCCGCTTCCGCGTGCCCTACGGCACCCTGCTGTGCGTGAGCGACAAGCCGCTGCACGGCGAGATCAAGCTGCCCGGCATGGCCAACCACTTCTACCGCGAGCGGGTGGACCAGCACCTGCGCATCGGCATCCGCACGGTGGAACTGCTGCGCCAGGGGGGCGTCGATCAGCTGCACAGCCGCAAGTTGCGCAGTTTTGCGGAAGTGGCATTCCAGTGAAATGAAGCGCAAAGAAGCGCCATGAAGCGCACAAAATCTTTACTGGAACTTCACCGCTGAAGGGGCGCTCTGCCCATGGCGAGCTCACACAATCGAGCCACCCGGACGAACCCCAGCGTGCCGCAGCCCCCGCAGCGGCGATTCCATGCCATGAAGCCCCCGTTGACACCACAGGCCCCCCGCCGTCTGATGCCGGCTTTCCTGCTCGTGACCGCCGCCGTTCTGTCGGCTTGCGCGAGCCCCACACCACCGTCGCCGCCGACGGTGGCGTTGCCGGCCACCTGGTCGGTCCCCGGTGCGGCCTCCGGCAACTCCGCCGATCTGGCCCGGTGGTGGCAGCGTTTTGACGACCCCGCACTCACCGGGTTGGTGACGCAGGCGCTGCAAGCCAACACCAGCCTGATGGGCGCACAGGCCGCCCTGCGCCAGGCGCGTGCGCAGCGCGACGCCCAGGCCGCCGCCAATGGCCCGTCCATCAGCACATCGGCCTCGGCCCAGCGCAGCCAGAACGGCAACGCCGATGGCAGCAACCGCTTCCAGGCCGGCTTCGACGCCAGCTGGGAGCCCGACATCTTCGGCGGCAACCGCGCCACGCTGGACGCCAGCGAGGCCAGTGCCCGCGCCGCCGCGGCCAGCCTGGGCGATGTGCAGGTGTCGCTGGCGGCCGAAGTGGCGGTGTCCACCATTGAGCTGCGCGGCCTGCAGACCCGGTTGCAGATCGCCCAGCGCAACCTCGCGGCGCAGCAGGAGACCCTGCAGATCACCCGCTGGCGGGTGCAGGCCGGCCTGGCCTCGTCACTCGACCTGGAACAGGCCGTGGCGGCCACCGAACAGACGCGCGCGCAGATCCCCGCGCTGCAGACCGGCATCGGCCAGTCGCTCAACGCGCTGGCGGTGCTCACCGGCCAGGCGCCGGGTGCGCTGCAGGGTACGCTGGGCGTCGCAGCGGCCATTCCCTCGCCACCGGCCGATCTGGCGCTGGCCTTCCCCGCCGATACGCTGCGCCAGCGACCCGACCTGCGTCAGGCCGAAGAACAGTGGCGGGCCGCGGTGGCGCGCCTGTCGGCGGCCGAGGCGGCGCGCTACCCAAGCTTCCGCATCGGGGGTTCGCTGGGTCTGTCGGCCCTGACGCTGGGCAGCCTGACCGACAGCGCTTCGGTGCTGCGCTCGCTGCTGGCCAGCGTGTCGGCCCCGCTGTTCGACGGCGGCGCGCTGCGCGCCCAGGCACGGGCCCAGCAGGCCGCCGTGGACCAGGCCGGCGCCAGCCTGCAGGGAGCGACGCTGACCGCCCTGAAAGAAGTGGAAGACGCCCTGCTCGCCCTGCGGGGCAACCGCGAGCGCCTGGCGCGCCAGCAGGCCGCCGCCGAAGCCGCCGCCAACGCCGAGCTGCTGGCCCGCCAGCGCTACCAGAGCGGCCTGATCGACTTCCGCACCGTGCTGGACACGCAGCGCAGCCTGCTCTCGGCCCAGGACAGCGTGGCCAGCACCCAGGCCACGCTGAGTGCCGACCACGTGCGCCTGTACAAGGCGCTGGGCGGTGGCTGGTCCCCCGACGGCGACGCCGACACCGCTGCCACCCGCTGAACACCCTACGCCGCACACGCCCATGAGCCCAAAAAAAGACACTCCTGCCGACGTGCAATCCCTGCTGGGCGACGACCGCCCGCCGCGCTGGTTCCGGCGCCGCTCGATATGGGCCGGTGTGGCCGCCGCCGTGCTGGTCATCGGTGGCGTGTCGGTCTGGCAGTCTGGCCAGAAAGCCAAGGCCGCGCCGGTGTACATGACCGAGCCGCTGAAGAAGGGCGACATCACCCTCACCGTCTCGGCCAACGGCACGCTGCAGCCCACGCGCTCGGTCAACATCGGCAGCGAACTCTCGGGCACGGTCAAGCGCGTGCTGGTGGACGTGAACGACCGCGTCAAGGCCGGCCAGGTGCTGGTGGAACTGGACACCGCCAAGCTGCTCGACCAGGTGGAACAGTCGCGCGCGGCCCTGGCCTCGGCCCAGGCCCAGCTGGCCCAGGCAGGCGCCACGGTGAAGGAGGCGCGTGCCACCCTCGCGCGCTACGAAGAGGTGGCGCGCCTGTCGGGCGGCAAGGTGCCGTCGGCCACCGAACTCGACAGCGCCAAAGCCGCACTGGAGCGCGCCGTGGCCAGCGAGAACGCGGCCCGGGCCGGTGTGGCCCAGGCCCGCGCCACGCTCTCGACCAACGAGACCAACCTGTCCAAGGCCTCAATCCGTTCGCCCATCAACGGCGTGGTGCTCTCGCGCTCGGTGGACCCGGGCAACGCGGTGGCGGCGTCGCTGCAGGCGGTCACGCTGTTCTCGGTGGCCGAAGACCTGACCCAGCTCAAGCTGGACGTGGCGGTGGACGAGGCCGATGTGGGCAACGTCCAGGTGGGGCAGAAGGCCACCTTCACCGTCAGCGCCTTCCCGGCGCGGCGTTACCCAGCCACCATCAACCGCGTGGCCTACGGCTCGACCAAGACCGACAACGTGGTCACCTACACCACCACGCTGAACGTGAACAACGCCGACCTGAGCCTGCGCCCCGGCATGACCGCCGCCGCCACCATCGTGGCCCGGGAAGCACAGGGCGTGCTGGTGGTGCCCAACACCGCGCTGCGCTTTTCGCCGGCCAGCGCCAACGGCGCCACGGCGCCCTCTTCGGGCGGCAACATCCTCTCGAAGATGATGCCGCGCCCGCCGAGCAACGCCAAACCCAAGACCGCCGGCACCGACCGACGCGCCGGCGGGCCACGCCAGATCTGGGTGCTGCAGGACGGTCAGCCGGTGGCGGTGCAGGTCAAGACCGGCATCAGCGACGGCCGCAACACCGAGGTGAGTGGCGAAGCCTTGAAGGAAGGCATGGCGGTCATCACCGAACAACGCAGTGGGGCTACGCCGTGAGCCCCCACGCTCCACCGCTGCGCGGGTCGCTGCCCCCCACGGGGGCTGATCCGGCTTGGGGCGGCCCGGCGCCGGATCGCCCGGTCGGGGACACCCCGCTGATCCGCCTGCGCGGCATCACCAAGACCTACGGTGAAGGCAACACCGCCTTCCAGGCGCTCAAGGGCGTGGACCTGGACATCGAACAGGGCGACTTCGTGGCCATCATGGGACCCAGCGGCTCGGGCAAGTCCACCGCCATGAACACCCTGGGCTGCCTGGACGTGCCCACCAGCGGCGAATACCTGTTCCGCGGTGTGCACGTCGAAGCGCTCTCGCGCGACGAGCGCGCCCGCCTGCGGCGGCGCACCATGGGGTTCGTGTTCCAGGGCTTCCACCTGCTGGCCCGCACCTCGGCGCTGGAAAACGTGGAGCTGCCCCTGGTCTACCGCGGCGAACCCGCGGCCCGGCGCCACGCTGCGGCCCGTGCCGCGCTCGAGAAAGTCGGCCTCAAGGGCTGGGAACACCACACACCGGGCGAGCTGTCCGGCGGGCAGCAGCAACGCGTGGCGATCGCGCGCGCCATCGTCACCGAGCCGCAACTGCTGCTGGCCGACGAGCCCACCGGCAACCTGGACACGCAGCGCAGCCACGAGATCATGGAACTGCTCTGGCGCCTGAACACCGAACAGGGCATCACCGTGCTCATGGTCACGCACGAGCCCGACATGGCCGAGTACGCGCGGCGCATGGTGCGCTTCGTGGACGGGGTGGTCGCCAGCGACGTGCGCAACCCGGTGCCGCACATGCTGCGCGACACACCGGCGCAGGAAGAGGTCGCGCATGTGGCTTAACACGCTCGTCCTGGCGCTGCGCTCGATCCGCCGCAACCTGCTGCGCTCCTTCCTCACGGTGCTGGGCATCGTGATCGGCGTCAGCGCGGTGATCACCATGGTCACCGTGGGCAACGGCGCCACGCTGGCGGTGCAGAACCAGATCGCCGGCCTGGGCACCAACCTGCTGCAGGTACGGCCCGGCCAGCGCCTGGGACCGGGCGGCAGCGGGAATGTGTCCCCGGCCTTCAAGGACACCGACGCCGACGCGATCGCGGCCCAGGTGGGCGGTGTGGCCGCCGTGGCCCCGGAGGCGCGCAGCGGCGCGGTGTTGGTGGCCAACGGCCGCAACTGGAGCAGCAGCGTGATCGGCAGCACCAACGACTGGCTGACCGCCGGCAACTGGAAGCTGGCCGACGGCCGCAACTTCAGCAACGACGAGCTGCGCGCCGGCGGCGCGGTCTGCCTGATCGGCCAGACCGTGCAGCGCGAGCTGTTCGGCAGCACCAGCGCCGTGGGCGCACAGCTGCGTGTGAAGGCCATGAGCTGCGAAGTGATTGGTACGCTCGAATCCAAGGGCCAGGGCGCCTTCGGCAACGACCAGGACGACGTGGTGGTGATGCCGATCAAGACCCTGCAGCGCCGCATCACCGGCAACACGCGGGTCAACACCCTGCTGGTGTCCATGAACGACGGCGCCGACGCCACGCAGGTGAGCGCCGGCATCACGCAGCTGTTGCGCGAGCGCCGCAAGCTGGCCGAAACCGACGAGGACAACTTCAACATCCTGGACACCAAGCAGTTGGGCGAGACGCTGTCCGGTACAACCAAGATCATGACCATGCTGCTCGGCGCAGTGGCCGCCGTGAGCCTGCTGGTGGGTGGCATCGGCATCATGAACATCATGCTGGTCAGCGTGACCGAGCGCACCCGCGAGATCGGGCTGCGCCTGGCGATTGGCGCACTGGAGCGGGAGGTGCTGCTGCAGTTCCTGATCGAGGCCGTGGTGCTGGCCGCCCTGGGCGGACTGGCCGGCATCGTGCTGGCCACGCTGGCCTCGATCGGCCTGTCGGCCCTGATGGACGTGCCCTACCAGTTCAACGTCGGTGTGAACCTGCTGAGCTTCGTGTTCTCGGCCGCCATCGGCGTGGTGTTCGGCTACTTCCCGGCACGGCGGGCGGCCAGGCTCAATCCGATTGATGCCTTACGGCATGAATGAGCTCAAGCCCTGCGGGGCCTGACCTTGCTCGCCGCCAGCTTCGCATTGCTGCGTGCGGTGTCGGTGTCCGCGGCCCGCGCCAACGCCACGCCCATGCGGCGTTTGGTGAAGCTCTCGGGCTTGCCGAACAGGCGCAGGTCGGTGCCGGGCACGCGCAGCGCCTCGTCCACACCGTCGAACACGATGCCCTGGGCCTCGACGCCGCCGTAGATCACAGCGCTGGCGCCCGGGTTGCGCAGGCTGGTGTCCACCGGCAGGCCGAGAATGGCGCGCGCGTGCAGCTCGAACTCGCTCTGGTGCTGGGTGCACAGCGTGACCAGGCCGGTGTCGTGCGGACGCGGGCTGACCTCGCTGAACCAGACCTGTTCGCCCTTGACGAACAGCTCCACGCCGAACAGGCCCAGGCCGCCGAGGTTGTCGGTCACGGTCTTGGCGATCTGGCGCGACTTCTGAATGGCGGCCGGTTGCATCGCCATGGGCTGCCAACTCTCGACGTAGTCACCGCTGACCTGCACATGGCCGATGGGTTCGCAGAAATGGGTCTCCGTCTCGCCGCTCGCGCCCTTTGCGCGCACGGTGAGTTGGGTGATCTCGTAGTCGAAGTCGATGAAGCCTTCGACGATGACACGGCCGTGGCTGACGCGGCCGCCGGCCATGGCGTAGTCCCAGGCCTTGGCCACATCGGCCGGGCCGTCGATCTTGCTCTGGCCTTTGCCGCTGGAACTCATCACCGGCTTGACGATGCAGGGGTAGCCGATGCCGGCGTCGATGGCGGCCTGCAGTTCCTGCAGAGAGTCACAAAACTTGTAGGGGCTGGTCGGCAGGCCCAGGGTTTCGGCCGCCAGGCGGCGGATGCCTTCACGGTCCATGGTCAGGCGGGCGGCACGCGCGGTCGGGATCACCGTCACCGTGCCCGCGGCGTCCAGCTGTTCCAGCATCGGTGTGGCAATGGCCTCGATCTCGGGCACCACCAGGTGCGGGCGCTCGGCCTCGATCAGCGCCTTCAGTTGCGCCGGGTCGCTCATGGTGATGGTGCGCGCGTGGTGCGCCACCTGCTGACCCGGCGCGTGGTCGTAGCGGTCCACCGCGATGGTTTCCACGCCCAGGCGCTGCAAGGCGATCAGCACTTCCTTGCCCAGCTCCCCGCTGCCCAGCAGCATGACTTTGGTGGCGGACGGCGAGAGCGGGGTTCCGAGGGTGGTCATGCGGGGTTCTCCGATGAAGTCAACAGATCAGGCGGCGTCGCCCATGGCCTCGCCCATGCGCACCGGCCGCGCCGGCGCCCATTGCGGGTTGAAGGCGATGGTGTCCTTGGGCCAGAGCAGCACCACGGTGGAGCCGAGCAGGAAGCGGCCCATTTCGTCGCCGCGCGCGAACTCGATGCGCTGGTCGTCGTAGGACCAGGACCGCAGCGTGCCCGGCCGCGGCGGGTTGACCACGCCATGCCAGGTGGTGGCCATGCTGCCGACGATGGTGGCGCCCACCAGCACCTGCACAAAGGGGCGGACCTCGCCGGTCGGGCCGCAGGGCATGTCGAACACGCAGACCACGCGCTCGTTGCGCGCGAACAGGCCGGGCACGCCCGCAGCCGTCTCGGGGTTGACCGAGAACAGGTCACCCGGCACATGGACCATGCGGCGCAGGCGGGCGGCGGCCGGCATGTGGATGCGGTGGTAGTCCTTGGGGCTGAGGTAGATGGTGGCGAAGTCGCCGTCGTTGAACTGCGCCGCCAGCGCCGGGTCGCCACCCACCAGGGCCAGCGTGCTGTAGCTGTGGCCCTTGGCCTGGAAGATCTGGTCGCCCTGGATGCGGCCGAACTGGCTGATGGCGCCGTCCACCGGG
Organism: uncultured Hydrogenophaga sp.; assembly: GCA_964550405.1. Taxonomy (GTDB): domain Bacteria; phylum Pseudomonadota; class Gammaproteobacteria; order Burkholderiales; family Burkholderiaceae_C; genus Hydrogenophaga. The sequence goes on along the minus strand of CAZJZD010000039.1, from coordinate 14,549 downwards.
CAGACGAAGGCCGCGTCGGCCAGCGGGCGGGCGTCGGGCCGCAGCGGCCGCGTGAAAAATTCGTTGAAGCTGGGGTAGGCCGTCGGGTCGGGGTTGGCGGCCTCGGCCATGTTCACGCCGTAACGGTCGATGAACCAGCGGATGAAGGCCTGCGTGACCTTGCCGCCTGGCCAGCCGGCAAAGCGTCCGGCCAGTTGCGTCAGCGCCTGTTTCGGCAGCAGGTGTTGGAGGGTGACGAACAGGGACACGGCGTGGGCCTTCGCAGGGGTGGCAGAGTGGCGCCGATTGTAGGGGCCGACCTTTGGCACACTGCAGGGCTTGAACACCCCGACCGCCCCCCTCTTCGAATGCCGGCAACTGGTCAAACGCTACGGTTCGCAGACCGTGGTGAACGACCTGTCGTTCGCCATCGCACCCGGTGAATGCCTGGGCGTGATCGGCCCCAACGGCGCCGGCAAGACCACCACCATCCGCATGTGCCTGGGCCTGACCGCACCCGACGAAGGCCGGGTGACGGCCTTCGGCCACGACATGCCGCGCGACGCCCTGACCATCAAGGCGCGGCTGGGCGTGGTCAGCCAGATGGACACGCTGGACCCGGATTTTTCCTGCGCCGAGAACCTGCTGGTCTACGGCCGCTACTTCGGCCTGAAGGACGCGGCCATCCGGGCGCGCATCCCGCAGCTGCTGGAGTTCGCCGCCCTATCGCACAAGGCCGATGCCAAGCCGGGCGAACTCTCGGGGGGCATGAAGCGACGGCTGTCGCTGGCGCGCGCGCTGGTCAACGACCCGCAGCTGCTGCTGCTCGACGAGCCCACCACCGGGCTGGACCCGCAGGCGCGCCACCTGATGTGGGAGCGCCTGCAGCTGCTGTTGCAACAGGGCAAGAGCATCCTGTTGACCACCCACTTCATGGACGAGGCCGAGCGCCTGTGTTCGCGCCTGCTGGTACTGGACCACGGCCGCAAGATCGCCGAGGGCCGGCCGCGTGAGCTGATCGCCCGGCACCTGGAGCCCGAGGTGGTGGAGGTGTACGGTGCGGGCGCGCTGGCGCTGCACGAAGCGCCCGAACACGCCGCCCTGCGCGCACTGGCCGGGCGGGTCGAGGTCAGCGGGGAAACCGTGTTCTTCTACACACAGGATGCGCGCGCGCTGCTGCAGGCGCTGGCGCCGATGCACGATCTGCGCACCCTGCACCGGCCGGCCAACCTCGAAGACCTGTTCCTGAAACTGACCGGACGCCAGATCCGGGAAGACGGCTAGGACATGACCCCCACGCTCCACCGTTTCACGGGTCGCTGCCCCCCGAGGGGGCGCGTTTCGCCTTGGGGCGGCCCGGCGGCGAAACCGACATGACAACCAGCAACTCTTTTTGGTCCGCACCCCGGCTCTCGATGCGCTGGTGGCCCGTCTTCCAGCGCAACCTGCTGGTGTGGAAAAAACTGGCGGTGCCCAGCCTGGTCGGCAACATCGCCGAGCCGCTGATGTGGCTGGTGGCCTTCGGCTACGGCATGGGCGCGCTGGTGGGTCAGGTGAACCTGTCCACCCCGCAGGGCGAAACGGCCGTCCCCTACATCCTGTTCCTGGCCAGCGGCAGCATCTGCATGAGCGCCATGAACGCGGCCAGCTTCGAGGCGCTGTATTCCGCCTTCTCGCGCATGCATGTGCAGAAAACCTGGGACGGCATCCTGAACGCGCCGGTGCGGCTGGACGACGTGGTGCTGGCCGAAATGCTGTGGGCGGCCTTCAAGGCCCTGTTCACGGTGATCGCCATCCTGGGCGTGATGCTCGCGCTGGGCATCAGCCATTCACCGAAGTTGCTGCTGGTGCTGCCGGTCCTGCTGCTGGCGGGCATCACCTTCTCGTGCATCGCCCTGGTGTTCAACGCGCTGGCCCAGGGCTACGACTTCTTCACCTACTATTTCACGCTGTTCCTGACGCCGATGATGTTTCTGTCGGGCGTCTTCTTTCCGCGGGAGCAGTTGCCGGACGTGGTGCACGCGGTTTCGGACTGGTTGCCCCTGACCAATGCCGTCGCGCTGGTGCGCCCCCTCTTCCTGGACCAGTGGCCCGATCGGCCTCTGGTGCACCTGGCGGTGCTGGCGGTCTACGCGGTGGCGGCGTTCTGGGTGGCGCTGGCACTCACCCGCAAACGCTTTGCGAAGTGATCAGTGCACCGCGTGCTGCAGGGCCGGCTGGGCCGCAGCGTAGTACTCGATGCCCGAATCCATGAACTCTTCGGCGTCGATGGCGGCGTCGTAGTCGCGCACGGTGATGCGTTCGATGCTGTGGGTCTTGGGGATCAGCGGCTTGTCCAGCGGGCGGCAGATGCGCTGACGGAGGCCCCGCAGGTTGCGGCTGCTTTCCATGGCGCTGATCACGGCTTCCGGATCGAGCATGAGGACGAAGGGGTTGAGGCGGCTGTTCGGGGTGTTCATGGCGGTGTCCTGAGGAAAAGAGGGGGCAAAACAAATCGTTTGTCGATGTCACAAACTGTATTTGCCTTGTTTCAATGAGTTAAGTCGGCGCCTTGCCATTCGCGCTGTAGGAAATTGCCCGACAAGCCGTCAGAAGCACCGGAAACACCCCCCATTTCCCGGCTGTGTGTCTGCGCCCGCTCAGCCGCCCGGTCCGCGCAGCGCCTCCACCGCCGCCGCCACCACGCCCTGCACGCTGCCGCTGTCGGCGTAGCGCTGGCGCAGCCAGCTGGCGTGGTTGCCGTCGCGTGCCGCGGTGCGCTCGATCTCGGCCAGCGCGTCCTGTGCCCCCAGGGCGTCTGCGTGCGGTGCGATGCGGCGCAGCGTGGCCAGCACGTCCTCGCGGATGCTGATCTGCTCACGGGTCTTGGGGTTGACCATGGTGCCGTCCAGCCCGAAGCGGCAGGCCTGAAAACGGTTGTAGGTGTAGACGAGGTAGTCGTCCTCTTCCGGTGGCGCTTCGCTGCGTTCGAGCAGATAGCGGCACAGGCTCTGCAGGTAGCAGGCCAGGGCCGCGGCACGCTCTACCGTCAGCGGCGTGTCGCACACCCGCAGTTCGATGGTGCCGTACTCGGGCTTGGGCCGGATGTCCCAGTAGAAGTCCTTCATGGACTTGACCACGCCCGTGCTCTCCATCTTGGTGAAGTACACGTTGGCGAACTCGTCCCAGCTGAGCGTGAACGGCGCGCGGCCCGACAGCGGGAAGGCGAACACCGAGTTCAGGCGCGCCGAATCGAACAGCGTGTCCACGCCCTGGAAGAAGGGGGACGAGGCCGACAGCGCGATGAAGTGCGGCACGTAGCGGTTGAGCGAGTGCAGCAGGAACAGCGCCTCGTCGGGCGAACTGCAGCCCACGTGCACGTGCTGGCCGAACACGGTGAACTGCTTGGCCAGGTAGCCGTACAGGCCCGAGAGCTGCTGGAAGCGTGGCTTGGCGAAGATGCGCTGCTCGAACCAGCGCTGGAAGGGGTGGGTGCCGCCACCGGCGAGCGCGATGTTGAGCCGGTCGCCGGCACCCACCAGGGTGTCGCGGATGGTGCGCAGCTGCGCCAGCAGCGGGCCGTGCGCATGCTGCACGTCGGTGGCGATCTCGATCATGCTCTGCGTCATCTCGGGCGTGACCACGCCCGGGAAGGGCTTGCGCCGCAGCAGTTCCAGCAGGTCGTTGGCGCTGCTGGACAGGTCCATGTCGTAGGTGTTGACCAGCTGCAGTTCGAGTTCGACCCCCAGGGTCAGGGATTCGGATGACTTGAAGGTTTCCAGCGGCATCGGCTCATTCCTTGGTCAGATGGGTTTCGGCGGCGGCCCGGAGGGCGCGCTGCGTGACCACCGGGCCCAGCAGCTCCTGCAACAGCAACATGAAGGCCAGGGTGGCGAGCACCGGCCGCGCCGGTTCGAAGCCGTGCTGCCAGGCCTGCTCCAGCAGCAGGATGGCAAAGGCCGACATGGGCGTGAGCGCCAGGCCGGTGAGCAGGCCCTTGCGCTCGGTGCTGCCCGACAGGCGCGCCACCGCCACGTTGCAGACCACCTTGCTGAGGGTGCGGGCGGCGATCAGGGCCAGGCCCAGCACGGCGCCGGCCTGCAACTCGCTCCAGTCGAGCAGGGACGCCACGTAGACGAACAGGAACAGGGTCAGCAGGTCGCCCGCGCTGCCGAAACCGCGTTGTGCATGGGTCAGGTGCACACGGCGTTCGCGCGCCACCACGCCGAAGCTCAGCGCCGCCAGCAGCGGCGACAGCTTCAGGCCATGGGCCATGGTGGTGAGCAGCACCACCGCCAGCGCAAACACCAGGGTGATGTCGCGTTCGTCGATGCGCTGCGCACGCAACAAGGCCGGCACCGCCACGCCCAGCAACCCGCCCACGGCCACCGAGGTGACCAGCACGTGCACGCTGCCGAAGGCCGCCAGCACCAGATCGCCCGAGGTGGACAGGTACCAGTAGCCCGTGACCAGCTTGAGCGCGAGCACCGCCATCAGGCAGTTGATGGCACACAGGTGCAGCACACGCTCGGTGACCTGCCCGGCGCTGCGCATCTCATTGGCCACGCGCACGATGCCCGCCGGTGATGCCGAGATCGAGAGGGCGGCGATGACCAGGCGCAGATCGGTGGGCAGGTCGAACCAGCCGCTGACGGCGTACACGGCGACGAAGGTGATCACCGATTCGGCCAGACCCAGCAGCAGCATCCAGGGGTTGTGTCGGAACCAGCGCAGGTGGATGCGGTAGCCCAGCTCGAACAGGATCAGCGAGAGCGCCACGTTGGCCAGGAACGGCAGGCCCGGCACCTCGGTCGTCAGGCCCGGCAGGTTGAACAGGCTGGCCACCAGGCCCACAGCCACGTAGCTGCTCACGCGCGGCAGCTGCCAGGCCTCGTGCGCACGCTCGCCCAGGAACCAGGCCACCAGCAACACCAGCGGCCAGGCCATGGACTGCAAGAGGAAGGACAGATCGGTCAACAGGCTCATCGTTCTCTCGGTCCGGTTTTTGGGGACCCGGACCGTAACACCCCAGGCCCGGACGGGCAAGCCATGCACCTGGCCGCGATGCGGTATGTCCCGATACGTCTGTACACCGGCGCTTTACACCGCATGGTTACCATGCGACATGCAAAAACTTCTTCAGTTCCCCTCCGCAGTCGCCCTTGGCCTGTACCTGATCACAGGCACCACCTGGGCCCAGACCACCGCCGCACCGGCCACCGCCACCAAGAAGGAGCTGGTGACCCGGCTGCTGAAGGTGCAGCAACCGGGCATCGAGGCAATGGCGCGCAACCTGGCCGAACAGCCGGCCATCCAGTTGATGAACCAGGCCGGCATGATCCTGCAGACGGGCGTGCCGCCCGAGAAGCGCGACGCCCTGGCCAAGGAGATCGGCAACGACGTCAAGGCCTACACCGGTGAAGCCGTGCCGCTGGTGCGCGACCGGGCGGTCAAGCTGGCTCCCTCCACCGCCGGCAAGCTGCTGGAAGAACGCTTCACGGAAGAGGAACTGCGCCAGGTGCTCGCGATCCTCGAATCGCCGGCCTATGCCAAGTTCAACCAGATCAGCGGTGAACTGGAGAAGGCGCTGATGGAAAAGCTGGTGAGCGAGACACGACCCACCATCGAACCCAAGGTGAAGGCGCTGGAAGCGAACATCAGCAAGCGCCTCCAGGCGGCAGCGGCCACGCCGCCGGCCGGTGCATCGGGCAAACCGGCGCCCAAGCCCGCCAAGTAGGCGGCTTCAGGCGGCGGTCGCGTCAGCGCCGGCACCGAAGCGTGCCGCCAGCGGCTGCAGGCCCAGTTCGTCGAGGATGGCCTGCAGCCGTTCGCGCGCACGGGCCTGCTGCCCGTGCTGCGGTTGCACGCGCCGGCGCGCGATGATCAGCTCGTTCTTCATCGAGTGTTCCCAGCCCACGAGTTCGGTCACCGTGACCTCGTAGCCGTTCGCTTCGAGCTGCAGGCAGCGCAGCACGTTGGTGATCTGGCTGCCGAACTCGCGCGTGTGCAGCGGGTGGCGCCAGAGCTCGGCCAGCGGCGTGCGCGAGAGGTTCAGCGCCTTGTGCTGGCGCATCACGCCGGCCACCTCGGCCTGGCAACACGGCACCAGCACCATGAAACGCGCCTGCTTGGCCAGGCCGAAGGCGATGGCGTCGTCGGTCGCGGTGTCGCAGGCGTGCAGCGCGGTCACCACGTCAAACGTGGGCGGCAGGTCTTCGTGTGACAGCGCCTGCTGCACCGTGGTGGCCAGGAAACGCATGCGATCAAAACCCAGGCGCTGCGCCAGGGCCCGCGACTTCTCGACCAGCTCACTGCGTGCTTCCACGCCGTAGACCCAGCCCACCGGCTTCGATTTGAAGAACAGGTCGTAGAGGATGAAGCCCAGGTAGGACTTGCCCGCGCCGTGGTCGGCCAGGCTCACGTCGCCGCGCGCGTCCAGCACCTCCTGCAGCAGGGGCTCGATGAACTGCACCAGGTGGTAGACCTGCTTGAGCTTGCGCCGCGTGTCCTGGTTGAGCTTGCCCTCGCGGGTGAGGATGTGCAACTCCTGGAGCAGCTCGACCGACTGGCCTTCGCGCAGTTCGGGCAGTTGCGCCTGCAGGCTGGGCGCGGGCTTGGTTCGATGGGGGGCTTTGGGCATGGGCGGGATTCTCGCAGGCGGCGACAATCCCGCCATGACCGACGCCAGCCAGCCGCACCCGTACGAGAGCCTCACCCCCGATGCGGTGCAGGATGCCCTGAGCCAGTTGGGCCTGTGGGGAGATGGCCGGCTGCAGGCGCTGAGCAGTTACGAGAACCGGGTCTACCAGGCTGGGCTGGACGAGCCGGTGCAGGGCCACACACAGGTGGTCCTCAAGTTCTACCGGCCGGCCCGCTGGAGCGAAGACCAGATCCTGGAAGAACACGCCTTCGCCGCCGAGCTGGCCGCCGCCGAGGTGCCGGTGGTGGCGCCGCTGCTCATCGACGGCCGCAGCCTGCACCGGCACGGCGACTTCTGGTTCAGCGTGAGTCCGCGGCGCGGCGGCCGCCGCCCCGAGCTGGAGGACTTCGATGTGCTGGAATGGACCGGCCGCTTCCTGGCGCGCCTGCACCAGGTGGGCGCGACGCAGCCCTTTGCCCACCGACCGGCGCTGGACCTGGTGAGCTTCGGCCAGGAGCCGCGCGACTGGCTGCTGGAGCACGAGATGGTGGCGCCCGAGGTGCGCAGCGCCTGGCGCCAGACCCTGGACGAGGCGCTGCAGATCGTCGCCGGCCACCCGGCCCTGTGCGCCGGGGCGCCGGCCGATGGCGAAGGCATCCGGCGCATCCGCCTGCACGGTGACTGCCACCCCGGCAACATCCTCTGGACGCCCGACGGCCAGCCCGGCGCCGGCCCGCACTTCGTGGACCTGGACGATGCCCGCAGCGGCCCGGCGGTGCAGGACCTGTGGATGCTGCTGTCGGGCGAGCGGCGCCAGCAGACGCAGCAGCTTTCGGCCCTGCTCGACGGCTACGAGCAGCTGCGCGATTTCGACCGCCGCGAACTGGCGCTGATCGAGCCGCTGCGCACCCTGCGCCTGGTGCATTACAGCGCCTGGATCGCGCGGCGCTGGGAAGATCCGGCCTTCCCGGTGAACTTCCCCTGGTTCGGCAGCCGCGACTACTGGCAGGGCCAGGTCGACATGCTGGTCGAGCAGATCGAAGAGATGCACAACGCACCACTGGTGGTCTGACACAGAACGTGGTCACGACCGGGCACCGCCGCCCATGACCTTGGCAACAGGATGGTCATGACCAATTCAATTGCACACAATTTAATTGCCAACTACATTTATCACCATGAACACGCCCAGACCCGCCGCCGATCAAGCCCTGCTGCTGGACAACCAGCTGTGCTTCGCCTTGTACTCCGCCTCTCTGGCCATGACCAAGCTCTACAAGCCGCTGCTCGACGGCCTGGGCCTGACCTACCCGCAGTACCTGGCCCTGCTCGCCCTGTGGGAACAAGACGGCCTGACCGTTTCGGAACTGGGCCAGCGACTGACGCTGGACAGCGGCACGCTCACCCCGCTGCTCAAGCGGCTGGAGGCGGGCGGCCTGATCACCCGCCTGCGCGACACCCAGGATGAACGGCGCGTGCTGATCCGGCTGACACCCGAAGGCCGACGCCTGAAGGCATCGGCGCGGCGCATTCCCGGCTGTGTGATGCAAGCCGCGCAGTGCGACCTGGCCGAGATCCAGCACCTCACCCGGCAGGTGCAGCAGCTGCGCGCCCGGCTCACAGCCTGACACCGTTACCTCCTCCCGTTCACCCCCCGCTTGCGCCGCAAGCCCCTACCCAAGGAAGACCACCATGGCATCGCTCGACAAAGTCCTCTACACCGCCCGCACCCACACCACCGGAGGCCGCGACGGCGCCTCGCGCTCCGACGACGGCCGCCTGGCCGTGACGCACACCCCGCCCGGCGCGCCCGGCAGCGGCACCAACCCCGAACAGCTGTTCGCCGCCGGCTATTCGGCCTGCTTCATCGGCGCCATCAAGGCCGTGGCCGGCAAAATGAAGCTGACGGTACCGGCCGACGTGGCGGTGGACGCCGAGGTGGACCTGGGCCCGGTCGGCCAGGCCTATGGCATTGCGGCCCGGCTGACGGTGCACCTGCCCGGGATGGACCGCACCCAGGCGCAGCAACTGGTGGACACCGCCCACCAGGTCTGCCCCTATTCCAACGCCACGCGCGGCAACATCGACGTGACGATCACGCTGGCCTGATCAGGGCGCAGCGGGGCCGAAGCGCTCCATCACACCCGCCAGCCAGTCACCGTTGAGCATGACCGCGGCCACCGGGCGGACCTCGCAGCCTCCGTCGGCCAGCGCCAGCTGGGCCGCCCCGCCCTGCCACAGCAACCAGGCCAGCCACGCGCACTGCCCGTGGGTCACGGCCGAGCCGGCCGGCGCCGTCAGCAAGGCGGTGAAGGGGGCGGTCTCGCGCACGCGCACCGCACCCTCACGCAGTTCGCCACCCACGATCTTGGCCAGCACGCCCAGTGCCGCTTCGCCATCGACCCGCGGACCGAGGTCCTGCAGCCAGTGGCGCAGCTGGCGTGCGATGGCCGCACCCCGCTGCGCTTCGGCCTGCAGCAGGTCGGCATGCTCCCAGCGGTGCCAGTCCACTTCGGGGTTGGCGGGCCGGCACAGCAGGGCCGCCTGCGCGAACTGGTAGAGGGCCGGCTCGTGCGCATGGCCATCGGCCAGCAGCGCCGCGCCCAGCATCAGCAGGGTACCCAGCCGGTTGGCCAGCAGCTGGCTCTGTTGTGCCAGCAGCTTGTCGCGCAGCAGTTCATTGCGCTCGTTGCGCAGGTCGGCCAGTTCCAACGCCTGCTTCAGGTCGGCGCGCAGCACGTCCAGTTCCCAGGGCTTGTTGATGTAGCGGAAGATCTCGCCGCTGTTGATGGCCTCGACCGCCTCGCCGATGTCGGAGTAGGCGGTGGTCAGCAGGCGCACGATGTGCGGGTGGAACTCGCGTGCGTGGCGCAACAGCTCATTGCCACGCTCACCGGGCATGCGCTGGTCGCTCACCAGCACCGCGATCTCCGCGCCGCGCGCCTGCAGGATGGCCTTGCCCTCCTCCACCGAACCGGCCGTGATCACCGGCGCCAGCGGCCCCACCAGGCGCTCGAAATACTTGAGGGCCATGGCCTCGTCGTCCACAAACAGAATCTTGTCGGGCTTCATGGGCCACTCCTCAGGTCTTGTCGCTCAAGGCGTCTTCCAACGGGAAATGCAGGTGCACCGTGGTGCCCTGTTGCGGTGTCGAATGCAGCGCCATCTGGCCACCGAGCGAGCTCATCACCCGGTGTGCGAACAGCAGTCCCATGCCATTGCCACCGGATGCGGCGCGGGTGGTGACCGGCTCGCGCATGAGACGCGCCAGGATCTCGGGCGCAATCCCCGGACCGTTGTCGCGAACCTCGATGCTGGGTTGCGGGGGCATGCCCGGCATGGCGCATGCACGCAGCAGCCGGACATGCACCTGTGGCGCCACCGGCGGCGCGCTGTGCAGGGCCAGCAGCGCGTTCTTGACCAGCGTGCACAGCACCAGGTACAGCAGGTCCCGGCGCCCGGGCAGGCTGAAGTCGGCCGCCAGGTCGAAATGCAGCCAGAGCGCCTCCTCCTGCTCGAACGGGTACTCGTCGCGCAGCGTCGCCACCAGATCGCTGGCGCGCAGGCGCACGCCGGCATCGGGCTGCCAGGCATCGCGCGCCGACTGCACGAAGGTCGCCACCAGGGACTGGGCGTAGTCGGCCCGACGCTGGGCGGCCTCGATCAGGTGCAGCACCTCGCCCGGGCGGCGCTGGCTCAGGTGGGCGACCGTGTCTTCATCCGGTGGGGCGGCTTCATGGCGTTCGCGCATCGCGCCCAGGTAGCCGCGCACCGTGGCCAGCGGCGAGTTGACCTCGTGGGCCAGAAAGCCCAGGGTCTCGCGCAGCGCGGCGGCGCGGCGGTCCAGCAAGGCCTTTTCGCGCGCACTCCGCACGCTCTGCGCCAGCGCCGCGCGCAGGGCGATACGGGTCTGGCGCTCGTCCAGCGGCTTTTCAAGGATTTGCTGCACATGGCCCTGGTTGACCGCCGCCAGCGCGACAGTCTTGTCGGCATAGGCGGTGGCCAACAGGCGCACGATGTGCGGATACTGTTCGCAGACCCGGGCCAGCAGGCCCACGCCATCGCCGCCGGGCATGCGCTGATCGCTCATCAGCACCGCCACCTCGGCGCCGCGCTGCTGCAGCAGCGCCAGGGCTTCGGCGGCGCCCTCCGCCAGCCACACCACGAATTCGTCACCGTAGGTGCGTGCGAACCACTTGCGGGCCTGCGGCTCGTCATCCACCAGCAGAACGGCATGTGCCCCCAGGGGGGAGGCCGCCATCTGGCTGTGCTGTTCCGGCCTCATGCCGCAGGCCTCGGCAGGTCAAAGGTGAATTCGGTCCAGGCGCCGTGTTCGCTCTCCACCGACAGCACACCACCATGGCGCTGCACGATGCCGTAGCTCATGCTCAGCCCCAACCCCAGGCCGGCCCCCACGTCGCGCGTGGTGAAGAAGGGCTCGAACACGCGGCCGATGTGTTCCGGCAGGATGCCCTGCCCGTTGTCGCGCACCGAGACACGCAGGCGGTCCCCGGTCTCGGTCACGCGCACGTCGATGCGCGGCTGTTCGCGCCCCGCGCGCTGCAGGGCCAGCGCGGCGTTGCTGAACAGGTTGATGAGCACGCCGATGATGGCCGGTTCGTCGCCCAGCACGTGGGTGTCCTGCGGCTGTTCCACCGTGACCTGCACCCCTTTGAGCTCGTGTCCCGCCAGCCGCTGCGCCGAGCGGATGGCCTGCTCCAGCAGGAAGGGGCGCAGGCTGTTGTCACCCGGCTTCTGGTAGGCGAAGGTCTTGAGGTCGGTGACGATGTTCTGAACCCGCGTCATGCCCTCCTTGGCGTCGGACAGGCTTTCGGCCAGCAGTTCGTCGGTTTTCACCGCCGGCAACTGCTGCGCCATGTTGATGGCCATCAGGCTGTAGTTCACCGGATTGTTCAGCTCGTGCAGCAGGCCGGCCGACAGTGTGCCCAGCGCAGCCATCTTCTCGCGCTGCAGCAGCTGGCCCTTGATCTCCGCCAGCGCCTTGTTCTGTTCCAGCAGCTCGTCTTTCTGGCGCTGTACCTCGGTCTGCAGGGCGTAGGTCTGGCGACGCTGACGCTCACCGTACACCGACACGGTCAGGGCGATGGCCGAAAAGAAGACGATGAACAAGGACTGGCCGATCAGCCCCGGCCAGTTCTGCACGCCCCCGGGGCGCAGCATGCAGGCCAGCACGTAGACCACGATGGTGAACAGACTGAACGACAACGCCTCTCTGAGGGTCAGGGGCAAGAAGATGCTGATGCCGGAAACCGCCAGCGTGAGCCCGACAAAATAGATCGAAGCCTCGCCATCGGTGCTGTAGATCATCCAGGCAATCATCAGCTGGGGCAGCACAATCCAGAAGTAGGTGAGCGCCTTGACCCGCTTGAGCCACCAGGGACGGCTGTAGCTCCACAGTGCCGCCCCGATCAAACCCACGACCAGCAGGCGCGCCAGACCGAATGACCACTGGTGGTCCGGATAGAACGTGGCATCGAGCCCGATCCCGCTGGCGATCAGCAACATGGCCAGCGCGCAGGTGATGCGGCTGTAGTACACAAGGTGCCGGTGCAGCGCCTCCTCGTATGAGGCGGGCAACTGTCCCTGGCTGGAATCGGTGGCCATATCCTGCGCTCAGCTGGGCTTGATCGCCTCGGCAAACAGGTTGACCCCGGTGACGTCGGTGTAGGTCTTCACATCACCCAAGGTGGGGGGGAACAGCCCCACCATGCCCGGTTCGTTGCGGTAGATCAGGTACCACTCCATGAAGTGCTCCATCCAGAAGCGCTCCGGATTGCATTCGTGCACGTTGGTCACCAGCACCGTCCCGCCGGGCCGCAGATGCCGCTCGAAGTAGGCGATCAGGCGGGCACAGGCCTTGTCGGCCAGGTAATCGAACAGGCCGGCGCAGTAGATGTAGTCGAACTGCTCCTCGACCGGAACCGCCTGGTCGCGCGAGGACCGCTTGAGCAACTGGTGCACCGACTCGTGCCGCAACTGCACGCGCAAGGGAGGGCGGTTGTTCTCCCGTGCGATCTCCTGCAGGCGCTGGCTGGTGTAGAGCAGGGTTTCGTCGCTGAAATCCATCAGCGTCACATCCACGTGCACCAGCTGCGTCTGCGTGGCCAGCAGGCGTTGCAGTTCACCGGCCGGGCCGCAGCCGACGTTGAGCACCCGCAGCGGACGGCCCCGCTCCAGGGCACGGGTCGCCAGCGTCTGCAGGCGCTCCAGCAGGATGTCCACCCGGTTGCGGTGCGCCTGCGCCACGCTGGACTGCAGAAAGATGAAGTTGACCAGTTCGAAATAGGTGCTGGGCCCCTCACGCGGATCGCTCAGGATCTGGTTCACCATCTGGTAGTCGCCCGCGTAACCCAGCGGCTTGGCGAAGGTACGGTAGACAAAAGGTGCCCGCAGCACCAGCGGGTGGATCGCGGCCTGGGCAAAAGCGCGGTGTGCCGGTTCCAGTTCGGGCGCCACAGCAGCGGCCACCTTCTCGAAGCGCACCAGGTAGTCGCGAACCGTCGCCATCAACGGCCGTGCGATCTCATAAAAAACGTCGTCACGCACTCGGCCATGCACGTCGCGTGGCAGACCGGCCGTGATGTCGGCCTGATCCAGCCAGCGGGTGACCTCGGCAAAGTAGGCCCGCAGGTCGTTGACCACCACCTGGTAGGCCTCGCTGATGCGCGGACGGGACTCCCATTCCTCGACGAATCGGCCAACGGCTTCGGACACATTGCGCGAGCTGTGCCCGACAAGGCCCAGGTCGTTCCACTCGTCGATCAGCGTCAGCGAGACCACCGCCATCAGGCCGGTGTTGAGCAGGCTGACCACCACCGCCTTGCCCTTGTAGATGCTGCGCTCGCCCGAGCGGATGCTCAGCTCGCTGAGCACCTCGCTGACCTGAACGATGGAGTACGGGTTGTAGACCTCCATCACCAGGGAGCGGCGCTGCAGGCTGGTCAGCGTCCCACGGGCGGTCTCACCCTGGCTGTTTCGAAACGTGACGACGGGATCGAATGGTCGCTGAAGCTGCACGGTGGCTTGTCAAGGCAAAGGGCCTTGATGCAAGCCCCTGAATGTAGTCCCTGGACGTGAGTTTAGTCACAACCGCGAGCCATTCCGTGACACACGCATTCCGCGTGTCGCACTTCGGTCACCGACGCCGCCATGGCACCGACCCAGCGGCCGGCGCTCTCATTTTTTCTCTTTGGGATCGTAGATGGTGGTTCCGGTGCCCACCCCGACGCCCATGCGGGCGTCACTGTTGCCGATTGGGGCGCTCACTCCCACGCCGGCGCCCACGCCGACCTGACCGTCCTGGTTGACACCAACCCCGACCCCGACGGGGCCAACGTTGGTGCCCACCCCCAGGTTGACCCCGCCGGAACCCACGCCCACCCCGATGGAGAACGGGCCGACGGGAATGCCGATGCCCACCCCCACCGACGAGCATGCCGCCAGCGACAGGGCGAGAAACGAAACGGACAGCGAGCGGGACAGGGCGTTCATGGGAGGACCTCCGGCGACCGGTGAGGCGCCCATTGTGGCCCCGTCCCGTCGGCTCAGGCCAACAGCAGGGCGTTGACGCGTTTCACATACGCCGCCGGGTCGTCCGGCAGGCCGCCTTCGGCCAGCAGGGCCTGGTCGAACAGGATGTGGGCCAGATCGTCGAAACGGTCCGACCCGTCGAGCTTCTGCACCAGCGGGTGTTCGGCGTTGACTTCCAGCACCGGCTTGACGTCCGGCGCCGGCTGACCGGCGGCCTTGAGCATGCGCGCAAGCTGGCTGGAGAGTTCGCCCTCGCCCACCACCAGGCAGGCCGCGGAATCGACCAGGCGCGTGGTCACGCGCACGTCCTGCGCCTTGTCCTTGAGCGACGCCTTGAGCTTCTCCAGCACCGGCTTGAAGCTCTCGGCCGCCTGCTCGGCCGCCTTCTTCTCTTCTTCGT
>CAZJZD010000038.1:0-40185 GCA_964550405.1 uncultured Hydrogenophaga sp. | reverse complement strand
ACTCGCGACCTCAACCTTGGCAAGGTTGCGCTCTACCAACTGAGCTATTCCCGCATGATTTCGACGTTTGGTGTCGTCGTCGAAGACTTGCATTCTAGCGTAAAAATCCGCCTCTTTTCAAGAGGCCTCGATTTTTTCGCTTCAGTGTTTCACCGCTTCAGAGGCAGCGGCCGGTGCTGCCGCTGCCGCCAGTTGCGCAGCCACTTCCTCATCGGTCAACGGAACCGGCTGACGTTCCAGCGCAATCGAAAGCACCTTGTCAATCCAGCGGACTGGAACGATCTCAAGGCCCTGCTTGACGTTGTCCGGAATGTCAGCCAAGTCCTTGACGTTCTCCTCCGGAATCAGCACGGTCTTGATCCCTCCGCGCAGCGCGGCCAGAAGCTTTTCCTTGAGGCCACCGATGGCCGTCACCTCGCCACGCAGCGTGATCTCCCCGGTCATGGCAACGTCCGCGCGCACCGGGATGCCGGTCAGCGCCGACACCAG
The DNA here is from genome assembly GCA_964550405.1 of uncultured Hydrogenophaga sp. GTDB lineage: Bacteria > Pseudomonadota > Gammaproteobacteria > Burkholderiales > Burkholderiaceae_C > Hydrogenophaga. Next base: position 39,696 of record CAZJZD010000038.1, on the reverse strand, counting down.
TGCGGTGGTCATCGCGATGCCTGCACTCGGGCCGTCCTTGGGCGTGGCGCCATCGGGCACGTGGATGTGGATGTCGCGCTTGTCAAACATTTCGTCGCGGATGCCCAGCACACGAGCGCGGCTGCGCACCACCGTGCGGGCCGCCTCAACGGACTCCTTCATCACGTCACCGAGCGAGCCGGTCCGGATGCTGCCACCCTTGCCAGGCATGATCGCCACCTCGATGGTGAGCAGATCGCCACCGACCTCGGTCCAGGCCAGACCAACCACCTGCCCCACCTGGTTCTGCTGTTCCGCGCGGCCGTAGGTGTACTTGCGCACCCCCAGGAAATCGCTCAGGTTGTCGGCGGTGACCTTGACGGTCGGCGCGTACTTCTTGAGCAGCAACCCCTTGACCACCTTTCGACAGATCTTGGACAGCTCGCGTTCAAGCGAGCGCACGCCGGCTTCACGGGTGTAGTAACGCACGATGTCGCGAACAGCGTCTTCGCTGACGTCCATTTCGCCATCTCGGATGCCGTTGTTCTTGAGCTGCTTGGGCAGCAGGTAACGCATCGCGATGCTGGTCTTCTCGTCTTCGGTGTAGCCCGACAGGCGGATGACTTCCATCCGGTCCAGCAGCGCCGGCGGAATGTTCATCGAGTTCGAGGTCGCGACGAACATCACGTCGGACAGGTCGAAGTCCACTTCGACGTAGTGATCGGCGAAGGTGTGGTTCTGCTCGGGGTCCAGCACTTCCAGCAGTGCAGAAGAGGGATCACCACGGAAGTCGGTGCCCAGCTTGTCGATCTCATCGAGCAGGAACAGCGGATTCCGGGTGCCCACCTTGCCCAGGCTCTGCAGCACCTTGCCCGGCATGGCGCCGATGTAGGTGCGACGGTGCCCACGGATCTCGGCTTCGTCACGCATGCCACCCAGCGCCATGCGCACGTACTTGCGACCGGTGGCCTTGGCGATCGACTGCCCCAGCGACGTCTTGCCCACGCCAGGGGGGCCGACCAGACACAGGATAGGTGCCTTGACTTTGTCCACGCGCTGCTGCACCGCGAGGTATTCAAGGATGCGGTCTTTGACCTTCTCCAGACCAAAGTGATCCTCGTTGAGCACATCTTCGGCATGGGCCAGGTCGTGTTTGATCTTGGTCTTCTTGCTCCAGGGTAAGGCCACCAACGCGTCGATGTAGTTGCGCACCACGGTCGCCTCGGCGGACATGGGTGACATCAGCTTGAGTTTCTTGAACTCGGCCTCGGCCTTCTTGCGTGCCTCGGCCGGCATCTTGGCCAGCTTGATCTTCTTTTCGATCTCTTCGAGGTCAGCGCCTTCTTCACCTTCGCCCAGTTCCTTCTGGATGGCCTTGACCTGCTCGTTGAGGTAGAAGTCGCGCTGGTTCTTCTCCATCTGGCGCTTGACGCGGCCACGGATCTTTTTGTCGACGTTCAGGATATCGACTTCACGCTCAAGCTGCTCGAACAGGTTTTCCAGCCGCTTGTTGACCGGATCGAGGTCGAGCACGACCTGCTTGGACTCGAGCTTGAGCGGCAGGTGGGCTGCGATGGTGTCGGCAAGGCGACCGGCATCGTCGATGCTGGAGATCGAGGTCAGGATCTCGGACGGGATCTTCTTGTTGAGTTTGACGTACTGGTCGAACTGCTGCATCACCGCACGGCGCAGTGCTTCCAGTTCGGTCGCATGGGCTTCGGATTGCTCGCGCGCCGGGTCCACGGGCGTCACGTGGGCCACGAAGTGACTCTCTTCGTCGCGAATGCCCAGCACCTTGGCGCGCTGCACACCCTCGACCAGGACCTTCACCGTCCCGTCAGGCAGCTTGAGCATCTGCAGAATGGTGGCGACGCAGCCCATCTCGAACATGTCGTCGGTGGACGGCTCGTCCTTGGCAGCCGCCTTCTGGGCCACCAGCATGATGCGGCGCTCGGCCTCCATCGCGGCCTCCAACGCCTTGATGCTCTTGGGCCGCCCCACGAACAAGGGGATGACCATGTGCGGGAAGACCACCACATCGCGCAAGGGCAAAAGGGGCAGATCAACCGGCGTGCTGGGCAGTGGGACTTGACCGGACATGTGTGAACCTCAACAAATGTGGGGGCGGCAGGTGAACGGTGTGCCTGCCCCAATGCAAGAGCGAACCGGCCTCAGGCCTGTCGGGCTGCTTCGCGGTACACGAGCAGCGGTGCCTTGTTTTCCTCGATGGTGGACTCGTCCACCACCACCTTTTCGACGTTGCTCATGCCAGGCAGATCGAACATGGTGTCGATCAGCGCGTTTTCCAGTATCGAACGCAGGCCACGGGCTCCGGTCTTACGGGCCAGTGCCTTGCGAGCGATGGACTTGAGGGCGGCAGGCCGCACCTCAAGTTCAGCACCTTCCATCGCCAGCAGTTGGGCGAATTGCTTGACCACCGCGTTCTTCGGTTCGGTCAGGATCTGCACCAGTGCGTCTTCGCTGAGCTCGGCCAGGCTGGCGATCACCGGCAGACGGCCAACCAACTCGGGGATCAGGCCGAACTTGATCAGGTCTTCGGGCTCGATGTCCTGGAAGGACTCGGTCAGGCTGCGCTGCTGCTTGCTTTTGACCACCGCACCAAAACCCATGCCCGAGGCTTCGGTCCGGTTCTCGATGATCTTCTCCAGACCAGCGAAAGCGCCACCGCAAATGAACAGGATGTTGGTCGTATCGACCTGCAGGAAATCCTGATTCGGGTGCTTGCGCCCGCCCTGCGGCGGCACGCTGGCCATGGTGCCTTCGATCAGCTTGAGCAAGGCCTGCTGCACACCCTCACCCGACACGTCGCGGGTAATGGACGGGTTGTCCGACTTGCGGGTGATCTTGTCGATCTCGTCGATATAGACGATGCCTTGCTGCGCTCGCTCCACGTCGTAATTGCAGCTCTGCAGCAGCTTGGCCACGATGTTCTCCACGTCCTCGCCGACGTAGCCGGCTTCGGTCAGCGTGGTGGCATCGGCCATCACAAACGGCACGTTGAGCATGCGTGCCATGGTCTGGGCCAGCAGGGTCTTGCCGGAACCCGTGGGACCGATGAGCAGGATATTGCTCTTGGCCAGTTCCACGTCGTCCTTGCGGGCGCCCTGTTTGTGGCGAAGACGCTTGTAGTGGTTGTAGACAGCAACCGCCAGTGCGCGCTTGGCTGGGTCCTGACCGATCACGTAATGATCCAGATTGGACTTGAGCTGGGCGGGTGTAGGCAGGTCGTCGCCCTGGGACTTGACCGATTCGAGGCCCGGTAGCTCGTCGCGAATGATGTCGTTGCACAGCTCGATGCACTCATCGCAGATGAACACCGAGGGGCCGGCGATCAGCTTCTTGACCTCGTGCTGGCTCTTGCCACAAAACGAGCAGTAGAGCGCTTTTTCACTGGAGGCGGCTTTTTTGTCGGCCATGGAAGGGGGTCAGGAAGACGATAGGAAAGACGTCAGAATCAATGATAGTTCAAGCACCCGGGGAGCCAAATGCCGGAAAAGCACCCGATTTGGTACGAATCCGCCGTTTTGTCACCCCTGAATGCGCGACCGTCAGGATCAGGCGGCGCGCTTGTCGATGACCTTGTCGATCAGGCCGTACTCGGCCGATTCGGCGGCCGACAGGTAGTAATCCCGTTCGGTGTCGCGCTCAATCTTTTCCAGCGGCTGCCCGGTACGCTCGGCCAGGATCCTGTTGAGCTGCTCGCGGGTCTTGAGGATCTCGCGGGCATGGATCTCGATCTCGGTCGCCTGGCCCTGGGTGCCACCCAGCGGCTGGTGGATCATGACCTTGGAATTGGGCAGCGCGAAACGCTTGCCCTTGGCTCCGGCGGCCAGCAGGAAGGCACCCATGCTGGCGGCCATGCCGGTGCACAGCGTGGACACGTCAGGCTTGATGAAGTTCATGGTGTCGAAAATCGCCATGCCGGCGCTGACCGACCCACCCGGGGAGTTGATGTAGAAGGAAATGTCCTTGTCCGGGTTTTCGCTTTCCAGGAACAGCAGTTGCGCCACCACCAGATTGGCCGACTGGTCGTTGACCGGGCCCACCAGAAAGATCACGCGCTCCTTGAGCAGGCGCGAATAGATGTCGTAGGCACGCTCGCCGCGGCCCGACTGCTCGATCACCATGGGCACCATGCCCAGACCCTGAATGTCCATTGCGCTCATGCGTTTCTCCGTGTAATGCGTTTGCAACGTGTCGCTACTGTAACCAACCCGACAAGGCCGCCATCGCGTGTCGGACTTCCGGCAAAGCTGCAAGTGGCGTGCCGGGCCCCGATTGCAAGATGGCAGAACGAAAAAGGGCGGGAAGCCCCGCCCTTTTCCCCGTCGGCAAACGGCCCGATCGGGGTCAGGCCTGACCCATCAGTTCGTCGAACGACACCGACTTTTCGGTGACCTTGGCCTTGGACAGCACGAAGTCGGTCACGTTGTTCTCGATCACGATCGCCTCGACTTCGGCCATGCGGCGGTTGTCGCTGGTGTACCAGCGCACCACGTCGGCCGGCTTCTCGTAAGAGGCGGCCAGGTCTTCGATGTGGGCCTTGATCTGCTCGGGCGTGGCATGCAGCTCGTTGGCACGCACCAGCTCGGCCACCACCAGACCCAGGCGCACGCGACGCTCGGCCTGAGGACGGAACAGATCTTCGGGGATCGGTGCCTTCTCGGCATCCTTCACGCCTCGCTGCTTGAGGTCGGCGCGGGCACCTTCCACCAGGCGATCCAACTCGGCCTGCACGACCGACTTGGGCAGGTCCAGCTCGGCGGCAGCGGCCAACGCGTCCATGGCGGCCTGCTTGTTGCGTGCCAGCACGCGGTGCTTGACCTCACGCTCCAGGTTCTTTTTGATGTCGGCGCGCAGGGCTTCGACGGTGCCTTCGGCAATGCCAAGCGACTTGGCCAGGGCTTCATCCACTTCAGGCAGGTGGGCGGCTTCAATCTTGTTGAGCGTCACCAGGAAGTCGGCGGTCTTGCCGGCCACGTCCTTGCCATGGTAGTCGGCGGGGAAGGCCAGCGGGAAGGTCTTGGACTCGCCCGTCTTCATGCCGCGCACGGCGTCTTCAAATTCCTTGAGCATCTGGCCGTCGCCGACGATGAACTGGAAGCCTTCGGCCTTGCCACCCTCGAAGGCCTCACCATCGATCTTGCCGGCAAAGTCGATGGTCACACGGTCGGTGTCAACGGCGGCCTGGTCGGCGGCGCGCTGGGCAAACGTGCGGCGCTGCTTGCGCAGGATGTCCAGGGTGCGGTCGATGGCGGCGTCGGACACTTCGGCCGACACTTTCTCGACTTCGGCGACGCCCAGGTCACCGATCTTGACTTCGGGATAGACCTCGAACACGGCGTCGAAGGCCAGCTGGCCTTCAGCGGCGCCTTCCTTCTCGGTGATCTTGGGCTGACCGGCCACACGCAGCTGGGCTTCGTTGGCGGCGCTGGCGAAAGCCTCGCTCACCTTGTCCTGCATCACTTCGTAATGCACGGAGTAACCGTACTGCTGGGCGACCACGCTCATGGGCACCTTGCCGGGACGGAAGCCGTCCATCTTGACCTTGCGCGCCACTTCCTTCAGGCGCTTGGTCACTTCGTTCTGGATCACATCGGCCGGCAGCGTCAGCGTGATCTTGCGCTCCAGCTTTTCCAGGGTTTCTACGGTCACGGTCATGGTCATCTCCAATCAGGAAGGGCGGCCGGCCTGTGGGCCTGCCGGTGAGGATCTGTTCGTCGGTGTTGTGGTGCGCGGGGGGGGACTCGAACCCCCACACCATTGCTGGCGTCAGGACCTAAACCTGGTGCGTCTACCAATTTCGCCACCCGCGCGCCGGACACGCGTGCGCCGTTGAGGGCGCCGCAGACGGCAACCTTCTATTGTATCCGGGTCAGGCAGGCCGCCGGACCCGGAACCAGGCCGCGTACATGGCGGGCAGCGCCAGCAGGGTCAGCACGGTGGCCACGATCAGGCCGCCCATGATGGCCACGGCCATCGGGCCCCAGAACACGCTGCGCGAGAGCGGGATCATGGCCAGCACCGCCGCCGCGGCCGTCAGCACGATGGGGCGCATGCGGCGCACCGCGGCTTCCACGATCGCGTCCCAGGCCGGCACGCCCCGGGCGCGGTCCTGCTCGATCTGGTCGATCAGGATCACCGAGTTGCGCTGGATCATGCCCATGAGCGCGATCACGCCCAGCAGCGCCACGAAGCCGAACGGCCGGTTGAGCGCCAGCAGCGACGCGGCGACACCGGCCATGCCCAGCGGGCCGGTCAGGAACACCAGCAACGAGCGGCTGAAGCTCTGCAACTGGAGCATCAGCAGGGTGAAGACGATGAACAGCATCACCGGCAGCCCGGCGGCGATCGACGAAGAGCCCTTGCTGCTTTCTTCGACAGAGCCGGCCACTTCGATGCGGTAGCCGTTGAGCCCCTGTTCCCGCCAGCGGGCCTCGGCCGTGCGCAAGCCCGGCAGCAACTGGCCGGTCACGGTGGCGCCCTGCAAGCCCTCCACCACATCGCCCTGCACGGTGATCGCGTATTCGCGATTCTCGCGCCACATCACGCCCGGTTCCCAGTCGAACACGGGCCGCGCGATCTGCAGCAGCGGAATGCTGCGGCCACTGGCCGTGGGCAGGTAGGCGTTGGCCAGGCTGGTAAGCGCGTCGCGCTCGGCCAGCGGCTGGCGCAGCACGATCTCGATCAGCTTGTCGCCGTCGCGGTACTGCCCCACCGTGCTGCCCGACAGCAGGGTGCGGCCGGCCTGCGCGATGGACTGGCTGCTCACGCCCAGGGCACGGGCCTTCGCCTGATCGATCTCCAGCCGGAAGGCCTTGATCGACTCGTTCCAGTTGTCATTCACGCCACGCATGTTGGGACTGGCACGCAAGGACTCCTTGACCTCGTCGGCCAGCCCGCGCAGCACGGCCGGGTCGGGGCCGACCACGCGGAACTGCACCGGATAGGGCACCGGCGGCCCGTTGGCCAGCAGCTTGACGCGCCCGCGCACCTCGGGAAACTCGGTCGCCAGCAAGGTGGGCAGCTTCTTGCGCAGCACCTCGCGCGTGGCCAGGTCCTGTGGCAGCAGGATGAGCTGCGACACGTTGCTCTGCGGGAAGATCTGGTCGATGGGCAGGTAGAAGCGCGGCACGCCGGAGCCAACCCAGGTGCTCACGCTGGTCACGCCCGGCTCCTGCGCCAGCCGCTGCTCGACGCGGCGCGTCACCGCGTCGTTGGCCACCATGCTCGCCCCTTCGGGCAGCCACAGGTCGACCAGGATCTCGGGCCGGCTGGAATCGGGGAAAAACTGCTGCTGCACCTTGCCCATGCCGGCCAGACCCAGCACGAAGGTCGCGATGGTCAGGCCGATGGTGATCCAGCGGTGCTGCACACACCAGTTCACCAGGGCGCGGAAACGCACATAGAACGGGCCGTCGAAGACCTCGTGCGCCGGTCCCACATGGGGTTTGACCTTGAGCAGCTTCACGCCCAGGTAGGGCACGAACATGACCGCCACCACCCAGGAGATGAGCAGGGCCGCCGCCGTGACGGCGAAGATGGCGAAAGTGTATTCACCCACCGTGGAACGCGCCATGCCGATGGGCAGGAAGCCGGCGGCCGTGATCAGGGTGCCGGTGAGCATGGGCATGGCGGTGGCCTCCCAGGTGAAGGTGGCGGCCTTCATCATGGAATAGCCCTCTTCCAGCTTTCGCACCATCATCTCGACCGCGATGATGGCGTCGTCCACCAGCAGGCCCAGTGCAATGATCAGTGAGCCCAGCGAGATCTTGTGCAGGCCGATGCCCCAGTAGCGCATGACCAGGAAGGTGATCGCCAGCACCAGCGGGATGGTGATGAACACCACCAGACCGGGCCGCACGTCCAGGATGTAGCGGCGCAGGCCGGTGCCGCCCTCGCGTTTGTGCAAGCCCAGCGAGAGGAAGCTCACCGCCAGCACGATCACCACCGCCTCGATCAGCACCTTGACGAATTCGTTGACCGAGCGGCTCACCGCGGCCGGCTGGTCCTGCACCTGCACCAGCTGCATGCCCGCCGGCAGTGTCGCCTCGATGTCGGTCACCGCGGTCTTCAGGGCTTGGCCCAGGGCGATGATGTCGCCGCCCTTGGCCATGGAAATGCCCAGCGCGATGCTGTCCTTGCCGTTGTGGCGCACCATGGGCTGCACCGGGTCGGCGTAGCCCAGGCGGACGTCGGCGATGTCGCCGAGCCGGATCTGGGTGCCGTTGGCCGCGCGGATGGGCATGGCCCGCAACTGTTCGACCGAGTTGAACGCCCCGCCCACGCGCACCTGCACCACGTCCTGCGGCCCCTGCATGGCCCCGGCCGATTCCAGCGCATTCTGCTGGCCCAGCGCGGCCAGGATCTGACCCATGTCCAGCCCCATCGCGGCCAGACGCCGGTTGGAGACCTCGATGTACAGCTTCTCGTCCTGCACACCGAACAGCTCGACCTTGTTGACGTCCTTGACCCGCAGCAGGCGCTGGCGCACGTCGTCGGCCACCGCCTTGCGTTCGGCCGGCGAGAAACCGTCGCCCTGCAAGGCGTAGATCACGCCGAACACGTCCCCGAACTCGTCATTGAAGAACGGCCCCACCACGCCCTGCGGCAGCGTTGCGCGCATGTCCCCGATCTTCTTGCGCACCGTGTACCAGACCTGCGGCACGTCGGCCGGGCGCGAGTTGTCCTTGATCTGGAAAATGATCAGCGTCTCGCCGGGCTTGGAGTAGCTGCGGATCTTGTCGGCGTAGGGCACCTCCTGCAGCGTCTTCTCCAGCCGGTCGGTCACCTGCTCGGACATCTGCTGTGCCGTTGCGCCCGGCCAGAAGGCCCGCACCACCATGGCACGGAAGGTGAACGGCGGATCCTCGTCCTGGCCGAGCTGGAAGTAGGCCGCTACCCCCAGCACCATCAGCACGATCATCAGGTAGCGGGTGAAGGCCTGGTGGTCCAGCGCCCACTGCGACAGGTTCATCCGCTCGATCCAGCCGGGTCGGCCGCCGCCGGCGGCGTGGTTGTCATGTGCTTGCATGCCGGTCCTCAGTTGGCCTTGTCGGCGTCGGCGAAGCGGGTCACCTTCTGGCCGGCCGAGAGCACGTGCACGCCCGCGGCCACGACCAGTTCACCCGCCTTCAGGCCGGAGGCGACCAGCATGTCGTTGCCGTCGGCACCCTGCAGCTGCACCGTGCGCGGCGTCACCGTGCTGGTGGCCGGGTCGAACACCCAGACCGCGCTGGCACTGCTTCCACCGCTGGCGCGCATGAGTGCGCTGGTGGGCAGGCGCAGCGCCTGCGCCCCGGTGCGCTGGCCGGACAGGCTCACATAAGCGGTAGCACCCAGTGGCACCCCGGCGTCGGCCGGCAGCGCCAGCTTGACCTGAAATGTCCGGGTCAGCGGGTCGGCGCTGGCGGCCACTTCGCGCACCGTGCCCGTCAGGGGCTGTGCGGCCGGACCGCCCTGCGCGACCGACCACAGGCGGACCTGGGCGTTCTGGCCGATCCGCAGACTGCCCAGCCGGTCTTCGGGCAGGGCAAACACCACATCGCGGGCGCCATCCCGCGCCAAACGCACCACCGGCGTACCGGCGGCCACCACCTGGCCGGGCTCGGCGTCCACCGCGACCACCACGCCGGCTGCGTCGGCCAGCAAACGGGCGTACCCCGCTTGGTTGCCCTGCACCGCACCCTGGGCCTGGGCCTGGCGCAGGCTGGCCTCCGCTGCGTCCAGCGCGGCCTGGCGGCGTTCCAGCTCGGCGCCGCTGATGAACCCCTGCGCCTTCAGCTCGGTGAAGCGTTTCAGATCGGCCGCCGCCAGATCGCGCTGCGTCCGGGCGGCAGCCATCTGCGCCTGGGCGGCCTGGCTACCCAAGGCCAGATCCGTCGCATCCAACTGAGCCAGCAACTGGCCAGCCTGCACCCGCTGACCGACTTCGGCCGGACGCTGCACCAGCTTGCCGCCAACCCGAAAGCCCAGACGGGACTCCACCCGCGCCCGCACCTCGCCAGCGTATTCCTGCCCCGCTTGCACGGTGTCGCTGCCGACCGTCAGCAGCTTCACTGCGCGCACGGGCTCGGGCGCCGCTTCGGGGCGAGAACACGCCGCGAGCAACAGGACGAAGGACGAAAGCAACAGGCGCGGTGGCAGTTTCATGGTGGTGTTCTTTGGTGGGCCCGATGCGGGTTGGACCCACAATGCAGGGTCGGGCAGATCAACAAGACGCGGGCAAACCGGCTGCCCGAAATTAATGACCAACCGGTTAGTAAGCAAAATTGTAGTGCAGCAGCCCGGTTGCGCAGCACCTGCGGGTGCCCGACCTTGCCCACGAGGGGCGCCCCGGCCCCGCCCCACACTGACAACCCCTGCAAATTCCCCTTCCGCCAGCATGTCGACCCCGACCGCCCAACAGCCCGCCCCCCTGAGTGCGAGTGTCGGCCACTACGAGAACTTCCCGGTGGCGTCGCTGCTGTGCCCGCCCACCCTGCGCCCGGCGGTGGTGGCGATCTACCATTTCGCCCGCACGGCAGACGACATCGCGGATGAAGGCGATCTGGACAGCACGGCACGCCTGCAGTTGCTGTCCCGCTACCGCCGGGCACTGGAGCGGTCGTTGGGCGGCGAAGACGTGGGCAGCGACTGGCCGCAGGTCTTCGGGCCGCTGGGGGCAGCGGCGCACAGCCACGCCCTGCCCGGCCCGCTGTTGCACGACCTGCTGAGCGCCTTCGAGCAGGACGTGCGGTACACCGCCGCCGGCCACCACTACGCCGACCCCACCGAACTGCTGGCCTACTGCCAGCTCTCGGCCAACCCGGTGGGCCGACTGCTGCTGCACCTGTACGGGGTGAACGATGCGGTGTCGCTGTCGCAGAGCGACGCCATTTGCAGCGCGCTGCAGCTGATCAACTTCTGGCAGGACCTCAGCGTGGACCTGCCTCGGGGCCGGCACTATCTGCCGGCCGATGCGCTGACCCGATGCGGACTGACGCTGGACGACTTTGGCCCTGGTGCCACCCCGACGCGCGAAGCCGCTCGCCGGGCGCTGGTGGCCGACCTCTGCCAGCAGGCCCGGCAGCTGATGCTGGACGGCGCGCCGCTGGCGCGGCGGCTGCCGGGACGTGCCGGCTGGGAACTGCGGCTGGTGGTTCAGGGCGGACTGCTGATCCTGGACAAGCTGGCCGCCATGGATCACGCCAGCTGGCGGCAACGGCCTGCCGTGGGCAAGGCCGACCTGCCGCGACTGCTGTGGCGCGCCTGGCGCGCCTCCGCCTTCAACGCGCCATCGTCGGCAGGCTGAAGCCAAAACTGGCGCCTTCGCCCGGGCGCGCCGTGGCCCAGACCTGGCCACCATGGCATTCGACGATCCGGCGCACCATCGCCAGCCCGACGCCCAGACCAGGCGCGGGGGCCCCCTTGGAGCGCTGGAACAGGCCAAACAGTTCGGCGGCACGCTCGGGCTCGAAACCGGCGCCGTTGTCGTGCACGAAGAAGGCCACCCCGTCGGCCATCGGCTCGTGGCGTATTTCCACCCGCGGCTGCTCGTGCCCGCTGGCGTGCCGCCAGGCGTTGTCCATCAACTCCTGCCAGACGCGGCGCAGCAGGGCCGGATCGGCCAGCACCGGGGGCAAGTCCTGCGCCACCACACAGGCCACGCGGCGCCCTTTGGAACGCTCATCCATCTCGCGAATCAGCGAACGCAGCAGGGCCTTGTTGTCCACGGTCAGCAACTGCAGGTCGGCTGCCTGCAGCCGGGCCAGGGCCGACACCGACTCCATCAAGCGCTGCAACTGCCGGCTGGCGTCCACCACCTTGTGCGAAAGACGCTGCGCCGGCTCCGACTCCACGGACTGGGCCACATCACCGAGCAGCTGGGCATAGCTGACCACATGGCGCAGCGAAGTGCGCAGGTCGTGTGCCAACGCGTGGGAGATGTCGCGCAAGGTCTGTTCGGCCGACGACAGCCGGGCCGCCAGTTCGGCTGGGGACACCGCGGGCGATGCGCCAGGCCCGCCCAGCGGCTCCTGTGGTTCGTTTCGCCCGGCCAGGGGGTGGGAGGGTTCCTGGGGAAAGCTCATCTCTATCCAACGATGGTTCTCTGTTTTGTGCACATCATTCCAACTTTGCGACCTTAAGGCTACTTCGCACAACGGCATTTGTACGAAATCGGTGCAATAACCCCATTCAGCCGCCTTTCGCCCCTGAATGTGACAAAAATGGCAGTCTTGGAACGCTTGCCGGCTTCTGCGTGCCAAACCGCACGCCGCCCGCGTTCCGGCCTCTTCAGCCGCTCTGCTCCATGCCGAATATGAGCAGAACCGCGGCGTTCCCGGACCTTGGCGTCTCGCCACCGGCACCGCACGCGGGCGCCTGCCCCCATGCCCACCACCACCGAACGCCTCTTCGACATCGAACGCCGCTGCCAGCGCTGCGCCGCCCGCCAGCACTGTTTCGTCGGAGGTCTGCCGCCCGACATTCAGAGCCACCTGGACCCCTTGATCCGGGAAATCTCGTTCCGCAAGGGTGAAACCCTTCAGACCGAGGGTGAGGTACCCACCGTGGTGCGCAGCATCAAGCTCGGCACGGTGATACTGACGCGCAACGGGCCAGACGGTTGCCCCCACCCGGTGGCGCTGGCCGGGCGCGGCCACCTGCTGGGCCTCTGGGGCCTGCTCGAGGGCGGAGCCCTGCTGGGCGCCGAAGCCCTGTCATCGGTGCGCATCTGCGAATTGCCGACCAGTGCCCTGCGCCAGGTGCTGGGACAGCAGTGCGCTTTCCAGAGCCTGCTGCATGTTCACATGAGCCGCGAGCACAGCCTGCTGGCCGACTGGGCAGCGCTGATGCGCCTGCAAGGCCTGCCCACCCAGCTCATGGCCGCACTGATGCTGCAGGCACGTGAACAGGGTTCGACCAGCATCCAGCTGCCCAGCCAGGTGGCGATGGCACGCTTGCTCGGCGCTTCACGCGAATCCGTCGCGCGCGCACTGCGGCAGATTGAGGAACGTGGCTACCTGCGGCGCGTCGACCGCTGGCACGGCGAACTCACCGGCACCCACCGCCTCATCTTCCGCAACAGCGCCTGAGGCCGGTCAGCCCAGCGGAAACCTGGGCAACATGAAGGCGAAACCCGGCCCCTGCTCCGGATCGGTCAGGACCCAGAAACGCCCCCCGTGGCTGCCCACGATCCGCCGCACCAGCGCGCGCCCGCTTTCGCACCGGCACTGTGCGTCCGGGCCGGTGGATGCGCAGATCGGCCGGTCGGCGTCGGCGCAAGCCGGCACCAGGCGAAGGCTGAACGTCCAGCCGCTGTCCGAAGCCGTTGCCGACGCCAGCAGGCGCCCACCGCCGTCGGCCGGCGAATGCAGCCGGCAGAGATCATGGATCAGTGCGCGCCAGACCTGCTCCAGCAAGGCGGCGTCTCCGGCCACCACGGGCAGAACGGTGCACTGTTCCAGCAACATGTCCGGGTGCCCGCCGGCGGCCATATGGGTCGCCCAGGCCTGCACCAGCAGGCGCGACATGTCCGTCGGCTGGCGCGTCAGTTCCGATCCCAGCACCCGGGAGAGCGCCGCCAGCTCGTCCAGACGGTCCACCAGGCGCTGGGCCGCATCCTGGATCTTCTGCGTGCGGGCCGACAGTTCACAGGCGGGTCGGGCCATCCGGATGTCCTCTTCGAGCAAACCGGTGTAGCTCACCACGTGACGCAACGGGGTCCGCAGGTCGTGCGCCAGGCGCTGCGATATCTCGCGCAACGCGGCTTCGGCGGATTCGAGCTGGCGTCCCGCATCGACGCCATCTGCAGCAGCCGATACCGGAGCGGTGCGGGGGTCGGACAGGAAGACCAAGGGATCGGCGGAGGTGGTCATGAAGGTGAGACAAATGCCAATATGCCCAGCGTATGTCCGGCTGTGCATGCGTGGTCTTGCGCTGCCTCAAGACGCCGCACCGGATCGACCTCCCCGCGACACGCAATGTGATCTGCATCACTGGCCCGCCCCGGTTCGCCGTCCGCCGCTGCCCGGAACACACGTCATGGAGGGCTGATTACACTCGGGCACCTTGCCCCGAGACATGACCACGCCACAAGACTACGCCCAGCAGAAGGCCGCCGCCTCCGGCAGCAGTTTCTATTACGCCTTCCTGTTCCTGCCGCCGCCCAAGCGCGCCGCCATCACCGCCTTCTACGCGTTCTGCCGCGAGGTGGACGACGTCGTGGACGAGGTGCACGACCTGGGCGTGGCGCAAGCCAAGCTGGGCTGGTGGCGCCAGGAAGTGGCGCAGGCCTACAACGGCCAGCCCAGCCACCCCGCGTTGCAGGCCCTCATGCCGCATGCGCCGGCGTACGGCATCGAGGCCCGGCACCTGCTGGCCGTCATCGACGGCTGCCAGATGGACCTGGACCAGAACCGCTACCTCGACTTCAACAACCTGCAGCGCTACTGCCACCTGGTGGCCGGCGTGGTGGGGGAAGTGGCGGCGCGCATCTTCGGCCAGACCGACCCGCAGACCACCGAATACGCCCACCGCATGGGCCTGGCCTTCCAGCTGACCAACATCGTGCGCGACGTGGGCGAAGACGCCGTGCGCGGCCGCATCTACCTGCCGGTCAACGAACTGCAACGCTTCGACGTGAAGGCGCACGAGCTGATCAAGCGCGGCGCGGCCCCCGGCACCGACAAGGCCGACTTCGAGCGCCGCTTCCGGGCGCTGATGCAGTTCCAGTGCGAACGGGCGCTGGCCCAGTACGACGAAGCCCTGGCGCTGCTGCCCGCGGCCGACCGGCGCGCGCAGAAACCCGGGCTCATGATGGCCAGCATCTACCGCACCCTGCTGCGCGAGATCGCCGCCGACCCGCTGCTGGTGCTGACGCAGCGCGTGAGCCTGACGCCGCTGCGCAAGTTCTGGCTGGCCTGGAAAGTCCAGGCCCTGGGCATCCTGTCATGAAACTCGCGGTGGTCGGTGCCGGCTGGGCCGGCATGGCTGCGGCCGTCACCGCAGCCGAGGCCGGTGCAGATGTCACCGTTTTCGAAGCCAACCGGGTGCTCGGCGGCCGCGCGCGGGCGCTGTCGGTGAGCCTGCCCGACGGCCACCGCCTCACACTGGACAACGGTCAGCACATCCTGATCGGTGCCTACCGCGAAGCCCTGGGCCTGATGCAGACCGTGGGCGTGGATCTGCCGTCTGCGTTGCTGCAACTGCCTTTGGGCCTGCCACAGCCCGACGGATCGGGCCTGCAGACCCCCACCTGGGCCGCCGGCTGGCCCCCGCCGCTGGACGCACTGGCCGCCATAGCCACCGCGCGCGGCTGGACCTGGGGCGACCGCCTGGGGCTGCTCAAGGCTTCGCTGGGCTGGCGTCTGCGAGGCTTTGCCGCCCGCCCGGGCCAGACCGTGTCCGACCTGTGCTGGGATCTGCCGCCCCGCGTGGTGGACGAGCTGATCGAGCCGCTGTGTGTATCGGCGCTGAACACACCGGCCGACCTGGCCAGCGCCCAGGTGTTCCTGACCGTGCTGCGCGATGCCCTGTTCGGCCGCGGACACCCCGGCATGGGCCCGTCCCACCTGCTGCTGCCACGCACCGACCTGTCGGCCCTGCTGCCCGAAGCCGCCGCCCACTGGCTGCAGTGGGAACACGCCGGTCACACCCGCCTGCACCGGGGCGCCCGCATCAGCGCGCTGCAGCGCCGGTCCGGCCACTGGCTGCTGCTGGGCGTGCGCGACGGCCAGCTGTTCGAAGACGCGTTCGACCGCCTGATCTGGGCCACGGCCGCCGGGCCCGCCGCCCAGGCCATGACGCAGGCATCGGCCCTGGCGCGTGAAAGCCACGACGACCGCATCGCCCGCCCGCTGGGCGACTGGGCGCGACTGGCCGCCGCCCTGCCCTACACCGCCATCGCCACCGTCTATGCGCTGGCGCCCGACCAGCAGTTGCGCGCGCCCCTGCTGGCCCTGCCCAGCGCACCCGACGCGCCGGCTCAATTCGTCTTCGACCGCGGGCAGCTGCAGCCCCGCAACCCCGCTGCGCAGGGCGTGATGGCCTTTGTCGTCAGCGCCAGTGAGGGCGACCGCGACACCCTGCAGGCCGCCGTGCTGCGGCAGGCCAGCGAACAGCTGGGTCTGCAACGCTTGCGCCCGCTGCAGACCGTGGTGGAAAAGCGCGCCACCTTCGCCTGCACCCCGGGCCTGGTGCGGCCATCCACCGCCATTGCGCCCGGCCTGTGGGCCGCGGGCGACTATGTGGACGGTCCCTACCCCGCCACGCTGGAAGGCGCGGTGCGCAGCGGATCGGCCGCCGCCCGGGCAGCACTGGACCTGCCCGGCGCCCGCATCGGCTGAACACCGCGCCGTGCGCGCACGTTCGGTTCAGGTCAGAGCGCCTTGGCCGCCAGCTGCGCTGGCCGCGAGGTGCAGCGCACCAACCAGTCGTGCACCAGCGAGTGCTCCTTCATCAGCGCGTGCGCCGGCCGTGCCCAGTTGAGGATGCTGGCCACACACAGGTCGGCCACGGTGAAGCGCTCGGCCGCCAGGTGCGCCCGGCCTCTGGCCTGCTGCGCGGCCAGATGCTGCTCCAGCACGCGCAGCGGCACGGCCAGACGCCGCTCGGCGGCATCGGCCAGCTCGGGCTTGCGGCGTTCGGACGGCATCACCACGCGGTGCATCAGCACGGTCAGCGCGTCGGCCTCGCATTCGGTCACGGCCCAGAAACTCCAGCGCAGGGCGTCGGCGTCTTCGGCCGGCGTTGCGGGCGTGATGCTCTGGCCGTCGGCCACGCCGTGGTGGCGTGCGATGTACAGCGCGCAGGCCATGCTCTCCCACAGCACCACATCCCCCTCGGGCCGCGCGTCCACCACCACCGGGATGTGACCGTTGGGGTTGAGCGCCAGGAACTCGGGCGTGCGCGTGGCGCCGCCGCTGTAGGGTGTCTGCACGTGCTGGAACGTCAGGCCCAGTTCGGTGGCGGCCCACAGGGGGCGGATGGCGCGGGAAGCGGCGATGCCGTGGATGGTCAGGCTCATGGTGATGGCAGCGGATTGAGGTTCAGAGCAGCGCGTCGCAGAGCACGCGCAGGTCCGACAGTGTGATGTGGGGTTGCAGCGGCGCGTGGTCCCATGCGTGACCGTGGCGGTTCACCCAGGCCAGCTGCATGCCGGCGTTGAGCGCGCCCACGCCGTCCAGCTGCGCGTCGTCGCCGATGTGCAGCACCTCGTGTGGCGCCACACCGGCCGCCGCGGCCGCCGCGTGGAAGATGCGCACGTCCGGCTTGCCCACGCCGAATTCGCGCGCGCTGATGGCGGCCTTGAAGTG
This sequence comes from uncultured Hydrogenophaga sp., assembly GCA_964550405.1. Lineage (GTDB taxonomy): Bacteria > Pseudomonadota > Gammaproteobacteria > Burkholderiales > Burkholderiaceae_C > Hydrogenophaga. Next base: position 22,399 of record CAZJZD010000038.1, on the reverse strand, counting down.
CGCGCCGATGCCCACGCGGTGCACGTCGGCGTTGCCGTTGGACAGCGCCACCAGCGGGAAGCGCGCGGCCAGCCGCTCCAGCGCGGGCAAGGCGTCCTCGAACAGTTCCACCCGCTGGCGCTCTTCAAAGAACACCTCGAAAGCCGGCTCGGCCAGCGCCGGGTCGTCGCCCGCACGCTGCAACAGGCCGCGGATGGATTCACGCCGCAGCGCTGTCAGGTCGTGCGCCAGGTCCGGCCGATCGCGTCCGATCTGATCGCGCACCGCCCGCAGGGTTTGCCGGTCGGCCCCCAGCGCGGCGGTGGCCGGGGCGTGCTGCGCCAGCCAGTCGGCCAGCACCTGCTCGGCGCGGGCGATGGTGGGCCAGATCGGCCAGAGCGTGTCGTCCAGGTCCAGCGTGAGGGCGCGTACACGCGAGGGATCGAGGACCGCAGACGAAGGGACATTCATGGCTGCGGGAGAATAGCGCATGCCCTTCAAGACCGAACCCGCCTTCACCCATGGCCAGGCGCCGCGCACGGCCATCGTGCTCGCCAACCTGGGCACGCCCGACGCGCCCACCGCCCCCGCGCTGCGCCGTTACCTGGCCGAATTCCTGGGCGACCACCGCGTGGTCGAGATCCCCAAACCGATCTGGTGGCTGATCCTGCACGGCATCATCCTGCGCGTGCGGCCGGCCAAGTCGGCTGCCAAGTACGCCACCGTGTGGACGCCGCAAGGCTCGCCCCTGAAGGTGTGGACCGAGACCCAGGCCAAGCTGCTGCAGGGCTACCTGGGCGAACGCGGCCACCAGGTGACCGTGCGCTACGCCATGCGCTACGGCAACCCGTCCATTGCCAGCGTGCTGGACGAACTCAAGGCCCAGGGTGCGACGCGCGTGCTCATCGTGCCGGCCTACCCGCAATACAGCGGCACCACCACCGCCAGCGTGTTCGACGCCGTGGCCCACTGGGGCCTGAAGACCCGCCACCTGCCGGAGCTGCGCTTCGTCAACCGCTACCACGACGACCCCGGCTACATCGACGCGCTGGCCCAGCGCATGCAGCACCACTGGCTGCACCACGAACGCGGCGACCACCTGGTGATGAGCTTCCACGGTCTGCCCGAACGCAACCTGCACCTGGGCGACCCCTACCACTGCGAGTGCCACAAGACCGCGCGCCTGCTGGCGCAGAAGCTCGGCATCGACAAGGACCGCTACACCGTCACCTTCCAGTCGCGCTTTGGCAAGGCCAAATGGCTGGAGCCCTACACCGAGCCGACGCTGATCGCCATGGCCCAGAAGGGTGTGAAAAGCGTGGATGTGGTCTGCCCCGGCTTTACCAGCGACTGCATCGAGACGCTGGAAGAAATCAACCAGGAAGCGCGCGAAGCCTTCCTGCACGCGGGCGGCAAGACCTTCGAATACATCGAATGCGTCAACGACAGCCCCGACTGGATCCGCGCCCTGACCCACCTGACCGAGCAACACCTGCTGGGCTGGCCCACGCAGAAGGCCGACGACCCAATGGAACTGCAGGCCAGCCGCGAGCGGGCGATGGCGATGGGGGCGAAGGGCTGAGGCGACGCGCTTCGCTCGGGCTCAGCACCGCCCCGCCGCGCGCAGCAGGGCATTGCACTCCGCACCGGCGCCCTTCACCGCAGGGGCCGGCTGGCCCTTCTTGCCTGACATGGGGGTGCAGATGGCGTCGGAATGCGGTGTCTGCCCGAAGCTCATGACCCGCTGGAAACCGGTGGCCCCGTACAGGTAGCAGCTGTAGGCCTTGCCGTCGCGCGTGCTGGCGGTGTAGTTGATGCGACCCGCGCCCTCCTCGCTGCGGTCGCTGATGGTGAACTGGCCGACGGATCGCCCGATGGCCTGCGCGGTGCGCTGCTCCAGACCGTCCTGGTCGATAGTGGCCGCACAGCCGGCGAGAACAGCCAGGCTGGCGGCCAGGGGGGCCGTGCGTGTGATGAAGGATCGAAGGGACATGAAGGACTCCGTGGGTTTCGTGGGGTTCATCGGGCAAAGCAGTTGTCGGCGGGCACGGTGGCCAGGCTGGCGCTCACCGCCGACAGGGTCGGCTGGCTGGTCGGGATGTCGTCGCCCAGCAGGCACAGCAGGTTGGCGGGACGCAGCGTCCAGATGGCGCCGAAGCGCGTACCGGTGACGGTGCGGAACGTTCCCCAGTGCGCGGCCAGGCCACTGTTCGCCTCCGACCGGTTGAAGCTCACATCGCCCATCCGTGACGGACCCACCAGTTGTGAGGCCCCCGAACAGTCGCCGCTGCCAAAGCTCAGCACCCCTTCGTGGTAGTCCAGCGTGGTCGGGCTGGTGAGGCGGGCGCGCAGCATCTTCTTGAACGACTGGCCACCACTCCTCACGCAGCCCTTCTGCACCCAGTCGCCGGCGAGCGCTTCCAGGGACGCGGACGGCGCGGGACCGACGGAGCCGCCATCGGGCCCGCCACCGTCGCCGCCCCCTCCGCAGGCCACCAGGGTGAGGGAGGCCACCACCGTCAGGGCGGCGGCGGGGCGGCGTGCAAAGCCGGGCAACGTGGAAAAAGTCGGCATGGAAAACTCCTGTTTTGGTCGGTAAGAAAAAAGGCAGACGTGCTCCCGCCGGCGGGGCGAACAACGCCCTGCCGGTGTCGGAACCGGTTGGGTGGGGGAAGCGGGGAAACTCAGCCCGGTTTGCGGGCCACGATGAAGACGCGGAAGTCCTTGCCCCTGGTACCGTGGCGCTCGACCGCGACGATCTCCAGGCCCTGGCGCTCCATGGCCGCCTGCAGGGTCGCTGCGTCGAAGCACAGCACGTGGGGCGCCTTGCCAACGGCGCGCATCAGGGGCAGCGCCAGCCAGGGAATCAGCGGGTTCATCTCCGAGAGGCAGGCGGTTTTGGAGATCAGCAGACCACCCGGGCGCAAAGCCCGCATCGCCAGCACCAGCGCACGGTCGAGATCCGCCACCAGATGCAGCAGGTTGAAAGCCAGCACCGCGTCGTACTCGCCGGGACGGGCGATCGGCGCGTCGGCATCGGCCACGGCAAAGCTCAGCTGCGGCACCGGCTGGTCCGCCAGCTTCTCGCGGGCGATGGTGATCATTTCGGACGAGACGTCCGTGGCCAGCAGCCGGCGGGTGAACGGCGCCAGGCGCAGCGCGGTGCTGCCCGTGCCGCAGCCGATCTCCAGCACCGCCTGCTCCGGACCCAGCAGGCCCCGCACACGCCGCAGCGTGGCCTCGTAGCCAGCCACGTCGGCGATCGGGTCGGCAGCGTACTGGCGGGCGGTGCGGTCCCAGAAGCGGGCCTTGCGGGCGTCCACGGCATTCGGCGCGCAAGCGTGCCCGGTGTCGGCGGTTGGGGTGGCGGAGAAGAGCGGCATGTGAAGCTTTGAATCGCCCATGCAACAGGCGGCACCTGGATGCTATCCATGCGCGGTTTCACAGGGAACTGCGGTAAATTGCAGTGAACATATACGTTTGCGCATGGACAACCTCGACTGGAACCAGCTGAAGGCCTTTCTGGAGACCGCAGAAACCGGCTCACTCTCGGCGGCCGCCCGCAAGCTGGGACTGACCCAGCCCACACTGAGCCGCCAGGTGGCCGCGATCGAGCAGCGCATGGGCGTGACCCTGTTCGAGCGCGTGGGCAAGTCCATGGCGCTCACGCCCACAGGCCTGGACCTGCTGGAACACGCGCGCGCCATGGGAGCGGCCGCCGAATCCCTGCGGCTGGCCGCGACCGGTCGTTCGCAGGCTGTGGGCGGCGTGGTCTCGGTGTCGGCCACCGATGTGGTCGCCGCCGCCCTGCTGCCGCCGCTGGTGCGGCAGCTGCGCGACCAGGAGCCCGGCATCGCCATCGAAGTGATTTCGTCCAACGCACTGAGCGACCTGCTGCGGCGCGAGGCCGACATCGCGATCCGCCACGTCAAGCCCGAGCAGCCGGAGCTGATCGCCCGCCTGATCCGGGAAGCGTCGGCCCACTTCTACGCGTCCGAAGACTGGGTGAAGACCCACGGCCATCCGCGCAGCGTCGAAGACGCGACCCACATGCCCTTTGTCGGCGTCGACCGCTCGGGGCAGTTCCTGGCCTACCTGCGCATGCACGGCCTGCCGCTGAGCGAGGCCAGCTTCAGCTGCTACGCCGATCACTCGGTGGCCCAATGGGCGCTGGTGCGCCAGGGCATGGGCATCGGCCCCATGATGGACGAGATCGCCCGCGGCACCCCGGGCATCGTCCGGGTGCTCGACGACGTGCCGCCCCTGCGCTTCCCGATCTGGCTGGTGACCCACCGCGAACTGCGCACGTCGCGAAGGATCCGGGTGGTTTTCGAGGCCCTGGCACAGGGACTGGCCTGAGGGTCTGGAGACGGGATTGCAGCGATTGCTGACGATCGTGGAAGGATGGTGTGCTCACCGACTTTTGCCTGCAGCATTCACCCAAGTGGAACTGCCCTCGCAGGCTCGACGTCCGGTTTCAAATGCTCAGCCGACGGCAATGAGGTGCCTCGCTACAACAAGATTGCACTGTTACGGCTCAACCCTTTGTGTTGCGCCAAGTGCTACCAAAGTCCGCTTCATGCAACTTATCTCGGGCTTCGGTTGGCAGTGCGAGCAGAGTCTCAGCGTATCGGCGAGCGTTTTCCCTGTAGTGGAGTGCGCTTTCCTGCAACGCGCCGATCTGCTCGGGACTGAGTTCGCGTTTGACCACCGCTGGGCTGCCCACGATCAGGCTTCCATCCGGAAAACTCTTGCCCTCGGTGACCAGCGCACCCGCCGCCACTAGGCAATGCTTGCCGATCCGCGCCCCGTTCAGCACCACCGCACCGATCCCGATTAGGGAACCCTCGCCGACGGAGCAGCCGTGCAGCATGGCCTGGTGGCCAACGGTCACGTTCGCCCCGATGTGCAATGGGAAGCCGGGGTCGGAATGCAGTACCGCACCGTCCTGCACATTGCTGCCGGCGCCGATGCGCATGGGCTCGTTGTCGGCCCGAATCACAGCGCCGAACCAGACGCTGCAGCCCAGTTCCAGATGCACACGTCCAATCACCTGAGCAGACGGTGCCACCCATGTGTCCTGATCCAGATGGGGTTGCTGCTCGCCCAGTCGGTACACGGTCATGGACGCCGCCTCACTGGGCCACCATGCCGGACTTTTTGACCAGCGCGGCGTAGCGCACCAGTTCCGACTTGAACTGTGAAGCAGCGGCCTCGGGCGACGACAGCACGATGGTGTTGCCCTGCTTGGCCATCGCGTCTTTGACTTCTGCCGTGCTGAATGCCTTAGCGATAGCCCCGTGTGTGCGGGCCACCAGATCGGAGGACATGCCCTTGGGTCCCACTACGGCCACCCAGCCTTCCACCACGTACTTGTCAAAGCCTTGCTCCACCGCCGTAGGCAGTTGAGGGAAGCCGGCCACGCGCTGCTGCGTTCCCACGGCAATCGCCTGCAGACGGCCGCTGTCGATCTGGCCACGGATGGCCGGCAGGGCGATCACCGCCCAATCCACCTGACCGCCCATCAGGTCGTTCACCAGCGGACCCGTGCCGCGGTAGGGAATGTGCGTGGAGAACACCCCCGCCACGTCCTTGAACAACTCTGCCGCCAAGTGCAGGATGGTGCCGTTGCCCGCAGAGCCGAAGTTGTACTTGCCTGGATTGGCCTTGAGCTGGTCGCGGAATTCCTTGAGGTTCTTCGCCGGAAAGCCGGGCCGTGTCACGATCACCAGCGGTGACGTAGCCACCACTGAGATCGGCGTGATGTCGGCAATCGGATCGAACGGCAACGATTTGATGACCGCCGGATAGATCACATGGTTGTTGGACACGAAGCTGAGCGTTTGTCCGTCTGGCGCAGCTTTCACCAGCGCTTGCGTGCCCACCACACCACCGGCACCCGGCTGGTTTTCGATGACGATCGGCGCACCCAGCGCCAACCCCAACTGTTTGCCGGCAGCGCGGGCTATCGCATCGACACCGGAGCCTGCGCTCACCGGGAGGATGAATTTGAACGGGCCGTCGGCCTGGGCAGCGCCGGACCAGCCGAGTCCCACTGATATGGCCCCCAGTGCCATGGCTGCCTGACGGCGGTTGATTCGGAACTCTGTGGTGTGCTTGTGGTTCATGTTTGTCTCCTATCGTGGTTGTGGGTGGACGAGATCAAGCCACCGCTTTCAGGCTTCGAAGTTGCGCGATCTCCGTCGATTCAAAACCGATGCTTGAGAGGACGGCATTGGTGTGCTCGCCCCGGGTCGGCGGGTTGAGTCGTACACCCAGGCGCTGACCGCCCAGGGTGAATGGGAACAGCGCGGTTTTGCTCACCTCACCAGCGCGCGCACCGTCGGGCAGGGTGATGTCGGCCAGACCGCCGGTGGCCAGCAGGTGCTCGTCGTCAAACAGCTCCTCTGGTTTGCGGATCGGCGCATACGGCAGACCCGCCCGTTCGAAGCGTTCAGCCAGTGCCTCGGCGCTGAAGCCCTGCAGTCGCTGGCGCAACTCGGGCAGCAGGCTGGGGCGCAGCTCGACACGGGCGTTGTTGTTGGCGTAGCGGGGGTCGGCCTTGAGGTCGGCGAAGCCCAGGATGTCGCAGAAAGTGGCCCACTGCGCGTCGCTCACCGCCGCCAGGAAAATCTGCTCGCCGTCTTTCACTGTGAACACGTCGTACACCGCCCAGGCCGAGATGCGCTCAGGCATGGGCGCAGCCGGCTGGCCAGTGATGGCGTACTGCAGCATATGCTGACCGACGAGGAATACGTTGTTCTCGAACAGCGCGCTCTGCACCTCCTGGCCTTTGCCGGTGATGCCGCGCTGGATCAGCGCACCCAGGGCACCGATGGCGCCGAACAGCCCGCCCATGATGTCGTTCACGCTGGTTCCCGCGCGCAGCGGGTCGCCGGGCCGCCCGGTCATGTAGGCCAGGCCGCCCATCATCTGCACCACCTCATCGAGCGCGGTGCGGTGGTCGTAGGGGCCAGGCAGAAAGCCTTTGTGGCTGACGTAGATGCAACCCGGATTGACTTGCGAGAGCGCTTCGTAGTCCAGTCCGTACTTCTTCATGGTGCCGGGTTTGAAGTTCTCGGCCACCACGTCGGCACTGGCCGCCAGGCGGCGTGCCACTTCGGCACCTTCGGGCTTGTGCAGGTCTATGGCGATGCTCTTCTTGTTGCGGTTGAACATGGGAAAGAAGCCCGCGCCCGCGCCAAGTAGGGTACGGGTGCGGTCGCCGTCGATGGGCTCGACCTTGATGACCTCGGCGCCCATGTCGGCCAGCACCATCCCGCAAGTAGGGCCCATGACCATGTGGGTGAATTCGACCACACGCAGCCCCTCCAGGGGCAGGCGAGCAGGCTTTGCGTCGGGCGCCGTCATGCCACGACCGCCTTGCGCCGGGTTTCAGGCAAGGTCTTGGGCAGACCGGCCAGCGCAATCGAACCACCCAGCAGTTCGCCGTCGAGCCACTGCGCCACCTTGGCGCGCAGCGCCAGCAGACGGGCGAGGTCTTGACCGGTCTCCACCCCCATGCTCCGGAACAGGTACAGCACGTCCTCGGTGGCGACGTTGCCGGACGCTCCTGGCGCGTGCGGGCAGCCGCCAATGCCCGCCAGGCAGGCGTCAAAGCGCCGGATACCCAACTCGTAACTTGCGAACACATTCGCCATACCCAGGCCCCGCGTGTCGTGGAAATGTGCGCAGCACAGGCGATCGCCGACCTCCCGCCGCACCTTCTCGAACAGGCGCTTGACTTGCTGCGGATCGGCGTAGCCCACGGTGTCAGCCAGGCTCACGCGGTCGGCGCCGGCATCCAGCAGGGCCAGGGTCAGTCTCAGTACCTCGTCTTCATCGACGTGCCCTTGAATGGAGCAGCCAAAGGCGGTGCCCACACCACCTTCGATCAGCGTCTTCGTACCTGCGGCGTCGCGCGCCGCGCGGATGCGACCCACCTCGACCACCACCTCGTCGGGCGTCTTGCGCAGGTTTGCCAGACTGTGGGCGTGGCTGGCCGACAGAGGCATGACCATCAGGTCAGCGCCCGAGGCCAGCGCCTTTTCTGCGCCCTTCAAGTTGGGTACCAGCACCGAGGTAACCAGACCTGGCAACGTGCGGGCGTAGGCGACCAGGGCCTCGGTGTCTGCCAGTTGGGGCAGGAACTTGGCAGGGACGAAGGAGCCGACTTCGATTTCGCGCTGGCCGGCGTCGTAGGCCTCGCGAATCCATCCGAGCTTCTGCTCGGTGCTCAGGCGCATGCGGGGGATGCTTTGAAGGCCGTCGCGTAGACCCACCTCGCGCACCACCACCGTGGGGGAAATGTTCATGGGAATCTGTCTCCTGGCCCTGTGAGGGTGTAGGCCTGCTGCAGTCTAGGTTTTCTCAATTGATTCAAGAAACGCTAATATTTCATCCAGATATTCCATTCAAGAACACCACTAATCCGTCGTGGCCCAACTCCAGTTAGACCTCACCACCTTGCGCCTGTTTGTGGCGGTGTGCGAAACCCGCAACTTCGTGCACGCCGCCCAGCGCCAGCACCTGGTCGGCTCCGCGGTGAGCAAACGCATCGCGGCGCTGGAGGCCCAGGTCCACACGCCGCTGTTCGTCCGGCAACGGCACGGCGTGGCCCTCACGCCAGCCGGCGAAACCTTCCTGGAATACGCTCGTACCATGCTGGCCGAGGCCCAAAAGGCCGAGCAGGCCATGGCGGCCTACGCCAGCGGTGTGCGCGGGCAGGTCCGTCTGCTGGCCACCGCTTCGGTGATGACCGAATCGCTCGCCGACGACATCGTCGAGTTCATGCGCCAGCCTGCACACGCCGGCATCAAAGTGGACGTGGAAGAGCGCTTCAGTCCCGACGTGGCGCGCGGCGTGCGCGAGGGGCACGCCACGTTGGGCATCACCTGGGACACAGTCGACCTGCAAGGCCTGCAAACCGCGGTCTATCGGTCCGACCACTTGGGCATCGTGGTCCCCGCGGGTCACCCTTTGTGCCGGCTCAAGAAGGTGGACTTTGCGCAGACCCTGGCGTGGGAGCAGGTCAGCCTGCCTTCCAGCAGCGCCGTGCAAGTGTTGCTGGAACGGGCAGCCGCACAAAGTGGCCTGTCCCTCCAGAGCAGGGCCATGGTGTCCAACTTCGAAGCCGGGCTGCGCATGGCGCGCTCTGGCCTGGCGATCTGCGTGGTTCCGCTGGAGATTTTTCGTGCCACACAGAACACGGACCAACTCAAATGGGTTGGCCTCAAGGATGCATGGAGCACGCGGCACTTTCTGCTCTGCTACCGTCAGCGCGACCAGTTGTCGGTGGCCGCGCAGCTGCTGGTGGATCACCTTCGCGTACAACCACGGCCGCTTGTTTCTGCACCGTCAGAAGTTGAGCCTTCAACCTGAGCCAGCTGGCGACACAGCGTCGCTACCGGTTACAGGGTTGGGCCGAATGATGGTTTCCTGACGATTGGCTTCGGGCAACAGATGTGCGAGGTGTGCCGAGAAGAGCCGTTCGACTTGGGGGAGGAGTCGATCGGCATCTCGTCCTCCCTATCGCTGTTGAGTGGCCGCTACTGATGCCGCAGCGGTCGGTCGCTTCTCAGGATGATGGATGGCAGGCTCAGGCGGCAGCTGTCATTGGGCTGAAAAACCTGTCGGCCGCTGTCAGCCTTGAACCGACATCTTGGTGCCAAGGACGGAAGTGCAGCGTCTCCGGTTGCTCGTCGGTGGACGCCCAGATCAAGGTGTAGGCGCAATTGCAGTCATAGCGCCATCCAACCTTCAGTGACGCCAACAATCGGTGTCCAGTGCGGCACAGGGCCGCCGCCGAGTGACTCCATCCAAGGTCAGCACTTCATGGTGCCGAAGTCGCGCGGCCGACCTGATGCAGACTTCAAAGCGATGCCGCATGCGATTGGGCTGTCAAACGCAATTCACAACGAAACATCATCCTTTGGTCAAGCTAGCTTCTTCAACTACCGCTACCGCTTTTTCATGAACGGCGTGCGAAATCAATGCCGCAATGCCTCCTTATTCCTTCGACGCGCAGAACTCGAGTTAAGCCTTATGACGAGAAAAGCCACTGCGATCGCTTGGCCGTCCATACCGATCGCTCGACAGAAGTCGTTGAAGCTCTGCGGCTCTACCGGTCTATTGGGGTACGCAGGGCGACATTCAACTGATCGACCACTTCGGCCCAGTCCGCATCCTCCAGTAGCTCCTCACGCAACAGCTCTGCCTGGGCAGGAGTCCAGAATGAGGCATCGGCCAGCAACACGTCGTCCGGCAATGGTGAGTGTTCCATCAGGAACGCGCCAATGCCTGCCGCGTCCGTGCGGAGACCCAACTGGGAAAACAGATCGGAGAAACGATGAAATGATTGTTCCATGGCTGTGATTCCTGTTGTTCAAACACCATCATTCGATGATGCAGTCATAGGCTACCTCACGACCGCTTCACCCCAGTACCAACACGAGTGTTGACGTTCCCCCGGAAAACCGCGACTGGTCAACTCCTGAGTCCAGTTCAACGAATGACCGTTTTCGGCGCTCGCGAACATTCAGCCGTCAAGTTCGAACGTCTGGAGGCAGCCTGGAACCGCCCTTCGAATTCCCGAGTGCAGTTCTGCAGCGAATGGGGGCATGCTGTACATCCATCGAATGTCCCTGATCCGTCGCCAAGACGCACATGATGTCTGCATCAACACTGTGTCGGCATCAGGTCTTCGCTGCCTCGATGTGCAGCCAGGACAGAAACGCCTCCACCGCCGGGCGCCGGGCGTGGCGCTCGGGGTAGACGGCGAAGTGCGCTTTCACGCGGATGGCCTGGTCCATGCCGAACGGTGCCCTGAGCTTGCCATCGGCCAGATGGCCACCCGCGTTCATCGCGCTCTCCAGCGCCACCCCCAGGCCCTGCGTCGCGGCGTCCAGTGACATCTGTGCCCGGTCGAAACGCAGCGAGAAGCGGTCGGGCGCGCGCAGCTTGGTGAAGCGGCCGAACCAGTCGGACCACTGCACGATGCTCACGTTGCTCTGGATCAGCGGCACCTCCAGCAGTTGCTCCACCCGCCTGAGCTTGTGCGCCTTGATGAACGCCGGGCTGGCCAGCGGCACGATGGACTCCTCGAACAAGGGTTCGACCACCAGGTCGCCCCACTGCGGGATGCCGTAGCGGATGTCGATGTCGGACTGGCCGAGGGAGAAGTCGCTGGGGGTGTGGGCGGCCGAGAGGTTGAGCGAGATGTCGGGGTAGGCCTGGGCGAAGCGGTGCAGCCGCGGCATGAGCCACAGGCTGGCGATGCTGGGCGCGGAATGCACATACAGGCTGTTGCGGATGCCCTGCTTGAGGTCGTCGGTGGCGGCGGCGATGGCGTTGAGCGCTGCGCCCACGTGCAGCCGGTAGTGCTCGCCCGCGGGGCTCAGGCGCACGCCGTGCGCGCTGCGCTCGAACAGGCGCACACCCAGGTGCGATTCGAGCCGCGAGACCTGGTGACTGATGGCCGAGGCGGTGAGGTGCAGCTCGACCGCGGCCAGCGCAAAGCTGCGGCGGCGCGCCACCGCTTCGAAGGCCTGCAGGTTGGCAATGGGGGGCAAGGCGGCCATGGGGTGAACCCTGTGATTGGATGACGTTCTGTCATCTTACGCTGACCTTTTATCGCTTGTCATCAGCTTGGCTGGCTTTGAGAATCCGTTCCCAGCACTGATCAACCCATGGAGACAAGACACATGCTGCTCAAGGACAACGTGGCCATCATCACCGGCGGTGCCGGCGTCAATGGCCTGGGTTTCGCCACCGCCCGCCTGATGGCGGCCCAGGGCGCCCGGGTCGCCATCCTCGACCTCGAACGTGCCGACCCTGCCGCCGCCGCGGCGCAGATCGGCTCTGGCGCCATCGGCCTGGTGGCCGACGTGACCGACAAGGCTTCTTGCGACGCCGCAGCTGCCGCGGTTCTGAAGGCTTTCGGCCGCATCGACACCCTGGTCAACAACGCTGGCATCACGCAGCCGGTGAAGACGCTGGAAATCACCGGCGCCGACTACGACCGCATCCTCGACGTCAGCCTGCGCGGCACGCTCTACATGTCACAGGCCGTGCTGCCCGCCATGCGCCAGCAGCAAAGCGGTTCCATCGTCTGCATCTCGTCGGTGTCGGCGCAGCGCGGCGGCGGCATCCTGGGCGGCCCGCACTACTCGGCCGCCAAGGCCGGCGTGCTGGGTCTGGCCCGCGCCATGGCGCGCGAGTTCGGCCCCGAGAACATCCGCATCAACTGCATCACGCCCGGCCTGATCGGCACCGACATCATCAAAGGCAAACTCACTGAAGAGAAAAAGGCCGAGATCGCCGAGACCATTCCGCTGGCCCGCCTGGGCCGCGCCGACGACATCGCCGGCGCCTGCGTGTTCCTGGCCAGCCCGCTCTCAACCTACTGCACCGGCATCACGCTCGACGTGAACGGCGGCATGTTGATTCATTGATTTCACCCATACCCACAACCACCGGAGACAAACACCATGCAACGCAAGACCTTCACCCGCACCCTGCTCGCCGCCTGCGCCCTGGCCGCCGCCCTGCCCCTGGCCGCCCAGGCCCAGGCCACCAAACTGACCCTGGGCCACGGCGCCGCGCCGGGCAACCCGCGCCACGAGGCGGCCGTCAAGTTCGCCGAGGTGGTCAAGGCCAAGTCGGCCGGCCGCATTGAGGTGCAGGTCGCGCCCTCGGCCCAGCTCGGTGACGACGCCGCCATGGTCACGGCCGTGCGCACCGGCGCGCTGGACATGACCGCCAACTCGCAGGGCGCCGTGTCGGTGGCCGTGCCCGAGTACGCGGCCTATGGCATGCCGTTCATGTTCTCCACGCCGGCACAGGCCTTCAAGCTGCTCGACGGCCCGCTGGGCCAGGAGCTGTCTCAGAAGTCGGCCGAGAAGGGCATGGTCGTGCTGGGCTACTGGGACAACGGCATCCGCCACATGACCAACAGCAAGCGCCCCATCGGCAAGGTCGAGGACATGAAGGGCCTGAAGATGCGCACCCCGCCCGACGCGGTGCTGGTGGACATCATGCAGGCGCTGGGTGCCGAGGCGCAGCAGATCAAGTTCGCCGAGCTGTACGTCGCGTTGCAGCAGGGCGTGGTCGACGGTCAGGAGAACCCGCTGGTCAACATCCACGCCAGCAAGCTCTACGAGGTGCAGAAGCACCTGGCGCTGACCAGCCACATGTTCCAGATGACGCCCTTCCTGATGAGCAAGCGCACCTGGGACCGCCTGTCCGACGCCGACAAGAAAGCCGTGCAGGACGCCGCCGCCGAGGCCACCGCACTGCAGCGCAAGCTCTCGGCCGACGCCGACGCCAAGCTGCTGGACGACCTGAAGGCCAAGGGCGTGCAGGTGACCACGGTGGACAAGGCCGCGTTTGCCAAGGCCACCGCCGCGGTGGACGACAAGTGGCTGGCCACACCCATCGGCCCGTACCTGAAGAAGGTCATCGCCGCCGCGCGTTGATCGCGCCCTGCGTTTCTTCCCGCTAGCCGCTGCGTGGGCCCCGTTGCTGAACCGGGTCCACGCCGCCCAAGGAGTTTTGCGATGAACCTCATCGAACGGATCATGGTCGGCCTGTGCCGCCTGATGCTGTGGATCAGCACGGCCGTCATCTTTGTGATCCTGGTGGTCAACACCGTGCTGCGCTACGCCACCGGCAGCAGCCTGCAGTGGGCCAACGAGGTGCCCGAGCTGCTGTTCCCCTGGCTGGTCATGTCTGGCGTGGTGCTGGCCGCGGCGCACGGTGCGCACATCACCACCAGCTTCCTGATGGACGCCGTGCCCGCCGCGCTGCGCCGCTGGACCGCCATCGGCACCTGGCTGGTGGTCGCGGCGCTCTACGGCACGCTGGCCTGGTCCACCTACCAGATGCTGGAGATCGTGCACGACGAGAAGTCGCCCATCCTGCAGGTGCCCGGATCGCTCACCTACGGCTGCGTCATGGCGGGGCTGCTGATGCTGGGCCTGCTGGCGATCAAGTCGGCCTGGAACGCCTGGACCACACCACCGGTGGAGCACGACCCGAACGCCGAGCAAGCCGTGCCGGAAGCGCACTGGTAAGCCCCACAGCCCACGCCAAGGAACCCGCCATGAGCGCCCTCATCCTGTTCGTCTTTCTCGGTGCGGCCGTGCTGGCCATGCCCATCGCCCACGCGCTGCTGGTGGCCGCCATGGCCGCCGCAGCGACCTCCGACCGCGTGCCGCTCGATCTGCTGGTGCAGCAGATGGTGGCGCAGGTGCAGAGCTTCCCGCTGATCGCCATTCCCTTCTTCATGCTCACCGGCTCGCTGATGATGGGCGGGCGTCTGGGCGCAGCGCTGGTCGGTGTGCTGAGCACGCTGATCGGCCGCTTCCACGGCGGGCCGGCGCAGGTGGGTGTGCTCTCGTCCACACTGTTCGGCGGTGTCTCGGGCTCGGCCGTGGCCGATGCCTCGGCCATCGGCTCGCTGCTGATCCCCTGGCACAAGCGCCTGGGTTATCCGCCGGCCTTCTCGGCCGCCACGCTGGCCGCGGCCGCGACCATCGACATCCTGATCCCGCCCTCGATTCCGATGATCCTGTTCGCGCTCACGGCCAACGCCTCCATCGCAGCGCTGTTCGTGGCCGGCATCCTGCCGGGCATCCTGATGTGCGGCGGCTTCATGTTCATGTGCTGGTTCGTGGGCAAGCGCCGCAACTTCCCGCGCGACCTCGCGCCCATCGACTGGAGCGTGTTCCGCACCCACCTGCTGTACGCCTCGCCAGCCCTGCTGCTGCCGGTGCTGATCGTGCTGTTCCTGCGCTTTGGCATCGCCACACCCACCGAAGTGGCCGTGCTGTCCACGCTGTACGCCGCAGTCGTGTCGGTGGTGGTGTACCGCGACCTGTCATTCAAGCGCCTGAACGACGCCGTGGTCTCCGCTGGTCTGGCCACCGGGGTAGTGCTGCTGGTGATCATGGCGTCAGCCGCCATCGGCTGGCTGCTCACCTACGACCAGATGCCCAGCGGCGTGGCCAACTGGATCACCCAGAACGTGAGCCAGGACTGGATCGTGATCCTGATCATGAACCTGCTCATGCTGTTCATCGGCATGTTCATCGACCTGCCGGCCGCCGTGCTGCTGCTGACCCCCGTGTTCCTGCCGCTGGCGCAGAGCATCGGCATGGACCCGGTGCAGCTGGGCATCATGATGGTGGTGAACCTGGCCGTCGGCCTCTACACCCCGCCGGTGGGCACCACGCTGTTCATCACCTCGGCCCTGGCCAAGGTCAAGGTCGGCCAGACGGTGCGCGAGCTCGGGCCGTTCTACCTCGTTGCCTTCCTGGTCCTGGCACTGGTCTCTTACGTGCCGGCCGCCATCCTGCGTTGACCCCGGCGCAACCTCTTCCACTTTCACACAGGAGATTTCCATGACTTCCGCTGCAGACACACTGCCGGCGCTGGCCCGGTGCGCCCATCGCATCCGCCGCTACGCCGTCCGCATGGGTGAGGTTCAGGGCCAGGGCTACATCGGCCAGGCCCTGGGCTGGGCCGACGTGCTGGCCGTGGCCTATGGCCACGCCCTCAACCTGCAACCGCAGAACCCCGAATGGGAAGGCCGCGACCGCTTCCTGCTCTCGCACGGCCACTACGCCATCGCCCACTACGCGGCGCTGATCGAGGCCGGTGTGATCCCGCAGGAAGAACTGGAGACCTACGGCAGCGACGACAGCCGCCTGCCCATGAGCGGCATGGCCACCTACACGCCGGGCATGGAGATCTCCGGCGGCTCGCTGGGCCAGGGTCTGGTCATCGGCGTGGGCATGGCGCTGGGCCTCAAGCAGAAGAAGAACCCGGCCTTCGTCTACAACTCCATGAGCGACGGCGAGCTCGACGAGGGATCGACCTGGGAGGCGGCGATGTCGGCCGCGCACCACCAGCTCGACAACCTGATCTGCCTGGTGGACATCAACAACCAGCAGGCCGATGGCCCCAGCAGCAAGATCCTGGGCTTCGAGCCGCTGGCCGACAAGTGGGCCGCGTTCGGCTGGCATGTGCAGCGCATCGACGGAAACGACCTGGCCGCCGTGCTGGCAGCCTTCGACACCGCGCGCAACCTCAAAGAGGCCAAGCCGCGCGTGATCCTGTTCAACACACTGATGGGCAAGGGCGTGCCCTTCCTCGAAACGCGCGACAAGAATCACTTCATCCGCGTCGATCCGCCCGAGTGGCAACAGGCCCTCGCCATCCTCGACCAGACCGACCCCGCAGGAGCCGCCGCATGAACACCGCCGTCGAAAAGAAACCGCGCCTGACCACCTCCGCCATGATCGCCTCCATCGCCGGCGAAGGGCAGCGCGTGAAGGCCGCACCGTTCGGCAAGGCCCTGGTGGAGCTGGCCGCGAACCGCCCCGAGATCGTGGGCATGACCGCCGACTTGGCCAAGTACACCGACCTGCACCTGTTCGCGCAGGCCTACCCCGAGCGCTTCTACCAGATGGGCATGGCCGAACAGCTGCTCATGGGCGCGGCCGGCGGCATGGCGAAGGAAGGACTGATCCCGTTCGCCACCACCTACGCCGTGTTCGGCACGCGCCGTGCCTACGACTTCATCCACCAGGTGATCGCCGAAGAAAACCTGAACGTGAAAATGTGCCTGGCCCTGCCCGGCCTGACCACCGGCTACGGACCCAGCCACCAGGCCACCGAAGACATCACCATGATGCGCGGCATCCCCGGCCTGACCATCATCGACCCCTGCGACGCGCTTGACATCGAACAGGCCGTGCCGCAGATGGCCGCGCACAACGGCCCGGTCTACATGCGCCTGCTGCGCGGCAACGTGCCGCTGGTGCTGGACGAGTACGACTACGCGTTCGAACTCGGCAAGGCCAAGCGCCTGGTGGACGGCGACGAGGTGCTGATCATCTCCAGCGGCTTCATGACCATGCGCGCGCTGGAAGTGGCCAAGGCGCTGCAGGCCGACAAGATCGGCGTGGCCGTGCTGCACTGCCCCACCATCAAGCCGCTGGACGAAGCGACCATCCTGGCCGAGGTGCTGCGCAAGCCGCGCCTGGTGGTGGTGGCCGAGAACCACTCGGTGGTCGGCGGCCTGGGCGAAGCCGTGACCAGCAGCCTGCTGCAAAACGGCGTGGCGCCCGCGCGCTTCCGCCTGGCGGGCCTGCCCGACGCCTACCTGGACGCCGGCGCGTTGCCAACGCTGCACGACCGCTACGGCATCAGCACCGAAGCTTTGTCGGCGAGGATCAAGGGGTGGCTTGGCTAAGCGTGTCTGGAGTCCGCTCAATTCACACGTCGGTCATACGCGATCTCGATCTATAGGTGCTAGCTCCCAGCGTTTTGCTGTCCCTCGGGCTGAAAGTCTGAGGGACAGCTCTCACCCCGCTGTGGTCGGTCGCATCGCAGGATGACGAATGGCCGGTTTCGTCTGCGGCTGTCATTGGGCTGCACAACCTGACCGGCTGCAGTCAGCCTGTAACCGACGGCGAACATCCGAGTGCAGCCCCGCAGCCTGCACTGCCACTGGGTTTGCAGCCGCGCTACCTCGCGTCACCGAGGTCTAGAGGCAGCCACGGCGCCCGCGCATGGCCCGGATCACCCCTTGGTCCCAACCCAGCCTCTGAACGAGAAGGCTGCATAGAACAGTTCCACGTCGACGAAGCCGGCCTCGCGCAGCAGGTCTTCCTCTTCGCGCGGGGTCAGCAGTGGCAGGCGCTGGGTCATCAGCTGGCCGGCGGCGGCCGTGGCCGCCCGGTCCGGATGGGTGCCGGCGCTGAACGCCACCGAGCGCGCCATCCACCGCCCGGTGTTTGCGCCGGGGGGTGCGTGGTGGCACACGACCAGGCGTGCGCCCGGCTTCAGGCGACGGTGCATCTCCCGCAGGGTGTGCAGGCGTTCGTTCCTGTCCAGGAAATGCAGCGTGAGCAGGCAGGTGGCGCCGTCGAAGGGTCCGGCGTTGACCTGATCGACGGTCCCCGTCACCAGCTGTACCCGTTGCGCGAACGGTGCCACGGCCTGGTGCGCCAGCGCCACCATCGCGGGGGAAGGGTCCACGCCGGTGAAGCACCAGTCCGGCTGTGCCGTGGCCAGGGCCACGAGCTCCAGCCCGCCGCCGGCGCCCACCACGAGCACATGGGCCGCAGCCGGCGCTGCTTCGGCCAGCAGCAGCATGACCATGCGGTGCAGGTCGGCCAGGCCGGGCACCTTGCGCGGGGTGTCGCTCGCGTAGGACGCGACGGCGGCCGGGTCGGTGAAGGGCGCGTGTTTGTCCTGCATTCCGCTGCCTCCGTGGTGCTGGCCGGCCGAGGCGGTCTGCTCAGCCGCCCAGCCCGGCAAAGATGTTCTGCACGTCGTCGTTGTCGTCGATGGCGGCCAGGAAGGCTTCGACTTCTTCCAGCGCTTCGGCGCTCAGGCTGGCCGGGTCCACCGGGTTCTTGGGCTGGTAGCCCAGCTTGGCCGACAGCACGTTGAAGCCGTGGGCCGGCAGGGCGCGGCCGACCAGGTCGAGGTCGGTCGGCTCGGTGATGAAGACGCACACGCCCTCTTCGTCCGCGGCTTCAAAGTCCTGCGCGCCGGCTTCGATGGCGGCGATTTCGGGGTCGGCGTCTTGGTTCGCGGCTTCGGCTTCGATGATGCCGACGTGGTTGAAGTCCCACGACACGGAGCCGCTGGTGCCCAGCTGACCTTTGCGGAACAGCACGCGCATTTCGGACGCGGTGCGGTTCACGTTGTCGGTCAGGCATTCCACCATCACCGGCACGCGGTGCGGCGCGAAGCCTTCGTAGATGACGTGGTCGTAATGGACCGATTCACCGGTGAGGCCGGCGCCTTTCTTGATGGCGCGTTCCAGCGTGTCCTTGGGCATGGACACCTTGCGCGCCTGTTCGACCACCAGGCGCAGGCGGGCGTTGGCGGCCGGGTCGGCGCCGTTGCGCGCCGCGATGATGAGGTCTTTGACGAGTTTGCCGAACAGCTTGCCCTTCGCGTTGGCCGCGATGTCCTTGTGTTTGGCTTTCCATTGCGCGCCCATGGCGGATTCCTTGCTGGCGGTCGGATGACCGGAAGGCAGGAGTGTAGGCGCGGCCCCGCTCGCGCCCGCTCAGTGCCCGGCCAGGAAGCGGCTGACGAGGTCCAGCTGTTCGGGCACGTTCAGCGCCGGGGCGTGACCGCAGCCGGCGATGGTGACGACCAGGGCGCGCGGGCCGCGGTCGCGCATGGCTTCGGCGGTGTCGGCCAGCAGCAGGTCGGACTCGGCGCCGCGCAGGCACAGCACCGGGATGTCGATGCGGTCGTATTCGGCCCAGCGGTCGTAGTCCTGCGGGTGGTGGGTGAACTGCATGACCATGGCCGGGTCGTAGTGCGGCGTCACGCGGCCGTCGGGCAGGCGGCGCACGGAGCTTTCGGTCAGCAGCTTCCACTGCGCGTCGCTGAGCCAGCCATAGGGTTTGTAAACGGTGCGGAAGTACTGCTCCAGCTCGCTCACCGTCGCAAAGCTGGCCGGGTTACCGGCGTAGCTGCGGATGCGGTCGATGGCAGCGTCGGCGAGCTGGGGGCCGTTGTCGTTGAGCACCAGGCGTTCGATGCGGCCGCGCAGCGGGCCATCGGCACAGACCATGCCGATGGCGCCGCCCATGGACGTGCCCACCCAGTGGAAGCGCTCCAGCCCCAGCTGGTCCACCAGCGAGAGGGCCAGCTGCGCATAGAAGGCCAGGCAGTACTCGTGCGCCGGGTCCGGGCTCCATTGCGAAAGGCCGCGGCCGATCGTGTCCGGGCAGATGACCCGGTAGCCGAGCGCGCTCAGGTGCGCGGCCAGCGGGTCCATGTCGCGCCCGGTGCGCGCCAGGCCGTGCCAGGCGATCACCGTGCCCTGCCCCGGCACGCCGGGCGCGGGCGCCCAGTCCATGTAGTGGATCTCGCGGCCTTCGCAGTTCAGGTAGCAGGACTGGGGCGACATGGTGATGCCTTGCACGGGAGGTTGGAACAAGCGGTCAGTCGGGTACGGCCACGGTGGCCTTGCCCACGCTGATGCGGTCGGCCGAGGCGGGCTGGGCCTGGAAGGCCGGCAGGTTGGCCGGCGTCAGCGCCGGTGCCGCGCCGGGCGCCCCGCCGCGCGGCACGGTGCGCACCACCTGGCTGGGCGGCAGCGCGGCGCCTTGGCTGAGGTGGGCGTACATGGCGTCCAGCGCGCGGTTGAGGTACACGTGCAGCGGCACGAAGCGGCTGTCGTAACCCGGCAGGATGGTCGGCAGGCCGATGAAGGCGTCGAAGTGCTGGGCGTTGGTGACCTCGATGTAGCTCAGCCGGCTCTTGCCGCCTTCGACGCGGCCGTTGAGCGCGACGTAGGGGCGCGAGGTGTGGTTGACGGGCAGCAGCGCGTCATTGCGGCCGTGCACGATGATGGCCGGCTTGCCGCGCAGGTTGCCGTTGTGGCGGGCTTCGTCCAGACCGGCCTGCAGGCGGCGGGCGTTGGCGTCGCTGCCGGTGACCAGGTTGCGCAGGCACTGCGCGCCGGCCAGGTTCCAGTCGGGCACACCCGCCGCGTTGAACGACAGGAAGTCGCGCGCCGGACCGAACAGGCCGTTGTTGTTGACCAGGTTGACGCCGCTGGACGGCGGCACGCCGTTGCCGACCGCGAACATGCCGGCCAGCGAAGCCGGCAGCAAGGTGGTGACGGCGCCGCTGGCGGTGGTGGCCGCGTAGCTGAAGCCGCACAGGTTCTCGTTCACCTTGGCGCGGGCGTAGGCGTTGGCAAAGGTGGTGGCCACGGCCGGCGCGATTTCGAACGCGGCGTGCGAGGGGTGCAGCAGCGACGCGTCGGCCTCCCAGCCGTAGGCCAGCAGCCGGCCCAGCGCCTCTTCGGCCTGGGCGGCGGTGGTGTCGGCCGTCAGCAGGCCCTGCGCCTTGAGGGAAGCGCAGCGGTTGGGCGCCACCGGGAAGGCCGCGCCGCCGAAGCCGGCGGCAAAGGCGGCCGCGTATGGCCCGCTGGCCACCGAGGGCGCCAGCGACGCGCAGGCCTGGTAGAGGTTGGCGTAGGTGGTGAAGTCCACCAGCGGCTTGCCCACCACCGGCACCGTCACGCCGCCGCGCTGCACGGTCACGCCGGGGTTGACGGGCATTTCCACGGCGGGTTCGGAGATGGCCACACCGTCGATCAGGCCCTTCTTGTCCTGCTCGGCGGCGGCCAGCGCGGCGCCCCCACCGTTGGACAGGCTGGAGGCGATGACCAGCGTGTTTTTGGGATCAAAGGTCACCAGCTTGCGGCCGAAGCGGTCGGTGTCGCCCAGCTGTTCGTTGAGCACGTAGAAGGCCATCTCGATGGCGCGCAGCGTGCTCTGGCCCCAGTCCTTCTCCGGGTTCTGGCCCGAGTGTGCGTGCTTGAAGGCGAAGCGGTTGGGCGTGGCGGCGTTGAAGGCGGCCAGTTCGCTGGCCGACAGGCCGGCGTTGAAGGCTGCGGCTTTGCCGGCGGCGCTGGCGCTGGTGCGGGTGCCGTCGATCAGTGGCACGGTGTCGTTCTGCAGGTCGTGCGGGGCGGCGCCCGTGCCCTTGTCGGTGTAGGCCACGGCGCAGCCGCGCTTGAGACCCCATTCCCCGGTGGAGATGCCACCGTAGACGCCGCGCGAACCCGACGCGGTGGCGGTGATGATGCAGGGCTTGTCGGGGTTGAAGCTGTCGGGCACCTGTACCATCAGGCCCACGTTGCGGCGGCCGCTGCCGTCGTCGGCGAAGGCGTGGTATTCGTGGCCGGCGATCTTGCCTTCGTCGCTGGTGACGGTGCCGTCGGCCCGCACGTTGGGGCCGTAGAACACGCCGTAGCCGCCGGCGGCGGTCATGTCCACCAGGGCGCGGTAGTTGGTGTGGATGGCGGTGCGTCGCAGTTCGGCAGCGGTGGGGGCCAGCGGGTTGGCGTAGGCCGGCGCCAGCGGCGCGGCCAGGCCGCTGCGGCCCAGGCCGGCGGTCAGCAGGTCGTCGGACACACCGTCGAGCTGGGCCGAGCGCACCTCGCCCAGCCAGTCGGGTTTTTCCAGGACTTCACCACCGCCACAGGCGGCCAGGCCGGCGCTGGCCAGGACGGCCAGGGCCACGCGGTTCACGCGGTTTCGTACGCTGCGCTGCTTCATCGCTTGTCTCCTTCGTGGGTTGTGGTCAACGGAATCGACGCCAGGCCCTTTCCCGCAGCCGGCCGACGATGCCGGTGGGGAAGTGGTAGACCGAGAGCACAAACAGCAGGCCGAGCCAGAGCAGCCAGCGGTCGGGGGTGAGCAGTGCGGGCAGCAGCGGGACGCCGGCCGAGGCTTCGCCGGCCAAACGCAGCAGGTCCTGCAGGTAGCTTTGCGCCAGCACGAAGAGCACGCTGCCAATGAGTGCGCCGTACATCGTGCCCATGCCGCCGATGACGACGATGAGCAGGATGTCGAGCATGATCTCGAAG
>CAZJZD010000037.1:0-40290 GCA_964550405.1 uncultured Hydrogenophaga sp. | reverse complement strand
CAGGCCATCCCGCCCTCGCTGGTGCTGATCGTGCTGGCCGACCAGCTCGGCCGTTCGGTGGGCGACATGTACGCCGGCGGCCTGCTGCCCGGCCTGATGCTGGTGGGCCTGTACCTGGCCTTCATCGCCGCCGTCGCCATCCTCAAGCCCGATTGGGTCCCGGCCCTGCCCCAGGAGGCCCGCATCTACCGCGAAGACAACGGGGCCAGCGGCCACCGTTCGCTGCTGGCCCTGCTGGCCATCTGTGGCGCTGCGGGGTACCTCTGGTCGCAGAGCCACGACGCCATCATCGGCCCGATGATCGGGCGCGAGATGCCCGCTGCGGGCGACGAGGTGGTGATCATGTCCATCACCGTGGCCTCGCTGCTGGCCCTGGCGCTGGCGCTGGTCAACCGCATCACCCGCATGGGCCTGCTGTCCAAGCTGGCCGAGCAGGTGACCTTTGTGCTGATCCCGCCGCTGGTGCTGATTTTCCTGGTGCTTGGCACCATCTTCCTGGGCGTCGCAACGCCCACCGAAGGTGGCGCCATGGGGGCCCTGGGGGCGCTCATCATGGCCGGTTCGCGCAAGCGCCTGAGCTTCGAGCTGATGCAGCAGGCCCTGGAAAACACCACCAAGCTGGCGATCTTCGTGCTGTTCATCCTGATCGGCTCGACCGTCTTCAGCTTCACCTTCAACGCGGCCGACGGCCACATCTGGGTCGAGCACCTGTTCGACAAGTTGCCGGGCGGCCAGATCGGCTTCCTGATCGTGGTGAACCTGCTGGTGTTCGTGCTGGGCATGTTCATCGACTTCTTCGAGATCGCGTTCATCGTGATCCCGCTGCTGGCACCGGTGGCCGAGAAGATGGGCATCGACCTGATCTGGTTCGGCATCATCATCGCCATGAACCTGCAGACCTCGTTCCTGACGCCGCCGTTCGGTTTTGCGCTGTTCTACCTGCGCAGCGTGGCCGCCCGCAGCGACTACACCGACCAGGTGACCAAGCAGCGCATCCCGGCGGTGACCACGGCGCAGATCTACAAGGGCTCCATCGCCTTCATCATCCTGCAGCTGATCATGGTGGCGGTGATCGTCATCAACCCGACCATCGTCACCGGCAACCTCGAGAAGGCGGTGCAGGTGGACGACGCCACCGTGACCGACATGCTCAACAACATGCAGGGCCTGGACGGCGACGAGCCGGCCGCCGAGGGCGACCCGACCGAAGGCATGGAAGGCGCCGACGCACCGAAGGCCGATGGTCTGGAGCCGCCCGCGGCCGATGGTGCCGCTGCGGAAGAGGACCCGACCAAGGCGCTGGAAGAGGCTGCCAAGCAGGGCGAGAAGAGCCAGTAAGCGGCGCACGATGCAGATCGACGTCAAGATCCTCGACCCGCGCATGGCCGGTCAGCTGCCGGCCTACGCGACGGCCGGCAGCGCCGGGCTGGACCTGCGCGCCTGCCTGGACGCCCCGCTGACCCTGGCGCCCAACGCCTGGCAACTGGTGCCCACCGGGCTGGCCATCCACCTGGCCGACCCGGGCTACGCCGCCATGATCCTGCCGCGCTCGGGGCTGGGTCACAAGCACGGCATCGTGCTGGGCAACCTGGTGGGCCTGATCGACAGCGACTACCAGGGCCAGCTCATGGTCAGCGCCTGGAACCGCAGCGATGTGGCCTTCACCATTGAGCCCATGGAGCGCATCGCGCAGATGGTCATCGTGCCGGTGGTGCAGGCCCGCTTCAACGTGGTGGAGGACTTTGCCGCCGCCAGCGAACGCGGGGCCGGCGGTTACGGTTCCACCGGCACGCGCTGACTGGCCAGCGCACAAGCAAAAGGGCTGCCTCGGCAGCCCTTTCTTTTGTGGTGCGCAGCGCGGATCAATGCAGGGTGGGGCGCGATCCGGGTGTGGCGTCCGGCAGGTCGTCGGCATCACCCACCTGCATGCGGAAGAAGCCCGTGCCCAGGGTGCCGCGACCGATCTCGCCCACATTGGCCTCGCGCACGCCGTGGATCTTGAGCCGGATGCGCAGGGCCATGCCGGCCAGCGGGTGGTTGCCGTCCAGCACCACGTGGTCGGGGTAGATGTCGCTGATGAAGTACAGGCGGTCTTTGGGCGCGTTGGGGTTGCAGCCCTCGGGCAGGCCTTCGAAGCCCATGCCTTCTTCGATCTGTTCCGGGAACAGGTGGCGCGGCTCCAGGAACAGCAGGCGGTCGTCGTAGTCGCCAAAAGCGTCCTGTGGTTCCAGCTGCAGTTCCAGCGCATCGCCGGCTTCATGGCCTTGCAGGGCTTTCTCCAGGCTTTCCAGCAGGTCGCTGCCGCCCACCAGGAACTCCACCGGCTCGTCCAGTGTGTCCAGTTCTTCGCCGAGGGTGTCCTTGAGCGTCCAGGTCAGGGCCACGACGCATTGATCGGTGATTTTCATCCGACAATTGTCCCATGAGCCCAGTACCCCCCACCAGCACCACCGACACCCCGCGCCAGATGCTTGGCGGCCTCTCGCCCGCCCAGTTCATGCGCCGCTACTGGCAGAAGAAGCCACTGCTCATCCGCAACGCCTTTCCCGGTTTCCAGCCCCTGCTCACCCGGCCGCAGCTGTTCGCGCTGGCCGCGCAGGAGGCGGTCGAGTCGCGCCTCATCGTGCACAAGCCGGCCGGCTGGCAGCTCCGGCATGGCCCGTTCGGGCGCACCGCCTTCCCGCCCTTCAAACAAAAGCGCTGGACCCTGCTGGTGCAGGGTGTGGACCTGCACCTGGATGCGGCGCATGAGCTGCTCAGCCGCTTCCGCTTCGTGCCCGATGCACGGCTGGACGACCTCATGATTTCCTGGGCCAGCGACGGCGGCGGCGTCGGTCCGCACTTCGACAGCTACGACGTGTTCCTGCTGCAGGCCAGCGGCCAGCGCCTGTGGCGTATCGGGCGCCAGAAAGACCTGTCGCTGGAGCCGGGCGTGCCGCTGAAGATCCTGAGCAACTTCGAACCGGAAGAAGAACACCTGCTGGGCCCTGGCGACATGCTCTACCTGCCCCCGCGCTGGGCGCACGATGGCATCGCCGTCGGTGACGACTGCATGACCTATTCCATGGGCTTTCGCGTGCCGCAGCGCGGCGGTCTGGCCGGCGAACTGCTGCAACGCATGGCCGACGAGTTCGAGGATGCCACGCTGTACCGCGATCCCGACCAGCCCGCGACCGACACACCGGCGGCCATGCCGGCGGCCCTGGAGGCCTTTGCGGCCGACGGGCTGCAACGCCTGCTGAACCAGCGCGAGTCGCTGGCCTGTGCCTTGGGTGAGGTCATGACCGAACCCAAGCCGCGCGTCTGGTTCGACGAACCGGCGCACGACTGGACGGTCGGTGCGGTGGCGCTCGACCGGCGCACGCGCATGATGTACGACGCGCGGCACATCTACATCAACGGGGAGAGCTTCCGTGCCGGTGGCGCCGATGCCCGCCTGATGCGTGCACTGGCCGACCGCCGTTCGCTGTCCGCTGCCCAGGTGCAACGTGCCAGTGCCGACGCGCAGGCCCTGTTGCAGGACTGGTTCGAGGCTGGCTGGCTGCATCGCTTGGACGGCTGCTGAGCACCGGCCGCAACCGGAGTCGACATGAAGACGCCCCAGGACCCGTCCGCGCTGCCGGAGGGGCGCTTTGCCGGGCGCCAGGCCTTTGGTGATCTCATCCGTCGGGCGCTGCAGGCTGCACTGGATCAGGGCTGGCCCCGACTGCTGTTGAGCGACCCCGACTTTGCCGACTGGCCACTGGGCGAGCGCCCGGTCATTGAGGCGCTCAACGCCTGGGCCGGTCGCGGCCGCCAGCTGCAGTTGCTGGCCCGGGACTACACCGCTGTGCGGTTGCAGCACCCGCGTTTTGTGCAGTGGCGCGTGAACTGGTCGCATCTGGTGGAGGCGCAGCAGTGTGCGGGGGCGGCTGGCGCCGATCTTCCCAGTGCCATCTGGACGCCGGTCTGGGCGATGGAGCGTGTCGATCTGCCCCGCTGCATCGGGAGCAGCGGCGCCGAACCCGCCCGGCGCGTGGCCCTGCGCGAACGCCTGGACAGGGTGTGGCAGCAGGGCGCGCCCGGCTTCCCGGCGACCACCCTGGGCTTGTGAGGTACTGCTTCTGGATTTGCTTTTTCGCAACACCCTGTTGTGTGCAAAAGAAAAACCCGACTAGGGAAAATGCTGATGCATAGAAATCAGTATCATCGAGGGCTAGCCTAAAACGGTAACGTGATGCGGGCTAGGTCGATCAGGCCTGGATTCACCTTCAGGCCTTTTTTTGGTCGAACCCCAGTTTTTCTAAGTTGTTTGTTTTATCTCATCCATTGGACCTATCGCCATGAACAAGACCCTCGTGATCGCCAGCCTGTTCGCCGCCGTTGCCCTGACCGCCTGCGGCAAGAAGGAAGAAGCCCCCGTGGCCGCTCCGGCTCCTGCCACCGAAGCCGCTCCGGCTGCTCCCGCTGCTGCTCCGGCCGACGCCGCTCCCGCCGCTGCCCCGACCGTGGTTGACAGCGCTGCCGCCGCCGCCACCGCCACCGCCGCTGCCGTTGAAGGCGCCGCCAACGCCGCTGCTGGCGCTGCCGACGCTGCCAAGGCCGCTGCTGACGCTGCCGCTGGCGCCGCCAAGCCCGCCCAGTAATTCCGGGTGGTCGTCAGGGACCTTCGGGTCTCTGAAAGACAACAAAAAAGCCGCTGTGCAGACAGCGGCTTTTTTGTTGCCTGGGGCGCCGTGTAATCAGAGGTCCTGGGCCAGCAGCTGCACGATGCGCTGGGCCGTGGGCGAGTTGTCCGGCTGACCGTTGGCGTCCTGCACGGCCACGGTGCTGCTGTTGTCGCCGGTGCCGCGCACCTGGACGCGGTACTTGGCCGGGGCGCTGGTGGGCTTGTCGCTGCCAAACAGCCGGCCGAAGAACCCGGTTTCACCGGCGGGCTTCGCGTCGGCCACGAAGCGCACGAAGTACAGGCCCTGGCTTCGGTCACGGTCCTCGACGGTGAAGCCGCTGCGGTCCAGCGACAAACCCACGCGGCGCCAGGCGCGGTCGAAGCCGTCGTCAAGCTCGATCTGTGACAGACCGTTGGCGGAGGTGATGCGTGCTGCGGTCCGTGCCGGTGTCGATGCAGGTGCAACAGCCGCCTGGGCTTGGGTTTCACTGGCACCCAGCTTGAGCATCAGTCGGCGCAGGAATTCGTTTTCCAGTTCCGGGTCGCTCTTGCGCGGCTGCCAGATCGTCTGTTCCTTGCTGTTGCTGGTGTAGACCTCTTCCATGCCGCGGTGCGAGATGAAGATGTCGGTGCCACCCGCCGCATTGCGCTCCATGCGGGTGCGGAACTTGTCGCGCTCGCTGGTGGAGTACAGGTTCTCGAACACCTTGCCAATGGTGCGCCGGACAATGTCCTGCGGCAGTTTGGCCCGGTTCTCGTTCCATTCGGTTTCCATGATGCCCAGCGTCTGCTGTTCCATGGACAGGGTGAAACCGTTGTCCTGCCAGAAATCCTTGGCCGGTACCCACAGCTGGTCCGCGGGGCGGTCCACCACCAGCCAGCGCTGGGTGCCCGCGCGTTCGATGCGCACGTCACCCACGCGGCTGGATGCCGTGCTGTCGGGCTTGCCCGTCGCCGGCTGTGCCGTCTGGTAGCCGCTGGCCGTGACCACCGAGCCAGGCACCTGGTAGCGGGAGTCGCTGCTCAGCTGGGTCAGGTCCGGCGGCACATCCAGCGTGCTGACCTGCCGGGCGCTGCGGTAGTCGATCTTCTCTTCCTGCAGCACGCTGCAGCCCGAGGCCAGCAGGGCGGCGACGGCGATCAGGCCCAGGCGGGCGGAGGGAGGCAGGGAACGGGTGAGGCGCATGAACAGGAGCAAATGGGTTGCAGGGATGCGCTGGCTCAGGCCAGCAGGCCACTGGCTTTGAGCGCCGCTTCGACCACGGGTTCCAGCGAACGGGTCATGGGCGTGAGCGGCAGGCGCATGGTTTCGGCGCACAGACCCATGCGGGCCATGGCCCACTTCAGCGGGATCGGGTTGGCTTCGACGAACAGGTTCTTGTGCACCGGCAGCAGGCGCATCTGGATGTCCATGGCCTTGCGCACATCGCCGGCGATGGCGGCCACGCACAGCTCGTGCATCAGGCGGGGCGCCACGTTGGCGGTCACGCTCACGTTGCCCTGGCCGCCGCACAGCATGAGGGCCACGGCGGTCGGGTCGTCGCCGGAGTAGATGGCGAAGTTCTCGGGCGTTTCGCGGATCAGCCACTGTGCGCGTTCAATGTTGCCGGTGGCTTCCTTGATGCCGACGATGCCGGGCACTTCCGCCAGGCGCAGCACGGTGTCCAGCGCCATGTCGGCCACGGTGCGGCCAGGCACGTTGTACAGCACGATGGGCAGATCGCCGGTGGCTTCGGCAATCGCTTTGAAGTGCTGGTACTGGCCTTCCTGCGTGGGCTTGTTGTAGTAGGGCACGACCTGCAGCTGGCAGTCGGCACCGACCCCGCGCGCGAACTTGGCCAGTTCGATGGCTTCGGCCGTGGAGTTGGCGCCGCAGCCGGCCATGATGGGCACACGCTTGGCGGCCTGCTCGACCGCGACGCGGATGATTTCGCAATGCTCCTCGACGCTGACGGTGGGCGACTCGCCCGTGGTGCCAACCACACCGATGCAGTCGGTGCCTTCGGCGATGTGCCAGTCGATCAGTTTGCGCAGGGTGGGGTAGTCGACGCTGCCGTCGGGGTGGAAGGGCGTGACGAGGGCGACGATGCTGCCGGTGATGGTGTTCATGGGCGGGATGACGGTTCAGGGGCGCCACGGATGGGCGCAAGAGGCGACAAACGATCCGGCGCGCGGGCGCGAATCGTGCATTCTACCCAGCGGCTCCGAGCCGATGGCGCAGGGGCAGGGCGCCACCGGCTGGCGGTTTTCGCACCGCCACGATGCGTTGCACGAAGCGCTCCGGGCTGTCCAGGAAGCCGTTTTCGTAGGCGACCACGTGCAGGCTGGCGCAGGCTTGCAGGAGTTCACCGGGCTGGAGCAGGAAGTCCGCCCGCGAGGGCTTGCCCACCGTCTCGTTGCCAGCGGCAAAGGTTTCGTAGATCAGCACGCCGCCGTCGGCCACGCTGCCCACGATGGTCGGCAACAGCGCGCGCCAGAGGTAGTTGGTGACGATCACGGCGTCGAAGCGCTGGCCGGCAAAGGGCCAGGGGCCGTTCTCGATGTCGGCCTGCACCACCAGCGCGCCGCCGGCCGCTTCGGCTGCCGCCGGGTCGCGGTCCACGCCCACTACCGCATGGCCGCGTGCCGCGAACCAGCGCAGGTGGCGACCGTGACCGCAGGCCACGTCCAGCACCGTGCCGTGCGTGGGCACGAGGTGCGTCCAGCGCTGCACCCACGGCGATGCTTGTTCGGTGTGGTGCATCAGAAGCAGCTCCACAACTGGTCCGCCAGGTTGACCAGGAAATCCGGCCTGCTGTAGAGCGACCACGCCCCGGCCAGGGCCAGCAGCACGGCGGCCCAGACCAGCGCCCGGATCGCCAGCGGCTTCATGCCGCGGCTCCCATGCGCCGGGGGTCGCGCGCAATGGCCGACTCACGCACCGGCAGGTTGATCAGGGCCGCGAACACGCCCAGGGCGATGGCGATGATCCAGACGATGTCGTAGCTGCCCGTCTTGTCGTACAGGAAACCGCCCAGCCAGACGCCCATGAAGCTGCCGATCTGGTGGCTGAAGAACACGAAACCGCCCAGCATGGACAGATGGGCCACGCCGAAGATCTGTGCCACCACGGCGTTGGTGGGCGGCACGGTGGACAGCCACAGCACGCCCATGACGGCCGCGAAGATGTACACGCTTGTGGGCGTGAGCGGTGCCCAGAGGAAGATGGTGATCACCACCGAGCGCGCCAGGTATATGAAGGCCAGGATGTGGCGCTTGGCCAGGCGCTGGCCCAGGGCCCCGGCGGCGTAGGTGCCGAACACGTTGAACAGGCCGATCAGCGCCAGCGCGGTACTCGCCACCTGGGGCGAGAGGCCATGGTCCTTGAGGTAGCTGGGCATGTGCACGCCAATGAACACCACCTGGAAGCCGCAGACGAAGTAACCCGCCATCAGCAGCTGGAAGCTGCGGTAGCCGAAGGCCTCGCGCAGCGCCTGCACGATGGTCTGTTCGCGCTTGGGTGCGACGCCGCCCACAAAGCCCGGTTCGCGCAGGAACAGCGCCAGCGGCATGATCAGCAAGGCCGCACCGCCCAGGATGAGCAGCGCGTTCTGCCAGCCGAAGCCGGCAATCAGCCAGCCTTCGACCGGCACCATCAGGAATTGGCCGAACGACCCTGCGGCGGCGGCCACCCCCATGGCCCAGGAGCGTTTTTCCGCCGGGATCTGGCGGCCGATCACGCCGTAGATCACGGCGTAGGTGGTGCCGGCCTGGGCCGCACCGATGACCAGACCGGCCGTGAGCGTGAACAGGAAGGGCGTGGGCGACAGCGCCATGCCCGCCAGGCCCAGCGCGTACAGCAGCGCTCCGACCAGCAGCACGCGGAAAGCGCCGAAGCGGTCGGCCGCCATGCCGGCGAAGATACCGAAGAAGCCCCAGGCCAGGTTCTGCACCGCCAGTGCGAAGGCGAAGTTCTCGCGTGTCCAGCCCATGTCCTGTGTGATGGGCTGCAGCCAGAGGCCGAAGCCGTGGCGCACGCCCATGGACAGGGTGACGATGGCGGCGCCGCAGGCGAGCACCTGCAGGGCGGACAGACGGGGTTGGGCGGCGGTCGAAGACATCCGGCGACTGTAGCGAATCCCGCCCGCCGACGCGGTCGTGAGGGTGTCAGCGGACCATGAAATGCCGGGTGGGCACTGATGCGCTGGCGGCATCAAATGTCCGGAATCTGTGAATTCATACAGTGTTTGTGCGCTGCACCCTTACAATCCGCCGCCATGGCTACCCCATCGAACGCATATTCCGAAGGCTCCATCCGTGTCCTGAAAGGCCTGGAGCCGGTCAAGCAGCGGCCGGGCATGTACACCCGCACCGACAACCCGCTGCACATCATTCAGGAAGTCATCGACAACGCCGCCGACGAGGCGCTGGCGGGCTTCGGCAAGAAGATCAAGGTCACGCTGCACACCGACGGTTCGGTGAGCGTGGAAGACGACGGCCGTGGCATTCCG
Source organism: uncultured Hydrogenophaga sp. (assembly GCA_964550405.1). Classification (GTDB taxonomy): domain Bacteria; phylum Pseudomonadota; class Gammaproteobacteria; order Burkholderiales; family Burkholderiaceae_C; genus Hydrogenophaga. The sequence continues at coordinate 31,152 of CAZJZD010000037.1, read as the reverse complement.
TTTGGCCTGCACCCCGAAGAGCAGGCCCCGGTGGTCGAGCTGGTGTTCACCCGCCTGCACGCGGGCGGCAAGTTCGACAAGGGCCAGGGCGGCGCCTACAGCTTCTCGGGCGGCCTGCACGGCGTGGGTGTGAGCGTGACCAACGCGCTGTCCACCCGGCTGGAAGTGACCTGTTTCCGCGACGGCCAGGTGGCGAAGCTGGCTTTTGGCGCCGGCGACGTGATCGAACCCCTGGTGATCGCCCCCAAAGGCGAAGGCGACCGCAAGCAGGGCACCACGGTGCGCGCCTGGCCCGATGCGAAGTACTTCGATGCGGCCGCGCTGCCCATCGGCGAACTCACGCACCTGCTGCGCAGCAAGGCGGTGCTGATGCCCGGCGTGCAGGTCACGCTGGTCAACGAAAAGACCAGGGACACCCAGGTCTGGCAATACAAGGGCGGCCTGCGCGACTACCTGGCGCAGACGCTCAGCGCCGATCCGGTGATCCCGATGTTCGAGGGTGAGGGCTACGCGGATGCCAAGGACGACAGCTTTGCCGACGGCGAAGGCGCGGCCTGGGCGGTGGCCTTCACCGAAGACGGCGCCCCGGTGCGCGAGAGCTACGTCAACCTGATCCCCACCAGCGCCGGCGGCACCCACGACAGCGGCCTGCGCGACGGCCTGTTCCAGGCGGTCAAGGGCTTCATCGAGCTGCACGCGCTGCTGCCCAAGGGCGTGAAGCTGCTGCCCGAGGACGTGTTCGCCCGTGCCAGTTATGTGCTTTCAGCGAAAGTGCTGGACCCGCAGTTCCAGGGCCAGGTCAAGGAGCGCCTGAACTCGCGCGACGCGGTGCGCCTGGTCGGCGGCTTCGTGCGCCCGGCGCTCGAACTCTGGCTCAACCAGCACGTGGACTACGGCAAGAAGCTGGCCGAGCTCGCCATCAAGGCCGCGCAGAGCCGCCAGAAGGCGGGCCAGAAGGTCGAGAAGCGCAAGGGTTCGGGCGTGGCCGTGCTGCCCGGCAAGCTGACCGACTGCGAGAGCCGCGACATTGCCCACAACGAGCTGTTCCTGGTCGAAGGCGACTCGGCCGGCGGCAGTGCCAAGATGGGGCGTGACAAGGAATGCCAGGCCGTGCTGCCGCTGCGCGGCAAGGTGCTCAACACCTGGGAGGTGGACCGCGACCTGCTGTTCAAGAACACCGAGGTGCACGACATCGCGGTCGCCATCGGCGTCGACCCGCACGGGCCGAACGACAACCCCGACCTCAGTGGCCTGCGCTACGGCAAGGTCTGCATCCTGTCGGACGCTGACGTGGACGGCTCGCACATCCAGGTGCTGCTGCTGACGCTGTTCTTCCGCCACTTCCCCAAGCTCATCGAGGCGGGCCATGTGTACGTGGCGCGGCCGCCGCTGTTCCGGGTGGACGTGCCGGCGCGCGGCAAGAAGCCGGCGGCCAAGCAGTACGCGCTCGACGATGGCGAGCTGCACGCCATCCTCGACAAGGCCGAAAAGGACGGCGTACACCGCGAGAAGTGCCAGATCAGCCGCTTCAAGGGCCTGGGCGAGATGAACGCCGAACAGCTCTGGGACACCACGCTCAACCCCGACACGCGCCGCCTGCTGCCGGTGACGCTGGGGGGCATGGACTTTGCGGGCACCGAGGCCCTGATCACCAAGCTCATGGGCAAGGGTGAGGCCGCCGCGCGCCGCGAGCTGATGGAACTGCACGGCGATTCCGTCGAGATCGACGTCTGATCATGTTGCGCGCTGCGATCGTTCTGTCGGTACTGCTGGGCTTCGGTGCCACCGCTGCGGCCGAGGCCGAACTCTGGGGTTACATCGACGCCCAGGGCCGACCGCATTACGCCGACCGGCAGATCGACAACCGCTACCAGCTGTTCAATGCCGGCTCGGCCCCGGTGCGGCGCCTGCCGCGTTCTGCTGCCACGGCGCCGGCCGGGTTGCTCGCCTCGTTCGAGCTGTCCACCGGCTACAAGTCGGTGCAGCATCTGGTGCGCGAGGCCGCGGAAGACCATGGCCTGGACCATGCCCTGCTCAAGGCCGTCATTGCCACCGAGTCCGGTTTCAATGCGCAGGCGGTCAGCCCCAAGGGGGCCGTCGGGCTGATGCAGCTGATGCCCGCCACCGCCCAGCGCTTCGGTGTGCAGGCCGCGGACGCCCAGACGCTGCAGCAACGACTGACCGATCCACGCACCAACCTGCAGGCCGGTGCGCGTTACCTGGCCTGGCTGCTGCGCACGTTCGGCGGTCAGATCGAGCTGGCGCTGGCCGCCTACAACGCGGGCGAGGGCGCGGTGCAGCGCGCCGGTGGCCGCGTGCCCGACTTTCCCGAAACCCAGCAGTACGTGCAGAAGGTGACCCGCCTGCACCAGTACCTCACGCCGCCGGCGGGCCTGAGCCCGACGGCTTCGCGAACCCAACCCTCCGGTCCTGGCGCCCGCGCGCTGTGAACCTTTCTCCCTGAGCTTCCATGGACATCGACACCCCCGAATTGCCACTGTTGCCCGCCGAGCCCGGTGACGACAGCCTGGCCGCCTACGCGCAACGCGCCTACCTCGAATACGCTCTGTCCGTCGTCAAGGGTCGCGCATTGCCCGACGTGTCCGACGGCCAGAAGCCGGTGCAGCGCCGCATCCTCTACGCCATGGACCGCATGGGCCTGGGCTTCAGTGGCAACACGGCGGCCAAGCCGGTCAAGAGCGCCCGCGTGGTGGGCGATGTGCTGGGCAAGTACCACCCGCACGGCGACAGCGCCGCCTACGACGCGCTGGTGCGCATGGCGCAGGACTTTTCCCAGCGCTACCCGCTGATCGACGGCCAGGGCAACTTCGGCAGCCGCGATGGCGATGGCGCCGCCGCCATGCGCTACACCGAAGCGCGCCTGGCCAAGATTTCCGGCCTGCTGCTCGACGAGATCGATCAGGGCACGGTGGACTTCATCCCCACCTACGACGGCTCGTTCGAAGAGCCCAAACAGTTGCCGGCCCGCCTGCCGTTCAACCTGCTCAACGGCGCCAGCGGCATCGCCGTGGGGCTGGCCACCGAGATTCCCAGCCACAACCTGCGCGAAGTGGCCGACGCCTGCGTGGCCCTGGTCAAGAACCCCAAACTCAGCGACGAAGAACTGCTGACCATCCTGCCCGGCCCGGACTACCCCGGTGGCGGCCAGATCATCAGCCCGGCGGGCGACATCGCCGACGCCTACCGCACCGGTCGCGGCAGCCTCAAGGTGCGCGCGCGCTGGAAGATCGAGGACCTCGCACGCGGCCAATGGCAGCTGGTGGTGAACGAACTGCCGCCGGGCGTGAGCAGCCAGAAGGTGCTCGAAGAGATCGAGGAAATCACCAACCCCAAGGTCAAGGCGGGCAAGAAGGCGCTGACGCAGGACCAGACCCAGCTCAAGGCCAGCATGCTCATGGTGCTGGACGGCGTGCGCGACGAGTCCAGCAAGGACGCGCCGGTGCGCCTGGTGTTCGAGCCCAAGAGCAGTCGCATCGAGCAGCAGGAACTGATCACCGCGCTGCTGGCGCACACCAGCCTGGAAAGCTCGGCGCCGATCAACCTGACCATGATCGGGCTCGACGGCCGCCCGACGCAGAAGAGCCTGCGCCAGATGCTGGAGGAGTGGATCGCCTTCCGCCAGACCACCATCACCCGCCGCAGCCAGCACAAGCTGCAGAAGGTGCTGGATCGCATCCACATCCTCGAAGGCCGGCAACTGGTGCTGCTGAACATCGACGAGGTGATCCGCATCATCCGCCACAGCGACGAGCCCAAGGCCGCGCTGATCGAGGCCTTCAAGCTCAGCGAACGCCAGGCCGAGGACATCCTCGAAATCCGCCTGCGCCAGCTGGCCAAGCTCGAAGCGATCAAGATCGAGCAGGAACTCAAGGAACTGCGCGATGAGCAGGGCAAGCTCGAAGACATCCTGGCCAACCCGGCCAGCCTCAAGCGCCTGATGGTCAAGGAGATCGAAGCCGATGCCAAGACCTTCGCCGACCCGCGCCGCACGCTGATCCAGGCCGAGAAAAAGGCCGTTGCCGAGATCAAGGTGGTGGACGAGCCGGTCACGGTGGTGATCTCCAGCAAGGGCTGGGTGCGCGCGCGCACCGGCCATGGCCACGAGGCCGCCAGCTTCGCCTTCAAGGCAGGCGACGGCCTGTACGGTACCTTCGAGTGCCGCACGGTGGATACGCTGATCGTGTTCGGCAGCAACGGCCGGGTCTACAGCGTGCCGGTGGCCAGCCTGCCCGGCGCACGCGGCGACGGCCAGCCGATCACCACGCTGATCGAACTGGAGTCCGGCACCCAACCCGCGCACTACTTCGCCGGCCCGGCCAACGCCACGCTGCTGCTGTCGGGCACCGGCGGCTACGGCTTCCTGGCGACGGTCGAGAACCTGGTCTCACGCCAGAAGGCGGGCAAGGCCTTCATCAGCGTGGGCGAGGGTGAAACCATCTGCGCGCCCTCGCACGTGGCCAATACCTCGGGCGGCCAGCCGCTGGTGCCCGCCACCCACGTGGCCTGTGCGTCCACCGGCGGCCGTATCCTCACCTTCGAGATCGGCGAGTTGAAACTGATGGAAAAGGGCGGTCGCGGCCTGATGCTGATCGACCTGGAGGACAAGGACACGCTGGCCGGCGCCTGCGCCTACACGCGCAGCATCCGCATCGACGGCATCGGTCGCGGCGGCAAGGAGCGCGACGAGATGCTGGAGATCCGCAGCCTGAACAACGCCAAGGCAGCGCGCGGCCGCAAGGGCAAGGCGGCCGACCTGGGCTTCAAGCCGGCGCGTGTGACGCGGGTGGAATGATGGGCAGCGACAGCACCAGCCTGCTGTTGATGCTGGCGAGCTTCGCGCTCACCTTCATCGTGGCGCGCGCCCTGGGCAAACGCCTGAAGGCCAAACGCGAGGCGGAACGCGCGAAGCAGGCCGAGCGCGACCTGGCCAACCAGAGCCGGCAGGTGCGGCGCGCAGCGGCCCGGCAGAAAAAGGGCTGAGCCCATGCCCACCTTCGGCCCGCACCTCAAAGGCTTTCCGTCCAACAGCGCACCGTTGACGCGCGAGCAGATCCCGGCACAGGGCTGGGACCTGCTGCGCGGTGACCTGGCCCTGCCGCTGGCGGTGCTCAAACAGCCGGCGCTGCAGCACAACCTGCACTGGATGCGCGACTTCTGCGCGCAGCGCGGCCTGCACCTCGCGCCGCACGGCAAGACCACGATGTCGCCCGAGCTGTGGCTGCTGCAGCTGGACGCGGGCGCCTGGGGCATCAGCTTCGCCACCGTGTTCCAGGCGGCGGTGGGTGCGCGCCACGGCGTGCCGGTGCTGCTGATCGCCAACCAGGTGATCCAGCGTGCCGAGCTGGACGCACTGGCGGCCCTGCACGCCGAGCGGCCGGCCCTGCGCTCGATGTTCCTGGTCGATTCCGTCGGGCAGGTGGACGCCATCGAGGCTTGGGCCGCGGATCGCTCTTTCACAGGCCGCTTCGAGGTGCTGCTCGAACTGGGCATCGCCGGACAGCGCACCGGCACCCGCACGGCCGACGAGGCACGGCAGACCGCGGCCCGCATCGCCGCGAGCCCTGCGCTGCAACTGGCGGGCATCGAGTGTTACGAGGGCACGACCGCCCACTGCGACCATGCGAAAGACCGTGCCACGGTGCATGGGCTGATGGACCGGGTCGACGCCATCGCGCGCGAAGCCATCGCGCAGGACTGGTTCGCGCACGAGGAGATCATCCTCACCGCCGGTGGCTCGGCCATCTTCGACCTGGTGGCCGATCGCCTGACGCCCGACCTGGGCCGCCCGGTGCGCGGTGTGCTGCGCTCGGGCTGTTACCTCACGCACGACCACCAGCGCTACACGCGCTACCTGTGCTGCGTGGGCGAACGGCTGAACCTGCGCGAGACCCTGAAGCCCGCGCTGGAGGTGCTGGCCTGCGTGCATAGCCAGCCCGAACCGGGCCTGGCGCTGCTGTCCATGGGCAAGCGCGATGTCGCCTACGACCTGGACCTGCCGATGCCGGTGTGGCGGTCGGACGGCCGGGGCGGCGCGCCGCAGGCCGTGCCGGCCCACTGGCGCATCGACGCACTGAACGACCAGCACGCCTACCTGCGCTTCGACGCCGCCGCGCCCCGTGCCGAATGGCCGAGCTTGGGCGAGACCGTGGGCAGCGGCATCTCCCACCCCTGCACCACCTTCGACAAGTGGCGCTGGCTGCCGGTGGTGGACGAGGGCTACCGCGTGGTGGATGCGGTGACGACCTGGTTCTGAGCACCGGCTGGGCAAGGCCGTCCCTCTGCGCTGGCCACCGGTTTTGAGGTTTGTCCCTAAATTGCTGCAATGCAGCAAAAAACACTTGTCATCCGCGGGACAGCCCGTAGAATCGCGTCCATGCTGCACTGCAACATATGCCGGAATCACCAGGCCATGTTCAGGGGACGGCTCCTTCAACCTCACTTCTCAAGGAAACCGATATGAGCACCCCCGCCGAACAATTCCTGGCCGCCCAGAAAGCCAACTTCGACGCCATGGAAAGCGCCGTCAGCAAAGCCTTCACCGGCGTTGAAAAGCTGGTCGAACTGAACATGGCCGCCTCCAAGAGCGCCATGGGCGAGTCCTTCAGCCACGCCAAGGCCGTGCTGACCGTCAAGAGCCCGCAGGAATTCATGAGCCTGCAAGCCGCCTTCTTCCAGCCCATGGCCGAGAAGTCTGCTGCCTACTTCCAGCACGTGCAGAACATCGCCACCGAAGGTTCCGCCGACATCACCAAGCAGTTCGAAGCCACCGTGGCCGACGCCCAGAAGGCCTTCGGCGCCTCGCTGGAGCAACTGACCAAGAACGCCCCGGCCGGCTCCGAAGCCGCCGTCGCCGCCTTCCAGAACGCCGTGGCCCAGAGCCAGAAGGCTGTGGAGCAAGCCCAGGCCGCCATCAAGAAGGCCACCGCGCAAGCCCAGGCCAACTTCACGGCCGCTTCCAAGCAGGCCACCGAAATGGCCAAGAAGGCCACCAAGGTCTGATCATCCGACCTTGATCCTGGTGTGAACGGCCTGCGGGCTGTTCCCCCAAACAAAAGAGGCTCCTTCGGGAGCCTCTTTTGTTTGGGGGGTGTGCGGCCCGGGTCACTCCGGTGATCCGGTCTCCGCCAGCCGCTTGAGACGGGACAGCGTCACCGGCAGTCCGGCGTCGATTTGCCGCTTCAGGCCGGGACCGATCAGCCAAGCCAGCGGACCTGACAGCGTCACCCGGTGCACCACCTCCGTCACCGCCTCACCCCGTGCGATCAGCTCGTGCTCGAACACCATGCGCAGCAGCAGCGGGATGCGCGACTCCACCGTGAAGCCGCGTACCGGGTCGGCAAAGGTCACCACCATTGGCACCGTGTTGCCCTTGGCAGGCGTCAGGGAACCGCGTGAACCGACAGCGAACGGGCCGTCCAGCGTGGCGCGCTTCGTGTCGGGGTCCCAGCGGTGCCAGTTCGCCACGTCGGCGTAGAGGCGGTAGATGGCGGCAGGCGGCGTTGCGATCGGGATGCGGTGTTCGATGACGGTGCTCATGTTGGGGTCGCCTCGCGTGTCACAGGTTCGCCGATCGCATAGAAGAACCCACCCGCCACGTGGTGCAGGCTGCGCAGTTCATCCGGCCCGTTTTCAAAGTGCCAGCGCCCGCCTGAAAACACCCGCTCGTCTGCCCAGGCACTGACCACCTCGGCCAGGATCAGGTCGTGCGGCCCGGCCACGTGTGCGGTGGCGGGGAGCACGCGGCATTCCATCCAGGCGATGGCGCCTTGCACCAGCGGGCAGCCGGTTTCCGGTCCGGGTTCGACGGTGACACCGCAGCGCTGCAGTTTGTCGGGGTGGTCCTTGCCGCTTTCGCCGCCGACAGCGCGGGTCAGGTCGGCCTGGGCGACGCAGGGCACGCAGACGCTGAGCACGCCAGACGCTTCAACGAGTTCACGGGTGAGGGTGGCCTGGTCGATGACGACCGCCACCTTGGGTGGCGTGAAGTCCAGCGGCATGGCCCAGGCCGCGGCCATGACGTTGACGCGGCCAGCGTGCGCGCTGCCCACCAGCACGGTGGGGCCGTGGTTGAGCAGGCGGCTGGCCTTGTCGAGCGGGACGAGGTGCATGGCCATGTCCTCGCGCCTCCCTGAGAGGGGTTACGCCAGTTCGGCGATCAGCTCGATTTCAACGCAGGCCCCCAGCGGGATCTGGGCGACGCCGAAGGCGCTGCGGGCGTGGGCGCCGACCTGCGGGCCGAAGACGTCGCCGAACAGTTCGCTCGCGCCGTTGGTGACCAGGTGCTGTTCGGTGAACGTGCCGGTGCTGTTGACCAGGCTCATCAGCTTGACGATGCGCTTGACGCCGTTGAGGTCGGTGCCGGCCGCCTGGCAGGCGGCGTGCAGCGTGCCCATGAGGTCGATGGCGATGGCGCGGGCGGCCAGCTTGCCTTCGTCGGTGCTCATGGTCAGGCCCAGCTGGCCGACCCAGGGCTTGCCGTCCTTCTTGGCGATGTGGCCGCTCAGGAACACCAGGTTGCCGGTCTGCACGAAGGGTACGTAAGCGGCGGCGGGCACGGCAACGGGGGGAAGGGCGATGCCGAGCTGGTTCAGTTTGTCGTAGACGCTCATGGGGGCTCCGGAAGGGGGTGAGTCAGGTGCGGGCCATTCTATCGACGGGGTGCGGCACCCCGGTCGGCGGCGCCGGTTGCATCAGCGGGATTCATGGCCGCGATCGGCCGCGCGACGTTCAGGCGCGGGCGGTCTGCAGGGCCGCCAGTTCGGCCGGTGGAGCGACGGTGACCGCGACGTCCAGTGCGTGGTGGGCGCCGCCCTGGATCACGCCGCGCATGGGCGAGACGTCGGAGAAGTCGCGCCCGCTGGCCAGCTGCACGTAGTCCTCGCCCGGGCTGTCCAGTCCGCAGCGGTTGTTGGTGGGGTCGAAGTGGAACCACAGGCCCTGGGATCCTTCCTCGGCGGCGTGGTCCGGTGGCAGCGGCGCGTAGACGGCGACCCAGGCGTGCGAGGCGTCGGCGCCGATCAGACGCGGCTTGCCCGGTGGCGGCTGGGTGAGCAGGTAGCCGCTCACGTAGCGGGCGGGCAGGCCCAGGCTGCGCAGACAGCCGATCATGATGTGGGCGAAGTCCTGGCAGACACCCTTGCGCTGTTCCAGCGCCTGCAGCGCGGGGGTGTTGACCTCGGTGCTGGCCGAGGCGTACTTCAGCCCGGTGTGGATGCGCTCCATGAGCGCGCGTGTGGCCTGCAGCAGCGGCAGGCCGGCCGTGAAGGCCGGTCGGGCGAAGGCGGCGAAAGCGTCGTCGCGCGGCACGTGGGGGGAGGCGAAGAGGAATTCGCTGGCCGGGTCGTAGGGCAGACCCATGCGGTAGCGGAACTGGTTGCGCACGCGTTCCCAGGTCTGCAGTTGCCAGCCGTTGTCTTCGGGTAGCGGTTCCGGCTCGGTGGTGCGCACCAGGCTGTCGGCTTCCACCGTCAGCGTTTCGTGTGGCGCTTGCAGCGAGAAGAAGGTGCGCCGGTTGCCGAACACGTCGGTGGTCTGGCTGCAGGCGGCCGGTTCGGGGCGGATGTGCAGGCTGTGGTCCATCACCTGCTGGCAGGGCGTGTCCACCGGCGAGAGGTGCACCATGTGCTGGGCCATGTCCACGCTGGCCTGGTAGCGGTAGGTGGTGGTGTGCAACACACGGAGCAACATGATCAGGCTCCGAGCGTCTGGTTCTTGCGGTCTGCGTGGCTGAAGTGCAGGCGCGAGATTTCGTCAGACAGCTCGATCGCCGCGGCTTCGCAGTCGTCGAGCAGCACTTCCAGATCGCCCCAGTGGCGTTCCCCTTCGGCGTTGCGCTGCCAGCTGCTCAGGTCGGCCAGCACCCAGGTGTCGGGGTCGGGCAGCGCCTGGGCCAGCACGGCGTCCTGGATGGTGGCGGCCTGCGCCAGCTTGGCCAGGCGCGAGCGCAGGGTTTGCAGTACCCAGGCCAGTGAGCGGGGGTTGTCGCGGTCCATCACCAGCAGGTCCACCAGGGCCACCATGTCGCGGCGCTGCTGGTACATGGCGTGGAACGTGATGGTGCTGTCGAACAGGGCGACCACGGCCTCGAAGCCGATCGGGTCCTGCAGGCAGCCGGTCTCCAGGCTCAGCTGCAGGGCACGCGAGAGGGTGACGATGCGTTCGATGTGGCGGCCGATGGACAGCAGGCGCCAGCCGCTGTCGCGCACCATGCGGTCGGTCTGCGCGCCGGTGATGGCGGACAGCAGTTCGCTGGCGTTCTGCAGCGCGGCCAGGGCCTCGGCCGTGCCGTATTCGGCGTCGGCCGCCATGTCGGCGCAGTCCCGCGCGAACTCGGCTTCCACGCGTTCGATCAGGTTCCAGTTCTCGGGCGATAGGCGTTCGCGCACCTGCGAGGCGGCGGACTTGAGCGCGCGCAGGTTGAAGCCCACGCTGAAGCTCTTGTTGTGCAGCGGCGAACCCGGCGCGGGTGACAGGCCGGCCATGAGCGAGCGCGCGAACACGCGCACCGACTGTTCGGCCGCCGGCACGTCGGGCAGCACCAGCGCGTTCTCCTGCGCCGTGGCCGACAGCCAGGCCATCAGGGCGCGCGAATTGGGTTCTTCGCCGCTGAGGTGGTTGAGCACGATCTGTGCGAGGCGCACCGCGTTTTCGGCGCGCTCGGTGTAGCGGCCGAGCCAGAACAGGTTCTCGGCTGCGCGGCTGGTCACGGGGCGCTTCTGGTGCGCCAGCGCCATGGTGCTGGGTGCGCTCTGCAGCAGGCTGGTGTGGTCCACCTCGCCGTCGGTCAGCACCCAGCAGTCGGCGCTGCTGCCGCCGCGCTGCATGCTGGCCATGAGCTGCCCGCGGGGCGCCAGCCGCACCAGGCCGCCGGGCAGCATGCGCCAGCTTTGGGGTCCGTCGGCCAGCGCGAACACGCGCAACATGGCCGAGCGCGGGATCAGGCGTTCGCCGGTCCAGGTCGGTGTCTGCGACAGCGGCAGCCAGGCCTGCACGGTGTAGTCGTCGGGGTGGCGTGCCATGCGGCCCGACCACTCGTCCAGCTCGCGCGCGCTCAGGCTCTGGCCCATGGCGGTGTCCAGGCCAGAGCGCGGGAAGGTCGGTTTGATCACGCTGCTCTTGAGCAGGGGCAGCACTTCTCGCAGCGCGGCGTCTTCGCCGCACCACCAGGTGGCCAGTGAGGGCAGGGCCAGCTCTTCGCCCAGCAGGCGGCGGCTGATGGCGGGCAGGAAGCCGAGCAGCGCACTCGATTCCAGCGGCGCCGAGCCCGGTGCGTTGGCCAGTAGCAGGTTGCCCGCGCGCAGCACCTGCAGCAGGCCCGGCACGCCCAGGGCCGAGTCGGCACGCATCTCCAGCGGGTCCAGCCACTCGTCGTCCACCCGCTTGATGAGGGCGTGCACCGGTTCCAGGCCGCTGAGGGTCTTGAGGTACAGGCGCTGGTCTCGCACCGTCAGGTCGTTGCCCTCGACCAGTGTGAGGCCAAGGTAGCGCGCCAGGTAGGCGTGCTCGAAATAGGTTTCGTTGTACGGGCCGGGGGTGAGAAGCGCGATGCGCGCGTTCTCGCCTTCGGGCGCCATGGCCTTGATGCCGTCCATGAGCGCGCGGTAGCTGGCGGCCAGACGCTGCACCTTCAGGCCCGCGAAGGCCTTGGGGAACTGACGCGCGATGGCGATGCGGTTTTCCAGCAGGTAGCCCAGCCCCGAGGGCGCCTGGGTGCGCTGGCCCACCACCCACCAGCGGCCGTCGGGGCCGTGGGCCAGGTCGAAGGCCACGATGTGCAGCCAGGTGTCACCCGGCGGGCGCACGCCCTGCATGGCACGCAGGTAGCCGGGGTGACCCTGCACCAGCGCAGCCGGCAGCAGGGCCTTTTTCAGCAGTTCCTGCGGGCCGTACAGGTCGGCCATCATGGCGTTGAGCAGGCGTGCGCGCTGCAGCACGCCGGCCTCGATCTGTGCCCAGTCCTGCGGCGGCACGATCATGGGGAACAGGTCGAGCGCCCAGGGGCGCTGCAGGCCTTTGGCGCTGTCGGCGTAGACGTTGTAGGTGACGCCGTTGTCGCGGATCTGGCGCTGCAGGTTGTCGGCGCGTCGGTTCAGGTCGGCCAGGCCGTCGGTGCCGACGTGGTCGAAGAAGCGTGCCCAGTGCGGCGCCAGCGCGTGCGGGTCGGCGTCGTCGCGCAGTTCATCCCCATGGCCGGCGTCGGCGGGCATGGACAGCGACAAGGCCCAGTCCCCGGGCGATTCGGGGCTGAGCTCGTCGAACAGGGAGTCTCGGTGTTCTTCTGGGGTCACGGGTTTGGAGTATGCCCGTGGCGCTTCTTTGGAGGGACCCCCCGGGTCATCGGGCCGTTGCATCCTTCACAGCGCTGTCGGATCGGTCACTGTCGCAGGTCCAGTGTGAACGGGAACTCACGGCTCGGGGTGGCCGGGTTGACCACCATCCTGCCCGGTGTGTGGCCCATCTGGAAGAAGCGCGACAGGCGCCGGCTTTCGGCCTCGTAGGCGTTGATCGGGAAGGTGTCGTAGTTGCGGCCGCCCGGGTGCGTGACGTGGTACTGGCAGCCGCGCAGGGAGCGCTGCGTCCAGGTGTCCACGATGTCGAAGGTCAGCGGTGCGTGCACGCCGATGCCGGGGTGCAGGGCAGACGGCGGGTTCCAGGCCTTGTAGCGCACGCCCGCCACGTATTCGCCGACGGTGCCGGTGGGTTGCAGCGGCAGGGTGTGGCCATTGCAGGTGATGCGGTAGCGGCTGTCGTTGTAGCCGCTGACCTTGACCTCGATGCGCTCCAGCGAGGAGTCCACGTAGCGCACGGTGCCACCGGGCGCGCCTTCCTCGCCCATCACATGCCAGGGTTCCAGCGCGTTGCGCAGGGTCAGTTCGATGCCGCGGGCGGTGACCTGCCCCACCAGCGGGAAGCGGAACTCGAAATGCGGTTCGAACCAGGCGCGTTCGAAGCGGTAGCCGAAGTCGGTCAGGTCGGCCAGCACGTCCTCGAAGTCCATGCGAACGAAGGCCGGCAGCAGGAAGCGGTCGTGCAGTTCGGTGCCCCAGCGGGTGAGCTGGCCGCGCCAGGGTTGCTGCCAGAAGCGTGCGATCAGGGCACGCAGCAGCAGCTGCTGGGCGATGCTCATCTGCGCGTGCGGCGGCATTTCGAAGGCGCGCAGTTCCAGCAGACCGAGGCGACCGGTGGACGAATCGGGCGAGTACAGCTTGTCGATGCAGAACTCGCTGCGGTGGGTGTTGCCGGTCACGTCGACCAGGATGTTGCGCAGCGTGCGGTCGACCAGCCAGGGCGGCATGTCCTGACCGAAGCGCTGGCGGTTCTGGTCGATCTGGTTGAGCGCGATCTCCAGTTCGTAGAGCTGGTCGTTGCGCGCCTCGTCCACGCGCGGGGCCTGGCTGGTGGGACCGATGAACAGGCCGCTGAACAGGTAGGACAGCGAGGGGTGGTTGTGCCAGTAGGCGATCAGGCTGCCCAGCAGTTCCGGCTTGCGCAGGAAGGGTGAATCGGCCGGCGTGGCGCCACCGAGCACAAAGTGGTTGCCGCCGCCAGTGCCGGTGTGGCGGCCGTCGGTCATGAACTTCTCGGCACACAGGCGGGTCTGGTACGCCGCTTCGTAGAGGAACTCGGTGCGCTCGACCAGTTCTTCCCAGCTGCTGCTGGGGTGGATGTTGACTTCGATGACGCCGGGGTCGGGCGTGACCTGCAACATCTTCAGGCGCGGGTCGCGCGGCGGCGGATAGCCTTCGAGCACGATCTTCATGCCCAGTTCTTCGGCCGTGGCCTCGATGGCCGAGAGCAGGTCGAGGTAGTCCTCCAGCCGTTGCAGCGGCGGCATGAAGATGTAGAGATGCTGGCCTTTGCCGCCACTGGCCTTTTCGGCCTTGGGACCGTTGGCGCGCTGCGGATCGCGCGCTTCCACGCACAAGGCGGTGCGGGTCAGCCAGGCGGCCGATTCGCCGCGCGCCGGGAAGCGTGATGAAAGGTGGCGTGCCGCAGCCGGGCTGCCCGGGCCGCCCGCTGCACCATCGCCTGACAAGAGGCCCTGGGCTTCGGCTTCGGCGCCTTCAAACCAGTCCGTGCCCTGCAGCGACACGGTGCCGCCTTCGGCAAAACCGCCGCCCACGGTGTGCGGATGCACCTGGTGGCGCAGTGCGGCCGAACGGGGCAGCGGGTCGCGCGCGGCGTGCGGGTCCTGCTCGATGTGATACGGGTAGTCACCCGCCGACACCCAGGGCAGCGAGTCCAGCGGCAGGCGGTAGCCCATGGGCGAATCGCCCGGGATGAGGTACATGCGCTCGTCGCGGAAGAACCAGGGGCCGGTGGACCACACGGTGCCGCTGACGCGGTGGTAGCGGCCCTGCTGGCCGGCGGCCAGCGGGCCATGGCCGGTGGCCTGCAGCGGCAGCACGTAGCCGATCACGCTGTCCAGCCCCTGGCCGAACACGCGGCGCAGGCGGGCCCGTTCGAGTTCGTCGTCGAGCTTGCTGTCGAACGGGTCGACGTTCACCGGCAGGCGGCGTTCGCGCCACAGGAAGTACCAGGTGTCCTCGAAGCCGGGTGTGATGAACTGCGGGCTCAGGCCCAGTTGGCGCGCCAGCGCCTGGGTGAAGCGCTGTGCGTCGTCGGCGGTGTAGTGCGCGGCATCGCGTTCGTCGGCCAGCAGGGCCGGGTTGTGCCAGCAGGGCTCGCCGTCGGCGCGCCAGAAGACGGACAGCGCCCAGCGCGGCAGTTGTTCGCCCGGGTACCACTTGCCCTGGCCCATGTGCACGAAACCCCCGTCGCCATAGCGTTCGCGCAGGCGGCCCAGCAGTTCGGTGGCGTAGCCGCGCTTGGTGGGGCCGAGCGCGTCGGTGTTCCATTCGGCCGCGTCGCGGTCGCTGGTGGCCACGTAGGTGGGCTCGCCACCCTGGGTGAGGCGCACGTCGTGCTTGACCAGGTCGGCGTCCACCAGATGGCCCAGGGCCTGGATGCCGGCCCATTGCTCATCGGTGTAGGGTTTGGTCACACGCGGCGATTCGTAGATGCGCGTGACCTTCATTTCATGGCCGAACTCGACCTCGCACTTGTCCACGCCGCCTTCCACCGGCGCGGCGCTCGACGGTTGCGGGGTGCAGGCCAGCGGAATGTGGCCCTCGCCGGCCAGCAGGCCGGAGGTGGGGTCCAGGCCGACCCAGCCGGCGCCGGGCAGGAAGACCTCGCACCAGGCGTGCAGGTCGGTGAAGTCCTTTTCCGGACCGCTGGGGCCGTCGAGTGCCTTCACGTCGGGTGCGAGCTGGATCAGGTAGCCGGAGACAAAGCGCGCCGCCAGGCCCAGGTGGCGCATCAACTGCACCAGCAGCCAGCCCGAGTCGCGGCAGGAACCGCTCTTGAGGGTGAGCGTTTCCTCCGGCGTCTGCACGCCGGGCTCCATGCGGATGGTGTAGGCGATGTCCTTCCACAGCTTCTGGTTGATGCCGACCAGGAAGTCGATGGTGCGCTGCTCCTTGCGATCGACTTCGCCCAGGTAGTGCTGCAGCAGCGGGGTGAGCGGGGCCTTGGCCAGGTAGGGCGCCAGTTCCTGCTGCTGGGCCGCGTCGTACTGGAAGGGGAAGGTCTCGGCGCGCGGCTCCAGGAAGAAGTCGAACGGGTTGTAGACCGCCATCTCGACCACCAGGTCGATGGTGACCTTGAATTCGGTGGTCGGCTCCGGGAACACCAGGCGCGCCTGGTAGTTGGCGAACGGGTCCTGCTGCCAGTTGATGAAGTGGGTGCCCGGTTCGATGCGCTGCGAGTACGACAGCACCTTGGTGCGGCTGTGCGGCGCGGGGCGCAGGCGTATGACCTGCGGCCCCAGTTTGACCAGGCGGTCGTACCGATAATGGGTGATGTGGCTCAGGGCGACGTGGATGGCCATGCTCGGGGCTTTCGACAGGGAGGATGCGATTGGATGCAATGCGGGCGCACAGACGCCGCGCGTGGCGCTGTGTGACCTTAGCAAGAGCCGCGCCACCGATTGATGACAACCGGGTCGGTTTGCGATGGGCGGAGCCGCGGGAATGAGCGCTGCGCGTCTGTGGCTGGCGCTCTGGCCTGGCTGGGTGGCGGGCGTGGCGCTGCAACTGCAGCAGTCTCAACTGTGGGCCGACCCTGTCTATGCCGGTGTGTCGGGGCTGGCGTTGCTGGTCTTTGCCGCGGTGTGGTGGGCACGCTGTCGCCTGGAGCGGCTGGCCCTTCCGCTGGTGGTGCTGGCGGCTGCCGGCGTCGCCTTCGGCTTGACCGGCTGGCGTGCCGCCCATTACGCGACCCAGGCGCTCGATCCTGCCCTGCAGGGCCAGGACATCCGCGTGACCGGTCACGTCAGTGGCCTGCCCCAGCACGGTGCCGATGGCCTGCGCTTCGTGTTCGAGGTGGCGTCCGCGACCCGTGCCGGTCAGACGCAACGTTTGCCGCCGCGCCTGCAGCTGGGCTGGTACCTGCGGGGCTCGGCGGATGCCGGATCCCTGCCGCGCGCCGGGGAACGCTGGGCGCTGACGGTGCGCCTGCGCAGCCCGCACGGCAACTTCAACCCGCACGGCTTCGATCGCGAGCGATGGCTGTGGGAGCAAGGCATCGCCGCCACCGGCTACGTGCGCAACGGCCCGCGCGACGAGGCCCCGCAGCGCCTCCAGGCCGCCGGCTGGGGGCTGGACGCGGCCCGGCAGGCGGTGGGGGAACGCATCCGCGCCCAGGTGGCCGACCCGCGCCTGGCCGGTGTGCTGGCCGCGCTGGTGGTGGGCGATCAGAGCGCGATTGAGCGCGACGACTGGGACCTCTTCCGCGCCACCGGCGTGGCCCACCTGATGAGCATCTCCGGGCTGCATGTGACCCTGTTTGCCTGGCTCGCCACACGGCTGCTCGGTGCCCTCTGGCGGCGGCTGGCGCGGCCCTGGCCGGGCCTGCTGCTGGCGGTGCCGCTGCCCCGGGCCGCCGGCGTCGGCGGCGTGCTGCTGGCGCTGGCCTATGCCCTGTTCGCCGGCTGGGGTGTGCCGGCGCAGCGCACCCTGCTCATGCTCGCCCTGGTGGTCGGTCTGCGGCTGACCGGTCGCCAGTGGCCCTGGCCACCCCTGTGGGGGCTGGCCATGGTGGCGGTGCTGCTGCTGGACCCCTGGGCGCTGCTGCAGCCCGGGTTCTGGCTGAGCTTTGTGGCCGTGGGCATCCTGTTCGCCACCGACCCGGCGGGGCGCTCTTCAGGCGTTGAAACGCCGACCATCGGCTGGCGCCGCTGGGCCCGTGCCGCCTGGGGCCAGTGGCACGAACAGGTGGTGATGACGCTGGCGCTGGCCCCGCTGTCGCTGCTGCTGTTCGGCCAGGTCTCGCTGGTAGGGCTGCTGGCCAACCTGCTGGCCATTCCCTGGGTGACCCTGCTGGTCACGCCGCTGGCCCTGCTCGGCGTGGTGTTGCCGTGGCTGTGGTCCGCCGCCGCCTGGGCGGTGCTGGGCTTGCACCAGTGGCTGGGCTGGCTGGCGGGCTTCGATCTGGCCGCCGTCTACCGGCCCATCCCGCCGCTGCCGCTGGCCTTGCTGGCGGTCGCCGGTGGCGTGCTGCTGGTGTTGCGCCTGCCGGTGGTGTTGCGGGCGGCCGGCCTGTTGCTGCTGTGGCCGGCGTTGTTGTGGCAGCCGGCGCGCCCGGCAGTGGGGACGTTCGAGGTGATGGCCATCGATGTGGGGCAGGGCAGCGCCCTGCTGGTGCGCACGGCCGGCCACAGCCTGCTGTACGACGCAGGACCGCGTTACGGGCCGGACAACGATGCCGGGCGGCGGGTGGTGCTGCCGCTGCTGCGCGCGCTCGGTGAAGCGCCCGATGCGGTGATCATCAGCCACCAGGACGGCGACCACGCGGGTGGCGCGGACGCGGTGCAGGCCGCCTGGCCCCAGGCCCGCTGGCGCTCTTCCTACGACGCCGACCCGGGCCGGCGCTGTGTGGCCGGACAGCAATGGGAATGGGACGGCGTACGCTTCGAGGTGCTGCATCCGCAACCCGGCCACTACCGCGCCGATGGCAGCGGCACCCTGCCCAGCAACGCCATGTCCTGCGTGCTGCGGATCGACAACGGGCGCCGCAGCGCCTGGCTCAGCGGTGACCTGGACGCCGAACGCGAAACCCGGCTCGCGCTCGCCCGGCCCGGCCTTCGGGCCGACCTGCTGGTGGCGCCGCACCATGGCAGCGCCACCTCCAGCAGCCCGGTGCTGCTCAACACCTTGCGCCCCTCGGTGGTGCTGATCCAGTCGGGGTATCGCAATCGCTTCCACCATCCGGCCCCGCTGGTGTTGGACCGTTACCGCGAGCGCGGTCTGTTCTGGGTGAATTCGCCCCAGTGTGGTGCGGCCACATGGCGCAGCGATGCGCTTCACGGTGTGCGCTGTGAAAGGGTGCGGCAGCGCCGGTATTGGCACCATCATGGTGCTGATGCGGGTTTTGAAGCGCCCGGCAGCGCCGGTGAGAACGCGTCCGGAACACAGGACTGAGCGGTCCCCGGGGCTTCGCTGTCACCATGCCCCGCACCGCTTTGGGGCTGACTGAAAACCGTTGGCCCGCTCCTTGCTATCCTGTGGGCAGGAGTGAACCGCACATGAGCCGACCCATGTTTGATGAAATGAATGCCTCGCCCAGCGAGGTGCGGGCCCACTACCAGAACTACGCCCGCTGGCTGGCACAACAGCCGCCCGAGGTGATGGAGGCCCGCCGGGAAGAGGCGGAAATGATCTTCCGCCGCGTCGGCATCACCTTCGCGGTGTACGGCGCCAAGGACGAGGACGGGGCGGGCACCGAACGCCTGATCCCCTTCGACCTGATCCCGCGCGTCATTCCGGCCCACGAATGGAAGAGCATGCAGGCCGGTCTGGTGCAACGAGTGACCGCGCTCAACCGCTTCATCCACGACGTTTACCACGGTCAGGAGATCATCAAGGCCGGCCACATCCCGGCCGACCAGATCTTCCAGAACGCACAGTTCCGCCCCGAGATGATGGGGGTGGACATCCCGAACCAGATCTATTCGCACATCTCGGGCATCGACATCGTGCGGGCGCCCAACGCGAAGGGCGAAGGCGAGTACTACGTGCTCGAAGACAACCTGCGCGTGCCCAGTGGCGTGAGCTACATGCTCGAAGACCGCAAGATGATGATGCGGCTGTTCCCCGACCTGTTCGGCCAGAACCGCGTGGCCCCGGTGGCTCACTACCCCGACCTGCTGCTCGAAACCCTGCGCGCCGTCAGCCCGGCCACCACGGCCGAGCCCACGGTGGTGGTGCTCACGCCCGGCATGTACAACAGCGCCTACTTCGAACACGCCTTCCTGGCGCAGCAGATGGGCGTGGAACTGGTCGAGGGCCAGGACCTGTTCGTCAAGGACAACTTCGTCTACATGCGCACCACCAAGGGCCCCAAGCGCGTGGACGTGATCTACCGCCGCGTGGACGACGACTTCCTCGACCCGCTGGTGTTCCGCCCCACGTCCACCCTGGGCTGCGCCGGGCTGCTGGGCGTGTACCGCAGCGGCAACGTGACCATCTGCAACGCGGTGGGCACCGGCATCGCCGACGACAAGTCCATCTACCCCTACGTGCCCAAGATGATCGAGTTCTACCTGGGCGAGAAACCGATCCTCAACAACGTGCCCACCTACATGGGCCGCAACCCGGACGACCTCAAGTACATGCTCGACAACATGGCCGAGCTGGTGGTCAAGGAGGTGCACGGCGCCGGTGGCTACGGCATGCTGGTCGGCCCGGCGGCGACCAAGGCCGAGGTGGACGAGTTCCGCGCCGTTGTGAAGGCCAAGCCC
The DNA here is from genome assembly GCA_964550405.1 of uncultured Hydrogenophaga sp. GTDB lineage: Bacteria > Pseudomonadota > Gammaproteobacteria > Burkholderiales > Burkholderiaceae_C > Hydrogenophaga. The sequence continues at coordinate 11,330 of CAZJZD010000037.1, read as the reverse complement.
GATGGCTACATCGCCCAGCCCACGCTCAGCCTCTCGACCTGCCCGACCTATGTGGAGAAGGGCATAGCGCCGCGCCACATCGACCTGCGCCCCTTCGTGCTGAGCGGCAAGACGGTGCAGATGGTGCCCGGCGGCCTGACGCGCGTGGCGTTGAAAGAAGGTTCTCTGGTCGTCAACTCGTCACAGGGCGGCGGCACCAAGGACACCTGGATTCTGGAGAACTGAGCATGCTTTCGCGTACCGCCGACCACCTTTTCTGGATGTCCCGCTACACCGAGCGGGCAGAGAACACCGCGCGCATGCTCGATGTGAACTACCAGACCTCGCTGCTGCCCCAGTCCGCCGCCGTGGCGCAGGTCGGCTGGCAGGGCCTGCTGTCCATCAGCGAACTGCTGCCGGCCTATGGCGCCAAATACGGGCAGGACATCACGCCTCGCAACGTCATGGACTTCATGGTGCGCGACGAGTCCAACCCGTCGAGCATCGTGTCCTGCCTGCGCGCCGCCCGCGAGAATGCGCGCGCCGTGCGCGGTGCGCTGACCACCGAACTCTGGGAAACACAGAACGCCACCTGGCTCAAGCTCGCGGGCTATCTCAAGACCAAGGACTTCGAGCGCGACCCCGGCGCCTTCTTCGAGTGGGTCAAGCACCGCTCGCACCTCTCGCGCGGCGTCGCAGTGGGCACCATGCTTCAGGACGAGGCCTTCCACTTCTACCGCATGGGCTCGTTCCTGGAGCGGGCCGACAACACGGCGCGTCTGCTGGACGTGAAGTTCCACGCCGTGCACAGCGACTTCTTCGGCGCCGCCAGCGAGGAAGATCAGGAGTACGACTTCTACCACTGGAGCGCCATCCTGCGTTCGGTCTCCGGCTTCGAGGTCTATCGCAAGGTCTACCGCGACGTCATCACGCCCGAGCGTGTGGCCGAACTGCTGATCCTGCGCCCGGACATGCCGCGCAGTCTGGCCGCCAGCATGAACGAGGTGGTGAACAACCTGGCGGTGGTCGCCAACGACGTGTCGGGCGAGACGCAGCGCCGTGCCGGCAAGCTCAAGGCCGACCTGCAGTACGCGCGCATCGACGAAATCCTGGCCACCGGCCTGCACGCCTTCCTGACCCAGTTCCTGGATCGGGTGAACGAACTGGGCATGCGCATCAGCCAGGACTTCCTGGTGCCCACGCACTAGAGAGATTGCACCCCCTGCGCCGCTGACGCGTCTTCCCCTTCCGTGGCGCGCCTTCGGCGCTTCGAGGGGGACGCACCCTGTGGCCGGGCCAAGCCCGTTCCACGGGTGCCCTGGACGGGGGTGCGCACTCCGACGCGCGTTGTGCTCGGGTCGCGGGCGGTACCATGCGGGCCGATACCCCTTTCGGTTGACCGGCCCCGCATGAAGCTCCGCATCCAGCACACCACCCGTTACCGCTACAGCCAGCCCTTGCTTTACACGGTGCAGACCCTGCACCTGTGGCCGGTCAGCGGGCCGACCCAGTCGGTCGAGAGCTGGGACCTGCGGGTGCCCGGCAGCTTGCAGCGCCAGCCCGACATCGAAGGCAACCGCGTGAACGGATTCAGCCGGCTGGCTCGTCCCGAGCAGGGCCTGCGCCAGCTGGACGTGGTGGCGCAGGGCGTGGTGCACACGCACGGCGTGGCCGAATTCATCGACGACACCAATCCCCTGCCGGCCACCTTCTACCGCCGCGCCACCGCGCTGGCCGAACCCCATCCGCGCATGGCGCTGTGGGCTGTGCAGACGGTGCCTTCGCTCGTGGCGGGCCTTGCGCGGGGCGAGTCCCCCACCGTGGCCGATCTGCTCGCCCTGACCCGGGCGGTGGCCGACAAGGTGCGCTACCGGAAGGGCCAGACGCAGGTCGAGACCACCGCGCTGGAGGCGTTCGACTGGGAGCTGGGTGTCTGCCAGGACCAGGCCCACGTGATGGTGGCGGTCTGCCGCAGCATGGGGCTGCCGGCGCGTTATGTGAGCGGCTACTTTTACGCAGCCGACGAACCCGAACTGGCCAGCCACGCCTGGGCCGATGTCTGCCTGGACCCGGCGCAAGGCCGCTGGATCAGCCTGGATGTGACCCACCGCTGCCCGACCGACGAACGCCACGTGCGGCTGGCTGCGGCGTCCGACTACGCCGCCTGCCTGCCGCTGCGTGGCTTGCGGCATGGCGGCGGCGACGAAGAACTGGCGGTGCAGGTCCGTATCGCGCCGGTCTGAAGCGCGGCGGACCGGTCAGTCGGGCCGTTCGGCGCGTTGCGCCAGCCGGCGCGAGCGGTTGCGCCGCACCTGCCAGGCCCAGATCAGGCTGGTGATGGCGTAGGCCAGCAGCCCGCCGACACAGGCGAAGATGACCAGCCCCACCAGCAGCGGCTTACCGGCGTCGGTCAGCCAGTCCCAGGTGGCGGCCAGGCGCTCGGTCCAGGTCAGTTCCTCGTTGTCCACGCCAGCGGCCGATCCGTCCAGCCCGGTGGGCACGTCGGACTCGGTGATCGGGGCCTGGTCCTGGAAGGGTTTCAACACGAAGCGCCCGGTCTGGTAGGCCGCGTAGTAGACCGGACCGAAGGTGACGGGGTTGGTCACCAGCGTGCTGGCCACCGCCATGGGCAGGTTGGCGCGCAGGGCCACGGCGGCGGCGGCCGACATGGGGATCTGCGCCACAGGGACGAGCAGGCCGAAGAAGATGCCGAGCGCCAGCCCCATGGCAATGCCCTTGCGGCTGAAGTGCCACAGGCGCGGGTGGTGCAGCGCCGGGCCGAGCCAGCGCAGCCACCGGTTGTTGTGGATGCTTTCGGGGCTGGGCAGCCACTGGCGCAGGCGGTGTTTCATGGCGCCGGGCGCCGGGCGATCAGCTGTTCGATGACCTGCCCCAGTTCGATCACCGCCAGCGCGTAGTAGCTGCTCCAGTTGTACCGGGTGACGGCATAGAAGTTTTCGGTGCCGGCCAGGTAGCTGGGGGCCTGCGCGCCGTTCTGCAATTCGATCAAGGCCAGCTTGCCCGGGTGTTGCAAGGCGTCCTCCGTGAGCACGACCCCTTTTTCGGTGAAGGCCTCGACCCCGAAGCTGGGCAGGATGTCCGGGGCCAGCAGGGCGCCCTTGTCGAGCCGGGCTTCGTCGAAGCGCACCGGGTAGTGGGTGGGCAGGCCGGGTTGCCAGCCAAAGGCCTTGAAGTAGTTGGCCACCGAGCCGATCACGTCGGGCACGCTGTTGAACAGGTCGATATGGCCGTTGCCGTCGAAGTCGATGGCGTACTGGCGCCAGCTGCTGGGCATGAACTGGGGCCAACCCATGGCGCCGGCGTAGCTGCCGCGCAGCGACTGGGGGTCCAGCCCTTCCTGTTGCGCCAGCAGCAGGAAGTGGCCGAGTTCGTCGCGGAAGAACTGCTGGCGCACCGCGGCGCGCGGATGCTCGGGCGGAAAGTCCAGCGCCAGTGTGCTCAGGGCATCGATGACCCGGAAGTTGCCGGTGTGCTGGCCGTACAGGGTCTCGACACCGATCACGCCCACGATCAGGCTGGCGGGAACGCCGAACTCGCGCTCGGCGCGTTCGAGCGTCTCGCGGTGCGCCAGCCAGAAGCGCTGGCCGGCTCTCAGGCGCACCGGCTCGATGAAGCGGGCCCGGTAGGCGGCCCAGTTCTTGGGCGCCCCGACCGGCGCGGGGCGCATCAGCCGCACCACCGTGGGCTGGTGTTGGGCGCCGCCGATCTGCGCGCGCACCCATTCGGCGTCCAGACCATGCCGCTGCGCGATGTCGTTGGCCAGCGACAGGGCCTCTGCCCTCAGGGCAAGGCGGGACTCGGAGCCCAACGCGGCGGGCTCCTGTGCGCCAGCGCCCAGGACCGCACCGGCCAGGGTGGCCAGCAGCAGGCGCCGGATGCTTCGTGCAATGGGTGGGATGCGGTTCATCTTGTGCCCCCCCGGGGCCACTCCAGGTTTTTCCAGTCGCGTCGGAGTGTAGCGATCGAGTCGGGGCTGCTGGGGGCGTAACGCTGGGCTTCGAGGCGGATCAGCCATTGCGTCACGCTGTGACCGAATCCGGTGTCGCCAAAATGCCGCCGAACCTGATCAGCGAGCGCGCGCGGGGTGGGGGCGGCGTCGGGCAATCCGGCGGCCAGCAGGCGTTCGCGGGCGCGCTGCAGCAGGCGCAGCCAGGGGTCGTGCTGCTGCCGTTCCCAAAGCTGCCAGCCGGCGCCGGCCAGGCTGACCAGCACCACGATGCCGATCAGCACATAGGCCAGATCGGCCCAGCTGGGGCTGGAGAAACCGAGGTTCTTCAGCAGGTTCAGCTGCTGCCCCTCGGTGTAGTTGAGCACCCACTGGTTCCAGCGGTTGTTGAGGGCTTCCCAGGTGGCGCGCAGCTGCGCGGCCAGGGTGGGATTGAGCGCCCCGATGGCACCGGTGAAGACCCCGCCCGGTGAGCTCAGCCGTTCGAAACCGTCGGTGCGTCCCGGTGCCACGGCCGATGTCGGGTCCACCCGCTGCCAGCCCTGCCCCTGCAGCCAGACTTCGGCCCAGGCATGGGCGTCACGCTGGCGCACCGTCCAGTAACCGTCCACGCGGTTGAGTTCTCCGCCCTGATAGCCCGTGACCACCCGCGCCGGGATGTCCATGGCCCGCATCAGGATGACGAAGCTGCTGGCGATGTGTTCGCAGAAACCGGCGCGTTTGTCGAACCAGAACTCGTCGGCCGTGTGCTGGCCGTACACCCCGGGGGCCAGCGTGTACGAATAGCCACCGGTGCGCAGGCGATCCAGCGTGGCATTCACCAGCGCGGGTGCGTGTTGCGGTCCCGCTCCGTAGCGGGCGCGCAGTTCCACGGCCAGTGCCAGCGTCCGGGGGTTGTAGCCCGGTGGCAGGGTGAGGTCGTCCTGCAGCGCCAGCACGCGTTCACGCGGCCCGTACCGGAAGCGCGTGTGGCTCCGGGCCTGGTAGCGCAGGAGCTGGCTCACGGGCTCGGTGGCCAGCCATTGCAGCTCCGGCGTCATCCCTGCCCGCAAGCCGGGCGCCTGCGGCGCCTGGGTGACGGCGTCCAGCGCCAGCAGCCAGCGCCGCTGGTGGGGTTCCAGGGTGATCTCGTACAGGACGGGGTCGCCGGCCACGGACAGCTCGGTCGGGGGAAACCCGTTGGCGGCAAAGGCCGGGCGGGGCGGGCGCCACTCCACGCCGTTGAAGTCGCTGAGCACCGGACCGCGGAAATACAGCTCGCTCTGCGGCGGTGGCGTGCCGGCAAAGCGCACCCGCATGGCAATGCTGTCGTCCTGGACCAGTTGCGCGATCTGGCCGACCTCCATGCGGCCGGAAAGACCGGTGCGTCCGGTGTTGGCGTCACCAGGCAGGCCCCACAGCGGTGCCATGCGCGGGAACAGCAGAAACAGCACCAGCATGATGGGCGCACCCAGGGCGGCCATGCCCGCCGCCGTGCGGGCCGACTGCATCAGCGGCGGCCGGCCCACCGGCAGGTGGGCGTTGACCAGCGCGGTCAGCAGGCCCAGCAGCGCGATCAGGATGCCCGCCGCCGTGAGCAGCGACTGAGAAAAGAAGAAGTGCGTGAGCAGGGTGAAGAAGCCCAGGAAGAAGACCACGAAGGCGTCGCGACGCGCGCGCAGTTCCAGGGTCTTGAGCGCCAGCAGCACCACGATGAGCGTCACACCCGCGTCGCGGCCCAGCAGGGTGCGGTGGCTGAACCAGGTGGCCGCCAGCGTGAGCAGCAGCAGGCCCAGGCGCCAGGGCCAGCCGGGCAGGGGTTGCCCGCGCAGGGTGATGGCGGTGCGCCAGCCCAGCACGCCGGCGGTGAGCGCGCTGCACCAGGCCGGCACGTGCGGGATCTGCATGAAGGCAATCCAGCCGATGACGGCGAGCAGGAACAGTGTGTCGCGCGTGTCCCTGGGCAAGCGGGACGCCCAGCGGTTGTTGCGTTGCACGGCACTGGTCAGCATGTGGCCAGCGCCTCCAGGCAGCGTGACTTGTGCGCGGCGCCCTGGTCCGGTGGCAGCTCCCGCCCCGGCAGCCGCAACCCGTAGTCCAGCCCCAGACGGTCGGCCAGCAGCACCCAGGCGGTCAGGCGGGACAGGCGGGCCTCCACCTCGTGCGTGCCGGTCTGCGCGAAGTCCAGCCACAGTTGCTGGCGCTGGGTGCCCTGCGCGTCGCGGCTGACCAGGTCGTGGCGCCCGGCGGCAAAGGCCTGGGCCGCCTTCTTCCAGACGATGGTCTTCTGTGCATCGCCGGGACGGTAGGCGCGCACGCCGTCGAATTCGCCCGGGCTGTGCACGCGTGCACTGCTGCTGGCCGGACCGGTCTGCGGTTGCCCGAGCGGCAGCGGCGGCGGGTGGGCCTCTGCTGCGGGGTACACCAGCAACTGCGTGGCCGGCCGCCAGACGGTCCAGACGCGGAAGGTGCCCAGCGGGAACAGGGTCATCGCGGTCAGCGCCGGCAGTGCATGCAGGCCGCGGCGTGGTGCCGTCCAGGCCACCTGCACCGTGCTGCTGCCCTGGGCGGGCACATCGGCCCAGCCCAGGTGGGTGTGGGACAGGCCGCCATCGGCGATCACACCCAGGCCGATGCCGTGCCGGGGGCGGCGGCGCTCGCTGGAGAGGCGGATGTCCAGCGGCGCGGGCTGGCCCGCGTGCACCGGCGCCGGCGGGCTCAGGTGCAGCGTCAGGCCGCGCAGGTTGCCGTGGCAGATGTGCATGCCCACCACCGCGCTGCCGGCGAGCAGGAAGGTCAGCAGGTAACCCAGGTTGAGCTGGTAGTTGATGCTGCCGATCAGCAGCACCAGCAGGGTGATGGCCAGCATCCAGCCCGCGCGGGTGGGCAGGATGTAGACGTTGCGCTGGGTCAGGACCAGTGTGTCGCTGCGCGGCAGGCGTTCGTGGAACCAGCGGCGAAAGCGTTGCCGCGCCATGGCCACTGGGCTGTTCCACCAGCGAACACCGCGGAACCGGCTTGGCCGGGCCACTGGTGTTGCCCCCTGGGGGGTAGCGCCGACGGCGCTGCGGGGGGGACTCATTGCTACGGTAACGACGTGGCGTCGATCATGGCCCGGACCTGCTCCACCGAGCCGCGGCCCGCATCGCTCACGGGCACCAGCCGGTGCGCCACGGTCTGCGGCAGGATGGCGGCGATGTCGTCGGGTGCCACGTAGTCGCGGCCTTGCAGGTAGGCCTGGGCTTTGGCGGCGCGCACCACCGCCAGCGCGGCGCGCGGCGACAGGCCCTGCGCGAACCAGCGACCCGAGCGGGTGGCGGTGATCAGGTCCTGCAGATAGTCCAGTACCGGCTCCGCGGTGTGCACCGCCGCCACGGCCTGCTGCAGTCTTGCCAGGTCTTCGGGGCCGAGCACCGGTGGCAGGTGTTCGACCATGTCGCGCCGGTCCTGGCCCTTGAGCAGCTCGCGTTCGGCCGCGCGGTCCGGGTAACCGAGCGACAGGCGCATGTGGAAACGGTCCAGCTGCGATTCGGGCAGGGCGTAGGTGCCCAGCTGGTCGTGCGGGTTCTGGGTGGCGATGACGAAGAAGGGCTGGGGCAGGGCGCGCGTCTCGCCTTCGACCGTGACCTGCTTCTCTTCCATGGCCTCCAGCAGCGCACTCTGCGTCTTGGGGCTGGCGCGGTTGATCTCGTCGGCCAGCAACACCTGAGCAAACACCGGGCCGGGGTGGAAGACGAAACCCTCGCGCCCGCGCTCGTAGATGGACACACCGACCAGGTCGCTGGGCATCAGGTCGGCGGTGAACTGCACGCGCGAGAACTGCAGCCCGAAACTGCGCGAGAGCGCATGGGCCAGCGTCGTCTTGCCGACGCCGGGCACGTCCTCGATGAGCAGGTGGCCACCCGCGAGCAGGCAGGCCACGCAGTCGGTTACCTGGGCCTGTTTGCCCACGATCACCGTGTTAAGCTGGTTCAACAGTTGTTGGATCTTGTGTTCGGCGTGCATGCCGGGCACCTTACCGTAAAACAAGCCATGGGACAGGCGACCGGACTTTTCACCCACCCCGACTGCTGGCGCCACGAAATGGGCGCGGGCCATCCCGAGTGCCCGGCGCGGCTGGACGCCATCCAGGACCGGCTGCTGGCCTCCGGCCTGGCGGTGGCGCTGGACCGGCGCGAGGCCACCCCCGCGCCGCTGGCCGACCTGGAACTGGCCCATGGACGCATGCATCTGGCGGCGCTGCGCGGGTTGTCCGACCAGCTGCGCGACGACATCAACGCCGGTGGCCCGACCCACGCGCAGATCGACCCGGACACTTCCATCAACGTGCACAGCTGGGACGCCATCCTGCGCGCAGCCGGTGCGGCCATCGACGCGGTCGATGCGGTGATGGCCGGTGAACTGGCCAATGCCTTCTGCGCCGTGCGCCCGCCCGGCCACCACGCCACACGCAACCAGGCCATGGGCTTTTGCTTCGTCAACAACGTGGCGGTGGCCGCCAAATACGCCCTGGAGCGCCACGGCCTGAAGCGGGTGGCGATCATCGACTTCGACGTGCACCACGGCAACGGTACCGAGGACATCGTCGCGGGCGACGAACGCATCCTCATGTGCAGCTTCTACCAGCACCCGTTCTACCCGCCCTGGGATCACTCGACGGCACCCAACCTGGTCAACCTGCCGGTGCCGGCGTACACCAAGGGCATGGACATCCGTGAGCTGGTGGACATGATGTGGCTGCCCCGGCTTGACACCCACAAGCCGCAGATGATCTTCATCAGTGCCGGCTTTGACGCGCACCGGGAGGACGGCATGGGGCAGCTTGGCCTGGTCGAGAACGACTACATCTGGATCACCGAGCGCCTGATGGAAGTGGCCCGGCGCCACGCCAGGGGGCGCATCGTCAGCTGCCTCGAAGGCGGCTACGACCTGAGCTCGCTGGCGCGCAGCGTGGAAGCCCACGTGCGCGTGCTGGCCGGCATCTGAATCCACAACAACGGAGACTTTCATGAGCGACGAGATCCTGCTGCACAGCCGCGACGACCGCGGCGTGCACACCATCACCCTGAACCAGCCCAAGGCCTTCAACGCCCTGTCCGAAGCCATGATGGCGGCCTTCCAGCAGGCGCTGGATGCGGTGGCCGCCGACCCGGCCGCACGCGTGCTGGTGCTGGCCGCCAACGGCAAGGCCTTCTGTGCCGGGCACGACCTCAAGGAGATGAAGTCCAAGCCCGACCAGGCCTACTACCAGGCGCTGTTCGCCACCTGCGCGAGGCTCATGCTCAGCATCCGCAAGCTGGACGTTCCGGTGATCGCGCGCGTCCACGCCCTGGCCACGGCGGCGGGGTGCCAGCTGGTGGCCCAGTGCGATCTGGCGGTGGCGGCGCAGGGTGCACGATTTGGCGTCAATGGCATCGACGTCGGCCTGTTCTGCGCCACGCCCAGCGTGCCGCTGTCGCGCAACATGGGCCCCAAACAGGCGATGGAAATGCTGCTGACCGGCGACTTCATCAGCGCCGACGAGGCGCAGCGCCGGGGACTGGTCAACCGCGTGGTGCCCGAGGACGCGCTGGACGCGGAGGTGGCTTCGCTGGTGGACCGCATCCTGGGCAAGCCGCGCGAAGCCATCGCCATGGGCAAGGGCATGTTCTACCGCCAGCTGGAAACCGGCATCGAATCGGCCTACCAGCTGGCCGGCCAGACCATGGCCTGCAACATGGCCCATGAGGTGGCGCAGGAGGGCGTGCAGGCCTTCATCGAGAAGCGCGCGCCGAGCTGGCGCACCTGAGGAACTTGTAGGAGCCTCTGGCGCTCCTTCTGGAACCACCGGCCGGCAACGGCCGTTTCTTTTTGGTGTTGCATCATTCGCCCATGACATCCACGGTTTCGCTTTCCACCACCCCGCCCCCCATCGATGACCTGCAAGGCTGGCTGATGGGTTTCACACAGCCGACCGTCTGGCTGGAGTTTGCCGCCCTGGCCGGCTGCGTGCTGCTGGCCTGGTTGCTCGCTTCGGGACTGCGCAAGACCCTGGGTGTGCGGGACGACGCCGCGTCCGTGATGTTCGGTCGCCAGGTGTTCGATGGGGCCATGTTTCCCTTGCTGCTGCTGGTGCTGGGTTACATCGCGCGTTCGGTGCTGCTCAAGTTTGTGCCGCTGGCGGTGTTCAAGGTCGCCATTCCGGTGCTGGTCTCGCTGGTGGTCATTCGCCTGGGCGTGAAGGTGCTGCAGGTGGCCTTCACCGCGGCACCCTGGGTGCGTGTGATCGAGCGCACCATCTCCTGGATGGCCTGGGGCGCCATGGTGCTGTGGGTCAGCGGGCTGCTGCCGGTGGTGCTGACGGAACTCGACGAGATCCACTGGAAGCTCGGTGCCTCCACCCTGAGCCTGCGCACCCTGCTCGAAGGCGCCCTCACGGCCGGCGCGGTGATGATCGTCGTGCTCTGGATTTCGGCCGCCATCGAATCCCGGCTGCTCAAGTCGGCGGTGGGCGGGCAGCTGTCGTTGCGCAAGGCGGTGGCCAACGCCACGCGGGCGGTGCTGCTGTTCTTCGGGCTGATCTTTGCACTGTCGGCGGTGGGCATCGACCTCACGGCGCTGTCGGTGCTGGGCGGGGCCATCGGCGTGGGCATCGGCTTTGGCCTGCAGAAGCTGGCGGCCAACTATGTCAGCGGTTTCGTGATCCTGGCCGAACGCAGCATGCGCATCGGCGACAACGTGCGGGTGGACAACTTCGAAGGCCGCATCACCGACATCACCACGCGTTACACCGTGATCCGGTCCCCGGCCGGGCGCGAGTCCATCGTGCCCAACGAGATGCTCATCACCAACCGGGTGGAGAACCTGTCGCTGGCCGATCCCAAGCTGTGGATGTCCACCGTGGTCGGCGTGAGCTACGACAGCGATGTGGCGCTGGTGCAGCGCCTGCTGGTCGAGGCGGCCGCGGCCCAGCCGCGTGTTCTGAAGGACCCGGCACCCAGTGCCGCCCTCTCGGCTTTTGCGGCCGACAGCCTCGAGTTCACACTGGGGTTCTGGATCGCCGATCCGGAGAATGGCCAGCTCAACATCCGCTCCGCCATCAACCTGGCCATCCTCGACGCCTTCCGCGCGAACGGCGTCGAGATTCCCTTCCCGCAGCGGGTTGTCCACACCCGTTCATAGGAATCCGGCGCCTGGACGCCGGGCTCGCCTATAATCAGAAAAAGCACGACCGTTCTTTTTTGGCCTATCGGAAACCCGAGCGGCCGAGGTCCCGGGGGACGCGCCTACAATCCGAGTTGACGTGCACGTCAATTCGGGCATCCCGTCATTCATCGTCATCCCATCATCAGGAGCAAGCCAGCATGAAGGTCATCGTCCCCGTCAAACGCGTGGTGGACTACAACGTCAAGGTGCGAGTCAAGAG
>CAZJZD010000036.1:0-42879 GCA_964550405.1 uncultured Hydrogenophaga sp. | reverse complement strand
CGCGGCCCTGTTCGCCCGCACGGGCGGCTTCCACCGCCGCGTTCAGCGCCAGGATGTTGGTCTGGAAAGCGATGCCATCGATCACGCCGATGATGTCGCTGATCTTGCGGCTGCTGTCGTTGATGTCGCGCATGGTCTGGACCACTTGGTTGACCACCTCGCCACCCTGCACGGCCACGCTGCTGGCACTGGCGGCCAGCTGGCTGGCGGCACGTGCGTTGTCGGCGTTCTGGCTGGCTGTCGAGCCCATCTCTTCCATGCTGGCGCTGGTCTCTTCCAGCGCGCTGGCTTGCTGCTCGGTGCGGCTGGACAGGTCCTGGTTGCCCTGCGCGATCTGCGCGCTGGCCGTGGCCACACCCTCGGCGTTCTGGCGCACGGTGGTCACCACCCGGCTCAGGGACGCCTGCATCTCGCGCATGGCGCTGATCAGCGGCGCGAACTCGTCGCGCGTGGTATCAACCACACGGGATGTCAGGTCGCCATCGCGCACTTTCTCGGCGATGTCCTGCACCAGGGACACGCGGTGGCGCAGCTGGCTGGCCACCCAGGCGGAGAAGGCCATCAACAGCACAGCGATGACGGCTGCCGCGCCGGCCACCAGGGTGGCGGAGGTCACCACCTGGCTTTCGACGCGACCGATGTCGTTTTGCAACCCGGTGGACTGGATGTCCGCGCCGGTGTGAACCACCTTGAGCAGGTCGTTGCGCTTGGGGATGGTCACGTCCACCAGGTAGGCAAAGGCTTCCTCCTTCTTGCCTTCCCGGATCAGCGCGACGTTGGCTTCACCGGCCTTCCAGAACTCCGCGATCACCGGGGGGAGTTGAGTGAAGTGGGCCTTGCCTTCGGGTGAGAACAGACGCTTCTCGAAGGCACCCACCAGTTCGTCCATGTGCTTGCGTTTCTCGCCGATGTAGTTCAGCGTGTCCTGCAGTTCCTGCGGGTTGCGCGCCAGGATGGCGTGGCGCAGCTGCAGCGAAGTCTGGGTCACGTTGAGTTCCAGCTCGGCCATGGCGTTGAGCTGGGCCACACGGTTCTTTTCGGTGAAGTCGGCCAGATCGGCCGCCTGGTGCAGGCTGACCCAGGCGTACACCGCCAGGGCCGCAAGGGCCAGGGAAACCAGGGCGCTGACCGCAAACAGCCGCTTGGCGATACCGAATCCGATGGATGTCTTGTTCATGGGAATACCAATGTTGAACGGGCGCTCAAAGGTCAACCCCGGCAGAACGCCCACTACCAGGGAGCACCAGCCACCCGCGCACCCACCGAAGAATGCAGTTGCATGACTGTCCATCACACTATCGGCGCAACCAGCGGCGGCTGAAGTGCGAAAAAAGCATGCATTGGCACCCCAGAATCGCGAAACCCGATCCACAGCCTGCGGTTGGCGAGCCGCCCAACCTGGCGCCGCCAAAAAGAAAACCCGGCAGAGCCGGGTTTTCTCGGGGGCGCAGCAACGGTGACTACGGGGCGATCACCACTTCCACGCGGCGGGCTTCGGCGTTGCTGCCGTCGCCGGCGGTCTGCTCGGGCTTCTTCAGTTCCAGGCTGGTTTCGGCCACGCCAGCGCCCTTGAGCGCGTCGCGCACCGCGAAGGCGCGCAGCTTGGCCAGTTCGGCGTTCTTGGCCGGGTCGCCCGTGCTGTCGTGGAAACCGGAGATCACCAGCTTCTTGCCTGCCTGGGCAGCGGCAATTGCTTCCTTGAGCGCGTCCAGCGCGCCGGCGGCCAGGTCGGACTTGCCGGAAGCGAAATAGAACTTCACCACACCGGCTTCGACCACCACGCTGGCGTCGTCGGCCGAGGGGGCCGCCGCAGCAGGCGCTTCGACCGGTGCCGGCGCAGCCGCCGCTTCCACCGCGGGGGCCGCCGCAGCCGCGGCTTCGGTCTTGGCGCCGCCGCGGGCCTTGTGGATGCCGAAGCCAATGGCCGTACCGACCGCCAGCAGAATGGCGGCGATCACCACCACGGCGACGACACGGTTTTCTTGATCGTTGTCTTGCGAAGACATGGGCAATACTCCTTGAAAATCGGAATGAAAAACCGGTTGAACGCCACTGCGCCGGATGCAGCTGGCGAAAGAATGCAAAAGACTGACAAAAACAGCTGTCGATTGTAATGGCCGCCCCCCACGACTGCCCCCTGCCCCGCACGCCCCGCCCCGCCACCTGGGTGCCCGCCGAACGCGACGGCCCGCGCATGATGGAAGAGACCCTGCAGCAGTGGCGCAGCCTGGGTCCGAAGGCCGATCTCTGGGTGTTCGGCTACGCCTCGCTGGTGTGGCGGCCCGAATTCGAGGCCGCCGAACAGCGCATCGCCCGCATCCACGGCTACCACCGCTGCCTGCACATGTTCAGCCGCGTCAACCGCGGCACGCCCGAGCGGCCCGGTCTGGTGTTCGCCCTGATGCGCGGTGGCAGCTGCACCGGCATGGCCCTGCGCCTGCCGCACGACCAGGTGGAAGCCGCCATGCCCACCCTGTGGGCACGCGAAATGCCCAACCCGGTGTACGACCCCAAATGGCTGCGCGCCGACACCGCGCAGGGCCCCGTGCCGGCACTGGCCTTCACCCTGCACCCCAACAGCCCCAACCACACCGGCCCGCTGAGCGACGCGCAATACCGCGAGATCTTTGCCCATTCGCGCGGCCGCTACGGCAGCACACTCGACTACGCGCGCCAGACCCTGCACGGCCTGCGCGCCCACGGCATCGAAGACCGTTCGCTGGCCCGGCTGCTGAAAATCGCCGACGATCTCCCCTGATCTCCAACCCCACACCATCATGAACATTGCCGACCTGCGCAAAAGCTACGAAAAAGCCGAACTCAGCGAAACCGCCTCGCACGCCGACCCGCTGCAGCAGTTTGACCAGTGGCTCAACGAAGCCATCCAGGGCGAGGTGCCCGAACCCAACGCCATGACCCTGGCCACCGTGGGCTCGGACCTGCGCCCCAGCACCCGCGTCGTGCTCATCAAGGGCTACGACGCGCGCGGCATCGTCTGGTACACCAACTACAACAGCCAGAAAGGCCGCGAACTCGCCGGCAACCCCTATGCGGCGCTGCAGTTTCACTGGGTCGAGATGGAACGCGTGGTGCGCATCGAAGGCTTGGTGGAAAAAGTCAGCGACGAAGAGAGCGACGAATACTTCAAGAGCCGCCCGCTGGACAGCCGCATCGGCGCCTGGGCCAGCCCGCAGAGCGAAGTCATCGACAGCCGCACCGTGCTGGTGACCAACGCCGCCAAGTACGGCGCCCAGTTCCTGTTGCACCCGCCGCGCCCGCCGCACTGGGGCGGCTACCGCCTGAGGCCCGACAACTGGCAGTTCTGGCAAGGCCGCAAAAGCCGCCTGCACGACCGGCTGCGCTACACGCTGCAGGGTGATGGCGCGTGGCTGCGGGAGCGGCTGGCGCCGTGAAGAGTGTCTGATCAGCGATTCATTTGGGATCAAGTCGCGGCAGTCACACAGCTACCTCAAACACCTCATTCATCCATTCGTGAAATTCGCAAACTGGAATGAGGGTCACTTGATTGACGACCAACAAAGTACTTTGCTCGATAGGCATTACCGAGTTGATCCTCGAACGCCATAGAGATGGTTGCGCCCTCGATTTGAGACGGGTGCGCAACCTCCAGTTGCGCCCGCTGCGTCTCACCACGATCAAACGCGGGCCTCTTTATCAACTGCTGAACCCGACCGAACGGGTACTGAATCTCACACACAAAGCTGCATGCAGTGTTTCCAGCATTCGTGACGGTAACCGGATATGTGGAGTGGCCGTCTCCACGAAAGGATCCGCCACCGGATTCCACTCCGAACTTCGGCTTAGCTGCTTCCCTCGTTGCAAGGCGCTCTTCAGCAAGTGCTTCCCGCTCTGACTCCACCTGCAGCCGAGACACCTCGACCAGTGCCCGTTGCTGCTCTACAGATGCCTTCAGTTCTTCCGCCTGCAAGCGCAGTGCTTCGGTGCTGAGACGCAGCTCTTGGCCTTGCTGCAAGTACCCGAGCACAAGCCATAGAAACGCCAACGGGGCGAAGCAACCTGCAAAAAAGTCACCCCATTCGTTCGGTGACATGCCCAGTGCCTCTGGCCATTTCCATGCCAACAATGCCCCGGATCCTAAGACCCAGAAGATTGATACAGAAGTCCCAACTCGAAATCGGTAGTCCGTCATCATTTTCTAAGGGATGGGTAAATCTCAACTGTGCGTGAATACGTGGACTCACGTCACTCCCAGCTTTCATGTCATCGGCTTGCCGTGTGCGCTTATATGGACTCCCTCGATGGTTTGTCCAGAAACCGACCGTACCGCTTCTGCTGATACCGTCTGTGGAGCAATCTCCTGCAGCGGCACCAGCACAAAGGCCCGCTCCCCCATGCGCGGGTGCGGCACGGTCAGGTCGGGTGATTCGATGCGGGCACTGCCGTAGAGCAGCAGGTCCAGGTCCAGGGTGCGCGGGGCGTTGCGGTAGGGGCGTTCGCGGCCGGCGGCGTTTTCGATGGCCTGCAGGGCGGTCAGCAGATCGGGCGCGGTGAGCGTGGTGCTCACTTCGGCCACGGCATTCACATAGTCCGGACCGCTCGATTCGATGGGGGCGGTGCGGTAGAGGCTGGAGGCCTTGACCAGCCGCAGGCCCGGTGCGTGGTCCAGGCTGTGGAGCGCGTCGCGCAGGGTCTGCGCGGCGTCACCCAGGTTGGCGCCCAGCGCCACGTAGGCCGTGACGGCCGGGCGCTCGGCCGCCGTCATGTCACTCGGCCGCCGGGGCCGGGCCGCTCTCACCGGAGCCGCCTGCGCCACCACCCGCCGGCTTGCGGCGGCGACGGCGGCGCTTCTTGGCAGGAGCCGCGGCGCCGTCGGTGCTGTCGTCGGTATCGCTGTGGTCGGCCACTTCGCTGTCGGGCGCGAAGGGGCTGCCGTACGACCGGGCGGGTGCCGGGCGGGCGGCCGGCGCTTCATCGCCATCGGCCGGGCGGAAGCGCGGATCGTCCTGCGGCGTCTCGCCGCCGGCGGCCGCAGGGTGGTCGGCGTCGGTTTTCTTCACGCGGCGGGCCTTGCCGCCGCCCGCGCCCTTGGGCTGGCCGGCCTTGCGCTGGGCGTCCAGCATGTCCTCGCGGTGGTCGTCGTCGGCGGTGCTGAAGGTCTCCCACCAGTGGGCCAGTTCTTCGTCCACCTCGCCGGTCTGCGCGCGCAGGCGCAGGAAGTCGAAGCCGGCGCGGAAACGCGGTTGCTCGACCAGGCTGAGCGGGCCACTGCCCACACGCTTGTCAAAGCGCGGCTGCATGGTCCAGATCTCGCGCATGTCGGTGCCCAGCTTGCCGCGGCCGGACACGTCGCCGATGCGCGCGTCGAAGGCTTCGTCCACGGCGTCCTGAAGGGCGGCAAACGGGGTGGGCGGGCGCTGGTTGCCGCGCGGCTTGAGGCGCCGCTCCCAGCCCTGGCGCACGTCGGCCCACAGCACGCAGGCCAGCAGGAAGCTGGGCGCCACGGGCTTGCCTTCGCTCACGCGGCGGTCGGTGTCCTGCAGCGCGAGCTTGACGAAGGGGTCTTCGGCGCGTTCGACCACCACGTCCAGCAGCGGGTAGATGCCCGTGCCCAGGCCATTGGCCTTGAGCGATTCGATGCTGGCCAGCGCGTGGCCGGTCTGCAGCAGCTTGAGCATTTCGTCGAACAGGCGGCTCTGCGGCACGTCGCGCAGCAGGTCGCGCGAGGCCACCAGGGGCTCGCGCGTCTTGGCGTCCATCTTGAAGCCCAGGCCCGCCAGCTTGGCGCCGAAACGCACGGCACGGATGATGCGCACCGGGTCTTCGCGGTAGCGCGTGGCGGCGTCGCCGATCATGCGCAGCGTCTTCTTCTGCGCGTCGCGGATGCCGTGGTGGAAATCGACCACGACCTGCGACTCGGGGTCGTAGTACATGGCGTTGATGGTGAAGTCGCGGCGCGCGGCGTCCTGCTCGATGGGGCCCCAGACGTTGTCGCGCAGCACGCGGCCACTGGCGTCCACGGCGTGCTTCATGCCGGACAGTTCCCCCTTGCTGGTGCGCTCGTTGCCGCTGACCTGCTCGGCGTCGGCGCTGTCGAGGTAGGCGCGCATGGTCGAGACTTCGATCACCTCGTGTTCACGCCCGCGGCCATAGACCACGTGCACGATGCGGAAGCGCCGGCCGATGATGAAGGCGCGGCGGAACAGGTTTTTCACCTGCTCGGGCGTGGCGTTGGTGGCCACGTCGAAGTCCTTGGGGCGCAGGCCCAGCAACAGGTCGCGCACCGCGCCGCCGACGATGTAGGCCTCGAAGCCGGCGCGCTTGAGCGTGTGCACCACGTCGATGGCGCGCTGGTCCACCAGCTGGGGGTTGATGCCGTGCACGCTGGCCGGCACGTCTTCGCGCTGGCCGAACTTGCTGGCCTTCTTGCCACTGGCTTTGCCCAGCAGCTTGTCGATGAATTTCTTGATCATTCGAAGAGGTTCAGGATGCGCCAGCCGCGTTGGGCGGCGATGGCGGTCAGCCGGGCATCGGGATTGGTGGCCACCGGCTCGTGCACCCTTTCGAGCAGCGGCAGGTCGTTGATCGAGTCGCTGTAGAAGGTGCTGTGTTCGACACGGGACCAGTCCAGGCCCCGCTCGGCCAGCCATTGTTCCACACGCGCGACCTTGCCCTCGCGGAACGACGGTGTGCCACGGATGGCGCCGGTGGGGTTGCCCTGGGCGTCGCGTTCGAGGTCGATGGCGATCAGCTCGGGCACGCCGAAGGCCGCCGCGATGGGCCGGGTGACGAATTCGTTGGTCGCGGTGACGATCAGCACCTGGTCGCCCGCGGCCTGGTGGCGGCGCACCAGATCCAGCGCCTGCGGCGTCATGGCCGGGCGGATGACTTCGTCCATGAACTGGCGGTGCGCGGCGTCGGACCGTTCGACCCCGTGTTCGGCCAGCGGCGCGACCGAGAAGCGGATGTATTCCTGGATGTCCAGCGTGCCGGCCTTGTACTGCTCGTAAAAGGCGTCGTTGGCACGTGTATGGGTTTCGGCGTCGCGCCAGCCGAGGCGGACGGTGAACTGGCCCCAGGAGTAGTCGGAATCGATCGGTATGAGGGTGTGATCGAGGTCGAAAAGGGCGAGGCGCATCAGAAGGGTCTTATTCGTTTTCCAGCATGGAGCGGATCAGCGGGATGGTGATGGCCCGCTGGGTGCGCAGGGCGTAGGCATCGAGCTGGTCGAGCATCATCATCAGGCTGCTGAGGTCGCGCGAGAAGCGGTTGAGCATGAAGTCCATCACCTCGTCGCCGAGGAACACGCCGCGCTCGTCGGCGGCGCGGCGCAGCACGGCGCGGCGTTCGGTTTCGCCCAGGGCCTTGAGCTGGAACACATGGCCCCAGCCCAGGCGGGTGCGCAGGTCTTCGCGCACCTGCAGGTCGGCCGGCGGCCGGTCGGCGGCGGCCAGCACCCAGCGGGCCGGCCCGTGCGCGGGAGCCTGGGCATTGACGAACCAGTTGAAGGCCGCGGCCTGCTGCTCGGCGGTGTAGAGGTGCACGTCGTCCAGCAGCACGGCTTCCCAGTGCTCGTCGTACTCACCGGGGTGCAAGGTGCCGGCGTCGAGCCAGCCGACGCGCGCACCGTGCGCCTGCAGGCTCTCGCGCACCGCGCGCAGCAGGTGCGTCTTGCCACTGCCACCTTCGCCCCACAGGCAGGTGGGCACGGGCGAGCGCAGCGGGTTGCCGGTCCACAGACGCAGGTGGTCGAGGGCGGCCTCGTTACCCACGGCCACAAAGTTGTCCAGCGAGGCCACAGGCGCCAGGCCGATGTCCAGCGCCATCTGTTTCATGGGCGGCGTGGCGGCGCTCATGCGGCGTCGTCCTTGGTCACCGGTGCCGGCACCGGCGGCGTGGGCGCTCCGTGCAGGTAGATGTCGCTGCCCAGGTACTGCGCCTTGATCCGGCGCATGGCCACCAGCAGCACGGCACTCGCGGGCAGGGCGATCAGCACACCGACAAAACCGAACAGGTGCCCGAAGGCCATGAGGGCGAAGATGACCGCGATCGGGTGCAGGCCGATGCGCTCGCCCAGCAGGCGCGGGGTGACGTACATGCTCTCGACCACTTGGCCGACGGCATAGACGGCGCCGACCAGGGCCACGCCCAGCGCGGTCTGGAACTGCAGCACCGCGGCCAGCAGGGCCAGCACCAGCCCCAGGCCGAAACCCAGGTAGGGAATGAAGACCGCCAGCCCGGTGAACACACCGATCGGCAGCGCCAGCTTGAGCCCCACCAGCGCCAGCCCCACCGTGTAGAACACCGCCAGCACGGCCATGACCAGCAGCTGACCGCGCAGGTACTGGCCCAGCACCTCGTCGGTTTCATCGAGGAAGCCCTGGACCGCGGCCCGCCAGCGCGGCGGGATCAGGCCCTTGCTGCGCTCGACCAGGCCGGTCCAGTCCAGCAGCAGGTAATAGGCCACGATGGGCGCCAGCACCAGATTGCCCAGCACGGCCATGACCGCGCTGCCACCGATGCGCAGCGACGAGAGCAGCCCGCCGATGAGCTCTTCTTCGTGGCCCGAAACGATCTGCTGCAGCCAGCCCCGCACCAGCGTCACATCCACCTGCAGTTCCACCCCGAAGCGGCCGAGCACCGGCACCAGCCAGGCGTTGAGCTTGTCCAGCAGCAGCGGCACCTGTTCCTTGAGCAGGGGCAGCTGCTTGGTGATGACCGGCACGATGAGCAGCACCACGGCCATCATCACCAGGCCCAGCAGCACCAGGGCCACACCGGCACCTAGCCAGCGCGGCACCCGACGCGCGTGCAGCTTCTCGACGGCGGGGTGCAGCGCGTAGGCCAGCACACCGGCCAGCACGAAGGGCATGAGGACCGGCGCCAGCCACGACAGCAGCAGCCACAGCGCCACGGCGATGGCGAGCCAGGCGGCGGTGCGGAGCTGGGTGGGCGACAGGGTCATGTGGTCGGGTCCTTGGCGGGCGGCATCGGGTGCGGGATGGCGTCAGGGACGAACCCTTAAAATCAGGCGCGAATTCTAGACCGCCACCGCTTGGGCGGCCGCCCGCATCCCCCTTTGAACCCTTGCCTGCCCGCCCGCCCGGCGGCTGCCCGTTCCCATGACCTCCAGCACCACTCCCCTTTCCTACAAAGACGCCGGCGTTGACATCGATGCGGGCGACGCCCTGGTCGAGCGCATCAAGCCGCTGGCGAAAAAGACCATGCGCGAAGGCGTGCTGGCCGGCATCGGCGGCTTCGGCGCGCTGTTCGAAGTGCCCAAGCGCTACAAGGAGCCGGTGCTGGTCTCCGGCACCGACGGCGTGGGCACCAAGCTCAAGCTGGCGTTTGAATGGAACCTGCACGACACCGTGGGCATCGACCTGGTGGGCATGAGCGTCAACGACGTGCTGGTGCAGGGCGCCGAGCCGCTGTTCTTCCTGGACTACTTCGCCTGCGGCAAGCTGGACGTGGAAACGGCCGCGGCCGTGGTCGGCGGCATCGCCAAGGGTTGTGAGCTTTCCGGCTGCGCGCTGATCGGTGGCGAAACCGCCGAAATGCCTGGCATGTACCCGGCCGGCGAATACGACCTGGCCGGCTTCTGCGTCGGCGCGGTCGAAAAATCCAAGATCCTGACCGGCCAGAACGTCAAGCCTGGCGATGTGGTGCTGGGCCTGGCTTCGCACGGCGTGCACTCCAACGGCTTCTCGCTGGTGCGCAAGTGCATCGAGCGCGCCGGCGCCGACCTGCCCGCCACGCTGGACGGCCAGCCGTTCAGGCAGGCCATCATGGCCCCGACCCGCCTGTACGTGAAGAACGTGCTGGCCACCCTGGCCAAGCACCCGGTCAAGGCCCTGGCCCACATCACCGGCGGCGGCCTGCTGGAGAACATCCCGCGCGTGCTGCCCGAAGGCACGGCCGCCCACCTCAAGAAAGGCAGCTGGCCGCAGACCGAACTGTTCGCCTGGTTGCAGAAGGTGGCCGGCATCGACGACATCGAGATGAACCGCACCTTCAACAACGGCATCGGCATGGTGGTGGTGATCGCCGCCGAAGAAGCCGCCGCCTGCGCTGCCACCCTGCGCGAACTGGGCGAGACGGTCTACGAGATCGGCGCCATCGCGCCCAAGGGCGACGGCGCGGCGGTGGTCGTCGCCTGATGTCCTGAAATGATCGGTTCCTGTCCGCCGCGGTGGCGGACAGGGCGCCGGTCGGCGGGAAAGAATGCGGCCACCTTGTCAACGGAGCTGCACCCCATGAACACCGCCCTGCTGGTCATCGACGTCCAGGAATCCTTCCGCCACCGCCCCTATTTCGATCCCGCTGCGCTGCCCGCCTACCTGGCGCAGCAGAACGCGCTGATCGCCGGCTGCGTCGCCCGCGGCATCCCGATCGTGCGCATCCTGCACAGCGACGGCCCCGAGTCGGCGGACAACCCCTTTGCCCTCGCGTCGGGCCATGTCCGCCCCATGGACGGTCTGTCCGCTTTTGACGCGGCGGCGAGCTTCGTGAAGCACCGCCACAGCGCCCTGGTCGGCACCGGGCTGGACGTCTGGCTGACCGAGAACGGCATCCGCCGGCTGATCGTCAGCGGCATCCGCACCGAGCAGTGCTGCGAGACCACCACCCGCCACGCCTCGGACCTGGGCTGGACGGTGGACTACGTGACCGAGGCCACCCACACGTTTGCCATGACCCAGCCCGACGGTTCGCCGCTGGGGGTGGCCGACATCAAGGCCCGCACCGCCACGGTGCTGAGCGGACGCTTCTGCACCCTGTGCACGGTGCAGGAGGCGCTCGAAAGGGCGGAGGCCGCGTGACCGACCTGCCGGTGGATGTGCACTTCGTGCTGCTGGACGACAGCCTGCTGCTGGACTGGGCCGGACCGGCCGAAGCACTGCGCATGGCCAACCAGTGGCGGCAGGCGCACGGGCAGACACCGGCGTTCTCGCTGCATTTCGTCGGGCCGCGCAGCCACACCCGCAGTTCGGTGGGCGCCCAGGTAACGGGGATCACCCCGCTGCCCGACCTGTCGAAGCCGACGCGCCCCCAGTGGGTGGTGCTGGTGGGACTGCCCGGCGACCGGGTGGAACTGGACACGGCGCCTGCACGTGAACTGATGCACTGGCTGCGTGGCCTGCGGCTGGCCCAGCACCGGGTGGAGCTGGTGTGCATCTGCGCCGGCACGGTGATCGCGGCCCACGCGGGTCTGCTGACGGGCCGGCAGGCCACCACCCACCACCACCACCTGGACGAACTGCGGCAGGCCGCGCCCGGCTGCACCGTGCTGTCGAACCGGGTATTCGTGCTCGATCCGCCGCTGTCCAGCAGCGCCGGCGTGACCACCGGCATCGACCTCTTCCTGCACCGCATCGCGGCAGTGTGCGGCCCGGCGCTGGCGGCCCAGGTGGCGCAGACCATGGTGGTGGCGCTGCGGCGTGGCCCGGGCGACCCGGAGCTCTCGCCCTTCCTGCGCTACCGCGACCACCTGCACCCGGCCCTGCACCGGGTGCAGGACGCTGTCAGCCAACGGCCACAGGAAGCGTGGACCGCGCAGACCATGGCCGAGGTGGCCTGCACCTCGCCGCGCCACCTCAGCCGTCTGTTCCTGGCCCACGCGGGCGTGGCGCCGCTGGACTACCTGCGCCGCATCCGGCTGGACCTGGCCCAGGCCGCCTTGAACGCCGGCTGCAGCGTGGGCCGGGCGGCCGAGCTGGCGGGCTTCGGTTCGGACACACAACTGCGCCGCGCCTGGCACCAGCTGGGTCTGGCCGGCACCCCGTCGACCGCTGCCCGCTGAACCCGCGCTGTCAGACGATGGCTTCCGATGACAGCACGTTGCAGCCCGGCGCACCGGCCAGCGCCGCCTGCAGCAGGTGGTGGGCGATGCGCTCGGCCGGCACCACACGGTAGCGCGGCGGCAGCAGCGGCCGCAGCCACTGCGAGACGCGCACACCGATCTGTTCTGCGGGTCGGGATTCGTGGCGCTCGCCGCCGATCAGCCCCGGCCGCACCAGCGTCAGGGACGGATACGCCAAGGCGCGCAGATCGCGTTCGAGTTCGCCCTTGGTGCGCGAATAGAACACCCGCGACCGCGGATCGGCACCCAGCGCCGAGTTGAGCGCATAGGCCTGTGCCCCATGTCGCAGGGCCAGTTGCGCCACCCGCAGCGGCAGGTCGTGGTCCACCCGATAGAACGCCGCCTGCGATCCCGCGACCTTGAGGGTGGTGCCCAGGGTACAGACCACCGCGTCCACCGCCCACCAGGGCGCGTCGTCGGGCAGGCGGTCGAAGTCCACCACGGGGTTGATCAGCTTCGGGTGGGGCGGCAGTGCCCGGCGCGTGGGTGCCACGACCCGGCGGACCCGTTCGCTGGCCAGTGCTTTCTGCAGCACCTGCTGCCCCACCAGACCGGTCGCGCCGACCAGCATCACGGTTGTCATGGACATGCTCCGTTCATCACGTGAGCGGATTGTCCGCCCGGTTCAGCGCGGCGGGTGTTGCGCGATCTGTCGCTGCAGCGCCTGGTACGTGGCCAGCCGGAGGCCCCCCAGGGCCACGGCGCGGTTCGCCGCCTGCTGCGCGGCGGGCAGCAGGTTCAGCTCCAGCCGCACCTGGGCCAGGTTGTGCCAGGCGTCGGCGAAGTCCGGGTGGACCCGCACGGCCACCTCGAAAGCCTGCGCCGCACGCTCGGGTTGGCCCATGGCGTAGGCCGCATTGCCCAGGCCCAGCAGGGCCGCCCGATCGTCGGGCCAGCGCTGCAGCGCGGCGCTCCAGGCGGTGTAGGCGGCGGGCGGGTCCACGCGCTCCAGTGCGGCCACGGCACGGGCCCAGCGCAGCGGGTCGGCATCGCGGGGCAGGCCGGCGGGTGAGGTGACGCGCACCGCCCAGCGGTCGCCGCGCGCCCAGGTCTGTTCGAAGGTGGACACCGGCATGCGCTGGCGCGCGGTGGTGCCCGAATGCAGGATCAGGTCCTGCGTCGTGCGGTCGTAGCCGATGACCACCGCGTAGTGCCACAGCGGCGAGAAAGACAGCCCCAGGTTCAGCAGCACCAGCACCGGCTCGCCCGCCGCCACTTCGGCCAGCACCGCACGCAGCTCGGGTGCGAGGCCGTACGGCACCAGCCCCATGCGCCGCGTGGCCGCGAGCATTTCCACCTGCAGCGCGCCCTGGCGACCGGGCAGGTAGACCTGGGGCGTGAGCTGGGCCGGGGTGACGTCGCGCCCGGCCGCCTGCGCCACCATGGCCAGCGAGGCGGGGCCGCAGAGATGGTCGTCCTGGGCATGGAAAGGCACGGTGGCCAGCAGCACCTGATCGGGCCAGGTGGCGGGCCACTCGCGCTGCAGGGCCGCCATCTGGGGCGCGGTAGCGCAACCCCCGAGCGCCAACACCACCCAAAGCACAAGCCCCGCGAGCGCGGGGCTTGTGCGGGCACGTTGCCGGACGGTCACCGGATCGATCGGGTGAACGGAAAGACCTTCGTGAAACCCAGGATATCGGTCACCAGCAGGATCACGAAGACGGTGAACAGCACACCGATCACATCACCACCGGCGGGTGCGCGGTCCACGCGGTCGGCCAGCTGGGCCACCTCGGCGTCGCTCATGGCCTGCACGCGGGCGATGGCATCGTCCGCGCTCACGCCCTGGGCCTGCAACTGCTGGCGAACCTCATCGCGCGAGAGGAAGGCGCTGACCCGCTCCCGGTCGGCCTGGCTGTCGGCGGTGATGAGGGCGGCTTCGCTGCTGACCAGCCCGGCATGGGCGGGCAGGCCCGACAGCAGCAGGCAGGGAATCAGAGCGGTGGCCACGAGGCGGCAGAAGGACTTGAACATGCGGCAGCTGGCTCGCGCCAGACAAGGTTGGGAAGCCGGCGATGTTGGTCAAAGCGCCCTGCGCCGTCAATGACGCTTACATGGCGAAACAGCAGTTAGCCGCAGGTCACAGACTCAGCTGAGCGCGCGGCGCAACTCCTGCATGCGGCTGGACATGGCCTCACGGTCCAGCGCGTCGTCGCTGTGTTCGACATAGATCTCCAGGTCCTGCACCGCGAGCCGGGCATCGCCCATCTCGGCCCAGGCCAGGCCGCGGTCACGGTATTCGGCCCAGGCGTCGGGCAGCAGCACCAGCAGCCGGTCCTGCACCGCGATCAGGCGCAGCCAGTCCTCGTGCGTGCGGTGGATTTCCTTGAGGTTGCGCAGCATGCGCGCCAGGATGTCGCGCCCGGGCGCGGCCTGCAGGTACAGGCCGACCGGCACGTCGAATTCGTCCACCAGCCCGTTGCGGCGCTTGTAGGGCTCCAGCCGTTCGGACAGTTCCTCGCGGCTGAGCGACTGCCCTGTGAAGGGGTCGATCACCACCTGGCCGTTGGGCAGGTTGACCTTGACCATGAAGTGACCGGGGAAGTTGACCCCCATGGCCTTGAGGCCCAGGCCCTGCGCCAGTTCCAGCCACAGCACGGCCAGGGTGATGGGGATGCCGCGCCGGGTGCGCAGCACCACGTTGAGGTAGCTGTTTTCCGGGTCGTAGTAGTTGTTGACGTTGCCGCCGAAGCCCAGGTCGCGGAAGAAGAACTGGTTGAGCGCGCGCAGGCGCTGCAGCGCCCCGGCGTCGGACGGGCAGCGGCGGCGCAGACGCGCCAGCAGCTGGTCCATGTCGCCCAGCACGGTCTGCACGTCCAGTTCGGGAAATTCGTCCTGCGCAATCGACACCGCCGCCTCCAGCAGCGGCAGGTGATCGTCATCGCCGACCAGGCTGGCGAAATAGGCCAGGGGCGTGGGCGGCGAGAGGAAGTCGAACCCGGTGGGCATGGATGGCTCCGATCAACGGCCGGTTGCGAATAGCGTCATTTTCGGACGAACTGGCGCAGCTTGACACCCGCCAGGGTCAGGCTGAGGAAATACACCAGGGCCGCGCCCACCACCGCCAGCGCCAGCAAGCCCACCCGCTGCAGGGCGTGGGACTGCAGACCCAGCCAGTCGATCCGTCCACCGAGCCAGGTGAGGTAGACCGCCAGCAACGCGCTGCCGGCCAGCACCTGCAGCGCGAAACGCGCCCAGCCGGGCGAGGGTTTGTAGGCGCCACGGCGCATCAGGCCGGTGAGCAGCCAGCCTGCGTTGACCATGGCCCCCAGGCCGATGGCCAGCGCCAGGCCGGCGTGCGCGAGATACGGCACGAAGATGGCGTTCATCACCTGCGTGAGCACCAGCACCACCACCGCGATCTTGACCGGCGTGCGGATGTCCTGGCGCGCGTAGAAGCCCGGCGCCAGCACCTTGATGGCGATCAGCCCCACCAGCCCGGCGCCGTAGCCCATGAGCGCCACCGTGGTCTGCTGCACGTCGTTGCCGCTGAACGCGCCGTAGTGGTAGAGCACCGCCACCAGCGGGCGGGCAAAGGTCAGCAGGGCCACCGCGCAGGGCACCGCCAGCAGCACCACCAGGCGCAGACCCCAGTCGAGCATGCCGCTGTAGCGCTGGTCGTCATCGGCGGCGCGCGCGGCGGCCAGCTGCGGCAGCAGCACCACGCCCAGGGCCACGCCCAGCATGGCGGTCGGGAACTCCATCAGGCGGTCGGCGTAGGTCAGCCAGCTGACGCTGCCGGTGGTCAGGTGGGAAGCGATCTGGGTGTTGATGAGCAGCGAGATCTGCGCCACGCTGACGCCCAGCAGGGCCGGCAGCATGAGCGTGGTCACGCGGCGCGTACCGGGGTGGTTCCAGGCGGCCTGGAGCGAGGACCAGCGCAGACCCACGCGGGGCAGCATGCCCAGGCGGTGCAGCGCCGGGATCTGCACCGCCAGCTGCAGCGTGCCGCCCAGCAGCACCCCGCCAACCATGGCGTAGATCGGCTCGATGCCCAGGGTCTTGAACCAGGGGGCACCCCAGCCGGCGGCGGCGATCATGGCCACGTTCAGCAGCACCGGCGTGGCCGCGGGAACGGCAAAACGCTTCCAGGTGTTGAGGATGCCGGCCGACAGCGCCACGAAGGACATGAAGCCGATGTAGGGGAACATCCAGCGCGTCATGAAGATGGCGGCCTCGAAGCCGCGCGGATCCTGCTGCAGGCCCGACGCCATCGCCCACACCAGCACCGGCGCACCGGCAACACCGATGACACAGGTCATGGTCAGCGCCCAGGCCAGCACGGTGGCGATCTGGTCCACCATCTGGCGCGTGGCGTCGTCACCGTCCTTCTCGCGCGCGGCGGCCAGGACGGGCACGAAGGCCTGGCTGAACGCGCCTTCGGCGAACAGGCGGCGCAGCAGGTTGGGGATGCGGAAGGCGACGTTGAAGGCGTCGGTCAGGGCGCTGGCACCGAAGCTGGAGGCCATCAGCAGCTCGCGCACCAGACCGGTGATGCGGGAGGCCAGGGTCAGCAGGGAGACGAGCGAGGCGGATTTGAAGAGCGACACGCGGCGAGTGTAGCGAGCGGTTCCGGCCGGGAGGCTCAGCGCTTGGCCGGCACGCTGAACGGGATGTTCAGGCTCAGGTCCACCAGCGGGGAGTCGAGCTCACCCTTGCGCGACTTGACACGCCCCACGCCGAGCTTGAGCCGCATGTCGCCCGGCAGGTCCCGCATCAGATAGGCCACACCCTGCAGCACCGCCCCGCCCCGCGTGTTCACGCCACCGCCACCGGCCGCGCCGCCCAGCACTTCCAGACCGGCAGCCCAGCCGGCAGCGAACGCATCGCTGTTGGCGCCCAGGCCCACCAGGCCCATGGAATAACCACCGGCGCGGCCGTCGACCGCGCTCAGGGCCTGCCCCGTGTAGTAAAGGTTCGGCCCGATGCGGCGGTTGATGGCGAACCCGACCGTGTCGAACGGCTGCTCGGGCAAGGTATAGCGGGCTGCAGCGGTGTAACGGGTGAGCTTGGCCTCCCACTCCATGCCCTGCAGCACACGTTCGCCCGGGCCGTCCTGCGGCATCAGGTCCAGATCCAGCCCCAACAACACGGAGGCGGTGCGCGCCTTGAAGCGGCCGTCGGGCGCGCGGATGCGCCCCGCCTCCAGGGCCAGGCTGGTGTGGCGGCCCAGTTGCGCCCGCACACCGACGGCCGTCTTGACGATGGCCCCCCCTTGCGTGGCGACGCGCCCGCCCCCGCCAAGGCCGGCGGCCACCCGGGCGCCCACGCGCAGGCGCTCGTCCCACAGCGGGTGCTCCAGCCCGAACACGCCCAGGATCTCGGCATATCCGTCGGCACCACCACTGACGGCAGCGCCGCTCTCCAGGCCCCAGAACATGTGCGGCGAGAGCATCTGGTCGGCGCGAAAACCGGCGTAGCCGAGCGAACCGGCGTACGCCGCGCCGCTGACGTCGCGGCTGGCGGCGTCGGGCCGGTACTGGCCGGCCACCACCGAGATGCGGTCGAAACCCACGCCTCCGCGGGCAGCGGTTTTCACCGACTGCCCGGCCTGGCGGGCCGGCGCGAAGGCAAAGTCGTCGTCCAGGGACAGCACCAGCCCCCACTGGCGGCTGCTGATGCTGCCGTTGGGAAAGCGCACCTGCGACGCGCTCAGGCCCAGCGCGTAGCCGTCGAGCTGCCAGTTGAGCTCCACGTAGGGGCGCAGCATCAGGCCGCCGCCCACCGCCGCGGAGCCGCCGCCACCACCACCCAGGTAGGCGCCGGCCCGCACAAAAGCCGATGGCAGAAGCGGCTTTTTCCAGGCCAGGTCCACCCCACCGGTGAAGAAGCCGCCGCGCTGGCCGGAAGCTGCACCGTAGACGGCCGGCCCCAGGTAGAGGTCGGGCGCGATCTGGACGAAATAGGTACCCCCCACCAGGCCCATGCGTTCCTGCCCGGGCAGCTCCACCGTCTCGAAGGTCATGCGCAGGTCCACCGGGCGGCTGGACAACTCGTCACCGGCATTCGCCAGCAGGGGAAGCGTGGCCATCAGGGCCATCAGTGCGGGGGAGGGGTTCATGCGTATTTCGTCTGGTGTGCCAGCCCGGCTTTATACCGCCGGTGGCCAGCAGACGGCCGCGGGCTATAATGCTCGGCTTTGCTGGCAACATCCCAAACACGTAAAGGATTTACACCATGGCAACCAAGCCGAAGAAAAAGAACCCCCGTCTGGCGTCTGGCCGCAAGCGCGCACGCCAGGACGTCAAGCTGAACGCCGCCAACACCTCGCTGCGTTCGAAGTACCGCACCGCCGTCAAGAACGTCGAGAAGGCTGTTCTGGCCGGCGACAAGACCAAGGCCGCCGAACTGTTCGGCAAGATGCAGGCCGTGGTCGACACCATCGCCGACAAGGGCATCTTCCACAAGAACAAGGCTGCCCGCGACAAGAGCCGCCTGTCCGCCAAAGTCAAGGCCCTGGCCACCGCCGCCGCTTAATTCAGCGACGGCCACCGGCCTGCCCCGGCAGGCCACAGCCCGGACCTTCGGGTCCGCCGTTTGAAACGGTGCGCTGCCAGCAAAAAAAGGAAAACCGCCCCTCGGGGCGGTTTTTCTTTGGGCGCTCAAAGGACGGTCAGTCGTCATCCCCGCCGATGAAGCCCCCCAGCAGGCTGCCACCGAGCAGACCACCCGCCAGACCACCTTGCTCGCCGCCACGGCCGCTGCCGCCCTGGCTCATGGGCGCCGCCGCGAAAATGCGCGAGGCCAGGCGCGCAAACGGCAGCGACTGGATCCAGACCGTGCCCGGTCCGCGCAAGGTCGCGAAAAACAGGCCTTCACCGCCGAACAGCGCCGTTTTCACGCCACCGACGAACTGGATGTCGAAATCCACGCCCGGTGTGTAGGCCACCACGCAGCCGGTGTCCACGCGCAGCACTTCACCGGGCTGCAACTGGCGTTCGAGCACCGTGCCGCCCGAATGCACAAAGGCCAGACCGTCGCCGTCGAGCTTCTGCATGATGAAGCCTTCGCCGCCGAAGAAGCCGGTGCCCAGCTTGCGCTGGAAGGCCACGCCCAGGGCCACGCCCTTGGCGGCACAGAGAAAGGCGTCGCGCTGGCAGATCAGCGTGCCGCCATGCTGGCTCAGATCGAACGGGATGATCTTGCCGGTGTAGGGCGCAGCAAACGCCACCTTGCGCTTGCCATGGCCTTCGTTGGTGTAGACGGTGGTGAACAGGGATTCACCCGTGATCAGGCGCTTGCCCGCGCCCAGCAGCTTGCCGAACAGGCCGCCGCCACCGGATCCGGCCGATCCGTCACCGAAGACGGTGTCCATGCGGATGCCGTCTTCCATGTACATCATGCTGCCGGCTTCGCCGATCGCGGCCTCACCGGGGTCGAGTTCGATTTCCACGAACTGCATGTCGTCGCCATGCAGCCGGTAGTCCACCACATCCATTGCCATGTGCCTTGCTCCTGTTGGCTGAAAAACAGCCCATGAGCATAGCCCCGCGGCGTGACGGCCGCACCGTCGGCGATCAACCCTGGGGTTTGCGTTCGGGCAGGGCGCAGCCTTCGGCGACCTGCAGGTCGTTGTCCTTGGCGAAGTTCATGACGAAGTCCCAGGCCATGGGCTCGGCTTCGCGCAGGTCGGTGTGGACGATGACGACCTTGATGCCGTTGACCACCGTGGGTACGCACCAGGGCGAATAGGAGATGTGGTGCCCGATGCGCGCCTGGGTGCCGCCGGGACGGAACTGGCTCATCACGCCCGCCAGACGTTCGGCCCAGTCGCTGGGGCGAAAGGTGCGGCCGGAGCGGGTGACACCCTGGATGAACACTTGTTTGGCGTGGATGTGGGCAGCCATGGGTGACAGCTTGCGAACGCGGGCCTTCGGGTGGAGGGCTGGGGAATATCCGCCGCGGTGTCCGTATGAAACTCCGTTGCGGATGCTGGAATTATATCTTATATAAGACTTGAGCCGCGGGATTACCCTGTGCCGACCATCGGGTACAGCCCATCACTGAGATGCCAGATCAGCAATGATCGTGCCCGCTGCAGCCCCTAAAATCGCCTTTCAACGGCTCAACCTGCGTTGAGCCGCTTCTTTTTTGTGGTCCCTTCCCCGTTTCAGGAGTCCTGCATGAGCGCCGCCGCCCCCGTCATCCCGTCTTCGCCGCATGTGATGAACACCTACGGCCGCCTGCCGATCGCGCTGACACATGGCAAGGGTTGCCGCGTGTGGGACGTCAACGGCAAGGAATACCTGGACGCGCTGGCGGGTATCGCGGTGAACACCTTGGGGCACGGCCACCCCAAACTGGTGAAAGCGCTTCAACAGCAGGTGGCGGACATGATCCACTGCTGCAACTACTACCACGTGCCCGGCCAGGAAGAACTGGCGAAGCTGCTGGTGGAGCGTTCGGGCCTGACCAACGCCTTCTTCTGCTCCACCGGCCTGGAAGCGAATGAAGCGGCACTGAAGCTGGCGCGCAAGTACGGCCACGACAAGGGCATCGAGCGTCCGGAAATCGTGGTGTACGAAAAGGCCTTCCACGGTCGTTCCATCGCCACCCTGTCGGCCACCGGCAACCCGAAGGTACAGGCCGGCTTCGGCCCGCTCGTCGAAGGCTTCATCCGCGTGCCGGCCAACGACCTGGAGGCCCTGAAGAAGGCCACCCAGGGCAACCCGAACGTGGTGGCCGTGTTCTTCGAGACCATCCAGGGCGAAGGCGGCATCAACCCCATGCGTGCCGAGTACCTGCAGGGCGTGCGTGCGCTGTGCGACGCCAACGACTGGCTGATGATGATCGACGAGGTGCAGTGCGGCATGGGCCGTACCGGCAAGTGGTTCGCGCACCAGTGGGCCGGCATCAAGCCCGACGTGATGCCGCTGGCCAAGGGCCTGGGTTCGGGTGTGCCCATCGGTGCCGTGGTCGCAGGCCCCAAGGCCGCGAACATCTTCGGCCCCGGCAACCACGGCACCACCTTCGGCGGCAACCCGCTGTCCATGCGCGCCGGCGTCGAGACCATCCGCATCATGGAGGAAGACCGCCTGCTGGAAAACGCCGCCAAGATGGGCACCCTCATCCAGACCAAGCTGGTCACCGCCCTGATGGGCAAGAAGGGCGTGAAGGAAGTGCGCGGGCAGGGTCTGATGATCGGCGTCGAGCTGGACAAACCCTGCGGCGTGATCACCCAGCGCGCGGCCGACGCCGGCCTGCTGCTGTCGGTGACGGCCGACAACGTGATCCGTCTGGTGCCGCCGCTGATCATCACCGGCGCCGAAGCCGACGAGATCGTCGCCCGCCTGCTGCCGATCATCGAGACCTTCCTCAAAGAACAGGGCTGATCGCCCGGAGCGCACCGCATGTCCATCCGCCACTACCTGCAGTTCAAGGACTTTTCAGCCGCCGAATACGGCTACCTGCTGCGCCGGGCCGCCTTCATCAAGGCCAAGTTCAAGGCGGTCGAGAAGTACCAGCCCTTCGCCGACCCGGACCGCACCCTGGCCATGATCTTCGAGAAGGCCAGCACGCGCACCCGCGTGAGCTTCGAGGCCGGCATGTACCAGATGGGCGGCTCGGTGGTGCACCTGACCACCGGCGACAGCCAGCTCGGCCGCGCAGAACCCATTGAAGACAGTGCGCGCGTCATCAGCCGCATGGTCGACATCGTGATGATCCGCACCTTCGGGCAGGACAAGATCGAGAAGTTCGCGCAGTACTCCCGCGTGCCGGTCATCAACGGCCTGACCAACGAGTTCCACCCCTGCCAGATCCTAGCCGACCTGTTCACCCTGACCGAGTACCGCCCGGCCCCCGGCGGCGACCCGCTGGACGCCATCAAGGGCAAGGTGGTGGCCTGGGTGGGCGACGGCAACAACATGGCCAACACCTGGCTGCAGGCGGCCGAGCTGCTGGGCTTCACGGTGCACGTGAGCACGCCCAGCGGCTACGAGGTGGACGCGAAGCTCGCCGGCATATCCAACCCGGCCTGCTACAAGGTGTTCAGCGACCCGAAGGAAGCCTGCCGCGGCGCGGATCTGGTCACCACCGAC
The DNA here is from genome assembly GCA_964550405.1 of uncultured Hydrogenophaga sp. Taxonomy (GTDB): domain Bacteria; phylum Pseudomonadota; class Gammaproteobacteria; order Burkholderiales; family Burkholderiaceae_C; genus Hydrogenophaga. The sequence goes on along the minus strand of CAZJZD010000036.1, from coordinate 21,000 downwards.
GTGTGGACCAGCATGGGCTACGAGGCCGAGAACGAGATCCGTCGCGCGGCCTTCAAGCAGTGGTGCGTGGACGAAGCCATGATGGCCGTGGCCCAGCCCGACGCGCTGTTCATGCACTGCCTGCCCGCCCACCGTGGCGAGGAAGTGACGGCCGAGGTCATCGACGGCCCGCAGAGCGTGGTCTGGGACGAGGCCGAGAACCGCATGCACGTGCAGAAGGCGCTGATGGAGTACCTGCTGCTGGGCCACCTGGCCTGATCGCATCCGGCGGGCGCATGGACCTGATGAACCGCCTGCTGCCCGAATGGCAGTTTGCTGAGCGCCATGCGCTGACGCTCGACGGTGTGTCGCCCGCGCGGGCCTACGCCAGCATCGTGCCCGGCCTGAGCGCAGACGATCCGCTGATCGCCCGGGCCATCACCCTGCGGGAAACGCCCGGTCGCCTGTTGCGCGCGCTCGGCCTCTCGCGCAACACCCTGCCCACGCGCCCCTTCGGCTTTCACAGTTTCGCCCTGCTGGGCGAAGTACCCGGTCGCGAGGTGGCCTTCGGTCTGGCCGGCCGCTTCTGGCAGATGGACTACGGCCTGCGCCGCATCGCCGACAGCGCGGCCTTCATGGCCATGACCGACCAGCCGCGGCTGGTGCTCAATGTCTGCGTCGAACCGCTGGACGGCCAGCGCTGCCAGCTGGTGACCCACACCCGCGTGCACTGCCCGGACGAGGCGCAACGCCGCCGCTTCTTGCCCTACTGGGTCCTCATCCGACCGGTCAGCGGCCTGATCCGCGGGCGCCTGCTGCGGCGCATCGCCCGCATCGCCTCGGCCCAATCAACATGAGCGCCTGCACCAGTTGCGGCGCCTGCTGCGCCAGCTTCCGCGTGGACTTCTCGGTTTACGAGACCCAATCCGAAGGCGGCAGCGTGCCCGATGGCCTGTGGGTGCCGGTGACCGACCACACGGCCCGGATGCGCGGCACCGACCACGGCCGCCCGCGCTGCGCTGCGCTGGTCGGACCGGTTGGTGAGAAGGCCACCTGCGGCATCTACGAATGGCGGCCCAGCCCCTGCCGCGAGTTCGAGGAAGGCAGCGACGCCTGCGCGCAGGCCCGCCGCCGCCACGGGCTGGAACCGCTGACCCATGGCTGATTCGCCATCGGCCTGCACCACCTGCGGCGCCTGTTGCCACAGCTACCGCGTCGAGTTCTCCGTCTACGAACTCGACAGCCTGGGCGGCACCGTGCCCGAAGCGCTGACCGAGGTGGTCAACGGCGCCACCTGCCGCATGCGTGGCACGGGCGAGATGCCCATCCGTTGCGTGGCGCTGGAAGGCGAGCTGGGCACGCTCGCCCTGTGCCGCATCTACGAACACCGCCCGCGCCCCTGCGCCGAACTCGACGAGGGCAGCTACGGCTGCAACAAGGCGCGGGTGCGCCACGGCCTGCCGCCGCTGGGTGAGTGGCTGGGGGACTGATCACATGAACGCCTTGCTGGACGCGATCGCCCACGCCACACCCGGCCCCGATGCCCAACGCCTGTTCCACGGCCGCGGCGGCCTGCACCCCGGCTGCGAAGACTGGGCACTCGACTGGTACCCGCCCGTGTGGGTGCTCACCAAGTTCGGCGAAGCGACCGACGCCGAAACCCAGGCCATCGGCGACGCGCTGACCGCACGGCAGGCGCAGGTCGCGCCCGGCCAGCCGCTGAACTGGGTGTTCCAGCGCCGCCAGCCCGACGGGCCGGTGAGCCGCCCGGTCACCGACGTCCTGGCCGGCGGCGTGCCGGACCCGCATGTGGTCAGCGAAGACGGCGCGCGCTACCGCGTGCAGGTGCAGCGCGGCCAGAACCACGGCCTGTTCCTCGACATGGCCGAGGGCCGGCGCTGGGTGCGCGCCCACGCACAAGGCGCCAAGGTGCTCAACCTGTTCGCCTACACCTGCGCCTTCTCCGTGGCCGCGCTGCAGGGCGGCGCCAAGGAAGTCATCAACCTCGACATGGCCCAGGGCGCGCTGACCACCGGCCAGCAGAACCACCAGCTCAACGGCATCCACGGCCGCGCCAAGTTCCTCGCGCACGACCTGTTCAGCTCCTGGGGCAAGGTCACGCGCATGGGGCCGTACGACCTGGTGATCGCCGACCCGCCGAGCTACCAGAAAGGCAGCTTCGTCGCCGCCAAGGACTGGCCACGGTTGCTGCGCCGCCTGCCCGACCTGCTCAAGCCCGGCGGCCGTGCCCTGCTCTGCCTGAACGCGCCGGAGATCCCCGAACAGTTCCTGCGCGACCAGCTCGCGGCCGAAGCGCCGGAACTGGTGATCGAACAGCGTCTGCCCAACCCGGCGGCGTTCGCGGATGTGTCGCCGGATCGGGCGCTGAAGGTGCTGGTGGTGCGGCTGCCGCCGCTGGCCTGACCAGGTTTTCACGGGTCGTTGGGAATAACCGACACCACGCCCCTTTGGCCGGTGCTACCTTCGCCGGCCATGAAAAACATACCCCCACGCTCCACCGCTGCGCGGCTCGCTGAACGGGGCGCTGCCAGAGTCAGCGCCACTTGGCGACGTCCGGACGTGCGCAGGCACGTCCGGAGCCGCGACGCCAAGCCCCTCGGTGGCTGTATCAGTCTCAGGACGGCCCGGCGATGAAAAAGCTCTGGGACATTTCTCCGCCCGTTCACACACGGTCGCCCGTTTTTCCGGGGGACACGGCTTACTCGCAGCAGTGGGTGGCGAGCATCGGGCCAGGCTGCCCGGTCAACGTCAGCGCCATCACGCTGAGCCCGCACGTGGGCGCGCACGCCGACGCGCCGCTGCACTACGACCCCGAGGGTGCGGCCATCGGTGCGGTGGACCTGCAGGCCTTCATCGGCCCCTGCCGGGTGATCCACGCCATCGGCTGCGGGCCGCTGGTGCGGCCAGAACACATCGCGCATGCCCTGGGCGATCCGCTGCCGGGCCGCTCCCAAGGCGGATCAGCCCCCTCGGGGGGCAGCGACCCGCGCAGCGGCGGAGCGTGGGGGCAAAACCCACTGCCGCAGCGGGTGCTGGTGCGCGTGTACGAGCGCATGCCGCAAGACCGCTTCGACGATGCCCTGCCCGCCTTCGCCCCCGAAACCGTGGCCCTGCTCGCCGACCGCGGCGTGCGGCTGATCGGCATCGACAGCGCGAGCATCGACCCGGCCGACAGCAAGACGCTGGAGAGCCACCAGACCATCCGCCAGCGCGGCCTGCGCGTGCTGGAGAACCTGCTGCTCGACGACGTGCCCGAGGGCGACTACGAGCTGATCGCCCTGCCCCTGAAGCTGACCACCGCCGACGCCAGCCCGGTGCGCGCCGTGCTGCGCGAACTATGAACCCGAAGGAGACCCATCGATGACCACACAACAACACTGCATCACCCTTGACGCTACCGACCCGCTGCGCGACTTGCGCGATGAATTCAACATCCCTGACGGCACCATCTACCTCGACGGCAATTCGCTGGGCGTGATGCCGCGCAGCGCGCCCGCCCGCGTGGCCCAGGTGGTGACCCAGGAGTGGGGCACCGATCTGATCCAGAGCTGGAACAAGCACGGCTGGTTCCAGATGCCCGGCAAGGTGGGCGACAAGATCGCGCGCCTGATCGGCGCCGGCCCCGGCGAGGTGGTGGCCACCGACAGCACCTCGGTCAACCTGTTCAAGGTGCTGAGCGCGGCCATGAACATCGCCGCCGCCGACGCGCCGCAGCGCAAGCGCATCGTGAGCGAGCGCAGCAACTTCCCGACCGACCTCTACATCGCCGAGGCGCTGTGCAAACAGCACGGCATGGAGCTGGTGCTGGTCGAACCCGAAGAGATCGCCGCGTCGCTGACGGCCGAGGTCTCCATCCTGATGCTCACGCACGTGAACTACCGCACCGGCGCGATGCACGACATGGCGGCCGTGACCGCCGCGGCGCACGCCGAGGGCATCCTGACCGTGTGGGACCTGGCGCACAGCGCGGGCGCGGTGCCCGTGGACCTGAAGAAGGCCAAGGCGGACTTCGCGGTGGGCTGCGGCTACAAGTACCTCAACGGCGGCCCGGGCGCCCCCGCCTTCGTCTGGGTCAACCCGCTGCACGCCGAGCGCTTCTGGCAACCGCTGGCCGGCTGGTGGGGACACGCGGCACCGTTTGCCTTCACGCCCGACTACCAGCCCGCGCCGGGCATCACGCGCTACCAGTGCGGCACGCAACCCATGATCAGCCTGGCCGCGCTGGAATGCGGTGTGGACACCGTGCTGGGCGCCGAGCCCTTCGGCGGCATGGCCGCGCTGCGCGCCAAATCGCTGGCGCTGACCGATCTCTTCATCCAGCTGGTCGAGGAGCGCTGCGCGGGCCACGGCCTGGGCCTGGCCACGCCGCGAGACCACGCCCAGCGCGGCTCGCAGGTGTGTCTGACCCGCGACGAGGGCGCGTATGCCATCGTGCAGGCGCTGATCGCGCGCGGCGTGATCGGCGACTTCCGCGCCGGCGACGGTGGGCGGCACCAGGACATCCTGCGCTTCGGCTTCACGCCGCTGTACATCGGCTTCGTCGATGTGTGGAATGCGGTCGAGCACCTCCGTCAGGTGCTCGAATCGGGCGAGTGGCAACGTCCCGAATTCAACCGCAAACATGCGGTCACCTGAGAGGAGCGCGCCATGACCTGCCCCTACCACGACACCAGCGCCCCGACCTCAGGCACCGAAGCCATCGTGCGCGACGAGAAGGCGCAGCTGGATTTCAGCCGCGACATGAGCTATGGCGACTACCTGCAGCTCGACGCGATCCTGAACGCGCAGAAGCCGCTCTCGCCCGCACACGACGAGCTGCTGTTCATCGTGCAGCACCAGACCAGTGAACTCTGGATGAAGCTGATGCTGCACGAGCTGACCGCTGCGGTGCGCAACATCGCCGGTGACGAACTCAACACCGCGTTCAAGCAGATGGCGCGCGTGTCCAAGATCATGGAACAGCTGGTGCACGCCTGGGACGTGCTGGCAACCATGACGCCGCCCGAATACAGCGCGATCCGTCCCTACCTCGGCCACTCCAGCGGCTTCCAGAGCTTTCAGTACCGCTGCATCGAATTCGCGATGGGCAACAAGAACGCGGCCATGCTCAAGCCCCACGCGCACAACGACGAACGCGCGGCCATGGTGCAGGCGGCCTACGAAGCGCCTTCGCTCTACGACGAGTGCCTGCGTCTGTTGGCGCGGCGCGGCATCGCCGTGCCGTCTGACCGGCTGGACCGGGACTCGACACAACCGTACGCGGCCAGCGACGCGGTCGAACAGGCCTGGCTGCAGGTCTACCGCGACCCGAAACAGCACTGGGACCTGTACCAGCTGGGCGAAGAGCTGACCGACCTGGAGGACGCCTTCCGCCTCTGGCGCTTCCGCCACCTGACCACCGTCGAACGCGTGATCGGCTTCAAGCGCGGCACCGGCGGCACGGGCGGCGTGAGCTACCTGCGCAAGATGCTGGACGTGGTGCTGTTTCCCGAGATCTGGACGCTCAGAACGGCGCTGTGACTCCGGCATGATGGCGCATGGCCGCCATCACCCTCGCCGACCTGCGCCGCCACGCTGTGGCGCGCAGCCTGTTCACCCCCACCACCCTGCCCAAGGCCATCGCTCGGCTGGGCTTCGTGCAGGCCGATCCGATTCGCGCGCCCGCCCGCGCGCAAGACCTGACGCTGCGCCACCGCGTCAAAGGCTACCGGGTGGGTGACCTGGAGCGTCGTTACCCGAAGCTCCCGGTCGAGGAGGACTTCTTCGTCAACTACGGCTTCGTCACACCCGAGCTGCACGCGCTGATGCACCCGCGCAGCGCGTTGCGCGAATGGCCCGCCGAGCGCTGGGCGCGGGCCGAAGCGGTCTGGCACTTTGTGCAGGCGCGCGGCGAGGCCCACCCCCGCGAGGTGGACGACCACTTTGCCCACGGCCACACCACCAACGGTTTCGGCGGCCGCTCCAAAGCCAGTACGCAGCTGCTGGACGCCATGCACTACCGCGGCCTGTTGCGCGTGGCGCGGCGCGACAACGGCATCCGCCTCTACGCGGCGCACCAGCCGCAGGCTGCGCCCGCCGATGTGCCGGACACGCTGGACCGGCTGGTGGACGTGCTGGTGATGAAGTACGCACCGCTGCCGCAATCCGGCCTGCGTCAACTGGTGGCCATGCTCCAGCACGCCGTGCCGCAATGGAAGGGCCAGCTGCGCGCCGCGCTGCAGCGGGCCACACAGCGGCTGCCCCATGCCGAGGTGGACGGTGTGCGCTGGTACTGGCCGGATGGTGAAGACCCGGCTTTGCGCCGCTGGAAGGTGGAAGACCGGGTGCGCCTGCTCGCCCCTTTCGACCCGGTGGTCTGGGACCGTGACCGTTTCGAGCGCCTCTGGGGCTGGGCCTACCGCTTCGAGGCCTACACACCACCCGCCAAACGCGTGCGCGGTTACTACGCCCTGCCCCTGCTCTGGCGCGACCAGGTCATCGGCTGGGGCAACCTGTCGGTGGTGGAGGGGCGCCTGCAGGCCGACATCGGCCACGTCGACGGACAGGTACCGAAAGAAAAGGCCTACCGGCGGGCGCTGGACGCCGAGCTAGCGGACATGGCCGCCTTCCTCGGGGTCAGTTCGGCTTGATGTCGTTCTTGCGGATGACGTCCGCCATGGCGGCGGTATCCGCTGCGATGCGCTTGGCCAGACCTTCGGGTGAAGTGCCCGCCACCTGCCAGCCCTGGTTCAGGATTTTCTGGCGCACCTCGGGGCGGCGCACGATCTCGGCCAGCAGCGTGGCCAGCTTCTGCACATGGGCCTTGGGCATGCCCACCGGCGCCGCCACCGCGTTCCAGATTTCCAGCTGCAGGCCCTGCACGCCGGCCTCGGCCAGGCTGGGGACTTCCGGCACCACCGAACTGCGACCGGCGGACGTGACGCCGACGGCCTGCAGCTTGCCGCCCCTGACCTGGGCCATCGCCAGCCCTGGCGGCAGCAGCGCCATCTGCACCTGGCCGCTGATGAGGCCGGTGATCACCTGCGGGTTGCCGGGGTACGGCACGTGCACCGGCGCGATGCCGGCCTTGCCCTTGAGCAACTCCATGCCCAGGTGGGCCACGGTGCCCACGCCCGGCGTGCCGTAATTGAGCTTGTAGCCCTGGGCCCTGGCCTGATCGAAGAAGGCCTTGCCCACCGGTGCGCCGGCGGGGGCCGCCAGCACCAGCGGCGACACAGCGATCAGCGACACCGGTTGCAGGTCCTTGAGCGGGTCGTAGGTCGTGGCCGGATTCAGGATCTTGGCGATGGTCAGGTTGCCGTTGATCATCAGCCCGATGGTGTGGTCGTCGGTGGCGCGGGCCACCGCGTCGGCACCGATGTTGCCGCCCGCGCCGGCCTTGTTCTCCACGATCACCGGCTGGCCCAGCGCCTGCGAGAGCGGCTCGGCCAGCAGGCGCGCGGTGAGGTCGGGCGACGAACCGGCGGGAAAGCCGACCACGATCTTCAGCGGCTTGCTGGGCCAGGCGGTCTGGGAAAACACGGAACCGGAGCAGGCCAGCGCGAGGGTGGCAAGCAAGGCGGAACGGCGGGGAATGGAGCGCATGGCGGGTCTCGTTTGTTCAGGCCTGTGGGGCGGGAGGGCCACTGTACAGCCACGGATTGTCCAGAAGCGATTCGCCGAGCACCGCCATGGCCGCATTGCGTGCCAGCCGCAGCGCGCCGCTGGCGTGGAAGATGGTGCCGTTGCGCGCCGACCGGCTCTGCACCATGGCGTTGCGCGCCCAGCGCGTGCGGGCGAAGCGCGCCAGCAGGTCAGGCCACTGCGCCGCGTCCAGCCCGCCCTGCGACTGTGCCAGGCGGCCCAGGGTCCAGGCGTCTTCGATGGCCATGGCCGCGCCCTGGGCCAGGTACGGCCGCAGCGGGTGCGCGGCGTCGCCCAGCAGCGCCACCCGGCCTTGTGCCTGTTCATGCTCACCGGCCACCGGCGGCCGGTCGTTGAGCACCCACAGCATCCAGTGGTCCACCGCGGTCAGCATGTCTTCGAGCTCGCGGCAGATCGGCCCCAGCGCGCGGTGCAGGTCGTTCCAGCGGGCTTCATGGCTCCAGCTCTGCGGATCGGCTCCGGGCGGGCCTCCATGGCCATGGCCCAGCACACCCTCGACCACCGCCACCACGTTGAACCATTCGCCGCGCTTGACCGGGTAGTGCACCACGTGCACATGCGGGCCCAGCCAGGCTGTGACGCGTTTGTCGCGCGACAGGGACGGCACCTTGTCCGCCGGCACCATGCCGCGGTAGGCCAGGTGCCCACTCACGCGCACCGGGTGGGCCCCCAGCAGTTGCGCGCGCACGCGGCTCCAGAGACCGTCGGCGCCGATCAGGGCAACGCCCTGGAACTTGGAATCGTCCTCACAGGTGACATGCACCGTGGATTCGGTCAGTTCGTAGGACGCCAGCCGGGCGCCCAGATGCAGGCGCACCAGGCTCTGGCGCTGCACCGCTTCGAGCAGCATGCCGTGCAGGTCGGCCCGGTGGATGGTGGCGTAGGGCTGGCCGTAGCGGGCCCGGATGACGGACCCCAGGCGCAGCTGGCCCAGCGTCTGGCCACCGTGGGCATCGCGCACCCGCAGGTCTTCGGGGAACGCGGCCCGCGCATGCAGGGGTGCCATCAGGCCCCACTCGTCGAGCACGCGCACGGCGTTGGGTCCGAGCTGGAGCCCGGCGCCCACCTCACCCAGAGCAGGGGCCTGCTCCAGCAGGTCCACCGCCACCCCGGCCCGGGCCAGCGCCAGCGCGCAGGCCAAGCCACCGATGCCACCACCGGCGATCACCACGTGTTGAGTCATGGGCGGGCATTGTGCCCGCGGGTCGCCCCCTGTCCTTGATGCAGCGCAAAGGCCCCGAGCTACAAGACTCGGTGGAACCAGAAGAGTGACAAACCCGCCGACAGCAGCACCAGCACGGCGGCCGCCAGTGCCAGCAGCGCCGAGATTTCGGTTTCCTTCTTCTCCACCGTCAGCCGCGAACTCAGCGATTCGTAGACCTGCTGGAGGTTCTCGGCCGTGCCCGCGTAGAAGTACTCGCCGCGGGTCTCGCGCGCCACCTTCTTGAGCGTCTCTTCGTCCAGCCGCACGCGCATGGACCAGCCCTCGAACCCGATCACCTCGCCATCGACCGTACCCACGCCCACGGTGTAGACGCGCACGCCGCGATCGGCCGCCATCTTGCTGGCCTCCTCGGTGTCCACACCGGTGGTGCGCTGGCCGTCGGTCAGCAGGATGATGGCCGCAGAGCCGTAGGAACCGGGTGGCACGGGCTCGAACGGCTTGGGGTCGGTCTGTGGCTGGTCGATGGCGCGCCCCTGGGCGACGAAGGGATCTTGGTGGCGACCCCAGGTCACACTGGCCAGGTCCACCTGGCCCGGAAAGATCTCGGACAGGGCCACCACGATGGCACTGCCGATGGCGGTGGCGCGCTGCATCTGGAACTTGTCGATGGCGGCGTTCAGGTCTTCGCGGCTGAGGGTGACGGGCTGCACCACCTGCGCGCTGCCGGCAAAGGCGACGATGCCGACCTTCACATGCCGGGGCAGTTCCTTGAGGAAGGCCTTGGCCGCGTTCTGCGAGGCCACCAGGCGGTTGGGCAACACGTCGGTGGCGCGCATGCTGCCCGAAACGTCCATGGCCAGGATGATGGTCTGCTGGGTGGACGGCAGGGTGATGGTGGCCATGGGCCGTGCCGCGGCCAGCAGCATCGCGGTCAGCGCCAGCAGCAGCAGCACCGGCGGCACATGACGCCGCCAGCCCGGCCCCTTGCCCACGGCTTCGCGCACGATGGACAGGCTGGCGTAAGCCAGCGCGGCCCGGCGGCGGCGGCGCATCAGCCACAGGTACAGCAGCACCAGCAGCGGCAACGCCAGCAGGCCCCACAGGAAGTCCGGCCACAGGAAGTGCACCGGCAGGTTCTCCAGCGGCTTCATGGAGTCCCTCCTGCGCCAGCGGCGAGGGTCGGGCGGATGCGCCGGCGCCGCAGGTCCACAAAGCGGCGCACCGCACCGAACAGGTCTTCGTCGGTGGCCAGTTCCAGCGCGTCCACACCGGCGCGCGACAACGCCTCGCGCAGCTGCGCCTCGCGCCGCGCGGCGATGGCTGCAAAACGCTGCCGGAAGCCCGGGTCGTGCGTGTCCACCAGCAGCTGTGCACCGGTCTCGGCGTCGCGCATGGGCAGCAGGCCGAGGTCCGGCAGCTCGCGCTCCAGCGGGTCGAGCAGGCGCACGGCCACCACGTCGTGGCGGCGCGCGAGTTCGCCCAGCGGCTGCTCCCAGCCGGGTTCGCTGATGAAGTCGGACACCACGAACACCGTGCAACGCTGGCGCAGCGACAGCGCGGCGCGGCGCAGCAGCTCGCCCAGATCGGTGGGCCCACCCACCGGACGCGGACCGGGCGGCGGCGCCATCAGCTGCATCAACCGCAGCACCTGCGTGCGGCCGCCGCGCGCGGGCAGCACCGCGTCCACCGCCGCCGCGCGCTGGCCGTAGAGCATGGCGCCCACGCGGTTGCCGTGGCGGCTGATCAGCCGCGCGATCACACCCACGAAGCCCTGCAGCAGTTCGCGCTTGCGCTGCGCGCCCGAACCGAAGTCCACCGAAGGGCTGAGGTCGAGCAGGAACCAGGCGGCCATCTCGCGGTCTTCGGTGAACACGCGCACGTGCGGGGTCTGCAGCCGGGCGGTGACGTTCCAGTCGATGTGGCGCACGTCGTCGTGGTGCTGGTATTCGCGCAGGTCGGCCAGGTCCAGCCCGGTGCCGCGCATCAGGGTGCGGTGGTCGCCCTGCAGCAGGCCATCCAGCCGCTTGATCACGGTCCATTCCAGCTGGCGCAACAGCGCCTCCGTGCGGCCGCCATCGCTCAGGGGCGCGGGCGGCGGCGGCACCGCCTTTCGCTTGAACAGGCTCAGCAGCATGTCAGGCCGCCTGGCGTTCGTGTTCCAGCGGGCGGGCCGGCACCGGCACCGCCTTCATGATGCGCTGGACCAGGGCGTCGCTGGTCAGGCCCTCGGACAGGCCTTCATAGGACAACACCACGCGGTGGCGCAACACGTCGGGCACCAGGTCCACCATGTCCTCGGGCAGCGCATAGCTGCGCCCGCGCAGCAGGGCCAGGGCACGCGCGCCTTCCACCAGGCCGATGGTCGCGCGCGGGCTGGCGCCGTAGGTGATCAGGCGCGCCGTGTCCTTGAGGCCATGCCTGTCGGGCGTGCGGGTGGCCGACACCAGCTTGACCGCGTACTGCACCAGCGACGGGTCCACATACACCTCGCGGCACTGGGCCTGCAATCCTGCCAGCTGGTCGGTGGTGGCCACGGTGGCGGCCTGCACCGCCGGCCCGGTGACGCGCTCGACGATGACCATTTCTTCCTCGTCGCTCGGGTAGTCCACCAGCACCTTCATCATGAAGCGGTCCACCTGGGCCTCAGGCAGCGGGTAGGTGCCTTCGGTCTCGATCGGGTTCTGCGTCGCCATCACCAGAAAGGGTTCGGGTACCTTGTGGGTCTCGCCCGCGATGGTCACCTGCCGTTCCTGCATGACTTCCAGCAGCGCGCTCTGCACCTTGGCCGGTGCTCGGTTGATCTCGTCGGCCAGCAGCAGGTTGGCGAACACCGGGCCGAGTGCGGTGGAGAAGTCACCGGTCTTCTGGTTGTAGATGCGCGTGCCGATCAGGTCGGCCGGCACCAGGTCGGGCGTGAACTGGATGCGCTTGAACTGGCCCTGCACCACACGCGCCAGGGTTTTGACGGTCAATGTCTTGGCCAGGCCCGGCACACCCTCGACCAGCAGGTGCCCACCCGCCAGGAGAGCGACCATGACGCGTTCCAGAAAACGGTCCTGCCCGACCACCACGCGCTTGACCTCGTAGAGGACCTGTTCCATGAGCCGGGCGGTGTCGGTGCTGCGGGTGTCGCTCATGGAACGCTCTCCTGTGGGTCAGAACGGTGGGAGTCCGGCTGCGCCGGCGGCGCTTTCAATGGGCACGGCAAAGCCGATGCCGACGAAGGTGCGGTGGCTGGTGGGGTTGAGGATGCCGGTGACGATGCCGACCACCTCGCCGTCGAGCGTGACCAGCGGACCGCCGGAGTTGCCCGGGTTGGCGGCGGCGTCGAACTGGATCAGGTTGCCGATCTCCTGTTCGCCTTCGGGCGACCGGAAGGATCGGTCGAGACCGGAGACCACCCCCGCAGAGGTGGACGGTCCGATGCCGAAGGGGAAGCCGACCGCCACCACCTCGTCGCCAGGTTTGAGGTCGTGCGTGCTGCGCAGCGTGGCGGGTTTCAGGTCGTCGGGCACGCTCAGCGCCTGCAGCACCGCCAGATCGTGCTCGGGCTGCAGGCCCGCCAGTCGGGCACCCGATTCGCTGCCGTCGGCAAACACCAGCTGCACCGATTGGGCCTGCTGCACCACGTGCAGGTTGGTGAGGATGATGCCCTGGTCGGTGATCACCACACCGGAACCCACACCCTGCTGCACCATCTCGCCGCGTTTGTTCCTGGCCAGAGCCACCACCCGCACCACGGCCGGTCGGATCTTGTCGGCCGCACGCGCGGTGGCCGAGGGCAGCTTCTGCGTGGTCAGGGTGCGCAAAACGGCGGCATCGATGTCTTTCTGCGTCAGCACGCGGGGCGGCTGAGCCGCCTGACGCCACAGCACGGTCAGCAGCAGCGACAACACCACCGCCAGCATGCCCCACATCAGCCGCGGGTCCACTGCGGCCCGCGCCAGGCGCTGACGCCAAGCCACCGGTGCCACCGGTTGCGGCCCGGGCACCACCGGATCAGCCACGGCAGCAGGCTCGCTGCGCGGGGATCGGCTGTACAGGGCGGGCTTGCGCATGACGCCTCCGGAAGGGCCAGAACGGGTGTGGTCACATCATGCCGGATGGCCGCCGCCGGCTCAAGCGCCCAGCAGCTGCCGCAGCACGAAAGGCAGAATGCCGCCGGCGCGGAACTGCTGCACTTCCACCGGGGTGTCGATGCGCAGGGTCAGCGTTAGTTCCCGCACCGATCCGTCGGCCCGGGTGATGCGCAGCAGCGCCGCGCTGCGCGGGGCCAGATCGGCCTGCGGCAGCACGTCGATCAGCTCGTCACCGCGCAGGCCCAGCGCCTCCCAGCTGTCGCCAGGCGTGAACTGCAGCGGCAGCACGCCCATGCCCACCAGGTTGCTGCGGTGGATGCGCTCGAAGCTCCTGGCGATCACGGCCTTGATGCCCAGCAGCTGCGTGCCCTTGGCCGCCCAGTCGCGGCTCGACCCGGTGCCGTATTCCTCGCCCGCGAAAATGACCGTGGGCACACCCGCGGCCCGGTAGCGCATGGCGGCGTCGTAGATGGGGAGCTTGTCGCCGGACGGCTGGTGAAGGGTGAGGCCGCCCTCTTCCCGCGAGCCATCGACCAGCGGCGGCAGCATCTGGTTCTTGATGCGCACGTTGGCGAAGGTGCCGCGCATCATCACCTCGTGGTGGCCACGGCGGGCGCCGTAGCTGTTGAAGTCGGCCGGTTGCACGCCGCGCCCACGCAGCCATTGCCCGGCCGGCGAACTGGCCTTGATGGAGCCGGCCGGCGAGATGTGGTCGGTGGTGATGGAGTCGCCGAACAGGGCCATGATGCGTGCACCCTTGACGTCGGCCGAGGTGGTCGCGCCCGCGTCCAGCGAGAAGCCGTCGAAGAACGGCGGCTCGGCGATGTAGCTGCTGGCCGGCCAGTCGTAGGTGGTGCCGGTGGCGCCTGCTATGCGTTCCCACAGCACGCCGGGGTCGGTCTTCACGCGGGCGTAGTTGTCGCGATAGGCCTTGCCCTTCAAGGCATGGCGCAGCAGGGCGTGGATCTCGTCGCTGGAGGGCCAGATGTCGCCCAGGAACACCGGCTTGCCGCCATGCCCGGTGCCCACGGGTTCGGTCATCAGGTCCGTCATCACGTTGCCGGCGATGGCGTAGGCCACCACCAGCGGCGGACTGGCGAGGAAGTTGGCCTTGAGGTTGGGATGGATGCGTGCCTCGAAATTGCGGTTGCCCGAAAGCACAGCCGCGCAGATCAGGTCGTTCTGCGTGATGACCGCGTTGAGCTCGGCCGTGAGGTCACCTGCGTTGCCGATGCAGGTGGTACAGCCGTAGCCGGCCAGCGCAAAGCCCAGTTGCTCCAGGTAGGGCAACAATCCGGTGGATTCGAGGTAGCCGGTGACGATGCGCGAACCCGGTGCCAGCGAGGTCTTGATGTGCGGCTGGACCTTCAGGCCCGCGGCCACCGCCTTCTTGGCCAGCAGGCCGGCGGCCAGCAGAACGCCGGGGTTGCTGGTGTTGGTGCAACTGGTGATGGCCGCGATCAGCACGTCGCCGCTGCGGACCGGAATGCCGCTGTCGGTGCGGAAGGTCTGCGCGAGCTGGGCCGCCGGCTGGTTGAAGCCGTTCTGGTCGTTGGGTTTGCTGAACAGCGAAGCGAACTGCGCCGCCACCTGGCCGATCTCGATGCGGTCCTGCGGGCGCTTGGGGCCGGCCAGCGACGGGGTCACGGTGCCCAGGTCCAGCGTCACCACCTGTGAATAGTCGATGTCCCCGGCCTTGGGAATGCCGAACAGGCCCTGCGCCTTGAAGTAGGTCTCGACGGCTTCGATCTCGGCCTTGCTGCGGCCGGTGCCGCGCAGGTAGTCCAGCGTCTTCTCGTCGACCGGGAAAAAACCCATGGTGGCCCCGTATTCGGGGGCCATGTTGGCGATGGTCGCGCGATCGGGCAGCGCGAGCGAGGCTGTGCCTTCGCCGAAGAACTCGACGAACTTGCCCACCACCTTGTGGCGGCGCAGGATCTCGGTGACCGTGAGCACCAGGTCGGTGGCGGTACAGCCCTCGCGCAGGCGGCCAGTGAGCTCGAAACCCACCACGTCGGGGGTGAGGAAGTACACCGGCTGGCCCAGCATGGCGGCCTCGGCCTCGATGCCGCCCACACCCCAACCGACCACGCCCAGGCCGTTGATCATGGTGGTGTGGCTGTCGGTGCCGACCAGGGTGTCGGGGTAGTACAGGCCTCCCTTGAGGTGCACGCCGGGCGCCAGAAACTCCAGGTTGACCTGGTGCACGATGCCAAAGCCCGGCGGCACCACGCCGAAGGTGTCGAAGGCCTGCATGCCCCACTTCATGAACTGGTAGCGCTCCCGGTTGCGCTGGAACTCCAGCCGCATGTTGAGGTCGAGCGCGTCGGGCGTGCCGTAGTGGTCCACCGTGACCGAGTGGTCCACCACCAGGTCCACCGGCACCAGGGGTTCGATCTTCTTCGGGTCGTGGCCCAGGCGCTGCGCCGTGCTGCGCATGGCGGCCAGGTCGGCCAGCAGGGGCACACCGGTGAAGTCCTGCAGGACCACACGGGCCACGGTGAAGGGGATTTCCTCGGTGCGTTCGGCCTGGGGCTGCCAGTTGGCCAGCCGGGCCACGTGTTCGGTGGTCACGCGCTCGCCGTCGCAATGGCGCAGCACGCTCTCCAGCACGATGCGCAGCGACACCGGCAGGCGCTTGATGCCAGAGAAACGTCGCGCCAGCGTGGGCAGCGAATAGAAGCGCCCGGTCTTGCCCGACGCGGTGCGGAAGGTTTTGACGGTGTCCGAGAAGGGGTGGCGGAAGCGGGTGGTGGGCACGCGGTGTCTCCTGTGGCGGTCGGCCCATTGTGGTCAGACCGAATGCCAGCACGCGGTGTGCGGTTTTCCCGGCGGCTGCGGAAAAACGGGTGATGCGGGACAATCCACCCCCTGATGAAAGCCCCCGAACTGCTCCTGCCCGCCGGCTCGCTGCACCGCATGCGCGCCGCCTACAACTTTGGCGCCGACGCCGTGTACGCCGGCCAGCCGCGCTATTCCCTGCGCGCGCGGAACAACGAATTCCGCCTCGAACAGATCGCCGAAGGCATTGGCGAGGCCCATCAGCGCGGCAAGAAGTTCTTCGTCACCAGCAACCTGATCGCCCACAACGACAAGCTGCGCACCTACCTGCGCGACCTGCAGCCGGTGGTGGAACTGCGGCCCGACGCGCTCATCATGGCCGACGCCGGCCTGATCATGCTGGTGCGCGAGCAGATGGAAAAAGGCCTCTGGCCCGAGGTGCCGATCCACCTCTCGGTGCAGGCCAACACCACCAACAGCGCCGCGGTGAAGTTCTGGCAGAAACAGGGCGTCAGCCGCATCATCCTCAGCCGCGAGCTGAGCTTGGACGAGGTGGCCGCGATCCGCAACGACTGCCCGGACATCGAGCTGGAAGTCTTCGTGCACGGCGCGCTGTGCATCGCCTATTCGGGCCGCTGTCTGCTGTCGGGCTACTTCAACCGCCGCGACCCCAACCAGGGCACCTGCACCAACGCCTGCCGCTGGGAGTACAAGACCCAGGCCGCCACCACCGACACCGACACCGGCGACGCGGCGCCCGTCGCCAAGCTGGACGGCTTCAACTTTGCGCAGGAAGACGAGGAAGCGGCCAGCGCGTTTTCGACGACGGGCTCGGGCCAGCGTCACCCCGAAGCCAACAAGGTCTGGCTGATCGAGGAAGCCGGCCGCCCCGGCGAGCTGATGCCCATCATGGAGGACGAGCACGGCACCTACATCATGAACAGCAAGGACCTGCGCGCCGTCGAGCACGTGGGCAAGCTGGCGGCCATGGGCATCGACTCGCTCAAGATCGAGGGCCGCACCAAGAGCCACTACTACGTGGCGCGCACCGCGCAGGTCTACCGCCGCGCCATCGACGACGCAGTGGCCGGCAAACCCTTCAACCCCGAACTGCTGCTCGAACTCGAAGGCCTGTCCAACCGCGGCTACACCGGCGGCCTGATGGAACGCCGCCCGGCGCAGGACTACCAGAACTACATCACCGGCCACAGCGAAAGCCACCGCAGCCAGTTTGTGGGCGAGGTGCTGCAGGTGCGCGAAGACGGCTGGGCCGAGGTCGAGACCAAGAACCGCTTTGCGGTGGGCGACCGGCTGGAAGTGATCCACCCGAGCGGCAACCGGGTGGTCGATCTGACCGCCATGCGGAACCAGGACGGCGAAGCCATCGCCGTCGCCCAGGGCAGCCCCATCAAGGTCTGGGTGCCGCTGGCCGAACCCAGCGAAGGCGCGCTGATCGCCCGGCTGCTGTAAAGCCGGGCCGGTTCCGGCCGATAACCCGGACATGTCTCACTTTTTCCCGGCCTGGCGGCACCCGCTGCCGAGGGCTTTCTTCTGCCTGCTGCTGTGGTCGGCCCTCTGGCCGGCCCTGGTGCTGGCCGCTGACCGGAACACCCGCCCTGCGGCCGACCCAGGCGCTGCGGAGTGGACCGTCTCGGCCGACGGTCAGAGCCTGATGCAGCGCAGCACCGGCCTGGTGTGGCAACGCTGCGTGGTCGGCACGCGCTGGAATGGCCGCGACTGCGCCGGCCAGCCACAGTGGCTGGGCCTGCCACAGGCCCAAGCCCTGGCCCAGCAACGCGCCCAGGCCGACGGCCTGCCCTGGCGCCTGCCCCACCAGCGTGAACTGCTGCAACTGGCCCGGCTGGGCATGCAGCCGGACCAGACCCTGCTGCCCGAAGCCTCGGTGGGCTGGATCTGGAGCGGATCGGTGCCCATCGCGATGCGCGCGGTCAACCCGTACAGCTACGACAACATCGTGCGCGGGGTGGACAACCAGAACGTCGCACAGGTGAAGTTCCTGCACGGCTGGGTGGTGAACACCGGCACCGGCGAATCGCGCAACGACGTGCTGCGTCGCACCCCCATGTACGTGCAACTGGTGCGCCAGGCCAGCGCGCCCTGACCCCGCGGTGCGCCGCGACGGGCACGCCCGGTCGTGCCCGGGGCAGGCGCTACCATGGCCCCATGAGCCATCCTCCCCCCGTCGCCCAGGCCGTGCTGCAACAGCTGGCCCGCATCGCCCAGCGCCACCCGAGCCCCCGCGTTCGCGGCCTGCACGTCCCCCGCCGCAGCCCGGCCGCCGGCGCACACGACGCCGAGTTCTGCGCCATCGAACTGGAAGACGGTGCCTTCGGCCTGTCCTACGTGCTGCTGGGCGACACCCTGCAGGCCCTGCTGGCGGTCCACGGGTCGTCCACCGGCATGCCCCTGGCCGGGGCGGACCCCATGGCGCTGGCCCAGCGCCTGGCCGACGGCAGCGAAGTGGAGCGCGCCATCGCGCTGGCCGCCATCAATGCGATGACCGACTCGGTCTGGCACCGTGTGGGCTATGAACCTCCGCCGGCCGGCAATTCGCTGGGCGACGTGGTGCTGGGCCCGCAGGACCACCTGGGCATGATCGGCTTCTTCCCGCCGCTGGTGCAGCGCGTGGCCGATGCCGGCGGGCGCCTGAGCGTGGTGGAAATGAATGCCGAGATGGTCGCGCGCCAGCGCGAACGCTTCCCCCAGGTCACCATCGGGCTGGACCGTTCGCTGCTCGCCGGCTGCAACCGGGTGGTGGGCACCTCCACCATGCTGCTCAACCACACGCTGGACGACATGCTGGCCGCAGCCGGGTCGGCCACACATTTCGCGGTCATCGGCCCCTCCGCCGGCCTCTGGCCGGACGCGCTGTTCGAACGTGGCGTCACCCTGCTGGGGGGCACCCGCGTGACGGACCCCGCGGCTTTCGGCGCCGCCATGGCCGCGGGCGAAAGCTGGAGCAGCGCGACACGCAAGTTCGCCATCGCACGCGAGGGCTGGCCGGGCTGGCAGTCCCTCACCGGCAGCGCCTGATGTCGCGCGGCCTGATCTACGGCACCCTGGCCTACGGCCTCTGGGGCCTGTTCCCGCTGTTCTTCAAGCAGCTCCAGCATGTCGCCTCGCTGCAGGTGGTGTTGCACCGCATGGTGTGGTCCCTCATGTTCGTGCTGCTGGTGCTGGCCGTGCTGCGGCGCTGGGCCTGGCTGCGCGACGTGCGCCAGCAGCCGCGCCTGCTGCTCACGTTCGCCGCATCGTCCACGTTGCTGGCCGGCAACTGGCTGACCTACATCTGGGCGGTCAACAACGGCCATGTGCTGGACGCCAGCCTGGGCTACTTCATCCTCCCGCTGGTGAACCTGGCGCTGGGCTACATCGTCTTCCACGAACGGCCGCGCCCGATCCAGTGGCTGGCCTTCGGCATCGCAGCCGCCGGTGTGCTCTGGCTGGCCTTGCTCACCGGCCATGTGCCCTGGATTGCCCTGGGACTGGCGATCTCCTTCGGCTTCTACGGCCTGATCCGCAAGCTGGCACCGCTGGGCGCGCTCGAAGGCATGTCGCTGGAGACACTGCTGCTGGCGCCGGTGGCCGGTGCGGTGCTGCTCTGGGGCCAGCACAGCGGCAGCCTGCCTGAACAGGATGCCCACACCTGGCTGCTGTTCGCGCTCAGCGGCCCGGTCACCGCCATCCCGCTGCTGCTGTTCTCGGCCGGCGCCCGGCGTGTTCCGCTGTCCACCATGGGGGTGCTGCAGTACATCACGCCCACCATCCTGCTGTTTCTGGGCACCCTGCTCTACGCCGAGCCCTTTGCCGGCCCGCGCCTGGCGGGATTTGCCCTGATCTGGACCGCCCTGCTGCTGTATTCCGCCGACGGCTGGCGGCACCGCGTGAGACCGGCCACGGCCTCCTGAAAAGACAAAGGCCCGGGGCTCAACGCCCCGGGCCTTTGTCATGCGGTGCTCAGACCGTTCAGGCGACCGACTTGGCCGTCTCCACGTACTCTTCGATCTGGTCGAAGTTCATGTACTTGTAGATCTGGTCGGCCTTGGCGGTGATGACGCCGGTGGCAGCCAGGTACTCCTCCTTGGTCGGCAGCTTGCCCAGCTTGGAGGCCACGGCGGCCAGCTCGGCCGAGCCCAGGAACACGTTGGTGTTCTTGCCCAGACGGTTCGGGAAGTTGCGGGTGGAGGTGGAGATCACCGTCGCGCCTTCGCGCACCTGGGCCTGGTTGCCCATGCACAGCGAGCAGCCGGGCATTTCGGTGCGGGCACCGGCGGCGCCAAAGTTGGCGTAGTGGCCTTCCTTGGTCAGCTCGGCGGCGTCCATCTTGGTCGGCGGGGCGACCCACAGCTTGACCGGGATGTCGCGCGCGCCACCCAGCACGGTGGCTGCCGCGCGGAAGTGGCCGATGTTGGTCATGCACGAACCGATGAAGGCCTCGTCGATCTTGGTGCCGGCGACTTCGGACAGGAACTTGGCGTCGTCCGGGTCGTTCGGGCAGCAGACGATGGGCTCAGTGATCTCGGCCAGGTCGATCTCGATCACGGCGGCGTATTCGGCGTCCTTGTCGGCCTCCAGCAGGCTGGGCTTGGCCAGCCAGGCTTCCACCTTCTCGATGCGGCGCGCCAGGGTCTTGGCGTCGGCGTAACCGTCGGCGATCATGTTCTTCATCAGAACCACGTTCGACTTCAGGTACTCGGCCACCGGCTCCTTGTTGAGCTTGATCGTGCAGCCGGCGGCCGAGCGTTCGGCCGAGGCGTCGGACAGCTCGAAAGCCTGTTCCACCTTCAGGTCGGGCAGACCTTCGATTTCCAGGATGCGGCCCGAGAAGATGTTCTTCTTGCCGGCCTTGGCCACGGTCAGCAGACCGGCCTTGATGGCGTACAGCGGGATGGCGTGCACCAGGTCACGCAGGGTGACGCCGGGCTGCATCTGGCCCTTGAAGCGCACCAGCACCGACTCGGGCATGTCCAGCGGCATCACACCGGTGGCGGCGCCGAAGGCCACCAGACCGGAACCGGCCGGGAACGAAATGCCGATCGGGAAGCGGGTGTGCGAGTCACCGCCGGTGCCCACGGTGTCGGGCAGCAGCAGGCGGTTGAGCCAGCTGTGGATCACGCCGTCGCCCGGGCGCAGCGCCACGCCACCGCGGCTGCTGATGAAGGCCGGCAGTTCGCGGTGGGTCTTCACGTCCACCGGCTTCGGGTAGGCGGCGGTGTGGCAGAAGGACTGCATCACCAGGTCGGCCGAGAAGCCCAGGCAAGCGAGGTCCTTCAGCTCGTCGCGGGTCATCGGGCCGGTGGTGTCCTGGCT
>CAZJZD010000035.1:0-42893 GCA_964550405.1 uncultured Hydrogenophaga sp. | reverse complement strand
GGTTGGCGTTGAGCACGTCGTACAGGCGCACCAGCGCCTCGGTGCGCGGCACGCCCACCTTGAACTGCACCGTCAGCACGGCCACGCCGGGGCGCGCGACGGAATAGGTGTGTTCGATGCCCTGGATCTGCGAGAGCACGTGTTCCGCCGGTGCGGCGACCATCTTCTCCACGTCGGCGCTGGACGCACCGGGGAAAGGAATCATCACGTTGGCCATGGTCACGTTGATCTGCGGCTCTTCCTCGCGCGGGGTGACCAGCACGGCGAACAGGCCCAGCAGCAGCGCGACCAGCGCGAGCAGCGGCGTGATGGCGTTGGCCTGGAAGGCCCGCGCCACGGAACCGGAGAAGCCCAGCTTCTCCAGCGGTGTCGAGTCTTGCGGATGGCTCATGGCGGCGGCCTCTTACTTCGCCACGGGCGTGGCGCCCGACAGGCCCGCGCGCACAGGATCAAGGGCCACCTGGTCCCCGGCCTTCAGACCAGCCAGCACTTCCACGCCATCGCCGTGCGTGGCGCCGGTGCGCACCGCGCGCAGCGCGAAGCCCCGGGCCGATTCGCCCCTGGCGGTGACGACGTAGACGCCGGTCAGCTCGCCACGGCGCAGCAGGGCGGTGGCCGGCACCACCAGGCGCTGGGGCGCGGCCTGAGCCGTGCTGCCGACAAAACGCACCTTCACCTGACGGCCGGGCACCTGGCCGGCGCCGTCGGCATCCGACAGGTTCAGGCGCCATTCCACGGTCTGCGACACGGGGTCGGCGGCGGGCACGGTGGTTTTGGCTGCGGGGCTGACCCAGCGGTCGGTGCCGGGCAGCTGCACCTCGATCTTCTGGGCGGCCAGCGCCAGCGGCTGCTGGGAGGCCGGCACGTGCACCACGGCGCGCATGGGCTGCGGTGCGTAGACGGTGAGGATGGGCGCGCCGGGCATGGCCAGCGCACCGGCTTCGGCGTGGGTGGCCAGCACCCAGCCATCCCAGGGCGCGGTCAGGCGGGTGAAGCCCTGGGCCACGCTGGCCTGGGTCTGGCCGGCGCGGGCGGCGGCGGCGCCGGCTTCGGCGGCGCGGTACTGGGCCAGCGCCGAATCGAGCGCGGCCTGGGCGATGAAGCCCTGCGCCCGCAGTTCCTTGGTGCGCTCGTAGGCGGCCTTGGCGTTGGCCAGGTTGGCCTGCGCCTGCGCAACGCCGGCCTGCGCCTGGGCCACGCCAGCCTGGGTGGCGCGGTCGTCGATGACGGCCAGCACCTGGCCGGCCTGGACGCGGTCACCCGCCTTGACGGACAGGGTGGCGATGCGGCCGCTGGCCTGGGCCGAGAGCACGCTCTGGCGCACGGCCTGCAGGCTGCCGTCGAATTCGGCCCCCATGCCGACCGGCCGGGCCCCCAGGGTCATCACGGGCACCTGCGGGCCGGCCGGGGCATCGGCCGCCGTGGCATGACCGGTGACGGCGACCAGCAGGGCCAGGGCCGCCAGACGGGCGGCGGGGAGGGAAGGTTTCAGGCGGAAGAGGGCAAGCGGGGAAAAGGGGGCGTGGGACGGCATGGCGGACTCCTATACGGGCCGCAGTATATATACATACCCCCAGGGGTACAAGTCATGCCCGTGTCATGACCCCACGACCGAGTCGCCATGCACAGACCACGAAACCCACTGCGGCCACCACCAGCACCGCATACGCCGCGCGCAGCCCCCATTGTTCGGCCATTTCACCCATCAGCACCGCGGCGACCTGCGCCCCGGCGGAGAACACGATCATCAGCAGGGCCGACAGGCGGGGCGCTTCCTGCGGGAAACCGCGCAGCGCGATGCCCAGCAGGATGGGAAAACACACCGAAACGCCCAGGCCGGTGAGGAAGTTGCACAGCGCCAGCCAGGCGAACGGGGTATCCACCGGGCTGAGCCAGACGCCCGCCAGCGCCAGCGCCGCCAGCGCGCCCAGGCCCTGGATCTTCTGTTCCATGCTCCAGCGGCTGTGCACGAAGGCCTGCCAGATGCGGCCGGTGACCATGCCGGCCATCAGGAACCCCAGCGCCAGGCGCGCGGTCTGCTCGTGCTGGCCCAGGGCTTCGGTGGCGAAGCTGACGAACCAGAAGTACTGGCCCCATTCGCTCAGGCCGCTGCACAGGCCGGCCAGCAGCACCCAGCGCACCAGGGGCTGGCGCAGCAGGCCGGCGTAACCCAGCGGGGCACGGCCGGTGCCGTCGGGCGCGGGGTCGTCGTGCGCATGGTCGGGACGGAACTGCACGGCCTTCAGGTGGCGGCGCTGCAGCGCCAGCATCAGCAGGCCCAGGGCCATGAGCGCGAACACCGCGTAGGGGCTGCGCCAGCTCGGGTTCACGGCCAGCGCGGCGGCGGCCATCAGCGGCGAGAGCACCGAGCCGGTGCTGTAGCCAACATCGACCAGGCTGATGATGCGGGTGCGCTGCTCGGGGTCGTCGCTCAGTTCGGCCAGCAGGCCGTGGCCCAGGGTGAACAGCGCCGTCTCGAAGGTGGCGACCGCGACCATGAAGAAGGCCAGCCAGCCGAAGCTGGGCGCCCAGAGCACACCCGCCACCGCGCCCATGACGGCCAGCGTGTAGGCGCGCAACAGGCGCCGGGGCGGGAAGCGCTTGGCGATGGCACCGCCCAACAGCGAGCCGACCGCGCCGCCCGCGCTCCAGATGGCCATGAGCCAGCCGATCTGCTGGAAGGACACCCCCATCTGCGCCCGCAGATTGGGTGTGACGGCGCCCAGCAGCGCGCCGAACACGCCCCAGGTGACCGCGCAATACAGGATGACCCAGGCGACATAGGGCAGGCCGCGCAGGACGGCCAGGGGGGAACGGGCAGGACTCAAAGAGGGCTTTCGGACAGGGTGACCAGGCAATGCAAACGATTGTCCGGCGAATGCACCCTGCCTGCGCGGGCCACCCCGCAAATGAACTTGCTTGGTAACCGGGCTACTCGGCGAATGGCACCCTGGGCGCCACCGCGCACAGCAGCTCGTAGCTGATCGTGCCCGCCGCACGCGCCACCTCGTCCACCGGCAGCTGCGCGCCGGTCGAGGGTGAAACGCCCCAGAGCACCACCTCGCTGCCGATGCCGGCCGGCACGCCCGCCGCGTCCAGCGGCGCCAGGTCCACGGTGATCATGTCCATGCTGACGCGGCCGACGATGCGCGTCTTGACGCCGTTCACCAGCACCGGTGTGCCGGTGGGGGCGTGGCGCGGGTAGCCGTCGGCGTAGCCGCAGGCGATGACACCCACCCGCATGGGGGCGTCGGCGGTGAAGGTCGAGCCATAGCCCACGGTGTCACCGGGCACCAGGCTCTGCACGCCGATCACCTTCGTGGTCAGGCTCATGGTCGGCTGCAGGCCCCAGCCGGCGGCGGTGTTTTCGGGGTGGTCGGGCGCGCCGCCGTAGAGCGCGATGCCTTCGCGCACCCAGTCGGCCGCGAGCGTGGAAACACCGGCGCCGCGCAGCGGGCTTTGCGCATGTCGCAGGATGGCCGCGCTGTTGCACAGGCTGCGTTCACCGGGCAGGTCGGCCGTGGCGGCTTCAAAGGCAGCCACCTGGTGGGCGATGCCACGCGGGCCGTCGGCGTCGCTGAAGTGGGTCATGAGCGAGATTTCGTCCACCTGCGGCAGCGCGTTCAGGCGTGCCCAGGCGGCGCGGAAGGCCTCGGGCCGGAAACCCAGGCGGTTCATGCCGCTGTTGAGCTTGAGGAAGACGCGGTGCGGCGCGTGGGTCTTGTGCGCGGCCAGCCAGTCGATCTGCTCGGTGCAGTGCACCGCGTGCCAGATGTTCAGGCGCGAGCAGAGCTCCAGGTCGCGCGGCTCGAAAACGCCTTCGAGCAGCAGCAGCGGGCCGCGCCAGTCCAGCGCACGCAGGCGCTGGGCTTCGGCCAGATCGATCATCGCGAAACCGTCGGCGCTGCGCAGGGCGTCGAACACGCGCTCGATGCCGTGGCCGTAGGCGTTGGCCTTGACCACCGCCCAGACGCGCGCGTCGGGCGCGCGCACGCGGGCCTGGTTCAGGTTGTGTTCGAGCGCAGGAAGGTGAACGGTGGCGAGGATGGGACGGGGCATGACGGGAGCGGGACAGATACGGACGACGGCAACTGTCGCACAAACCGCCCCGCACACCGCCACCCGTCACGCCGATTCATGCGGCTGCAGCCCGGCTACTGGAGCCGGTCGAAGTTCACGTAGACCATGGTCTGGTTGAGCAGCTGGTAGGCGATCTCGCCGAAGGTCATGGGACCGGTGATCGGCCCGGTGCGCTGCCCCTCCAGGCCGCCATAGAGGTAGTTGAGGATGCAGTTGCAGCTCCAGCGCGCGGCCTGGGCCTCGCCCGGCAGCGACCGCGCAAACGCCTGCGCGTAGTCGGGCACCGGCTGCGCGATGCGGTACTCCACGTCATCGAACACCGGGGCATAGAAGTCCACCCGGCCGGCGGCGGCGTCCACGGCCTTGAACGACACGTTGATCATGGCGCCCGAGTAGTCGGCCACCAGCGGCAGACGGGTGTCGATGCCCTTGGCCCCGAGGTACTGCGCCAGGTTCACCAGCTCGCCATTGACGAAACACTCCTGCGCCGAAAAGCCGGTGGACGGAAACCGGATCTCGTCGCCGGGACCGGGCTGGAACAGGTTGAGGATGTCGATGCGCGGGTAGATCGAGTCGGGCAGCGGGATGTGGATGGCCAGCGCGCGGTCGCTGCTGAACATCAGCGACTGGCCGTTGGCCACCACCGGTGCGGCCTGGCCCAGCTCGTCGAGGTGCACGCCGGCGATCCAGCCCACCAGCGGCTTCATGTAGAGGTCCTCGAACGACGGCGCCTCACGCGCGAAGCGCGAATGCACCTCGGAAAACGCCGGCACGATCAGCACCGTCAGCCCGTGCGCCGGCGCCTCCAGCGCCACCTTGTGCAGGTTGCTGGTGTCGTACCAGCGCAGGTGCGGTGTGCCGGCGTGGGTGGGCAGTTCGGTGACGAAGAGCTTCTCGCGCGATGTCTGACCGCCGTCCTGCCCCATGAAATACGGGATGCTGCCGGCGATCCAGTTGCCCGGTGGCAGGCGGCGCAGCAGGGCCGCGTCGGCCGCGATCGAGAGGTAGGCGCCGCTGCGGATCGCCACCAGGGCGTCCTGCAGGTCCATCAGCGAGCCACTGAGCGGGGCCGGGGAAGCGTTCTGCGTGGAGGTCATGAGAGGTCAGCCCAGCCGCAGCTGGTCGAGTTCGTGGTTGAGCACCCGTTCGTTCTTGACGAAGTAGCGGTGCAGCTCCTTGAGCTTGAGCATGCGCACCTCCTCGTCCTGGATCAGGTCCAGCTGCGAGCGCAGCCGGGTCAGCATCAGCTTGAGGCTGAGCACCTTGATGTCCAGGCTCAGGTCGCCTTCGAGCAGGCGCTGCCAGACCGGGTCGGTCACATCCGGCACCGCACTGTCGGTGGCCGCAGCGGCGTCGGCCGGCGCCGGGCCGGCGGCGACCGGGCGGACCGCCGCCGCCTCCGGCTCGGTCGGACTGCTGCGTCCGGTGTCGAGCGCATAGCGGTAGCGCCAGACATCTTGCAGGCTCAGGTCGAGCAGGGTGCAGATCGCGGGCAGCGGCAGCCCTTCGCCGAACAGCGCGAACACGCGTCCGGCCAGGGCGCGGGTGAACGGCATGCCGGGTTCGCCCATCCAGCCCAGGCCCTTGCCATCGAACCCGAGGGGCAGGCTCACATGCAGATGAAAGCGGATCGGCCCGATGGCCAGGTGCTGCCAGACGGCGGTCTCGCCCGGCGGCGCGGGACGGGCTCGACCGAACCAGCCGCGTTCGGCCTCCTGGGCGATCCAGACGTCGCAGCGTCGCTTGCGAACATCCAGCCGGTACTCGCGCACCTCCCAGGGGCGCTCGATCAACAGCAGCTGCCGCAGCAGCGCCTTGTCGATACTCATCATGCGGGTGTCTCCTCGTGGGTCTTCTGGGGATCGGGCGCGCCGGGGGAGCCGCGTCGGTGCGGCCACCGACTGCAAAAGCCGTTCCACCCCTTTCTTGCGTCAAACTGACACAAAGGTGCGCCAATCTGTCCACAACCGACCGCACGACTGCCACCGACCGCAACACCGCGGCTCCGCTTGGCCGGGGGATCCGGGTGGCGTGCTATAACCCGCGCACCGTTGGAGACAGCCAGAGCCCCGGGCCAGCGTCCCGCCCCGAGCAGCCCCTGCAAGCCGACCACAACAAGAACGTCCGATGAAACGCGGCTTCTACACCATCATGACGGCGCAGTTCTTCAGCTCCCTGGCTGACAACGCGCTGTTCGTGGCCGCCATCGAGTTGCTGCGCAGCCGCCATGCCCCCGAATGGCAAGGGGCCGCACTGGTTCCCCTGTTCGCCCTGTTTTACGTGGCCCTGGCCCCCTTCGTCGGCGCCTTTGCCGACGCACGGCCCAAAGGGCAGGTCATGTTCATCAGCAATGCCATCAAGGTGGTGGGCTGCCTGCTGATGCTCGTCGGTGTGCACCCACTGGCGGCCTACACCTTGGTGGGCCTGGGTGCGGCGGCGTATTCGCCGGCCAAGTACGGCATCCTCACCGAGCTGCTGCCGCCGTCCCAGCTGGTCAAGGCCAATGGCTGGATCGAGGGCCTGACCATCGCCTCCATCATCCTGGGCGTGCTGCTGGGCGGCCAGCTCGTGGGACCCTGGCTGTCGGGCCTGCTGCTGGGGCTGGACCTGCCCGGGCTGGAGACCGGCATCGACCGCCCGGCCGAAGCTGCCATCGCGGTGCTGGTCGCGGTGTACGCCCTGGCGGCCTCCTTCAATCTGCGCATCCCGCTGACCGGCGTGACCCCGCGCCCGATGCCCCGGAACCCGCTGGCCCTGCTGCCCGATTTCTGGCGCTGCAACAGCCGCCTTTGGCGCGACCGCCTGGGGCAGATCTCGCTGTCCACCACCACGCTGTTCTGGGGCGTCAGCGGCAACCTGCGCTACATCGTGCTGGCCTGGGCCGGTGCCGCGCTGGGCTACAGCACCACGCAGGCGTCCAGCCTGGTGGGCGTGGTGGCGCTGGGCACCGCCGTGGGGGCGGTGGTGGCTTCGCTGCGCATGCGGCTGGACCAGGCCACGCGCGTGATGCCGCTGGGCATTGCCATGGGCCTGCTGGTGATGCTGATGAACGTGATCGACAACGTCTGGGTGGCCGCGCCCTTCCTCGTGCTGCTGGGCGGGCTGGGCGGCTTCCTGGTGGTGCCGATGAACGCGCTGCTGCAGCACCGCGGCCACAACCTGATGGGCGCCGGCCGCTCGATTGCTGTTCAGAACTTCAACGAGCAGGCCTGCATCCTGGGCCTGGGCGCAGCCTACAGCTTCTCCACCGCCGCCGGCCTGTCGGCCTTTGCCGCCATCACCGCATTCGGCCTGCTCGTCGCCGGCTTCATGTGGCTGATCATGAAGTGGCACCAGCGCAACGAGCGCGAGCACCCGCACGAGCTTGAACGCCTGTACGAGATCGCGCGCCGCGACGACTTGCACGGGTAGATCGGTACCCCCGCGACGCCTGCGGCGGCGCAGGAGAGCTCAGTACCCGATGTTCGTCTTCTCGAAGCCGTCCAGGTCCACCAGACGGTGCTGCGCGAGCACCTTGTAGAACTCGGCCTCGGCGACCGAACGCGAGAGGTAGGCGTCGCTGCCGGCCAGCCCGGCCTTGATGCGGTCCATGCTGCCCGCGGAGGGCGAAAAGAGCACCACCACCGGCGGCTGCCCGTTGGGTTGGCGGGTCTGTTTGGCGGCCCGGCAGATCTGGTAGGCGTCGGGCTCGCCGTTGAGGCGGTCCACCGCCACCATGCGGTAGGCATGGGACTTCATCATGACCAGCGCCTGCTTGCCCTCGCGCGACCAGTCGATGCTCAGCCCGTACTTCTTGAAGCGCTTGTGCAGGATGCGGCCCTCGACCAGGCTCTCGGACACCAGCAACAGGTCGCCCCGCTGCACCACCGGCGCAGGCCCGGCGCCGTTCGCCGGGCGCCGCGAAGGCGATTTCGACGTCGCCGCGGGCATCTCGTCGAGCCCGCCGAAGTCGGTCAGGCGCATCACACCGGGCCGGGCGGCGCGCTCATTCAGTCGCCGGGCCTTGCCGGCATCCTCCACCACCGGCATGGGCAGGGGTGGTGTCTTGGCCGCCACGGCGGGCGACGAGACCGGGGAACGCACCATGGGCCGGGTGGCCGGGAATTCGGTGTCCGGCGAGCGGCGGCGCGGGGCGGCCACGGGCTGCAGGGGACGGGCCGGGGGCAGCGGCATCTGCTGGCTGGAGAGGGGTTCGGTGGCAGCGAAACCGCGGTCGGCGCCCTGACGGGCGGGCACCGGCTGGTGCGCGGCCGCGACCGGACGCGTGGCAGGTGCAGCGCTGGCGCGGGGTGCCACCCCGACCAGACGGTCGAGATCGGCCAGCACCGACACCAGTTTGACCGGCTTGCGCTGCAGTGGCCAGCCAGTCCCGGCGTCGCTGTTGCCCACCAGCAGCACCTTGCCTGGCAGATCGGCGTACTGCACCAGGTGCAGGGCCTGCAGGTTGTCCGAGTTGACGATCAGGACCTGTGCGTCCATGACCTCGTCCTGCACCCGATAGGCCGGCGGCCGGCGCGCGGCCAGCCGGAAGAACGACTCGAAGGTCGCCGATTCGCTTTCGGCGAACCCCACCAGGGCCACCGTGTACGCCGCGCCGTTACCCATGCCCATGCCTCTTGTGTTGTTCGAGTTTGTTTCCCGCGAATGCCAAGGGCTTACCCTCTGCCCGATGCAGTATGCCCGTTCTGCCAGCGATACCACCACGGGTTCCCGGGCCAAGCGTGCAACATTCACCACCGGCGCGATTTGTGTTGCAACATGACCGCAACACCCCGCTTCTCCCGAGGAACCCCCATGAGCACTGGCCTCTACGACTTTTCCGCCACCACGATCGACGGCCAGACGGTGTCGCTGGACCGCTACCGCGGCCAGGTGCTGCTGATCGTCAACACGGCCAGCGCCTGCGGCTTCACGCCACAGTTCGCCGGCCTGGAAAAACTCCATGCCACCTACGCCGGCAAGGGTCTGGTGGTGCTGGGCTTCCCGTGCAACCAGTTTGGCGGCCAGGACCCGGGCAGCAACGCCGAAATAGCGGGCTTCTGCCAGCGCAATTACGGCGTCAGCTTCCCCATGATGGGCAAGATCGACGTCAACGGCGCCGACGCCCACCCGCTGTACCGCTGGCTCACGGCCGAGGCCCCGGGCCTGCTGGGCAGCAAGGCCATCAAGTGGAACTTCACCAAGTTCCTGGTCGGTCGCGACGGCCAGGTGATCCGCCGCTACGCGCCGCAGGACGCGCCCGAGAAGCTGGGCAAGGACATCGAGGCCGCGCTGGCGGCCTGACTCAGAGCAGTTCGGCCGGGATGTTGCCGCCGTTGGCTGCGATGTGGCCGAGCACCTGCTTGTGCAGCCACATGTTCATCCTGGCGGAGTCGCCCATCAGCTCGTCGGGGCAGTAGAGCTCCTTGGCCAGCTCCTTGCGTGCGGCCAGGCTGCTGTCCAGACCGAGCAGCTTGAGCAGGTCGACGATGGAGGTCTTCCAGTTGAGCTTTTCCGGATGGCTGGCGGCCTTTTCGGCCAGCAGGCTCATCACGTCCACCATGGCGATCGGGTTGACCACCGGAGCGGCGGGCGCCGCTGCGGGTGCTGCAGACGGTGCCGCTGCAGGCGCCGGCGGCGGGGTGATGACGGGGGCGGCAGCCGCTTCCTTCATGCCGAGTTTTTCGAGGATGTTGCTGAAGAAACCCATGGTCAATCCTTGCTTGGCGTCGTACAGGGAGGGCGCAGCGCCGGACGCAAGCGGCGCGACCGGACCAGCTTATCCCGGTCGGGTCGCACCGGGATGACAGCCCGTCGGCCGGTGTGCGGAAATGCCGCCCGCTGTCAGGCCAGCGCGTCGTCCAGCAGCTCGATCCAGTGCCGCACCGGCGTGGCCGTGCCGCTTTGCAGGTGGGTGATGCAGCCGATGTTGGCGCTGGCGATCACCGCGGGTTGCAGTTCGTTCAGATGGCCGAGCTTGCGGTCGCGCAGCTGGTACGACAGTTCGGGGTTGAGCACGGAATAGGTGCCGGCCGAGCCGCAGCACAGGTGCGATTCGTTGCGCGCCACCTGCACCGTGAAGCCCAGCGCGGCCAGGTGGGTTTCGACACCACCCTTGAGCTTCTGCCCGTGCTGCAGGGTGCAGGGCGGGTGGAAGCCGATCACTTTCTTCGCATCGGGTTGCTGCGCCAGCTTGGGTTGCAGCACCGGCACCAGCGCGGGCAGCAGTTCGCTCAGGTCCTTGGTCAGTTCGCTGATGCGCGCGGCCTTGGCGGCATACGCCGGATCGTGCTGCAGGATGTGGCCGTATTCCTTGACCGTCACGCCGCAGCCCGACGCGTTCATCACGATGGCTTCGGCACCCGCTTCGACGTGTGGCCACCAGGCGTCGATGTTGGCGCGCATCTGCGCGGTGCCGCCGTCCTGGTCGTTCAGGTGGAACTTCACCGCGCCGCAGCAGCCGGCCTCGGGCGCCACCACGGTCTGGATGCCGGCGGCGTCGAGCACGCGCGCGGTGGCGGTGTTGATGTTGGGCATCATGGCCGGCTGCACACAGCCCGCCAGCATCAGCACCTTGCGCGCGTGGGTCGCGCTGGGCCAGCGGCCGGCGTCCTGCTTCGCGGGCACCTTGTTCTTGAGCGTCTCGGGCAGCAGGTCGCGCACCAGCTGGCCCAGCTTCATCGCCGGGCCGAAGGCCGGGGAGGTCAGGCCTTCCTTCAGCAGCCAGCGCACGGCCTTTTCAGCAGCCGGGCGCGGCACCTTGGCGTCCACCACCTTGCGGCCGATGTCCACCAGGTGGCCGTAGTCCACACCGCTGGGGCAGGTGCTTTCGCAGTTGCGGCAGGTCAGGCAGCGGTCCAGGTGCAGCTGGGTCTTGCGCGTGGGTTCGGCGCCTTCGAACACCTGCTTCATCAGGTAGATGCGTCCGCGCGGACCATCCAGCTCGTCGCCCAGCAGCTGGTAGGTCGGGCAGGTGGCGGTGCAGAAACCGCAGTGCACGCATTTGCGCAGGATGGCTTCGGCGGCCAGGCCGTCGGGCGTGTTCTGGAATTCGGGGGCAAGGTTGGTCTGCATGTGATCAGCCCATCCGGCCGGGGTTGAAGAGACCCTGCGGGTCGAACGCTTCGCGCAGGCGCTTCGTGATCGCCTGCAAGGCCGGGCTTTCGGCATCGAAGCGGCGCACGCCGGGCGCACCATCGGCACCGGCGCGGAACAGGGTCGCGTGGCCCTGCACCGCCGCCGCCGCGGCGCGGATCTGGGCCGCGGCCGACGCCGGCGCCCAGCACCAGCGCTGCGCACCCTGCCATTCGATCAGCTGGGCATACGGCAGGTCCAGCACCGGTGCGGTCTGCGGCAGCGACAGGCGCCACAGGCACCGCTCGGGCGACGGTGCGGTGAAGAACGGCAGGGTCTGGTCGCGGCAGGCCGTCCAGTCGGGCACGGCCTGGGCGTTGTCCATGCGCTGGCCGCCGGCTTCGCGGGTCAAACGCTCGCAGGCGGACTCGACCGCCGCCACCGCGCCGCGAAGGCGCACAAACAGCAGCTCGGGCGCGTCGGCCGCCGTGTCGTCCTTCACCCAGCAGCTGGCGTTGAGCGGCAAGGGCTGGCCGCCCCAGCGGTGCAGCTGCTCCAGCGCGTCGCGCTGGCCCATGTTGAACACCAGGGTTGCTTCGGCCGGCGCCACCGGCAACACCTTGAGCGAGAGGTGGGTGATGACGCCCAGCGTACCGAAGGAGCCGGCGAGCGCGCGGCTGATGTCGTAGCCGGCCACGTTCTTCATGACCTGACCGCCGAAGGTCAGCCAGTCACCTTTGCCGTCGATGAACTGGGCACCCAGCACGAAGTCGCGCACGCCGCCCACGGTGGCGCGGGCCGGGCCCGCCAGGCCGGCGGCCACCACACCGCCGATGGTGGCGCTGTCACCGAAGTGCGGCGGATCGAAGGGCAGGTGCTGGCCCTTGTCGGCCAGCGCGGCCTCCACCTCGGCCAGCGGCGTGCCGGCACGCACGGTGATGACCAGCTCGGTCGGTTCGTGGCTGACGATGCCCGACCAGTCGCGCATGTCCAGCGGCTGGCCCTGGACGGGTTCGCCCAGGAAGGCCTTGGTGTCGCCGCCGCGGAT
This sequence comes from uncultured Hydrogenophaga sp., assembly GCA_964550405.1. Classification (GTDB taxonomy): domain Bacteria; phylum Pseudomonadota; class Gammaproteobacteria; order Burkholderiales; family Burkholderiaceae_C; genus Hydrogenophaga. The sequence continues at coordinate 30,712 of CAZJZD010000035.1, read as the reverse complement.
GCAAAGGGACGTGCGCGCGGCGCGGGCGGCCTGGACCTGCTCGATCAGGTGCTGCGGCCAGTCTTGATTCGGGGGGCTGTTCTGCATGGCCGCCATGGTAGCGGCGGGGTCTGCGACCGCCTTTGAATTTTTTGCATGCGGCGCTGCAATCGCCGCCGCCCGGGTCGCTCAGCGGGTGTGGCCCAGACACGCCCCGGCATTGGGCCGGCCCTTGCACTCTTTCTTGAGCCGAGCACGCCGCGCGGCGGGGCTTTCGCTGGACGGGGCGTCGATGAAGCGCACGCTGGTGGGTGGTTTGCCGGGTTTGGCTGGCGGGCTTTGCGCGGCCGACGCGGGCAGGGCGGCACAGGCGACGAGCACGGACAGGGCGCAGGCGCGCCGGGCGACGGTCTGGAACATGGGAACTCCCTGGGCGGTGTGTGACGCCCGCCATGTTCGCCCTGTCGGTCCACCGCGTCTGTGCGCCATTCACCGGCAAAAAAAAGCCCCCGGGCCTTGCGGCGCGGGGGCTGAACATCCATCGGAGACGCTCTGACAAATTCAAGACCTTGAGTCTGGCGGGTGCGCTGGCGCTCCGTTCACACGCACACGCCGGGAGGCCGTCGGGTCCGATCAGCGGTTGTAGGCGGTTTCGCCGTGCGAGCTGATGTCCAGACCTTCGCGTTCCTGCTCTTCGGTCACACGCAGGCCCATGGTCATGTCCACGATCTTGTAGGCGATGAAGGCCACGACGGTCGACCACACCATGGTGATGACCACGCCTTCGGCCTGGATCAGCAGCTGGCTGGCGATCGAGAAGTCGTCGCCCTTGATGCCGCCGAGCGAACCGGCGGAGAACACGCCGGTCAGCAGGGCACCGACGATGCCACCGACACCGTGCACGCCGAACACGTCCAGCGAGTCGTCGGCACCGAGCATCTTCTTCAGACCGGTCACGCCCCACAGGCAGAGGAAGCCGGCGGTCAGGCCGATGACGATGGCGCCCATGACACCGACGGTGCCGCAGGCCGGGGTGATGGCCACCAGGCCAGCGACGGCACCGGAAGCGGCACCCAGCATGGAGGCCTTGCCCTTGGCCAGGGTTTCACCGACGGACCAGGACAGCACGGCGGCGGCGGTGGCCATCAGGGTGTTGATGAAGGCCAGGGTGGTGCCACCGTTGGCTTCCAGGTTGGAGCCAGCGTTGAAACCGAACCAGCCCACCCACAGCAGCGAGGCGCCGACCATCGTCAGGGTCAGGCTGTGCGGGGCCATGGCTTCCTTACCGTAACCGATGCGCTTGCCCACCACATAGGCGCCGACCAGACCGGCCATGGCGGCGTTGATGTGCACCACGGTACCGCCGGCGAAGTCCAGCGCGCCCTTGTCGAACAGGTAACCACCGGCGCCCCAGACCATGTGGGCGATCGGGATGTAGCTGAAGGTGAACCAGATCACCGAGAACAGCAGCACGGAGCCGAACTTGATGCGCTCGGCAAAGGAGCCGACGATCAGGCCGCAGGTGATGGCGGCAAAGGTGCACTGGAAGGCGATGAAGATGAATTCGGGGATCATCACGCCGGCGGTGAAGGTCGCGGCCAGCGAATCGGCGGTCACGCCCTTGAGGAAGAGCTTGTCGAAGTTGCCGAAGATCAGGCCCTCGCCACCGAAGGCCAGGCTGTAGCCGTAGACCGCCCACAGGACGGAGATCAGCGAGAACACGACCATCACCTGCATCAGCACGGACAGCATGTTCTTGCTGCGCACCAGGCCGCCGTAGAACAGGGCCAGGCCAGGCACGGCCATCATCAGGACCAGCAGGGTGGACAGCATCATCCAGGTCACGTCACCCTTGTCCACGGTTTCCTTGACAGGGGCTTCGGCCGGAGCGGCTTCTGCGGCGGCAGGGGCAGCCTCGGCGGCGGCCGGGGCGGCAGCGGGAGCGGCGTCAGCAGCCGGCGCAGCCGCCGGCGTATCGGTCGGGGCGGGGGCGGTCGCCGCAGCGGGTTCGGGAGCGGTCTGGGCCATGACGCCCATGCCGCCGAAGGCCAGGCCGACGCCCAGCAACAGGGATGCAAGCAGTTTCTTCATGTTCGTGCTCTCTTGTATGCGGGGGCGGGGATCAGAGCGCTTCCTTGCCGGTTTCGCCGGTGCGGATGCGGACCACCTGTTCGAGGGAGGTGACGAAAATCTTGCCGTCGCCGATCTTGCCGGTGCGCGCAGCGCCTTCGATGGCTTCGATCACGCGATCGACCAGGCTGTCGTCGACAGCGGCTTCGATCTTGACCTTGGGCAGGAAGTCGACCACGTACTCGGCGCCGCGGTACAGCTCGGTGTGGCCCTTCTGGCGGCCGAAGCCCTTGACTTCGGTGACGGTGATGCCCTGCACGCCCATGCCGGAGAGCGCTTCGCGCACTTCGTCCAGCTTGAACGGCTTGATGATGGCGGAGACCATTTTCATGCTGTGTTACCTCTTCTAGATCAGGACGGTGACCGGCCGAACCGGCTGACACCACGGGGTTGAATCAATCGCTTACAGCCCCAAGCAGGGACCATGCCAACCGCGAACCAGGGCCGGGCCATCCCCTGGCGTCACACCGGCGCCACATCCCCCCACCAGAGGAGGCCGGTCGGCCGGGCCGCATGCCATGATGCGCGGCGCCTGCGGCGGCCACCGGCCGGCATGGCCAAGGCGCACCAATCAAGTGCATTGGCGCCGGGAAGACCCATCGGCCATCCGCGGGCGCCAAAATGCACCGAAACAGGGAGGAAAACGCCATGAGTCTGTCTTTGGTGCACAGCCGCGCCCTGCTGGGCCTGGACGCCCGGCCAGTGCAGGTCGAGGTCCATCTGGCCAACGGCCTGCCCAGCTTCACCCTGGTGGGCCTGGCCGACACCGAGGTGAAGGAGGCGCGCGAACGCGTGCGCTCGGCCATCGCCAACGCCGGACTGGAATTCCCCAGCAACAAGCGCATCACCGTCAACCTGGCGCCAGCCGACCTGCCCAAGGACTCCGGCCGCTTCGATCTGCCCATTGCCCTGGGCATCCTCGCCGCCAGCGGGCAGATCGACGCCACGCAACTCGATGGCTGGGCCTTCGCCGGTGAGCTTTCACTGGGCGGCGAACTGCGCCCGGTGCGCGGCGCCCTGGCCATGAGCCTGGCCCTGCAGCAGGGTGGCGGCGAGCAGCGCCTGGTGCTGCCGCCCGGCAGCGCCGAAGAAGCCGCGCTGGTGCCCACCGCCCACGTGGTGCGCGCCCGCCACCTGCTGGACGTGGTCGCGCACTTCCGCCCGGCCAGCCCCGACGCACCGGTCGAGCCACCCGACGACAGCGGCTGGGTGCGCCTGGCGCCGACCGAACGCGCGGTGCTGCCCGACCCGGCCGACCTGGCCGACGTGAAGGGCCAGGTCGCCGCGCGGCGCGCCCTGGAGATCGCGGCCGCGGGTGGCCACAGCCTGCTCATGGTCGGCCCGCCCGGCGCCGGCAAGAGCATGCTGGCGCAGCGCTTCGCCGGCCTGCTGCCGCCCATGGACGCGCAGGAAGCGCTGGAGTCGGCGGCTGTGGCGTCGCTGGCCGGGCGCTTCAGCCTGGACCGCTGGGGGCAGCGCCCGACCTGCGCGCCCCACCACAGTGCGAGCGCGGTGGCCCTGGTCGGTGGCGGCACGCCGCCACGGCCGGGTGAAATCTCGCTCGCCCACCACGGCGTGCTCTTCCTCGACGAACTGCCCGAGTTTCCGCGCGCCGCGCTCGAAGCGCTGCGCGAGCCGCTGGAAAGCGGACACATCCGCATCTCGCGCGCGGCCATGCAAAGCGACTTCCCGGCGCGCTTCCAGCTCATCGCCGCCATGAACCCCTGCCCCTGCGGTTACCTGGGTCACCCCACACGCGCCTGCCGTGACACACCCGACCAGATCGCGCGTTACCAGGGCAAGCTCAGCGGCCCGCTGCTCGACCGCATCGACCTGCACGTGGAAGTGCCGGCGCTGGCGCCCGACGACCTGCTGCACGGTGCGACCGGCGAAAGCAGCGCCGCCGTGCGCGAGCGCGTGGTCGCGGCCCGCGCTCGCGCCCAGACCCGGCAGGGCGGCGTCAACCAGGCCCTGGCCGGGCAGGCGCTGGAACGGCACCTGCACGCCGATCCGGCGGCGCTGAAATTCCTGAACACCGCATCCGCCCGCCTGGGCTGGAGCGCGCGCAGCACCCACCGCGCCCTGCGCGTGGCCCGCACCATCGCCGACCTGGCCGGCAGCGACGGCGTGGGCGTGGCCCATGTGGCCGAGGCGGTGCAGTACCGGCGGGCGCTGCGCGGCGGGGCCTGAGGGGCGCGGACCTGTCACGCGGTTGACGCCGTTGCGTCATACAACGGCGGCATGACGCCCGCCGACCTGCCCCATCCCACCGCCGACGCCGGCGACCCGCCCTGGGACCCGGCCCTGTGCCAGGACCTGATCCGCCAGCTCTGGGCGTTGCGCGAACAGCTGCTGGCCAGCGAGCAGCGCTTTGCCGACGCCATCGCGCGCGTGGGGCCGCACCAGCAGGCCAGCGCGCGCAACCTGGTGCACTACCTGGCGCTGCGCGCGCACGATCTGCGGCCGCTGCAGCAGCAGCTGGCCTGGCTGGGCCTGTCTTCGCTGGGCCGGGCCGAGTCGCATGTGCTGGCCAACCTCGACAAGGTGCTGGGCATCCTGCACCGGCTCACCGGCCAGCCCTGGCAAGACCGCTCGGCCGAGGAGCCGGTGGGCAGCGTGCGGGGCCACCAGCTGCTGCAGGCCCACAGCCAGGCCCTGCTGGGCCACGTGCAGCGCGAACGCGCGGTGCGCATCATGGTCACGCTGCCGTCGGAGGCGGCCACCGACGGTGCACTGGTGCGTGGCCTGGTCGCCGCCGGCATGGACGTGGCCCGCATCAACTGCGCGCACGACGATGCCGCCGCCTGGACCGCCATGGCCGGCCAGGTGCGCAAGGCGGCCCGCGCGGCACAGCGCGAGGTCAAGATCCTCATGGACCTGGGCGGTCCCAAGATCCGCACCGGCCCGCTGCCGCCCGGCCCGGCCGTGGTGCGGCTCAAACCGGTCCGCGATGCGCTGGGCTTTGCCGTGCAGCCCGCGCGCCTGCGCCTGGTGCCCGAAGGCTCGCCCCTGCAGACCGATGGCGCACAGGCCTGCGTGCAGGTGGACCGCGAGTGGCTCAAACGCCTGCGCGTGGGCTCGCAAATCAACCTGACCGATGCGCGCGGCCAATCGCGCCGCCTGCTGGTGGTCGAAGCGGGCCGCCGCGGCGCGCTGGCCGACACGCTGAAGACCTGCTACCTCACGCCCGACGTGGCCCTGACCGTGCCGGGCCGCCACGGCCGCAAGCGGCACGCGACCTACCCCGGCGGTATCGAACCCCTGCCCGGCGCACTGCACCTGCACCGCGGCGACGTGCTGCGCCTGGTGGCCGACGACAGCGAAGCCGCCGATGGGCCGTCCGACGAACCCCCGCTGCAGATCGCCTGCACCCTGCCCCAGGTGCTGGCCCAGGTGCGTGTGGGTGAACGGGTCTGGCTCGACGACGGCCGCATCGGCGGCGTGGTGCGCTATGCCAACGCACAACGGCTGGAGGTGGTGATCGAACAGGCTCGGGAGCGCGGCGAACGGCTGCTGCCCGACAAGGGCATCAACTTCCCGGACAGCGCGCTGGCGCTGCCCGCCCTGACCGACCAGGACCTGCAGGACCTGCGCACCGTGGCCCAGGTGGCCGACCTGGTGGGCCTGTCCTTCGTGCAGGCGCCAGGCGATGTGCAGCAACTGCTGCAGGCCTTGCAGGACCTGGGTGGCGACCGCGTGGGCGTGGTGCTCAAGATCGAGACCCTGCGCGGTTTCGAGAACCTGCCCGAGCTGATGCTGGCGGCCATGGCCGCGCCGTCGGCGGGCGTGATGATCGCGCGCGGCGACCTGGCGGTGGAATGCGGTTACGAACGCATGGCCGAGGTGCAGGAAGAAATCCTCTGGGCCGCCGAAGCGGGCCACATGCCGGTGATCTGGGCCACCCAGGTGCTGGAGGGCCTGGCCAAGACCGGCCTGCCCTCACGCGCCGAGATCTCCGACGCCAGCATGGGGGTGCGCGCCGAATGCGTGATGCTCAACAAGGGCCCCTTCATCACCGACGCCATCCGCACGCTGGACGACATCCTGCGCCGCATGGCCGGCCACCAGGCCAAGAAGGCGCCGCTGCTGCGCGCGCTGCGGGCCTGGACCACCGCAGCCCCGCCGCCGGCACCGGCGAGGCGCCGTAAGCGCCCGCGCTGAGGTGATACTGGGCGCCTTCCGCAGGAGCCCGACATGACGCCCGACACCCGCTACGCACCCTACGCACTGCCCGGCCACCTCTCGTTCCATGAGGGCCCCGGCGGCCTGCCGGTGATCGAGATCCGCAACCGCTTTGCGACAGCGCGCCTCTGCGTGCACGGCGCCCATGTGCTGTCGTTTTGCCCGAAAGACGGTGCCGATCTGCTGTTCCTCAGCGAACGGGCGGTGTTCCAGCCGGGCAAGGCGATCCGCGGCGGTGTGCCGGTGTGCTGGCCCTGGTTCGGGCCCGACCCGCAGGGCCTGGGACGGCCGGCGCACGGCTTTGTGCGCACCCGCCTGTGGGACCTGCGCCGCACCGAAACCCTGGCCGGCGGCGAGACGCTGGTGGAACTGGGCTTGCGCGACAACGCCGAGACGCGTGCGCTCTGGCCGCACGGTTTCGACCTCTCGCTGACCGTCATCGTCGGCCGCAGCCTGTTCCTGTCCCTGACCACACGCAACACCGGAGACAGCCCGTTCGAACTCACGCAGGCGCTGCACAGCTACTTCGCCGTGGCCGACATTGCACAGGTGCGCGTGACCGGTCTCGACGGCTGCGCCTATGTGGACAAGGCCCAGGGCGCCGGCGGCGCGCGCAAGGTCCAGTCGGGTGACGTGGGTGTGGACGCCGAGGTGGACCGCGTGTACGCCGGCGTGCCCGACGTGCTGGGCATCGTGGACGCGGCCATGCCACGGCGCATCCGCCTGACGGCCGGTGGCAGCCGCACCGCCGTGGTGTGGAATCCCTGGGCCGAGATCGCCGCCGGCATGGCGGACCTGCCCGACGACGCCTACCGCCGCTTCATCTGCGTGGAAACGGCCAATGCCGGTGATGAAGTGCTCACGCTCGCGCCGGGCGACAGCCGCACCCTCGTTGTTGATATGGAGCCCCCACGCTCCGCCGCTGCGCGGGTCGCTGCCCCCCACGGGGACTGATCCGGCTTGGGGCGGCCCGGCGCCGGATCGTTCGCCCACCGCCGCTGCAGTGGCGTCAGTTGCTCGCCCGGCTGCGGTTGGCGGCTTCCATTTCGCGGAAGCGCACGCAGACCGGATCGCCGGCCAGGGCGGGGTTGCCGCAGGCCTGGATGCGGCAGAGGTCGCGGCTGAAGAAGTTGCCGCGGTCGGCACAGGTTTCGTCCACGCCGCGCGGCTTGGGTGCGACGACGGGTGTCGGTGGCGCTTCGGCCACGGGCGCCGGCGCCACCGGTTCGCTGCGGACCGGTTCAGGCGCGGGTGCGGCCGCTGTGGTCGTTGGCTTGGGCCGCGTTGGCGTCGGTTTGGTCCGCGACGGTACCGCCACCGGAACGGCGGGCACCGCCTGCAGGTCGGTGGTGTTCGGCGACGTCGTCACGGTGCGGGTCGCGCCGGCCGCCGGTGTGGGGGCCGTGGCGAGCGAGGCCAGTGTCGCGGGGCTTGACGCCCCCTCGGGCGGCGTGGGAGCGACCGCGGCCACCGCCGCGGATTCGGAGGGGGGGTCGCCGGGCCACAGCCACCAGGTCAGCAGACCGGCCACCAGCACGCCGGCGCCCAGCCCCCAGCGGATGGTGTTGCGGCGCCGGCGTGCGGCGCGACGGGCGCGGCTGCGCGAGCGGCGGGTCTTCTGGTGGGGGGTGGCCGCTTCGGCGGGCGTGTCGGCGCTGGCACCGGGCGCGCCCAGGGGCACCAGCGGTCGCGCGCAGCCACGGCAGTACCGCGCCTTGTCGCGGTTTTCCGTGCCACATGCTGTACAGACTGTCGTCATGCCTCTCTGCTTGCTGAATCGTCTGTCGACGTTCTAGCACGCAGGGCACCGGCGGCAGGGTGCCGGCCGCCTCAACGGCCCCGCGGCCGGGACGGGCGGCCCGTTCGCCGCCCCCCCGATCAGAGGTTGGGTCCGAGCCAGCGCTTGAGTTCGCCCACCTCGACGCCACTGCGTGCGGCCAGGTCGGCCACCTGGTCTTCGCCGATCTTGCCGACATTGAAGTAGGTCGAATCGGGATGCGCCAGGTAGAAGCCGCTGACGCTGGCGGCCGGCGTCATGGCCAGGCTCTCGGTCAGGCCCATGCCGATTTCGTCGGCCTGCAGCAGCGCGAACATCGCGCGCTTGACCGAGTGGTCCGGGCAGGCCGGATAGCCCGGCGCCGGGCGGATGCCCTGGTACTTCTCCTTGATGAGTTCCTCGTTGGAGAGCTGCTCGCCGGCCGCATAGCCCCACAGGTCGGTGCGCACGCGGTGGTGCATGCATTCGGCCATGGCCTCGGCCAGGCGGTCGGCCAGGGCCTTGAACAGGATGGCGCTGTAGTCGTCGTGCGCGGCCAGGAACTGCGCTTCCTTCTTCTCGGCGCCGATGCCGGCCGTCACCGCGAACAGGCCCACATAGTCGGCCGTGCCCGCGGGCGCCACGAAGTCGGCCAGGCAGCGGCTGGGCCGCATCACGCCGTCGATGCTTTCCTTCTCGGTCTGCTGGCGCAGGCCATGCCAGGTCAGCACCGGTTGCTGGCGGCTTTCGTCGGCGTACAGCGCGATGTCGTCCGCGTTCACGCGGTTGGCCGGGTACAGGCCGATCACCGCGTGCGCCGTCAGCCAGCGGCCTTCGATGATCTTCTTGAGCATGGCCTGCGCGTCGGCGAACACCTTGCGCGCCTGTTCGCCCACCACCTCGTCATCGAGGATGGCGGGGTACGGGCCGGCCAGGTCCCAGGTCTGGAAGAACGGGCCCCAGTCCATGTACTTCGCCGCCTCGGCCAGGTCGAAGTTCTTGAACACACGGCGGCCGATGAACTTGGGCGCCACTGGCTTGTGCGCCGCAAAGTCCACCGGCGTGGCGTTGGCACGCGCCTGCGCCAGCGGCCACAGCGGCACCTGCTTCTTGTTCGCGTGCTGCTGGCGGACTTTTTCGTAGTCGGCGTTCAGTTCGGCCAGGTACTGCACGCGCCCGTCACCGATCAGACCCTGCGCCACGCTCACGCTGCGCGAGGCGTCGGGCACATAGACCACCGGGCCCGCATAGTGCGGCGAAATCTTCACCGCGGTGTGCACGCGGCTGGTGGTCGCGCCGCCGATGAGCAGCGGCGTGGCCCGCTCACGGAAGTACGGGTCCTTCTGCATCTCGGCCGCCACCACCTGCATCTCTTCCAGGCTGGGCGTGATCAGGCCCGAGAGGCCGATGATGTCCGCCCCCTCTTCCTTGGCCTTGGCCAGGATGTCCTGCCAGGGCACCATCACGCCCATGTTCACCACCTCGAAGTTGTTGCACTGCAGGACCACGGTGACGATGTTCTTGCCGATGTCGTGCACGTCGCCCTTGACGGTGGCGATCACGATCTTGCCCTTGCTGCGCACGTCGGCGCCCGCGGCTTCGAGCTGGCGCTTTTCTTCCTCGATGTAGGGCAGCAGGTGGGCCACAGCCTGCTTCATCACGCGCGCGCTTTTCACCACCTGCGGCAGGAACATCTTGCCCTGGCCGAACAGGTCGCCCACCACGTTCATGCCGTCCATCAGCGGGCCTTCGATCACCGCCAGCGGGCGTCCGCCCTCGGCCTTGATCAGCTGCCACATCTCTTCGGTGTCTTCGCTGATGTGCGCGTTGATGCCGCGCACCAGCGCGTGCGTCAGCCGCTCGCGGATCGGCAGCGCGCGCCACTCGTTCTGCTTGGAATCGTCCTTGGCCGCGCCCTTGGCGGACTCGGCGATCTCCACCAGCCGCTCGCCGGCATCCGGGCGGCGGTTCAGCACCACGTCTTCCACACGTTCGCGCAGTTCGGGCTCCAGTTCGTCGTACACGCCCACCATGCCGGCGTTGACGATGCCCATGTCCATGCCCGCCTGGATCGCGTGGTACAGGAACACGGTGTGGATGGCCTCGCGCACCGGGTCGTTGCCACGGAAGCTGAACGACACGTTGGACACGCCGCCGCTGACCTTGGCGCCCGGCAGGTGCTGCTTGATCCAGCGCGTGGCCTCGATGAAGTCCACCGCGTAGTTGTCGTGCTCGGCGATGCCGGTGGCGATGGCGAAGATGTTCGGGTCGAAGATGATGTCCTCGGGCGGGAAGCCCACCTCGTCGACCAGGATGCGGTAGGCCCGCTCGCAGATCTCGATCTTGCGCGCGTAGGTGTCGGCCTGGCCCTGCTCGTCGAAAGCCATCACCACCGCGGCCGCGCCGTAGCGCTTGATCAGCCGGGCGTGGTGCTTGAAGGTCTCGACCCCTTCCTTCATCGAGATCGAGTTGACGACGCCCTTGCCCTGGATGCACTGCAGGCCGGCCTCGATCACCTCCCACTTGGACGAGTCGATCATGATCGGCACGCGCGCGATGTCGGGCTCGCCGGCGATCAGGTTCAGAAAGCGCACCATGGCGGCCTTGCTGTCGAGCATGGCCTCGTCCATGTTGATGTCGATGATCTGCGCGCCGTTCTCCACCTGCTGCCGGGCCACGGCCAGCGCGTCTTCGTAACGCCCTTCCAGGATCATGCGGGCGAAGGCCTTGGACCCGGTGACGTTGGTGCGTTCGCCGACGTTGACGAACAGGCTGTCGGCACCGATGCGCAGCGGCTCCAGGCCGGACAACAGCATAGGCGGGACGGAAACGGGGGAAGCAACGACGTCGGACATGGGGCTCACCAGGTGTGGGGTTCAGAAGCTGGTGAGCGCCGTTGGAACCGGCGGGGCCGGCGGGGCGTGCGGGACGCCCGGAACCTCAAGCCTGACGACCGCCAGACCGGCGACGCTGCAGCGCTCCTTGAGAGGCCGCGATTTTAGCCGGGCAAGGCCCGGCGCACAGGTCTGGTGCGATGTTTGCTTGACCGTTGAAGCCATGCCCCCCCACCGCACCGACCCCAACGCCCCCGACGCCACACCCACCGACTGGCACGCGCAGGAGCTGTTGCTCATGCGCGAGGTCATGAAGCTGGTCGGCCGCAGCCTGGCACCAGCTTTTGTGCTGCGCGAGATGCTGCACCTGATGAGCGAGCTGCTCGGCCTGAACCGCGGGCGCATGGTGCTGGCCGACGAGGTGACCGACGGCGTCGAGCGCACCGCCTCCGTCCGCCACGCCTACGGCATGACCGCCGACGAGATCGCGCGCGGCGTGTTCCGCTGGGGCGAGGGCATCACTGGCCGCGTGCTGGCCAGCGGCCTGCCCGCCATCGTGCAGGACGTGGACGCCGAACCGCTGTTCCTCTTCCGCACCGTCACCCGGGCCGACCTGCCGCCCCAGACCGTGGCCTACCTGGCCCTGCCCATCGAACTCAACGGCGTCACCATCGGCGTGCTCGGCTGCCACCGCATCCGCAGCCGCCAGCGCCACCTCAGCGACGACCTGTCCGTGTTGCGCATCCTGGCCACGCTGGCCGGCCAGCTGCTGCAGCTGGAACAGCTGGTGGCCGAACAGACACGCCAGCTGCTGGCCCGCAACGAAGCGCTGGAACGCGCGCTCGAATCCGCCAGCGCGCGCTACGGCCTCATCGGCCGCTCACCCGCGCTGCTGCAGGCGCTCTCCGAACTCGAACGCGTCTCGCAATCGCAGGCCACCGTGCTGCTGCTGGGCGAATCGGGCACCGGCAAGGAACTGTTCGCGCGCGCCGTGCACCTGGCCAGCGGCCGGCGCGACCAGCCCTTCATCAAAGTCAACTGCTCCGCCATTCCCGACACCCTGTTCGAGAGCGAACTGTTCGGCCACGAACGCGGCGCCTTCACCGGCGCCCACAGCGCGCGGCCCGGCTGGTTCGAGCAGGCGCACGGCGGCACCATCTTTCTGGACGAAATCGGCGAACTGCCCCTGGCCCTGCAGGCCAAGCTGCTGCGCACCCTGCAGGAAGGCACCCTGGTGCGCCTGGGCGGCCAACGCGAAATCCGCATCGACGTGCGCCTGGTGGCCGCCACCAACCGCGACCTGGCGCAGGAAGCCGCCGCCGGCCGCTTCCGCCAGGACCTGTACTACCGGCTCAACGTCATCCCCATCCGCCTGCCCAGCCTGCGCGAACGGCGCGAAGACATCCACGCCCTGGCGCTGCACTTTGCCAGCCGCGCCAACCAGGCCCACCAGCGCAACGTGCACCTGGCCGCCGACGCGCTGGAACGGCTGGAGCGGCTGGACTGGCCTGGCAACATCCGCGAGCTGGGCAACGTCATCGAACGCCTGGTGCTGCTGGCCGACGACGGCGTGGTGCACGCCCGCGACCTGGCGCGACACCTGACCGGGCAACCCGGCATGGAAGCGGCACCGCCCCCCGCCGCGGCCCGGTCCACCAGCGCCCTGCCGCCCATGGCGCCTTTGACCGCCAGCGGCAACATCCACGACCCCACCACCGCTCCGCTCGTGCGGGCCTACCAGAGCGCCGATTCCCACGACGCCCCCACCCTGCAGGCCGCGCTGGCCCGCCACGGCGGCAATCAGTCACGCGCCGCGCAAAGCCTGGGGCTGACCCTGCGGCAATTCGGTTACCGTCTGCGAAAGGCGGGGTTGCGATAAGCCCCGAGCAAAGCGACCATGAAAACCATCGACGAAATGCTGCACCTGGCCCTGCTGACCCCGGACGAGCACCGGCAGATCAGCCACTGGATCGCGCAGTCCGACTCACCCGACGAGATCCTGAAGATGCCGCCGCTGCTGTGGCGGGCCGTCGAACGGGCGAGTGAGGTCATGGGCATCGACAACGACCTGATGCGGCCGCCGGCGCTGGATGCAGGGGATCTGGTTTGCCCATAGGCGGTGCGCCAAATGGGCTGCACATCCCGCGTCGGCGAGGACAGGCGGGTCAACGTTTGATCGGAGCGGACCGCACCGGCATACAGCCTGACACCTAGCGGATCAGCAGAAGCCCGCGAAGTTGTTGCTCCAGCTCCTCCACCGTCGACCAGGGAAGGATGGGTGCGTTGTTCCGCTCATCGGGCGGGTGGGTCGGCAGCGACGCCGACCAGCCGCCGCAACCCACGAGCGGCAGCAGCGGGCGCTTGTGCAACCAAGCCAGGCACACCTCCGAGATGGTGCCGGCGCGACCGCCGATGACCAGACAGGCATCGCCTGAAAGCGCCATGAGCAGGTTCCGTGCGTCTCCCATGCCGCACGGCACCACCACGGTAGCGGGCCAGTCGGGTGGCGGCATCTGATCCGGTGGGACGATGCTGAGCACCAAGCCACCGGCGGCGATCGCGCGCTCCGCCGCAACCCGTGTCGCGGGGCTGCCGCAGCCACTGACCAGCGTGATGCCGTGTTGTGCGAGCAACTCGCCGGCCTGCCCAGCCAGCTCGTACGCAGCGGACCCTGGCTCGGCGCTTCCGAGTACGCAGACCTGTGGCTTTCGGATGGAGGAAGAGGAAACGGTGGTTGCCATTGCGGCCTCACGTTTGAGCTGAGGCGCGAGCGCCGGAATGGCACTTGGCCGGTGGAGGTCCCGCTCAATCGAAGGTTTAGGCGTCACTCAGCCACCTGGCCGAAACACCTTCACTACCAGACTCCATAAACTTCCGGGCAGGGAGCGCACCAGGCCGCGCTTCTTCTCGGCAAAGGCGCTTCGAATAGCCAGCTTTGCATCCTCTTGGGCGACACAACGCTCTGCCTCGACGTCTTTGATTAACCGCTCGGCAAGTTCGGGATGCCCTGTGAAAGCGGACAGCTTTGTCAGCTGCACTTCGGAGGACTTCATCAACGGTTCGAGCTGACCAGCAACTTCGGAGGCCAGCTTCTCTGACCACGTTTGACTTGCGAGCAGTGCATGTTGGATGGCCCATCTGTACTCGGTGGCGATTGTCTCGCCGTGAGCATGAAGATTCGCAATACACAGGGCACGTACACGCTTGAGCGTTGCGCCAGAGCGCGCGCCGATGCCGGCGGCGGCGTGCTGGCTCTTGATTGCCTCCACTTCGCGCGGAAACGACTTTAGGCGCCGCTGGGCGGCGGCCTCGATCTTCTGTCTTGCTAGGTCGACGAGCTCGGACATGATTTCCGTAACGCCTAACCCTTGAGTGAATGGGTGGGCCTCATAGCTTCTCAATTGCTGCTTCTAATGAGGCCTTCACGCGCTTCTTCTGAATCTCCGGGTCCTCGCGTTGGATGTATTCAACAGCCGAAAGATCGTCGCCGCGCTTTCTATTCTGGCGAGGCTCAAGCGCCTCAATCAAAATGGCTTCCAGTGCAGGAATCATCTTTGCCGCTTCAAATGTTGCTGGGAGCTCTCCGAGTTGACCGGACTCTGAAACTGGCAGGAGACCAAACCATGAGAAGCGGTCCCAGCGGGCGGCAAGGCGATCCAGTGTGTGTTCGAAAAGCCTGCGTCCCAACGGGCGATCCGTGGTGCGACCAATGTAGATGACCTCTCTGCCGTCATACAGCAGATAGATTCCAAGCTGCTTGTTGAAGTCTACGGGCGTAGCTCCGAGCTGTTGCATCCCGAGAAGCTTTGGCGTCGCAGCCCATTGAACGGCCTCCCTGCGCCAGAACATACCAAAGGAGCTAACGATGTCGTATTGCTCTTCCGACTCTTCCGACTCTTCCACGGTAGGAGTCAGCTTTATTTTGTTCGGCGAGGCTGCGGCGGATTTGGCTAGAGCAAACGTACCTTTCGCTACGCGAATGTAGGGGGATGACGGACCATCTCGCTTAATGGAGGAACTGATCTGTGCATTCACCGTTGCCGCAGGTGTCGCGCCCAAGCTCGTGCGCAATCGGTCCGCGATGATCTTGTCCGCGATGTCTTTATAGTGCAGTGGAGTGGTTGCTGCACCCAACACTTTGTCTATGGCTGCGCGCCACGTGAGTTCTTTTGCCATGTATTACTCAAAGTAGTTGGGAGTGAGGCTAACGTTCGCGGTGGGAGGACCGCAACGAAATTGCGCAGCGATGAGCATCATGACCACGGGCAACGCAATGCAATTTTGGGTCCGCTCCACCAAGGGTTAGGCGTCTGTCGGTAGCGCATACGAGACTTTTTTGTCTTCTACAACGACATACCCCAAGGACTGTAGGCTCGCTAGCAGTGCATCAAGTTCAACCTCGGACAGCGACATCTGAAACACCGAGTTCATTGTGTTCTTGAGTGTTGCGACACGACGAGGCCGGGACGGACCGCGCTTCTGAAGGTCCGCAACGACCTGCTCAACCCACTCGTGTTGAACCTCGGCAGCCGAGGTTGGCGCTGGCCCGACGTCGGCTGCCCGACCGACTCCCGGACACGCAAACCGACCATGATGATTCAGAATGGCCTGCATCTTCGCCTTGACCGAGAGGTTTCCCAGAGCTGCATTTACGGCTTTGCAGCATACGACGCAGTTCTCGTCGTCCTTCGCACCTCCATTCGATGTGGCCATCAGGTGCTCAACGCTGGCCTCACCGTTGGGGATAACTTCACCACAAAAAAAGCAGCGATTGCCTTGAAGGAAGAGAAGACGTTCGAGTTGCTTCATTCAGACGCCTAGCTTAGATACATCGCGAAAACGGCAGGCAACATCAGGGGCAGTCGTTCAGCAAAGTCGACTGGTCTAAGTTGCCATGACTGAGCAGTCTAGCGGCGCGGCGCGAACACCAATGGCGGACCCTGCTGGTACCCGGCACCTCCCTGATCGGCGAATGAAGGCCTTAGGGCGGACGGCTGCACCGGGTCGCAAGAAGCCATTCATCAATCTGTTGACATTGTGTTGACCCAATGTCAAACGCCGACCCCAAAGCCCCCGGCACCTGCCGGCACCGACCGCCCATAACCCCAACAAAATCAACAGTCTTCATGCATTGACCTCCCCCTAAACCGCCCTGGCACAGCGGTTGCGATGAAGGGCTCAGGCGATCTTGCCTTTGCCCTGATTCAGAGGTCCCCATGAGCATTGAAGCCACTTTGATTGCCCCGCCCCAGCTGGCGGCCCTTTCTGCCGCCGAGCCGGTGGTGGTCATCGACACGCGCGACCCGGACACCTATGCGGCCGGCCACATTCCCGGCGCGGTGAACCTGCGCGAGATCTTCACGTTTCTGGCCACGTCCTCGCCCGAGGGGCTGCAGGAGCTGAAGGCCACCTTTGCCAAGGCACTGGGTGACGCCGGCCTGTCGGGCAAAGAAACCGCGGTCTTCTACGAGGACGCGATGAACAGCGGCTACGGCCAGTCGTGCCGCGGCTATTACCTGCTGACCTGGCTGGGCTACCCCAAGGTGAAAGTGCTCAACGGCGGCTTCAGCGCCTGGAAGGCGGCCGGCCTGCCGGTGTCCACCGAAGCGGCCACGCCCACCCCGGCCACTTTCCCCAGCCTGCCCACGGCGGACGTGATGCTGACCCAGGCCGACGTGAAGGCCGCACTGGGCACGGGCACCGTGCTGCTGGACGTGCGCGATGTGGACGAGTGGATCGGCGAGAGCTCCAGCCCCTACGGCAAGGACTTCGCGCCGCGCAAGGGCCGTCTGCCGGGCGCGAAGTGGATCGAGTGGTACCGCTTCATGAAGCCCTCGCCCACGGGCCCGGTGTTCAAGAGCCCCGACGAGGTGAAGGCGGAGTGCGCCACGGCCGGCATCGCGCCGACCGACACGGTCTACCTCTACTGCTTCAAGGGCGCGCGCGCGTCCAACACCTTCCTGGCGCTCAAGCAGGCGGGCTTTGCCGACGTGCGCATGTACTTCGGCTCGTGGAACGAGTGGTCGCGCGACCCAAGCCTGCCGATCGAGACCGGGCTGCCCATGGTGGCCAACAACCCGCAGATGGCGCTGGCCGCCTGAGCACCCTTATTCCGAATCCCCTCTTTCTCTATTCAAACCCTGGAGTCCCCATGACCACCGACACGCTCGAACCCGTCACCACCGTCAAGACCTATCTGCGCCCGATCGACGGCAAGGGTCTGGCCGAATTCGCCGCCGCCGGCAAGGCCAACCCCAACCGCCTGGGCACGAACAAGGTCCACACGGTGATGGAGGGGCAGTACCGCTCGCTGAGCTATGTGGGCGAGAAGCACTGCGTGGTGGTGGACGAGCCGCTGCACCTGTTTGGCCAGGACACGGCGCCCGCCCCGGGCGAGATCGTGCTGTCGGGCCTGGGCGGCTGCATCGCCGTGGGTGTGACGGCGGTGGCCACCTGGAAGGGCGTGAAGCTGAGCAAGCTCGAAGTCTTTCTGGAAGGCGACATTCGCAACATCGCCGCCTGGGGCGCCGGTGGTGCGCTGGACACCACGCCGCCGGCCATGGGCTTCCAGGCGATCCGCGTGAAGGTGCTGGTGGAAGGCGACGCGCCGCGCGAAGTGCTGGACGAGATCGTGCAGCAGGCGAATTACTACTCGCCGGTGGCCAACACGATGCGCAACCCGATCCCGTTCGAGATTTCGCTGGCCTGAACGGGCGCAGCCTTCCCCACCACCCCATGCCCCAGGAGCCCTGACATGAACCCCGCCGACATGCCCGCCGACGTTTCCGCCGCCGCCCAGACCGAGGACCTGCTCACCGCCGTGCGGGCCATTGCGCAGGGGCCGCTGGCCGCGCGCGCCCAGGCCATCGACGAAGGGGCTTACCCCATCGACCTGATGCGCGAGCTGGCGCAGATGGGTGCGATGAGCGCGCACATCGAGCAGCCGGGCCGGCCGGGCAACTACGTCACGGCCATCCTGGCCATGGCCGAGGTGGGCAAGGTCTGCGGGGCGTCTTCGTTCCTGATGTGGCAGCAGGCGGTGTCGGCGCTGTACCTGTACGGCTCGGAGAACCCGGCCATGAACGGCGAGCGCCTGCAGCGCCACCTGGCCGGCGAGATCATGGGCGCCACCGGCATGTCCAACCCCATGAAGGGCTTTGCCGGCATCGAGAAGATCCTGCTGAACGCCACGCCGGTGGAAGGCGGTTACCTCATCAACGGCACCCTGCCCTGGGTGAGCAACCTGGCGCCCGATCACAGCCTGGGCACGGTGGCCACGGTGCAAGGCAAGGGCCCGGGCAGCGAGATCATGTTCATGCTGCCGTGCAGCGCGCCGGGCGTGACGCTCAAGCACTGTCCCAAGTTCTCGGGCATGGAAGGCACCGCCACGTTTGCGGTTCAGTGCAAGGACGTGTTCATCGGCCCCAACGAACTGCTGGCCGACCCCTGCCTGCCCTACATCAAGCGCATCCGCGGCGCCTTCCTGCTGCTGCAGTGTGGCATTGCGGCCGGCATCATCCAGGGCGCCATCGACAGCATGTGGAAGGTGGAAGACCAGCTGGGCCATGTGAACCAGTTCCTGGACGACCGGCCCGACCAGCTGCAGGCCGAACTGGACGACCTGGTGGGCACGGTAGCCAGGCTGTGCGAAACGCCGTACGACCCGTCGGACGCGTTCTACCTGGACGTGATCAATGCCCGCCTGGCGGGTGGCGAACTGTGCCTGCGCGCGGCCAACGCGGCGCTCATGCACCAGGGCGCGCGCGGCTACCTGATGTGCTCGGACGTGCAGCGCCGTGTGCGCGAGGCGCAATTCGTGGCCATCGTCACCCCGGCCATCAAGCACCTGCGCAAGCAGGCGGCCGACCTGTGCGCCGAGACCCTGCCCGCCTGAGCTTTTTTTCTGATTGCCGAACACCGCCCGCCCATGAGCCTGCCCGTCACCGCGCCGACCGAGGCACCGTTCCGCCAGTACATCTGCAACGCCTGCGGCTGGATCTACGACGAGGCCAAGGGCGACCCGGACAGTGGGCTGGTGCCAGGCACGCGGTTCGAGGACATCCCGGACGACTGGGCCTGTCCGCTGTGCCAGGTGACCAAGGCGGACTTCTCGCCCTACACGCCACCGTCGCGCCCGGCGGGCGGCTGTGCCCCACGCCCGGCCACGGCAGCGCCCCGCGCGGGTGGCAAGCCGGTGGCGGGCGTGGTCATCGTCGGCGGTGGCCGCGCCGGCTGGGCCATGGCCGAGGCGCTGCGCGGGCTCGATGAAACATTGCCGATCACGCTGGTCAGCGCCTGCGCGGCCGATGTGTACGACAAGCCGCTGCTGTCGGTGGCGCTGGCCAAGCGCCTGGCCGTCAGCAGCCTGGTGCGCGAGACCGGCTCGCAGGCGGCGGCTCGGCTGGGCGTGCGCCTGATGGCGCAGACCCAGGCCACGCTGGTGAACCCGCGCGCGATGACGCTGACCACCACGCGCGGCACGCTGCCGTTTGCCGAACTGGTGCTGGCGCACGGCGCGCAGGTGGCGCTGCCACCCACGCTGCCGGCCGAGCTGTGCTGGCGCATCAACCACCTGGACGCCTACCTGCGCCTGCGCCAGAGCCTGGGCCTGCCCGACACGGGCACCTTGCCTGACGGCGTGGCGCCGCACGTGGCCATCGTCGGCGCGGGCCTGATCGGCAGCGAACTGGCCAACGACCTGGCGCTGGCGGGCTGCCGCATCACCCTGATCGACCCCATGCCCGAGCCGCTGGCGCGCTGGAGCGCACAGGCCGCGGGCCGCACCGCGCTGGAAGCGTGGAAAGAGCTGCCGATCCGCTTCATCGGCGGCACGGGTGTGGACGCCATGGAGAGCACCGAGGGCAGTGGCAAGCGCCTGACGCTGGGCAACGGCGAGACGCTGCTGGCCGACCAGGTGATCGCCGCGACCGGGCTGGTCACGCCCAACCGCCTGGCCACCAGTGCCGGGCTGGCCTGGGCCAACGGCATCGCGGTGGACGGCACCACCCTGGCCACCAGCCACCCACGCATCCACGCGCTGGGCGACTGCATCACCATCGCCGGTCAGGCCAGCCGCTACATCGAACCGATTGGCCGCCAGGCCGCGACCATCGCCGCCAAGATCGCGGCGCGGCGCCAGGGTGCGGCGCTCGACGCCTGCCCCGTGCCCTACGAAGTGCGCCCGACCACGGTGCGGGTGAAGACCACGTCCTGCCCGATGACGCTGGCGGGTTGACCGGCCGGTTGACCGACTGACGGTCGGCGCCGGCATACTCCGGGGTGTTCATGCACAACACCACCGGAGACCCCCCAATGTTCCTGCCCTGTTCGCGCCGCTGCGCGCTGCAAGTCGCCGCAACGGCCCTGCTGGCCGCATCCGGCCTGGCCCACGCCATCGAGGTCAAGTTCCAGCCCGTCGCGCCCGGTGTGTACGCCTTCATCGGCGAGAAGGGCGGCCGCACCTACGACAACGAAGGCCTGAACGCCAACATCGGCCTGGTGGTCACGCCGGCCGGCGCGCTGCTGATCGACAGCGGCGCCAGCTTCCAGGGCGCGCAGAAGATCCACGCGGCGGTGAAGCAGGTGACCGCTCAGCCGGTGAAGTGGGTCATCAACACCGGTGGACAGGACCACCGCTGGCTGGGCAACGGCTACTTCATCGCGCAGGGGGCCGAGGTGATCGCCCATGCCGACGCGAAGACCGACTTGCAGGCCCGCGGCGGCGACCACATGAGCGGCCTGAAGAACGAGCTGAGGGAAAAGCTCGACGGCACCGTGCCCACCCTGCCCACGCGATGGCTGGCCGGTCAGGACGAAACCCTGAACCTGGGCGGCATGGCCATCGAGGTGAAGCACCGGCGCGGTGCACACACGCCCGGCGACCTCATGGTCTGGCTGCCGCAGCAGCGTGTGGTCTTCAGCGGCGACATCGTCTATGTGGACCGCATGCTGGGCGTGATCCCGGTCAGCCACACCGGCCGCTGGCTGGAAAGTTTTGCCGCGCTGGAAGCCCTGAAGCCCGCACGCATCGTGCCCGGCCACGGCGAGGTGTGCGATCTCCCCCAAGCACAAGCCCAGACACGCGACTACCTGCAGGCGCTGCGCACGCACATGAAGAAAGCGGTGGACAACGGCGACGACATCGGCGCCGCCATCAAGGCCTTCGACGCCCGGCCCTGGATGGGCCTGCTCAACGCCGCCGAGCTGCACCCGGGCAACGCGAGCCGCACCTACCTGGAACTCGAACGGGAGTGACCCGGCAGTTCAATACTGCTTGTAGGGGAGAAACTTGCCCGACATCACGATGTTCACGCGGTCGCCGTTGGGGTCGGCCTGGCGCTGCAGGTCCATCTTGAAGTCGATGGCGCTCATGATGCCGTCGCCGAATTCTTCGTGGATCAGTTCCTTGAAGGTGGTGCCATAGACGCTGACCAGCTCATAGAAGCGGTAGATCAGCGGATCGGTCGGCACGCTGGTGGGCAGCGAGCCCTTGTAGGGAACGACCATGAGCCACTTCTGTTCCTCGGCGGTCAGGCCGAAGATCTTGCCCAGCACCTTGGCCTGGGCGGGGGTGGCCGTCATCTGGCCCAGGCACAGGGCCGTGGTCCATTCCTTGGACTGGCCCACCTTCTTGGCCACATCGGCCCAGCTCAGGCCTTTGCTGACTTTGGTGGAGATGATTTTTTCGGTGACGGCGAGTCGGGTCATGGTGTTGCCTCGTTGCGGGTGTTGAAGATGAAAACGGAAAAACGTCAGTGGGCCTTCGCTCGGGAAACGAGGAAATCCACGATGTGGTTGCGCAGGTCGTAGTACCCGTCCAGGTGGTGCAGCTGCGTGCGGGTGCGGCTGCGCGGCAGGGGGTTGACCACCACCTCGGCCATGCCGCCGGGCTTGTAGCCCTGTTCGGTTTCCTGGCCGTTGGTCATGAGCAGGATGCGGTCGGCCAGCAGGATGGCTTCGTCCACGTCGTGCGTGATCATGAAGACGGTCTGCTGGGTCTCGCGCACGATGCCCATCAGCTCGTCCTGGATGGTGCCGCGCGTGAGTGCGTCCAGCGCGCCGAAGGGCTCGTCGAGCAGCAGCATCTTGGGCTGGATGGCGAACGCGCGCGCAATGCCCACGCGCTGCTTCATGCCGCCCGAGAGCTGGCTGGGCTTCTTGTCGATGGCGTGGGCGAGCCCCACCAGGGCGACGAATTTCTCGACGTGCACATTGATCTGCGGCGTCTTCCACTCGGGCCAGCGCGACTTCACGGCAAAGGCGATGTTCTGCCGCACCGTCAGCCAGGGCATGAGGGCGTGGCTCTGGAACACCACACCGCGCTCCAGGCTGGGGCCGGCGATCTCGCGGCCGTCCATGAACACGTTGCCGCCGCTGGCGGTGTCGAGCCCGGCCAGTACGTTCAGGATGGTGGTCTTGCCGCAGCCGCTGTGGCCGATGATGCAGACGAACTCGCCCTGCGCGATATCGAAGGAGACGTCGGCGAACACCGGCTTGGCCGGGTGGTAGGCCTTGGAAAGCTGTTCGACCTGGAGGAATGCGGACATCGGGGGTGCCTTTTGGGTTGGGACGGCCACGGGAACCGCGAGGGCCGTGGTCTGGCGCACGCTGGAATCACTCCACATAGGTCACCGCCTTCTGCAGTTGCGCAAACATCAGGTCCAGCAACATGCCGACCACACCAATCAGCAGCACGGCAAAGATCACGTTGGTCAGCGAGAGGTTGTTCCACTCGTTCCACACGAAGTAGCCCACCCCGGTGCCGCCCACCAGCATCTCGGCCGCGACGATGACCAGCCAGGCAATGCCCATGCTGATGCGCATGCCGGTCAGGATGGTGGGCGCAGCGGCGGGCAGGATGACCTGGAACGCCTTGCGGATCGGGTTCACCTCCAGCGTGGCCGCGACGTTGAGCCAGTCGCGCTTGACGCTCGCCACGCCGAAAGCGGTGTTGATCAGCATCGGCCAGATCGAGCAGATGAAGATCACGAAGATGCCGCTGACGTCCGAGTCCTTGAGGGTGTAGAGCGCCAGCGGCATCCAGGCCAGCGGACTGATGGGCTTCAAGACCTGCACGAAAGGATTGAAGGCTTTCTGCATCAGCGGCGACATGCCGATGGCAAAGCCCAGCGGCAGTGCCACCGCCATGGCCAGCACGAAGCCCAGGCCCACCCGTGCCAGCGAATGCGCCAGCTGGATACCAATGCCCTTGTCGTTCGGACCCTTGTCGTAGAACGGGTCGGACAGGTGCGACCAACTGGCCTTGGCCACCTCGATGGGCGGCGGGAAGCCACTGCTTTTTTCGGCCCCCGGGTCCTTGCCCATCATCTTGGCGTACTCGATCTCCTCGGCCGTCATGCCGGCCGACGAACCGCCGACCGACGGGCCGGTGGTCGCCAGCTGCCACGCGCCCACGAAGCACACGAACAGCAGCAGCGAGACCACCGCCGCGCGCAGGTTGAGGCTGACGGTCTTCATGGTCAGGTCGCCTTGCTGATGGCAAAGCTCTTGAGGTAGGCGTCCGGCTTGGCCGGGTCGAACTCCTTGCCCATGATGGTGTGCTTGGCGTAGGTCGGACCGGCGGTGAAGGGCATGCCCAGGTCTTTCATGTGCTTGCGCGCGTCGGTGATCAGGAACACCTTCTCGGCAATCTGCTTGTAGTTCACGTCGCCCTTGATGTAGCCCCAGCGCTTCATCTGCGTGAGCATCCACACCGCCATGCTCTGCCAGGGCATGGGGTCGAAATCGGCGCGGTCGGGCACGTTCTGCACCTTGCCCAGGCCGTCGGCGAACTTGCCGGTGAGCACCTGCATCAGCACCGCTTCGGGCTGGTTCAGGTACTGGGCGGGTGCAATCACCTTGGCGATGAGTTCGCGGTTCTTGGGCTGACGCGCCATGGCGGCCGAGGTGAGCACCGCGCGGTACAGCGCCGCGAAGGTGTTGGGGTTCTTCTGGATGAACTCGGTGCTGGTGCCGAAGGCACAGCAGGGGTGACCGTTCCAGAGGTCCTTGGTCAGCAGGTGGATGAAGCCGACCTCGTCGAACACCGCGCGCTGGTTGAAGGGATCGGGGCCGAGGAAGCCGTCGATGTTGCCGGCGCGCAGGTTGGCCACCATCTCGGCCGGCGGGATCACGCGCAGCTGCACGTCGGTGTCGGGGTTCAGGCCGTTTTCGGCCAGGTAGTAGCGCAGCAGGAAGTTGTGGATCGAGTAGTCGAACGGGATGCCGAACTTGAAGCCCTTCCAGGTCTTCGGGTCGCGGTTGTCCTTGTGCTTGAGCGCCAGGGTGATGGCCTGGCCGTTGATGTTCTGGATGGTGGCCACGTTCATGGGCGTGGCGCTGCTGCCCAGCCCCATGCTGATGGCCAGCGGCATGGGCGAGAGGAAGTGCGAGGCGTCGTACTCCTTGTTGATCATCTTGTCGCGCACCAGGGCCCAGCCCGCCGTCTTGGTGACCGACACGTTCAGGCCCTGCTTGCTGTAGAAGCCCAGCGGGTGGGCCATGATCAGCGGCGTGGCGCAGGTGATGGGAATGAAGCCGATCTTCAGGTCGGTCTTTTCCAGCGGACCTTTCTCCTGTGCCATGGCCTGCAGGCTGGCCACCGGCAGCACGCTGGCGATGGCGGCCATGGCCGTGCCCTTGCCCACGGCGCGCAGGAAGTGGCGGCGCTCTTCGTCATGGGGAAAGATCGCCTTGACCAGCGAGGCTTCGATGAACTCGTTGCTGTACGCCTCGAACTCGGCGGTTTCACTGCGCGCGCGCAGCTCGCGTGCGGCTTCGTCGGCCACCACCTCGGCGTGGTGGTCGGCCAGCGTGTGGTCGCGCCCGCAGCTGCACTTCATCATCAGCGGACGATCGGCGTTGTAGGGGTCGAAGAACTCGGACATGGCAGGCACCTCGGGAGTGGAAGATGCGCTGTCTCTGCAAGCCGCGGGCCAGCAGCGTTCTGATGGACGGACCGCACATCATTTCGCGCAAGCCCTGACGATGCCCTGTAGGGCTGGCCCTACAAATGCGGCCGCGATGCGGCGTTTTCAGGCGCCCGGACGGCCCTGCGCGTGCCGCTGGGCGTACAGCGCCAGCTCCACATCGTTCTTGGTGCCGGTCTTTTCCAGGATGCGCACGCGGTAGGTGCTCACCGTGTTGGGGGCCAGTCCGAGCTGCGCACCAATTTCGCTCACGGTCAGGCCCTGGGTGAGCAGGCGGTAGACCTGGTGCTCGCGGTGCGAGAGCGCCTCGGGCCCGGCCTGCGCGCTGCGCTGGCCCACGGCCGCGGCCAGCGCCTCGGCCGTGGTGGGCGTGAGGAAGACGCCACCCGCAGCGACCTTGCGCACGGCGGCCAGCATGTCGTCTGGGTCGGCGCTCTTGTTGAGGTAACCACTGGCACCGAGCTTGATGCAGCGCACCGCGTACTGCTTTTCCGGGTAGGTGCTGAGCATGAGCACCGGCAGCTTCGGGTGCTCGCGCTTGAGGGTCTGCAGCACGTCCAGCCCGTCCATGCCGGGCAGGGCGATGTCCAGCAGCACGAGGTCGAGCCCGTCGCGGCCCTTGAGGTCCGCCACCTGCTGCAGCACCTCCAGCCCGGTCTGCGCCTCGGCCACCACCTGCACGTCGGGCGCGTCGGCCAGCACCTGTTTGAGCCCTTCGCGCACGATGCGGTGGTCGTCGC
The DNA here is from genome assembly GCA_964550405.1 of uncultured Hydrogenophaga sp. Lineage (GTDB taxonomy): Bacteria > Pseudomonadota > Gammaproteobacteria > Burkholderiales > Burkholderiaceae_C > Hydrogenophaga. Next base: position 5,163 of record CAZJZD010000035.1, on the reverse strand, counting down.
CGATGAGCACGCGCAGCGTGGCGCTGACCACGCCGCTCACGACGGTTCTCCCGCTGGCAGCACCAGGCTCAGGCGCGTACGGGTGCCTTCACCGGGGCGGCTGTGGATGGTGATCTCGCCGCCGAAGTGGCGCGCCCGTTCGCGCATGCCCATCACGCCCCAGGCGTCGCGCGCCTCGAAGGCCTGCGGCGGCGCGCCCACGCCGTCGTCCTGCACGTCCAGCGTGAGCAGCCCCCCCTCGGTGCCGATGGCGATGCGCAGCTGGCTGGCGCGCGCGTGGCGCCCCACGTTGCTGAGCATTTCCTGGAAGATGCGGAACACCGCCATGGCCACCGGCTCGGGCAGTTCCAGCGCTTCGTCCACCGCCATGCGCCAGTCCAGCGCCAGCTCGGCCGAGGCCACGAACTCCTGCGCCTGCCATTCCAGCGCCGCCCAAAGGCCCTGGTGGTCCAGGATGCTGGGCCGCAGGTCGGTGATGATGCGGCCCACGTTGTCCACCGCGTTCTCGATCAGCCGGCTCATGTTCTGGCACTTGCAGCGCATGCGGGTGCGCATGTCCTCGGCCGCGTCCGGACTGCGGGCGCCCTGCTCGGCCAGGCGCTTGTCCATCCAGTTGACGTCCATCTTGAGCGCCACCAGCAGGCTGCCCAGCTCGTCGTGCACCTCGCGCGCGATGCGGGTGCGCTCTTCCTCGCGCACGGCCTCGGCGCGCGCCGCCAGTTCACGCACCTGCTGCAGGGCGGTGCTCAAGGCCTGGGTGCGCTCGGCCACGCGCGCTTCCAGTTCTTCCTTGGCGCGCTGCAGGGCGTCGGCCGCGCGCCGGCGTTCGGTGATGTCCACGAAGGTGACCACCGCACCGCGCACCTGGCCGCCGTCCAGGATGGGGTGGCTCGAATACTCGACCGGGAAGCTGCTGCCGTCGCGCCGCCAGAACAGCTCGCTGTCGATGCGGCAGGGCAGTCCCTGGCGGAAGGCGTTGAAGATGGGGCAGGCCTGCTCCGGGTAGGCCGTGCCGTCGGGCCGCGTGTGGTGCGTGATGTCGTGCATGTTCAACCCGATCAGCTGCTCGGGCTGGTAGCCGATCATCTCGGCGCCGGCCGGGTTGATGAAGACACAGCGGCCGTCAAGGTCCACACCGTAGATGCCCTCCCCGGTGGAGGCCAGCAGCAGGGCCAGCGGATCGCGCCACGCCTGGGCCGCGAGCGCGGGCGGCCGCTGGAAACGTTCGGGCAGGTCGAGGTGCATGCAACACCCCTAGCAATGGATGTGCCCGGACCGTGCCCTAGTCCGCGACGACCGGGATCACCTTGCGCACCGGCTTCTCGGCCCGCGCGCGCAGCTGGCCGCAGCCGCCGTCCACGTCCTGCCCGGCGGACATGCGCAGCTTGGTCAGGATGTGGCGGCGGTGCAGGCGACGTGCCATGTCGGCCGCCTTTTCCCAGCTCGGGCGCTGGAAGGGCATGCCTTCGGTGGTGTTGTAGGGAATCAGGTTGAGGATGGCGTACTTGCCGGTCAGCAGCCGCACGAGGCCCTCGATCTCGTCGTCGCTGTCGTTGATGCCATCCAGCAGCGTCCACTGGTACTGGATCGGGTAGCCGGTGGCGCGGGCGTAGGCCTCGCCGGCGTCCACCAGTTCTTCGGGCGTGAGCAGCGGCGCGCGCGGCAGCAGCTCGCGCCGCAGGTCGGCGCGGGTGGTGTGCAGCGACAGGGCCAGCGCCGGCTTGACCGCGCCGCGCGGCAGTTCCTCGAACACGCGCGGGTCGCCGACGGTGGAGAACACCAGGTTCTTGTGGCCGATGTTGCCGGCCGTGCCCAGCAGCTCGATGGCCTCCATGACGTTGTCCAGGTTGTGCGCCGGCTCGCCCATGCCCATGAACACCACCTTCTTCACCGGCCGGCGCATGCGCGCCAGCGCCACCTGCGCCACGATCTCGGCGCTGCCGAGCTGGCGGATCAGCCCCGTGGTGCCGGTCATGCAGAAGCGGCAGCCCACCGCGCAGCCGACCTGGGTGGACACGCACAGGCCGGGCGTGCGGTCGGGCAGCAGCAGCACGCTTTCCACCAGCTGCCCGTCGCCCAGTTTGACCAACAGGCGTTCGGAACCGTCGTCGCCGGGGTGGGCCGATGCGAGCGTCGCCAGGCCCGCCAGCTCGGCTTCCAGCGCGGGCAGCGCGGCGCGCAGCGTGGCGGGCAGGAAATGCTCGATCTGCCGCTTGCCGGCCGTCTGCGGCAGGGCGTTGCTCCACAGGCGGAGCACGCGGTGCTGGTGTTTGGGCAGAGCGCCGAGCGATTGCAGCCGCTCGCGCAGGTCTTGAATGCGCATGGCCCGGATTGTCCCTGACGGTCGTGCAGAACGCGGTCCCGGCAGAGAATGCACCTTCAGAAGGAGACTCTCACGATGAAGTCCGTGCAATTCATCCAGCGCAACACGCAAGGCCACTGGGTCGGCGACGGTTTTCCCGTCCGTACCCTGTTCTCGTACAACGACGACCCCGCCGCGTTCTCGCCCTTCCTCATGCTCGACTACGGCGGCCCGGTGGTCTTCGAGCCCACCACGAAACGCCGCGGCGTTGGCGCGCACCCGCACCGCGGCTTCGAGACCGTGACCATCGTCTACGACGGCGAGGTCACGCACCGCGACTCGTCCGGCGGCGGCGGCACCATCGGCCCCGGCGAGGTGCAGTGGATGACCGCGGCCGCGGGCATCGTGCACGAGGAGTTCCACAGCGAGGCCTACGCCCGCAGCGGCGGCCCGTTCCGCATGGTGCAGCTGTGGGTGAACCTGCCGGCGCGCGACAAGATGGCGCCGCCGGGCTACCAGGGCATCGCCGCGGCGCAGATCCCGACGCTGCCGCTGCGCGGCGTGCACGGCGCCGAAGCCGGCACGGTGCGTCCCATTGCGGGCACGTTCGACGGCACCACCGGCCCCGCCAAGACCTTCACGCCCATGCAGGTCTGGGACGTGCAGCTCAAGGCCGGCCACACGGTGACCCTACCGGCGCCTGAGGGCCACACCACGGTTCCACTGGTCTACCAGGGGCGGGTCAAGACGGCCGACGGTCAGGAAGCCGGCGACGCGGAAATGATCGTCTACACCCGCGACGGCGAAGGCGTGCAGCTGACCGCGCTGGCCGACACCACCCTGCTGTGGCTCTGCGGCGAACCGATCGACGAGCCCGTTGTCGGTTACGGGCCCTTCGTGATGAACACGCCGCAGGAGATCCAGCAGGCCTTCATCGACTTCCAGTCCGGCCGCATGGGACGACTCTGACATGTTTGACATGCTGATCACCGCGCGCCACGGCGACCTGGGCAACGGGCTGACCGTGCGGCGCGTGCTGCCCTATGCGAAGCGCCGCCACGTCGGGCCCTTTGTGTTCCTCGACCACGCCGGCCCGGTGACGTTGGCACCCGAACATGTGCGCGCCGCCGACGTGCGGCCGCACCCGCACATCGGCCTGTCGACCGTGAGCTACCTGCTCAGCGGCCAGATCACGCATCGCGACAGCCTGGGCATCCGGCAGGACATCAAGCCCGGCGACGTGAACTGGATGACCGCCGGCCGCGGCATCAGCCATTCCGAACGCTTCACCCACCCCGACTCGTTCGCCGGCGGCGGTCTGGAGCTGATGCAGTTCTGGGTCGCCCTGCCCGAGGCGGACGAAGAATGCGACCCCGCCTTCACCCACTACCCGCAGGCCTTGATGCCCGAGCGCGAGGCGGACGGCGTCTGGTGGCGCCTGTTCGCCGGCAGCGCCTACGGCCTCACCACCCCGGTTCGCACGCATTCGCCGCTGTTCGCCCTGCACGCACGGTTGCAGAACGGCGCCACCCTGGCCCTGCCCACAGGCCACGCCGAGCAGGCGGTTTATGTGGCGCGCGGCGCCGTCTCCCATGGCGACGCCACGGCCGAACCCGGCCAGTTGCTGGTGTTCACCGGCGACGGCGATGCAGTGACGGCGGGGGCCGACGGGGCCACGCTCATGGTCTTCGGCGGCCAGCCGCTGGGCGAGCGCCACATCTTCTGGAACTTCGTGTCTTCGCGCAAAGAGCGCATCGAACAGGCCAAGGCCGACTGGGCCGCCGGCCGCTTTGCGCTGCCGCCGGACGACCACAACGAGTGGATTCCGCTGCCCTGAAGCCCGCGCATCGGTGCAATCGTTCACAACCGCACCCGCGGAGCCGACGCACAATCGTCGCATGACACTGTTCGGGAAGTTGTTCGGGAAATCCGGTCTGGACGAGCTGCCGGAGGCGCGGCCACCCGCCGACCGCCAGGCGGTGGTGGAAGCCTCATCGGCCGCGCACCGCGCCGCCGAACTGCTGCGGGCCCCGACCGCCCTGATGCAGCTGAGCGAAGCCGAAGCCCTGGCCGTGGTCGGCTTCATGCAGCCCAGGCGTCTGGAGCCCGGCACCACCGTCATCCGCCAGGGTGAGGCGGACGACAACGGCTTCATGGTGCTGGTGCTGGACGGCGAGATCACGGTGGAGAAATTCCAGCCCAACCGCAGGACACCGGTCACGCTGGGCGTGCTGGGACCGGGCAGCCTGATCGGCGAGATGGCCCTGGTCGATGGCGAAGCCCGCTCGGCCAGCTGCACCGCCAGCACCGCCGTGCGCTGCGCCGTGCTGACCCGGCCGGCGCTGCAGGCCCTGATCGCCGAACAGCCGGCCACCGGCGCCAAGCTGATGACCGCCGTGGCCAGCCGCCTGGCCGAGCGCCTGCGCGAAAGTGGCCAGAAGCTGCAGGTCTACGCCCAGCTGGTGCAGACGCTGCAGCAGGAGATCGAAACGCTGGACCCGACGGACCGGCGTCGAACCTGATCAGGTGTTGGGCGCGGTCTTGGCGCTCCACACCATGGTGATGACCAGGATACCCATCACCACCCCCAGCGACACCGCCACCGGGATCTTGAAGATGTCGATCAGCATCATCTTGGTGCCGATGAAGACCAGGATGACGGCCAGCCCGTAGTTGAGCAGGTGGAAGCGGCTGGCCGCGGCCTGCAGCAGGAAGAACATGGCGCGCAGGCCCAGGATGGCGAACACGTTGCTGGTCAGCACGATGAACGGGTCCTTGGTGATGGCGAAGATGGCCGGGATCGAATCGACCGCGAAGATCACGTCGGTCAGGCCCACCATGGCGATCACCATCAGCAGCGG